>JBDHHQ010000057.1:0-28424 GCA_039589315.1 Gemmatimonadota bacterium
ACGGGGAGGGCACCGGTCAGGCTCCCGAACATTGAGCTGCCGGACGATCCGACAGCCCCGGCCCGGCACCCTCCCCGAAAAGAACGTCCACCTTGGCCTGCTGCTCCGCCGCGGGATGCCCGCGGAGCCGAGCAGCGTGCCGCGACCGCTCGTGAGAGGCGGTCTCGGTGGGAGTCCGGTGCAAGGGCCGTGCACACCCGAAAACCCGAACGCCGACGCCGTCGTTGCGGCGTGGCGACAGCAGGCAAATGCAGCACGGCCGGCAGCTTCGGCGATCGCCCCCCCCGGTGGGGTGCTCCGGCGTTGCGTGGGAGCCGCGGCAAACAGTGCCGGCGGTTGGGATCTTTGTACCCGTCTGGAGCCTCGGGGCCGCCCGTTCCTGACCAGGACGGAGCGTGCCGCTACCTTGGGGAGCCCGACCTCTCTCCCACCGGACACTACGGAGCCCCATGATCACTGGCCGCTCTCTGGACGCCCTCTTCAAGCCCACGTCGATCGCCGTCGTGGGAGCCAGCCGACGACCCGGCACGATCGGGTACCAGCTCGTGGACAACCTGTTGCTCCACGGCTTCACCGGCGTTTTGTACCCGGTCAATCCGAACGCCCGATCCGTGCACTCCATCCCGGCGGTCCCGTCGCTCCTGGACATCCCGGGCCCACTCGATCTGGCCATCATCGTTGTCCCGAAGGAGCTGGTGGGGGACGTGGTCGAGCAGGCGGGTGAGAAGGGCGTCCGAGCTCTCGTCGTCATCTCCGCAGGATTCAAGGAGACGGGCCCCGCCGGTGCGCGAAGGGAGCGGGCTCTGATGGACCGGGTGCGCCGCTACGGCATGCGCCTCGTAGGCCCCAACTGTATGGGTCTGTTGAACACGGCCGAGTCGTATTCCATGAACGCGACGTTCGCGCCGACCATGCCGCCGCCCGGGTCCGTGAGCATGCTGAGCCAATCCGGAGCCATGGGCGTGACCATCCTCGACTACGCGGCCGAGCTGGGCATCGGGATCCACGAGTTCGTCTCGGTGGGCAACAAGGCCGACGTCAGCAACAACGACCTTCTCGAGTACTGGGAGAAGGACGACGCCACGCGCGTGATCCTCATGTACATCGAGAGTGTGGGGAACCCACGGAACTTCACCCGGATCGCGCGCCGCATCTCGCGGCAGAAACCCATCATCGTGGTCAAGTCCGGGCGCACCGCGGCCGGCGCGCGAGCGGCCGCCTCGCACACCGGAGCACTGGCTTCGGCCGATACCGCCACGGACGCCCTCTTCGCCCAGTGCGGGGTCCTGCGGGCCGGCACGGTGTCGCAACTGTTCGATTGGGCGATGGCCTTCGAATCGCAGCCACCCCCCCTCGGCAACCGCGTCGCCATCGTCACGAACGCCGGTGGCCCCGGCATCATCATCGCCGACGCGTGCGAGTCGGCGGGCCTGGACGTGGCCGCCCTGTCGGACGAGACGCAGGACCGCCTCCGGCAGGTCTTCCCCGAGGAGGCCTCCTTCCGGAACCCGGTGGACATGGTGGCCTCGGCGACGTCGGAGAGCTACCGCCTGGCCCTCGACCTGGTGCTGGAGGACGAAAACGTGGACGCCGCCATCGCCGCCTTCGTCCCGCCACTGGGTATCCGTCAGGTGGACGTGGCCGAGGCCATCGTATCGGCGGCGGCCGACCATCGGGACAAGCCCATCCTGGCCGTGCTCATGGGGCGGGAAGGGCTGCCGGAAGGACTGGCCGAGCTCAACGAGGCGGGCATTCCGGCGTACACGTTCCCCGAGTCGGCAGCCGGCGCCCTGTCCGCGCTCTACCGCTACCGGCAGTGGCTCGAGCGGCCCAGGGAGGAGCCCCGGCGATTCGAGGTGGACCGTGAGAGGGCCGCCCGAATCCTGGAGTCGGCCAAGGGCCAGGGGCGCACGCAGCTCACCGAGCCCGAGGCGCTGGCGCTCTTGACCGCATATGGGATTCCCACCGTGGAGGTGTGCGTGACCCGATCCCGTCGAGAAGCGCTGGAGGCCGCAGAGCGCATGGGCTACCCCGTCGTGTTCAAGGTCATCAGCGAGGCCGTGATCCACAAAACCGACGTTGGCGGCGTCAAGGTGGACATCCGTTCTCCGGAGGAGGCCGGCCGCGCGTACGACGAGATCGTCGCCAGCGTGGAAGAGGCCCACGGTCGGGGGAGCGTGGACGCGATCCTGGTTCAGCAATTCGTGCGGGGCGGCCGGGAGACCATAGCCGGGATGTCGGTCGACCCCAACTTCGGCCCGGTCTTCCTTTTCGGTTTGGGCGGGATCTACGTCGAGGCGCTCGAGGACGTGGCCTTCGCCGTCTCACCCGTTTCGGGAGTGGATGCCAGGGAGATGATCGGCTCGATCCGGGGCATCAAGCTTCTCGAGGGAGTGCGGGGCGAAGCCGCCGCAGACACCGATGCGCTGGCCGAGGTCATCCAGCGCCTTTCCCAGCTCGCCGACGACCACGAAGCGCTCGCCGAGCTTGACATCAATCCCCTCCTCGCCTTCGAGTCGGGATGCCTCGCGGTGGACGCCCGGGTACGGTTGGCCGACCTATGAATAGGAAGCCTCACCCGGCGTCCGCTGGCGTGGAGGGCACGACAGCGTGAAGATGTCAGCAATCGACCGCGGCGGGGGAACCGCGGCGTAGGCGTGGCCGGCCCCTCTCGGGCTCGCCAACCGTGACCGGAGACCGAACGGCTCATGACCTGGAACTTCGACGACGAGCGTCACCCTGCTCGGGAGCTGCATCGCCTGCTACAGGTGCAGGCCCGTGCGCTCCAGCAGCTGGAGGGGATCCGCGCCGACCTCGAGTCACCGGGAACGGTGGAGCTGCTTCGCACGCTCCGCAGCCGGACCGGCAGCGTGCTCCCCGACCGGATCCGGGAGGTGGTCGCCACGATCGAAGAGGCCATCCGCATCCTCAAGGTCGCCGAGTCCCAGGCCCGGGTCGAGTACACGAGCAATCCCACCGACTTCTCGGTGGAAGGCCTCCCCAACCTTCCCATACCGTTGGCGCGATTCGTGGCAGAGCGTGCCGACGCACCGGGGTTCTCCTACGAGCTGGAGCAGGATCTCGTGCGGGGGTGGGTGATTCGTTGGAAGGAGCACGCCGCGGACGGAACCGTCCGTGGCTCAGGCCAGTTCTACGAGCGGCCGTACGCCTGGCTGGACGAGTAGGACGACCGCTCGACCCGCCGCTCGATGGGACGGCCCCTACCCCGCCCTGACGTGTCGCCGCTGCCCTGACCCCTCGACGCCCTCGTCCTGGAGGATGGAGAGCCCCTCCAGCCCATAGAACATCTCGATGTACTTGGCCTGCACGGGCGTGACCCGACGGACCGCCCAGACCAGATGCACGTGGTTGGGCTCGCCGGGGACCGTGAGCATGTGCATGCCAGCCTCCCGCGGGACTCGGTTTCCCTTCCGGTTGTTACACGGCGAGCAGGCGGTGACGACGTTGTCCCAGGTGTTCCCGCCCCCTCTGGAAAGCGGCACGACGTGGTCGCGGGTCAGGAACTGACGCCCGCGAAGCTGCTCCCGATGACGCCCGCAGTACTGGCACGTGTAGTCATCCCTCGCGAAGAGGAACGTGTTCGTGACCTGACGGCGGAAGCGGCGGGGAACGCGGACGTACCGGACGAGGCGGATCACCACCGGACACGGCACGACACGGTGCGCCGACCGAAATGACCTCAACCGGTCGGCTTCGATGATCTCGGCCTTCTGGTCCATCACCAGGCGGATCGCTCGCCGAGCCGGCACGATGGTGAGCGGCTCGAAGGAGGCGTTGAGCGCCAGACAACTCATGCCCAGGAAACCTCACGTCGTCCAGGCCGCTCGCCGACTGCCTCGGAAGGTCGGCCAGCGCCGATGAAACCCCAAAATCCTTCCCGAAGCTAACCCGGGGGTAGCCTCCGCGGCAACGCGCAAACGCCGCCCGCCGCGAACGTCTGCCCGATGACGGACCCGCCGACCGATGCCGTTGCCGATAGGCTGGGAAGACGGCTATGAAGCAACGGGCGGCGTTCCATCCTGTCACAAGAGCGCCACCGGGTCTCGGTCCAACACCACCCGCACGTCTCCGCCGGTGGGCTTGAACCCGGCGTAGAACGCCCGGGTCACGTGGTCCAGCGTCCTGGACGAGGGGCTGCGAACGAAGAAGTGCCACCGCCACCGGCCGTGGAGTCGTTCGATGGGCGAGGGAGCAGGCCCCACCAGCTCGACCGTATCCGACAGGGCGTGGCGTCCGAGCCAGCCGCGAGTCCATCGCACCGCGTCCTCGGCCGCGGCTGCGGCCAACTCCTCGTCGGGGCTCGAGCTCACGACGTTGACCATTCTGACATGTGGCGGATAGGGTGGATCGATCCGCTCCGAAAGCTCACGGTGCGCAAAGCCTACATAGTCGTGGACGACCGCGGCACGGATGGCATAGTGCTCCGGGATCCGCGTTTGAATCAGGACCTCCCCGCCCAGGGGGCCGCGGCCGGCTCGGCCAGCCACCTGACTGAGGAGCTGGAACGTCCGCTCGCTCGCCCTGAAGTCGGGCAGGTGCATCCCGACGTCGGCGTTCACGACGCCGACCAAAGTGACGTTGGGGAAGTCGAGGCCCTTGGCGATCATCTGAGTGCCCATCAGGATGTCCACCTCTCTGCGCTCCACGCGGCCCAGGATCTCCTGATGCGACCACTTCCCCGAGGTGGTGTCCACGTCCATGCGGGCCAGCCGTGCCCGCGGAAAGGTCTCCGCGACGACCCGTTCCACCTGCTCCGTGCCGAGCCCCCGATACCAGAGGTCCCGGTCGCCGCAGCGCGGGCAGCGCTGGGGAGCCGGCTCCTCGTGCCGGCAATGGTGGCACAGGAGCCGGGTGGTCGTCCTGTGGTAGGTCAGGGAGACCGAGCACCGGGGGCATTCGCTGACGGCGCCACACTCCCGACACTGGACGAAGTTGGCGTAGCCTCGGCGGTTGAGGAGGAGGATCACCTGTTCCTCCTTGGCCAAGCGGCGCGTGATCGCGGACACCAGTGGCGAAGACAGGATGATCCCTCCGCTCGCTTCCTGGTGCGGCGCCCCGGGGCCTTCGACACGGAGCCGACGCCGCACCTCCCGAAGATCCACGACCTCGACGGCAGGCAAAGAGGCGCCGGTCGCTCGTTCAGGCAACGTGAGCAGCGCGTACTTACCCTTCTCGCCGTTCGCCCAGCTCTCGAGGGACGGGGTGGCGCTCCCCAGCACGCACACCGCACCCGTTTCCGCCGCACGCATGATGGCCACGTCTCGCCCCTGGTACCGCGGTGCCTCGGATTGCTTGTAGCTGCCGTCGTGCTCCTCGTCCACGACGATGGCGCCCAGGTTCCGGACAGGAGCGAAGACCGCGGAGCGGGCCCCCACCGCGATGCGCTTTTCGCCGGCCCGGAGTTGCCGCCAGGCGTCGTAGCGCTCGCCGTCCGACAGTGCCGAGTGCAATACCGCTACCTGATCGCCGAAGTGGGCGCGGAAGCGGGACACGGTCTGGGGCGTGAGGGCGATCTCCGGCACCAGGACCACGGCGCCCTGTCCCCGCTCCAGCGCCGTCTTCAGCAGCTCGATGTACACCAACGTCTTCCCGGACCCGGTGACGCCACGGAGGAGGAATGGCCGAGGACAGTCCTGATCGAGCGCCCCGCGCAACGAAGCCAGGGCCGCCTCCTGGTGATCGGTGGGCACCAGCGCCGGAGGCGGGTCCGCCCGGGCTGCCAGGAAGGGGTCCCGGATCACTTCCTCCTGCCGCAGCACCACCACGCCCCGATCCTCCAGACCCCGCACGACCGAACGTGAGAAGCCGCTCTCCAGCAGATGGGAGAGCTCGACGGCACCGCCCGAAGCCTCCAGCGTCTCGTACGCCTCTCTCTGCCTCCGCGCCCGGCCCAGCACTCGCTCCCGCTCAGCGAGATCCGTGAGCCACCGGTCGAGCACGACGACCTTCCGTGTCTTGGCCGACGGGCCCTTCGGGGCCACTGTCACGTGGCTCAAGACGCCGGCCGCGCCGAGACGGCGGATCTCGGGCCAGAGGCTACCCATGCCCAGCGTCTTGCGCAGGGACTGGACCCGCTGGGGGTGGGGTCGTCCCCCCATGGCCTCCACGAGGCGGGCCTCCCGGGGACGGAGTGAGGCGGGAGGCTCACCCACCAGCGCCACATAGTCCTGAGACGCGTCGGCCAGGGCCACGGGCACGGACGTCCGGAGCACGAGGCCCAGCGGCGTGGTGTAGTAGGACGCCATCCACCGGGCCAACTTCAGTAGGTCGGACGGCACAGACGGCTCGGGCTCCAGGACCGCGAGGATCCTCCGGATTCCCCGGATCCCTCCAGCGGAGCCCAGCCCCGTCACCCACCCAACCCGCTCGCTCCGGCGGAAGGGCACGAGCACCCGCGTGCCCAGCGGCGGAGCGGTACCCTCGACCGCGTACGTGAACGTCTGATCGATGGGAAGCGGCAGGGCGACTTCGATCAGCGGGCCGGCGGATGCCACTTCGCTTCAGCGCTGGCGGAGGCCCGGCGCCCGGTCCTCCACCCGTTCAGTCGTCCAGCAGCAGGAAGACGTTCTCCTGCGGCTCCGACACCGTGACCTCGGGTCCGTCGGCGCCCCAGTGCACGTTGACCTCCGAGCGGACGCCCAGGTGGTCCGGCAGGTAGATGCCCGGCTCCACCGAGAAGCCCACGCCGGGCACCAGGAGACGGTCGTCCCGGGTCTCCAGGTTGTCCAGGTTGGGCCCGCTCCCGTGGAGATCCCGGTCGATGGAGTGGCCGGTGCGGTGGATGAAGTACTCTCCATACCCGTGGGCGGCGATGTGCCCCCGGCTCACGTCGTCCACCTCGAATCCCCGCACGTCCGCGCCCTCGGCGAAACGCTCCTCCAGGAACCGCACCGCGGCCTTGCGGGCATCTCGGACCACTGTCCAGATGGTCGCGACCTCCTCCGGCAAGGTGCCGCCGAGGTAGCCCATCCACGTCTGATCTGCCGGAATGTCGGCGTCGCTCGCCTTGCCCCAGAGATCGATCAGCAGGACGTCCCCACGTCTGATCGTCTCCCCTACTCGACCAGGATTGTAGTGGGGGTCGGCGGCCCTCGGGCCTATGGCGACGATGCAGTCGTTCTCCACGCCCAGCCCCCGGTCGGTCAGACGGTCACGGATCCAGTGAGACAAGGCCCCCTCTGTGGTTGGAGACCCACCCCGAATGGCGGTAGCAGCTTCCCGGAAGGCCTCCGCGGCCACCTCCTTGACGACCTCGGACGCCTTCCGGTGACCCAGGAGCCCCTCGTGCGGCCATACGGAGTGGAACGCGCTCACCAGGTCGCCGGAGCTCACGGGCTCGACGCCCGCCTCCCGCGCTAGGTCCGTGATGCCGGAAGGCACGAGGTCCAGCGTCGGGACCGACGACCGGGCAGAGACCTCCATCGCGAGTCTCGGCCGTCCCTGGACCAGATCCGCCAGCTTGGCCTCCATCTCTCGCCAGCCTGCGTAGGAGACCGTGTCCCACGGCCAGTGTCTCCACGATGAATGCTCAATCGCGTGGATGAGCGCCCGGGGGGGGCCTTCGGCCGGGATCAGGACGAAGGCCCTGCGCGTCGTCCACTCGAGGCCCAGGAGATTCCAGGCGACGTCGTTCTTGCCATGGAACTCGTACAGGAGCCAGCCATCCAGCGAGCGCTCGCGGAGCGCCTCCTGGACTCGAGCCACCCCGTCCTCGGTCACCAGCAGGGCGTCACTGCGTCCCTCGTGTCCCAAGCTCCGCTTCCTTGCCTGTAGGTGCGGTTCCGGCGTCCGCTCACCCTTCGTCACGGGTGAAGAGCGGAAGCCCTTCGACGTCTGCCGCCTCGGCGCCCGTGTCCTGCTTACCGGCGCCCGCCTGCCTCTCGCCCGGCATCTCCTGAGCTTGGCGCGGGGGAGCGCCTGCAGCCGCGGCGTCCTGGTCCTCCACCCGAGCCTCGCTCGTTTCGGCTGGCGCCAAGGTCTCCGGGGCAGACAGATCCTGGGACGCCGGGGCCTCCGGCGCCAGAGGCTCGGGGCCGGCCGATTCGGTAGCCCCAACGGGTCCCTTTCCGACGTCTGCCTGAGGCGGGCCGGCCTCGGCTCCTCCCACCGAGACGCGCCCACCGTCTCCTTCGCGTGGGTGGTCCTCGGCAACCGAAGGCTCCGCCGGTGCCGGCGCCTTCGTTCCGATCAGCAGGTCCAACCCCAGGATGCGCTCCTTGGTGAGGACCCGGTGGACCTCGATCTCGCGGCTGATGGCGGCACGGACCCCGCTGAAGCCCCACCGACCCCAGGCTCGCCGGAGGATACCGATCTTCTCGGGGAGCGTGAACAGCTCGGAGAAGTCCGGAAAGGGCTTCTTGACCTGGGGCCGAAACGCCGTCTCCTCGTCCGACCAATCCTCGGTGTGCAGACCCGTGACGCCGGCTTCGCGTAGCATGCGCTTCCACTCCACGAGCATCAGAGGCCGGGTCCCCAGGTGCTCGGCGAGCACCTTCCGGCGCATCTCCTCCACCGGAGCCTTCCAGACCAACTGCACGAGCGCCACCCTACCGCCGGGCTTCGCGACCCGCACCAGCTCCTTCACGGCTGCATCGGGATCGCTCCGCACTGTCAGCCCGAGCTCGCCCACCACCACGTCGAAGATCTCGTCCCGATAGGGCAGGGCATCCAAGGTGGCTTGCTGTAGGTGCATCCGGTCGCTCAGCCCCGCCTTGCGTGCTAGAGCTTCGGCCACTTCCACCATGGCCGGATCATAGTCCACGCCCGACCCCTGGGCGTCGTACTCGGTCACGAAGTACTCGAGGCACACGCCCGGTCCACACGCCGCGTCCAGGACTTCCTGGCCGGGGCCGAGGTCGGTGAGGAGAGCGATCTGGCGGTAGAGCTCGACGCCTCCGGGGGGAAAAAGGCGGCGGCGGCTCATCCGGACCAGGTCGAGCATGGAGGGCGCGGCCGCACCTCCGGCTCGATCCTGCGGTTTCGAAGGCATGGGACAAGGTACCCAGGCCCCGATCCGAGGGTCAACGACCCCGGACTGGGTCACGGATGGTCAGGCGCGTCAGGAGTGTGGGGGCCCTTGCGACAGGCTCGTGGGCCGAAGGGCTAGAAGAGGCTCTCCTTCGTGGCCTCGACCTCTTTCATGGCGGCGTCGAGGATCTGTCGCTCCCGCTCGCTCAGTTCGGCGTCGGACCGGTAGCGCTCCTCCGGAGCCCCGCGAACGAGTGCGACATACGCGAAGACGATCAGTATCGACCAAACCAGCACGACCCCCCACGTCGTCCACCCCATTCTGCTCCCCTCCCGCTCGGCGACCGGCCTCCACGGGCCGGCCCTGCTCAGCGACCATGTCAGGCCTTCGGGAACGATAACGCGTCGAGCACGGCTACGGTTCCCTGGCCGATCCGTTCGGGAACGTATCCCCCCTCCAGCAGCGTGACCACCCTCCCCGCGCACCATTGGTCGGAGCGGTCCATGATCGACCGGGTCAGGGCCGCCAGGTCCGCCGGCTCCAGGAGCTGTCCACCGAGCGGATCTCCGGCCATCACGTCGAAGCCAGCGGACACGAGGACGAAGTCCGGCCGGAACCCGGCCGTGGCCCGATCCAGGGCGCCTTCGAAACGGCGCCGGTACTCGGGCGGCGGCGTCCCGACCCCCAGGGGCACGTTGACCGTGCGGCCCCGGCCCTCTCCCGTACCCGTCTCCTGGGAGGCTCCGGTTCCGGGGTAGTGCGGCCACTGGTGCAGCGAGACGTAGCACACCGAGCCGTCCTCGTAGAAGGCGTCCTGCGTGCCGTTTCCGTGATGAACGTCCCAGTCCACCACGAGCACCCGCTCGGCGTGGCCGCGCCGTTGGAGCCACCGCGCCGCCACGGCCACGTTGTTGAACAGACAGAACCCCATGGCCCGGTCGGGCGTCGCATGGTGGCCGGGCGGCCGCGCGGCCACGAATGCGTTGGCGGCCCCACCCGACGCCACGGCCTCGGCTGCGGTGAGGGCGGCGCCCGCGGCGCCGAGGGCGGCGTCCCACGATCCGCTCGAGACCCGGGTGTCCGGATCCAGCCCCACGAGGGCCCTCCGTTCCCGTGCCATCCGAATGGCGGCCTCCACCCGAGAAAGGTGGTCCGAGGTGTGGACCTGGGTCAGCTCGTGGCGTTCTGCGTCCCGGCAGTCGAGCCGCACCACCCTGCTCCCGAGCTCGGGCCAGGCCTCGTCCACGGCGGCTTCCAGCCCTCGCAGCCGACCGGCGTGCTCCGGGTGACCCGGCCCGGTCTCGTGACCGTACGAAGCGGGAGAGACCACGAAGGCAGTGGGCCCCACGCCAGGGGTCGGCGCCACGGTCACGACGGCCCCGGTGGATGGAGCCCCGGCGGGAGAGCTCCGCCCGCCCGAACGCCTACCGCCAGACAGGCGGCCATCACCGCATTCAGGAGGTGGCCGCGGCCACGACGCGGGCTTGCTCGGCCCGCTCCTGGATGGTCTTCACCGCCCGCTCTCGCGCACCCAGCGCGACCAGGGCCTCGGACGCGGCTTCGGTGGCGGACGTCGTGGTGAGGTACGGGACGCCGTAGGTGATGGCGGCGCGCCTCATGGAGTAGTCGTCGTACTGACTCTTCTTGCCCAATGGCGTGTTGATCAGGAGCTGGACGTCCCCACTCACGATCCCGTCGACGATGTCGGGCCGGCCCTCGCCGACCTTGAAGATCGGCTCGCACGGGATCCCCAGGCGGAAGAGGTACTGTTGGGTGCCGCGCGTGGCCTTGATCTGGAAGCCCAGATCGTGGAATCGGCGGATGATCGGAGTGACGGTGGGCTTGTCCCGATCGTTCACCGTTACGACGATCGTGCCTCCCACCGGCAGATGGTTGCCTGCGGAAGCCTGGGCCTTGGCGAAGGCCATGCCGAACGAGTCGTCGATCCCCATGCATTCGCCGGTGGATCGCATCTCGGGCCCCAGGAGGACGTCCACCTCGAAACGGTCGAAGGGAAAGACCGCTTCCTTTACCGCCACGCCCGCCACGTGGGGGCGCTCGGGGAGGTCCAGGTCCTTCAGCTTTTCCCCCGCCATCACCCGGGCTGCCAGGCGAGCCAGGGGCACGCCGGTGGCCTTGCTGACGAACGGAATCGTGCGCGACGCCCTGGGATTGACCTCCAGGACGTAGACCGCCCCGTCCTGGATGGCGTATTGCACGTTGATCAACCCGACGACACCCAGCTCCAGCGAGAACTTCCGAGTCAGCTCCCGGATCTCGTCCAACTCCTCGCCCGTCAGCCGGTAGGGCGGCAGCACACACGCCGAGTCGCCCGAGTGGACCCCAGCGTCCTCGATGTGCTGCATGATCCCGCCCACCACGACGTCGGTGCCGTCCGCCAGGGCGTCCACGTCCGCCTCGAAGGCGTCCTCCAGAAACCGGTCGATGAGGACAGGGTGGTCGGGCGACGCCCGGATCGCCCGGTCGAAGTAGGACCGCAGCGACGTCTCGTCGTAGACGATCTCCATACCGCGCCCACCGAGCACATAGCTGGGCCGGACCAGGAGTGGGTACCCCACGCCGGCGGCGACCTCGACCGCGTCGCTCACGTTGGTGGCGACACCGTTCTCGGGTACCCGGGCCCCGATCTTCCGACACACCCGCTCGAACCGCTCCCGGTCCTCGGCGCGGTCGATGGCATCCACCGACGTCCCCAGGATCGGCACCCCCGCCGCCTCGAGACCCTGGGCCAGCTTGAGGGGGGTCTGACCGCCGAGCTGCACGATGACCCCCATGGGATCCTCCAGACGGACGATCTCGAGCACGTCCTCGAGGGTCAGGGGCTCGAAGTAGAGCTTGTCACTCACGTCGAAGTCGGTGGAGACCGTCTCGGGGTTCGAGTTGACCATGATGGCCTCGAACCCGGCCTCCCGCAGCGCCAGGACCGCCTGCACGCAGCAGTAGTCGAACTCGATCCCCTGACCGATTCGATTGGGCCCGCTGCCCAGGATCACCACCTTCTGCCGATCCGACGGCACGGACTCGTTCTCGTCCTCGTATGACGAGTAGTAGTACGGCGTCTCGGCAGGAAACTCTCCGGCGCACGTGTCCACGACGTTGTACGTCGGGTGAATGCCCCACGCCCGTCGTTGCTCTCTCACGGCCTGTTCCGTCGTCCCCTGCAGGTCTGCCAGCTGCCGATCGCTGAAGCCCTCTCTCTTCATGCGGCGCATCGCCTTCGGCGTGACCTCGTCCAGGTCCCGGTACGATGCTTCGGTCTCGAGCAGAATGCGGAGCTGATGGAGGAACCAGGGATCGATGGCCGTGGCCTCGTAGAGCTCTTCTACCGTGAGACCGGCCTCGAGGGCGCGCCGGAGCTGGAAAGGACGAGTTGAGCTTGGCTTGCGGAGCGCCGCCAGCAGACCCTCGCGGTGGTCGGCCTTCAGGCCGTCGTCCTCGAGGCGGTGGGCGGTCACCCAGCCCGAGCGGCCGATCTCGAGGCCCCTCAGGCCCTTCTGCCAGGCGGCACGGAAGGTGCGCCCGATGGCCATGGTCTCGCCCACGGCCTTCATCTGCACGCCCAGCTCGTCGTTCGCCTCCGGGAACTTCTCGAAGGCGAACCGGGGGAACTTGACCACGCAGTAGTCGAGAACCGGCTCGAAGGACGCCGGCGTGGTCTTGGTGATGTCGTTGGGCAACTCGTGCAGATGGTAGCCCACGGCCAGCTTCGCTCCGACCCGGGCGATGGGGAATCCGGTGGCCTTCGACGCCAGCGCCGACGAACGGGAAACGCGGGGGTTCATCTCCACTACCAGGACCTCGCCGTCTTCCGGGCTCACCGCGAACTGGATGTTGCAGCCGCCGGCCTCGACACCGATCTCCCGGATGATGGCGATGGACGCATCACGCAGGACCTGGTACTCGACGTCGGTGAGGGTCTGTGAGGGGGCCACGGTGACGGAGTCGCCGGTGTGCACTCCCATGGCGTCGACGTTCTCGATGGAGCAGACGATGATAACGTTGTCCGAGCCGTCTCGGACAACCTCCAGCTCGAACTCCTTCCAGCCGATGACGCTCCGGTCGATGAGCACCTCGGTGATGGGCGAGGCGTCGAGGCCCCTCCGGACCTGGCGCTCGAACTCCTCCCGATTGTAGGCGATGCCGCCGCCGGTACCGCCGAGCGTGAAGCTCGGCCGGATGATGGCCGGGTAGCCTGTGTCCTCGACGATGGCGATGGCCTCGTCCAGGGACTTCGCGAAGCCTCCGTGGGGCACCTTCAGGCCGATGCGGTCCACGGCGGCCGCGAACTCCTCGCGGTTCTCGGCCATCTTGATGGAACGGGCGTTCGCTCCGATCAGCTCCACGCCGTGCTCGTCCAGGACGCCGGCCTGGTGCAGCTCCATGGCGAGGTTGAGGGCGGTCTGCCCTCCCATGGTCGGCAGGAGGGCGTCGGGTCTCTCGCGCTCGATCACGCGGGTGACCCACTCGGTCGTCAGAGGCTCGATATAGGTCCGATCCGCCAGGTCCGGATCGGTCATGATCGTGGCCGGATTCGAGTTGACCAGGATGACGCGGTACCCCTCTTCCTTGAGGGCCCGTACGGCCTGGGTGCCGGAGTAGTCGAACTCGCACGCCTGGCCGATGACGATGGGACCGGAGCCCAGGATGAGGATCGATTCCAGATCTGTACGCTTAGGCACGGCGGCAGGTCACGGGAGCTGTCGAGGGTGCCGCACGCTCACCGGCGCGGCTTCTCTGCGGGAGGGATGGGCCAGCGGGACTCACTTGGCCTTTCCGGACTCCTTCCGCACTGCGGTGAGGATAGCCAGGACGAAGCCGCCCCAGACGAAGGTCAGGATGACCAGCATCGTGATCCAGGTGGGCCTGGCCATGGTGGCGTCTCGGCGAACGTGAACGAAAAAACCTGCCTAACCTGTCAGGGCCCGGGGTGGAAAGCAACCCGCGGTGAGGACCGTCAGAAGCCAGCGGGGCGAGCCCGCAGCGCCTCGGCATCTCCGATCCCCAATGTGGGCGTCTGGCAGTCGAGAAAGGTCAGGTCGGTGGGCTCCATCTCGATGGTCAAGTCGTACGGTCCCGCCGTGCCCGAGTTGTCCAGGACGCCCACGAAGTATCGGCCCGGCTCCAGCGTGCAGCTGAAGCTGTGAGCGCCGAAGGGGGCGATGACACCCCGGTACGTCGGGCTGCGCACCCCATTGGACAGCTGCCAGGTCACGGACTCCATCCCGTCGATGAGGAAGACGCCAGCCGAGCGCCCGAGCCCCGCCATCACGTGGACCCTCGACCGCTCGATCACGTCGATGGCGTAGTAGTCCGTCGTCCAGGGGTTCTCCAGGGTGAAGCGCCCGGACAAAGGAAGCTCCACGAGCGGGGCCTCCAGCGGTGCGTCGTCCGGCTCTGCCGGGTCCGGAGGCAGCTCGAAGTCCGCCACAGTGTCCACGTTGAGCTCGTAGCGGCGATCGACGGCGTGCGTGCTGGGCCCCACGAAGATCCGAAGGCGGTACGTGCCCGCGTCGAGGGACGTCCGCGCGATGACGGCGTCCTGCCTCTCGTTCCGCTCGAATGCGAACGCGGGCGCGACCCCCACGAACTCCTCGACGCCGGAGGCTCGGTTCAGCTGGACCACGAGGCGCTGCTGCCAGGTGCCCGTGGCCTCGCGGTCGGACACCCGCACCGTCAGCGCGGTGGGCTCCGCGAGGGTGAGCTCGTAGTGATCCATGCTGGTGAGGCGGCTCGCCAGGTAGGGGTTCTCGAAAGGCACGTCGATGGGCGCGGCCTCGTCGAAGGAGTTGGGCTCCAACGCGTCGTCGCCGCCACCCGTGAGGAAGAACGGCGACGGCGCGTCTACCTGCCGCCCGTCCTGTAGTACCACGGACACCACGCCGCTCTCGGCGTCCCAGGGGACCCAGGACTCCAACGAGCGACCGTCGGCCGCCACGGTGCGCAGACGCCCCGCCACGCCTCCGAACAGCACCTCACTCGAGGGGTCGAAGCGCCATCCCTCCAAGGTTACGACGGCGCCGAACGACGCGTGCTGCGGCGAGACCCGGGTGACGGGCACCACCCGCAGGATCGAGAAGCCCCGCACGCCGCCTACCTCGGTGACGGTAACGGTGGCGGTGCCCTCGCCCAGAGCGACGAAGACCCCCGTCGTGTCGACGACACCGACGGTAGACGCGTCTACCCGGTACGTGAGGGGCACCTGGACGGGCTCGCCGCCGAGTCCGAAGGGGGTGGCCTCGATGCGGACGGTGTCTCCCGGTGCGACCAGGGTGTCCGATGGCGTCACGGCTACGTACGACACGGGAGGAAGCACGGGGCCGTCGTCGCCACACGCGCCTACGAGTGCCGCCACGAGCAGGGGTGTGATCGAGGACCGTCGGAGCACGCTGGTCTCCCCTGTCAGCAGGAGCGATCGATGGCGGCTCGGTGCCTGCCGGCCGGCGAACCCGGCAATCGGCTCAGTTGAAGAACTCCACCGTGAGCCCGGCCGGGCCCCGCGGCAGGTTGTCCGTTCCCGCGGCATCGGTGACCACGGCTACCGGGAATCCGAGCTCCACCTTGTCGACGTTGACACGGAAGCCGATGGTGCCGCTCGCGCTGACGGCAACCAGCCGGCGCACGCCATCCACCGACGCGAGCTCCGTAGCGAAGAGCTGGGTGTCGCCGGTGCCCTCGAAGCTGCGGAGCCCCGCGCCGGTCACGTGGATGACCACCGCACCGGGTGCCGGACCTACGACCGCCACGGTGGCCACGAACGAGCCAGGCCCCTTGGGGCCGGAGTCGCCGCAGGCAACGGAGCCTACCATCAGGACGGCCACGATGGCCAGCCGCGCGAGCGTCGTCATGGTGCCCCCTCCCTTCCGAACACCAGAGGGAGCACCACACGGCTGCGGTTCGGCATGAGGGCGGCGGGGGCGGTGGGCGGAAGCCCGGGGTTGTCCAGGATGAATGCCCGGAAGTCGCCCAGGTCGTAGACCCCGTTGGTGTTCCCGTTCCGGTCCAGGTAGTCGCGCTGTGAAACCGTCGGGCCGACCCCCGTCCCCAGGAACGGTGCCGTCAGGGCCTGGGTGCCTACCGCGGGGGGCACGATCTCCAGCGTGAGGTCCGCCACGGCCTCGAGCCCTATGGCGTCCCGGGCCCTCAGGGTCAGCTCGAAGGTGCCGGCCTCCATGGGGACGCCCTCGAGCTGGCCGTCGGACTGGAGCAGCAGACCATCCGGGATGCGACCTGAGAGGAGCGCCCACTGGACGGGCAGGTTGGCGTTCTCCGCCTCGAGGGTGACGGTCGCGTCCATCGCGCCCTCCAGCTGCACACGTGCCGGAATGGTGGCCGTGCCGAACGTGACGTCGTACTCGGCGGCCGCCGTGACCGGCTCGTCCATCCGAACGGTCACCGGGTTGGGCGAGCCGGCCAGGTCCCCGGTCCACTCGCGGAACGCGAATCCGGTGCGGGGGAGCGCCGTGATCGATACCTCCGTTCCCACGTCGTACCACCCGTCGGGCGACGAGGGGAACGCCTCCAGCTGTCCGGGGTCGATCCCCTCGGCTGCGCTCACGAGGGTCACGGACAGCCGCATCTCGCGGTCGCCGCCGTACGTGGCCACCAGCGTCGAGTCGGAGAGCCCGGTCGTGAACTGGCGGATCCTGGGCGCCCCGTCCTCCCACGCCAGGAACCCCGCCCTGATGCCCTCACCGACGGAGCTGCCCGCGCCCGCCTCGATGGTATGGAACTGGAAGGGGGCGCTGCTGAGCGAGAAGCCGGTGGGCACGGGAGCCCCTCCGTCCACGGACACGAAGGCCGGATTCCCGTCGGTGCCTCCGGCTTCGATGGTCAGGGTCTGATAACGGGTCAGCGCCCGGAAGTGAACGTCGTCGCCCTGCATTTCGATGTCGAGGACCGTCAGTCCCGTCGCACCGCCATCGTGGGACCACGACCCGGGATTCGACCCTGCGTGGAAGGTCGTGTTGCCCGTCGTGCCGGGAAACAGGTCTCCCCCATCGCCTCGGTCGTTCCCGGGGAGCGAGGCCTCGTCGAGGCCGTCCGCGGCTCGGACCCAGACGGCCATGTGCATCGGGTCGGCGTTGACGTTGTTGGCTGACCAGCGCTGGTTCAGCACGTCCTGGTCGACGTGCCAGATCAGGAGCCCATCCCCGAACAGCTGCTGGTCGAACCCTGTCCGGTTCCGGTTCTCCAGGAGGAAGTACTCGTTCGCCCCGTCCCCGGCAGCGATACGGTATACGCGCTGATCCACCTCGACGGGGGTGAGCGTGAGATCTCCGTGGTCCTGGCCGGGCGCGAGGGTCTCCACGTCCACCCAGCCCAACACGGCCTTGCTCCACGCTCCCATGTGGCACGGCCGAGCGGGGTTGCCCCCCCGGCATCCCCAGGCTCCCGTGGCCATGACGTCCCACCGCCCCGCGGCTCCGTGCACACCGTCGTTTCCGTTGGTGTCGTATAGATCGGGAAGACCGAGGCCGTGGCCCAGCTCGTGGGCGAACACGCCGATCTCGTTGATCACGTCGGTGGGGAGGCACGACTTGGCCGGCTGGATCGTGTAGTCGTCTACGACGATGGCCGTGGGCGCCCCGGGCAGGGTCGAGCTCGATGGGGTCTTGGTCCGGTACGACTGGCCCGCGGCGAAGCGCAGGGACCAGCGGTGCGACCACACCCGGTCCCGGTTCCCGTCGCATTCGGCGCCGGCGGTCGGATGCATCACCGCGAGAACGTCCACGAAGCCGTCGTCGTCCCCGGAGTTCGGCAGACCGTCCGGGCCGTCGTTGTCGAACAGCCCCCAATCGATCGATCCGTCGTCCAGCGCCGTGAGGAGCTCCGTGATGAAGGCGCCCACCTGCCCCGGCGTCGAGAGGCCGCCGACGCCTCCGGACACTTCGAGACCGGTCCGGGACGAGCGCTGCCAGTCGAGGGTGACGCCCACCATGCCCAGCAGCCCACCCGATTGCTCGGCGTAGTATTCGGGGATCGTGCCCGTGCCGTTCGGACCGTCGAAGAAGTGTCGCTGGACCTCGTCCCGGGAGTACGGCGCCGCTTCCGGCGAATCGGCGAACAGGCCGAGCACGAGAGGGAACGCCAGAGTGCCGCTCACTCCGCCGGGCCGCTCACCCAGCGGCGTGCCCTGCGGACCCGCACCGGCGGCCCCCTCGCTGTCCACCAGGAGCGGGGCGCCTGTGCGCTTCTTCCAGCCGCGGGAAAAGCGAAAGGCCTCCGGATTCTCGCTGCGAACCCGGTAGTACGTGTCCGGCGGGCGTGTCCCGTACACGAGTCCCAGCAATTCGACGTCCTGCGCCGCCGCCGGTGCGACCATGCAGGCCATGGCGACCAGTGCGGTCGCTGGGAAGACGCCGGCTTTCATGGTTCCGATTCGCCGATCCGGACGGAGGTGTCTGTGTCGAGCCGGCCCGTGACTCGGCCGCGTGGGCTAATAAACCGCCTCCGGTAGGCGGTTCCTGGGTTCCGGCCGGTCAGGTCTGCCTGTCGATCCCTCGGATCTCGAGCTCGGCGGCGACGTCCTTCATGCCGTCGATGACGTTCTGGATGTGCTCCGTGGGGTCGATGTCGAGCAACTCCATGCCCCGGGCCACGTCCTCGCGGTGAACGCCTGCGGCGAAGGCTTTGTCCTTGAGCTTCTTCTTGACCGACTTGGGCTTCAGATCGTCGATCCCGTTGGGCCGCACGAGACAGCAGGCGTAGACCAGGCCACTGAGCTCGTCGCAAGCGTATAGGACGCGGTCCAATTCCGTTTCGGGGGCGACGCCCGTGAACTGCTCGCCGTGGGCGAGGATTGCGTGGATCACCTCCTCGGGATAGCCCCGCTCACGCAGCTCGGCCACGCCCCGGTGCGGATGCTCGCCGGGGTACTTCTCCCAATCCAGGTCGTGGAGAAGCCCCGCCAGGCCCCACGTCTCCTCGTCCTCCCCCAGCTTTCGGGCATAGAACCGGACTGCGGCCTCCACCGCGTACATGTGCTTCCTCAAGCCCTCGTTCTCGACCCACTCCTCCAGGAGCTCAACGGCATCGGCGCGGTCGGGCTGCGACATGGGATCTCCGTGGTTGGGGTAAGGTGCATGAGTTCGTTTTCTATTCGACGGCTTCCGGACCCGGGCACCGCGGCGCGGACGCCGGGGCCGGGTCGTGGGCCACCGTCTCCCACCCGATCACGGCTGCGTGCCCTCCGCCGCCTCGAACAGTGAGCGGTCGAGCCCCGGGACCAGCCTCAGAGCGTTCTCGTAGTAGATCTTGCGCAGCACGTCGTCGGGCAGATCCACCCCGTAGATCATCCAGTGGGCGTGGCGTCTGCGGTAGTAGTCGAAGTACTCGTCGGCCGTCTCCAGCACCCGGAAGTAGACGTGGTATTCCTCAGGGGCCCACGAGTCCTTGCCGAACAGCACCCTGTCCTGATACTCGATCAGGAAGTCCCTGGCCGCTCGAGGCTGGCGTCCGATCTCGGCCAGCACCGCCCCCAGCTCCACGTACATGTTGGGCATCTCGTCCAGGAGTTGGCCCAGTCGGCCCAGGTCGTTCGCCAGCCACGACATGTGCGCGCTGATGAAGTTGGTCTCCGGGTGCTTCCGGATCATGTCCCAGTGCTCGCCCATGATCTGCTCGAAGCTGGGCTCGGGCGGACGCATGCGGCGGGGGCGCTGCTTCAGCTCCAGCCAACGCTCGTTCAGGCTGTCGCGGGGGGACCAGAACGGCGCTGGATCTCCGGTGTGGATGAGGACCGGCACACCCAGCTCGCCGGCCTTTGCCCAGATGGGATCGATCCGAGGGTCGTCGGTGGCGACCCGACCGTTCGCGTCCTCCACGTACATGCCCAGGCTCTTGAAGATCTTGAGGCCCCGCGCTCCGTTGCGAACGTCCTCCTCGAACTGTGCCACGCTGCGCTCGGTCCAATCGGGGTCGTCCATTCCGTCGAAGTCGACGTTGGCGAAGAGGACGATGCGCCCCGGATGCCGATCGGCCAGGTTCTCGATGCCCTCTTGGAGCGCGGCGCCGCTGCGACCCGACAGGTTCACGGCGATGGCCATGTTCATGGCGTCCATGTCGGCGACGTACGAAGCCGCCTCCGCCTCATCTGCTCCATTCCGCAGATGCGCGTGGATGTCGATGAAGGGGAAGCCGGCCCGGGTCGGCCGATGCTCGGGGACCACCAATGTGGACGTGGGCTGGTAGGCCTCGAAGTCCATGCGGAGGTTGGGGTCGACGTCGCCCCCCTGGGCGGTGACGGGCGCACCCGCGGCCAGTAGGAGGGCGGCGGTGCCCATGACGGTCCGAATCGTTGCTCCACTCATCAATTCGTTCTCTCTGCTCTCGGTTTCGAGACTCTGATCGGAGGTGTTCCTCGGGATCGGCGCCGACACGCGGTGGCGCGGGAGCACGTCATACCCGGGAGGACGGGCAGAAGTGCGACACGGCACACGCCTCGCATCTGGGAGACCGGGCGACACATACCTGACGCCCGTGGAAGATCAGAAGATGCGACAGCATCGTCCAGCGATCCCGCGGGAAGAGCTTCATGAGATCGAGCTCGATCTTCTCCGGAGCGGACTCCCGTGTCAGCCCCATGAGCGTCGTAAGGCGCTTCACGTGGGTATCCACGACCACGCCTTCGTCGATCCCGAAGGCGTTCCCGAGGATCACGTTCGCGGTCTTCCGCCCCACGCCGGGCAGCTCTACCAGGGCAGCCATGTTGGCCGGCACGTCGCCACCGTGCTCGAGGGCCACGCCCCGGGCGAAGCCGATGATGCTCTTGGCTTTGTTGCGGAAGAACCCCGTCGACCGGATGATCTCCTCCACCTCCTCCTGACGGGCGGAGGCCAGGTCTTCGGCCGTCGGGTACCGCCGGAAGAGGGCGGGCGTCACCATGTTCACCCGCTCGTCTGTCGTCTGCGCGGAGAGGATGGTCGCGACCCCCAGCTCGAACGCGTCCCGATGGCGCAGCGCGCAGTGAGCTTCGGGATACTCCCGGGCGAGATGGTCGTAGATGGCCGCGGCCCTTTCCGTCCGGGCCCTCTTCGATTCCCTGGGCATGGTGCCTCTTTTCAGCGCTCGGTTTTCTCTGCTGTAGGCCGGTGGCGCTACCGATCACTCGACGGGTGTCGCCGTGGCGTCGGACTCCCAGAGCTCCAGCGTCGAGGCCTCCTCACGGCGTAGCAGGCCCCGGAGGCTCTGCCTCCACGATCTCCTCCTCACCAGCACCAGCTGCAGGTGCCCGCCTCCCACGTCCACGCCGTCGACCCAGACGTAATGGACGTCACCGAGCGTCGCGGGCCTGGGGATCCTCCACTCCCCGCCGTGCCAGCCGAAGGCCAGCTCGGTCGCGCCCTCGAACGCTTCGGGCGTCCACGGCTGCTCGATGAAGAAGTGATTCTCCACCTGGAAGACGCCCTCGGCAATCCGGTCGCCATGCTGATAATACCACGGATCGAAATCCAGCCCCTCCGCCCGCTTGAAGCCCTCGTCCATGGCGTAATCCACGCCTCCCAGCTCGTCCTGACTGGCGAGCGACTCGAGGTGGTGCCGCAGCTCGTGCGTGAGCGTCTCCCACAGCTCCTCCTCCCAATCGAAGTCCGGATCGAGCTGGGCCAGCTCCCGGAACGAGCCGTGGTAGAGCACGACGACGGACCGGGTCGTCTCGGGCCCGGTCCAGTCGGACGGATATGACTCCGTGAGGCAATGCCCCAGCGTGTAGATGTCCGGCAGCGTGGGGTGAGGCAGCGCCTCAGCCGAGACCGTCAGGCCGTCGATTCCCTCGCGGTAGTGCTCCGGGATCGAGGCGAAGGCCTTCCTGGCCTTCCGCTGGAAGACGTCGAAGCGCATCAGACCGCCTGACCGGATCCTCGCAACGTCCTGCCTCGCGGACCGGAGGGTGGACGGCGACGGCCGGGCCTGCTCAGGCCCCCTCCCGCGGCCTTTCCGTGCCCATGGTCCGCTCGACGAGCCATCGGTTCGCCAGCAGGACGACCACGAGCACGATGGCCCATTGGATCAGCACCGTCCCGATGTTGTACGCCGAGAACGGCGTCCACGTCTCGGAGAAGCTCGCCTGCCGCGCTTGGACGAACCACCAGATCATCAGCACCACCGCCTCGACGAGCACCAGCCGGATGGCCCAGTCCCACCAGGCCCCGATGCGGATGTCCGAGTGTCCCGTGTTGATGAACTCCTCACGCCAGTCGGTTACCCCGTACTTCACGACGGCGAAGGCGAAGAACAGCCCGGACAGCATGAGGCCCACGCCCCAGACCCAGTCCTGGTTCGCGAACACGTCCATGCTCAAGGCCGAGGGCAGCCCGCAGGTGAAGCCGGCGATCCCCACGACGGCGATGGCCTTGCTCCGGGCCAGACCCAGGTCCATGAGGATCCGGCTCGAGAGCTCGATCATGGCCACGAGGCTGCTCCACGCAGCGAACACGAGGGCCAGGAAGAAGATCGCCATGAAGAGCTGCCCGCCGGGCATGCGGGCGAACAGCTGTGGAATCCAGATGAAGGTCAGCCCCTCGTTGCCCGCACCGACGATCTGGCTGGCCGCATCCGGCATGATGGAGAAGACGGTACAGAGCACCGCGATACCCGCCAGCAGGGACATGGAGTTGTTGCCGAAGCCGATGACGAAGGCGTTCAGGGCCGTGTCCTCGTTGGCCCGCATGTACACGGCGTAGCTCAGGACCAACCCCCAACCCGCCCCGGTGTCCCAGGCGTTCTGGGTCAGCGCCTCGAGCCAGACCCGGTAGTTGGTCAGCTCGGCGAGGTTTGGCGTGAAGAGGAACGCCAGACCCTCGCCGGCCCCGGGCAGAGTCAGGGCTTTGATGGCCAGCACGATGACCAGGATGACCAAGCTCGGGATCAGGATGCGAGCGGCGGTCTCGATCCCCTTCACCCCCTTCGAGACCACGAAGACGCCCAACGCCATGGCGACGGCGTGGGTGAGGACGGCGCCGTCGGTGGCCGCGTACGCCTCCCACAGGGCTCCGGGCTCCGCCGACGGGATCTCCCTGGTGAGGGACGCGACGAAGAACCGGATGGTCCAGCCCATCACCACGCTGTAGTAGAACATGATGGCGATGGCCACCCACGCGACCCATGCCCCCATCCACCCGAACTTGGGGCCCAGCGTCTTGGCGAACGCGCCGACCAGCCCTCGACGCGTCCCCTTCCCCATCCCGAACTCGAGGATCAGAAGGGGAATCGACCAGAGCAGGAGGAAGCAGGCCCACGCCACCAGGAAGGATCCGCCGCCGTTGCTCGCCGCGATCCGGGGGAAGCGCCAGATGTTGCCGGTGCCCACGGCCATGCCCAGCATGGCCAGGAGCATCCCCCACCTCGAGCTGAACACCTCGGATCTGCTGGACAAACGGCCCTCCCACCTGGGGTTCGCCATCGGGTGTGATCAGGGAAAAGTCGGCCCAACATAGTCTTTCCCCCTCGGCGGCGACCAGCCTAGGGACGGGGCTCCCCTTGCAGTCATGGGGAGCCGGCTGGGTGCGGGTGCGGAACGTCCCCGCACCCAGGGGGGTCCAACACGCATGCCGATCTACGAATATCGTTGCGCAGCCAACGGACGAACCGTCGAGGTTCGCCACGGCATGGGGGAGAAGCTCGTCACCTGGGGCGAGCTCACTGCCCGGGCCGGCCTGGAGGTGGGGGCGGTGCCCCCGTCCACGCCGGTCGAGAGGCTGCTGTCCCCGGCGCTGGTGAGTCAGGGCGCTCGCGTCCAACCTGAAGCATGCGGCCCGGCGTGCCGCTGCGCTGGACTGGAAGCGTAGCGACCGCCGGACACCGGTCAGCCTGAGGAACGCCCCTTTGGGGGCTCACGCCAACGGCACGGGCCAGCCCGCCGCGGCCTGACTCACGCCACCGGCCTTCCCTCCAGCTCTGCCAACACGTTCGCCCGCATGCGGGCGTCCTCTGCGCGAACGCGCTCCAGGATCCGCTCGAACCGGGGATTGCCTCGGTGCGGATCGATGGCGGCTTCCTGCAACCACAGCGCCTCCCAGTTGAGACCCGAGGCCTGGGATTCCTCCAGCCAGTCCAGCGCCTGGTCGTGCTGCCCGAGAAGCGTATGGATCATTCCGATCTGGAACTCGGACCAGGGGCGAGGCGTGACGCCCGCCTCATAGGCCGCGACGATCTCGGTCAGACTCTCGGTGAGCAGCTCCTGGGCTCGCTCCACGTCGCCCCCGGCCAGAACGACGGAGCCCATCACGGTCCTGGAGGATTTGTACAGCACCACACTTAGTTCATCGGCTCCGGCGCCACCCCCTCACCCTCGCCCTCCTCCTGCCCAACTGCCAGGTCGTTCCAATTCATGATCGCGTTCCAGACCAGGGCGTGATTCCCGTGATTCTGGTGCCGGTGGAGCGCGTCGAAGCCGAAGATCACGACGTGCCCCTCGCCCAGGGGCGCCGAGTAGACGGCCGGATCCTCGGCCAGGGAGCCGGCACTCCGGGCCGCGCCGCTGAGGAGGAGCTCGCCTCCCTCGGCGTACTTCACCGGCACCCGGTGGTCCTCGTCGTCCGGGACGTTCAAGTAGGGCCCGAGCTGATGGTAGAGCGGCAGCGTCTCGCCGTAGCCGTATGCGATGGGATCGGCGGGATTGGCGACCTGGCCCTGGAGGATGGAGCCAGGAATGAACATGTCGCCTCGAGGGCGGAAGGTGACGTCTCGCAGGAAGCCGAACTCCACCGGGATGGATCCCGCCGTGCCGATGGCGAGGAGCGTGCCCCCCTCGTCCACGAACGTCCGTAGCGCCTGGAGGCCGTCGAAGCCCATGCCGCCCGTGACGTCCGCCTCGCTGTCGGGCGTGCCGTGGCTGGGAAACTCGTCGGTGCGCGTATAGGCCAGAGGTCCGTGCTCCGGGTCCACGCCCTGGAAGATGCTCTTGGCGGTGGCCCGGGTCCCCTGGTGCGGGAACACCACCACGTCGAACTGGGCCCGGAGGTCCATGCCGGCCAGGTCCTTCTCGGAGATGTAGGCGTACTCCAGGCCGGCCTGGTCGAAGGTGAAGCGCGCCCACCCCTCGTCCTGGGTGCGGGACCAGGTGTGGAGGACGGCCACTCGGGGCATGTCCATCGGGTGGTGCGCCACCCCACCCAGCTTGGTGTCCTCGATGGTATACGTGGTCATGCCGTGCTCGGCGGCCCAGTCCTCGATAGCGTCTCGACCGATCTCCCAGGGCCGGAGCAGCCAGGCCCCGGGCGGCACGGTGCGATCCTCGTCGATCGCGATCTCACCGTCCGCCACCACCACCTCGACGTCCGGCCCGAGGGCCAACCGGGCCTTCATGATGTGAGCCGAAGCGTTGGGCACGACCACGTGCACCCCGCTCTCTTCGTCACCGTCGACGTGATCGTAGGCACCGGCAATGCGGATCTCGCCGTCCACCGGGTCCAGGTCCAGCTCCTGGATCGCCGGATCGTCCACCGCCTCCGCCGTGACGTTGAACATGAGCGGATAGGTCCAGGCCACGTCGTCGTAGGGGGACGGCGCGTCGTCGGGGAAGTCCTGCCTCTCCATGAGCGTCTGGACGAAGTTCCGGTACGGCTGGTCCATGCGGATCACGTAGTCGCCCTCGGCCACGGTGACGTCGCCGAACGTCCCGTCGTCACCGGCCCGGTGCACTTCGATGCCCTGGCGACGGAGCAGGTTGAGCATGTACGAGGCGTCGGCCCGGCGGGCCTGGTCGACCGGGATCACGTACCCGTACGGTGCCTCGCTCCGCCCCTTCTCCACCGCGTTGGTGGACTTCCGCCAGAAGTTGTCCAGCACGCGGGTCCGGTTCTGGGCCACCAGGTAGGCCGCGTTCAGGGCGCCCGTCTGCATGTAGTTGGTGTTGTTCCGGAGCGACCAGACCGTGGTGTCCCGGGGAGGATTCGGCCGATACCACTCCACCTCGGTGGCCCGCTCGTCGAGGCCGCGCTCCATGGTGTTGGGGATCGAGTTGCCGAACGTCTCGTAGAAGCGGCCGACGGCGTTCCGCGTGTTGGTGACCCAGAGCAGGTAGCCCGGATACCACCCCGTGTAGAACCCGTGCGTCCAGACGCCGGGCATGCCCAACGCCGTCAGGTTGGTCACCTCCCAGTTGGACATCCACTGCCACTCGCTCACCGCGATGGGATCGACCGTCGGGTTGTAGGGGCCGGTCCCGGTCGACACGTACAGGTAGGGGACGGACTCGTGGAGGTCGTGCCCCACCGGGTAATGCCAGTCCAGGAAGAGGCCCACCAGCTCCTGGGTGAGCCGAGCCGAGAGCTGCAGGCCGTCCCGGTTGTTGTCGTGGAAGATGTACTTGCCCCAATAGGGCGGACCGGGCACCCGGTCGTCCGTGTCGTAGACGTTCGCGTTGTAGCGCCGGTGCCAGTCCACGACCTTGTCCCGACCGTCGGGCTCGGCCACGGGCACGATGAACACGACGACACTGTCCCGGATCGTCTGGATCATGGGGTCGTCCGAGACGGCCAGACGGTACGCCATCTCCATGACCATCTCCGGGGGACCCGTCTCGGTGGAGTGGAGACCGGCGTAGAAGGTGTAGATGGCGGGCAGATCGGCGACCAGCGCTTCCGCGGCGGCGGCATCCGCGGTCCGGGGGTCCGAGAGGCGCTTCATCCCGGCCTTCACGGCCTCCAGGCGCGCCAGGTTGGCCTCGCTCCCGACCTGGACCAGGGCCAGGTCCCGCCCCTCCTCGGTCTGGCCGAGACGTTGGAAGGCGACCCTGGGAGACGACCCGGCCAACGCTTCCATATAGCCGTAGATCTCCTCCACGCGGTGAAGAACGCCCGGCTTGCCCACGGGGTGTCCGAAATGGTCCGTGGGCGAGACCACCGTCGGATCCTCGGGCAGATGGTCCACGGTCGGATTGGTGTACTCCGGCAGGGTGGTCCAGCTGCGGATCAGGCGCGTGGACTCTCCGTCCACGGCCTGTCCCCATGGCGTGGCAGCCGGGACCGGTTGACCCTCGTGCCAGTCGAACTCCTGGGCGACCTCCTGGGCTGCCACCGTGCCCGGCAACAGGAGGGAGGCGCCGGCGAGCAGCGCGTGGAGAGCCGAGAGGGTCGAAGATCTGCCGGTCATACTTCCTCCATGGCCAAACGAGACCGATCGCTAGCTCCTGGACCAATCGTCGCGCAGTCGGTCGGTGACCCACGCGACCACCTGATCGATCGCGATGCGCACCTGCTCCAGAGTGTCGCGGTCCCGAACGGTCACGGTGTCATCGTCAGTGGTCTGGCCGTCCACGGTGACGCACCAGGGCGTCCCCGCCTCGTCCTGCCGGCGATAGCGGCGCCCGATGGATCCGGAGGCGTCGTAGAAGGACGGGACGGCCGCCTTCCTCAGGTCCTCGTGCAGCGCCGTGGCGATCTCCGGCAGGCCGTCCTTTTTGACGAGCGGGAAGACACCGACCTTCAAGGGCGCCAGGGCCGGATGGAGCTTCATGACCACCCGCTGCTCGCCCTCGACCTCCTCCTCGGTGTACGCGTCGGCCAGGACCACGAGGGCCGTTCGGTCCACGCCCATGGACGTCTCGACGACGAAGGGCACGAAGCGGTCGTTCGTGGCCGGATCGATGTACTCGAGGCGCTTGCCGGAGTATTCCTGGTGCCTGGACAAGTCGAAGTCGGTGCGGTTGTGGATCCCCTCGAACTCCTTCCAACCGAAGGGGAACTCGTACTCGATGTCGTAGGCCTTCTTCGCGTAATGCGCGAGCTCACTGGGTCCGTGCTCGTGGAAGCGCAGCTTCTCGGCGCGCACGCCCAGATCCACCTGCCACGCCATCCGGCGCTCCATCCAGTACTCGAACCACTCCTCGTCATCGCCCGGGCGGACGAAGAACTGCATCTCGGCCTGCTCGAACTCCCGGGTACGGAATATGAAGTTGCCCGGCGTGATCTCGTTGCGGAATGCCTTGCCGATCTGGGCGATGCCGAAGGGTACTCTTTGACGCGCCGTGCCCTGCACATTCAGGAAGTTCACGTAGATCCCCTGCGCCGTCTCCGGCCTCAGGTAGACGGTGGACGCCGCGTCCTCCACGGGGCCCATGAAGGTCTTGAACATCAGGTTGAACATGCGTGGCTCGGTGAAGGCGTCCCGGGTACCGCAGGTGGGGCACTGCCCACCCTGGACTTCCTCCAGATCGGCGCGAAAGCGTCGATGGCAGTTGGTGCACTCCACCAGCGGGTCCGTGAACCCTTCGACGTGCCCCGACGCTTCCCACACCCGTGGGTGCATGAGGATGGCCGCGTCCAGGCCTTCGATGTCGTCGCGCCGATGTACCATCGCGCTCCACCAGCGCCCCCGGACGTTGTTCTTCAGCTCGACGCCCAGCGGGCCGTAATCCCACACGGAGCCGGTGCCGCCGTAGATCTCCGAAGACTGGAAGACGAAGCCGCGCCGCTTG
>JBDHHQ010000058.1:0-28748 GCA_039589315.1 Gemmatimonadota bacterium
CTCGTCCGTCAGGATCTGTACCGACATTTCGAAGAGGCGCGGCTCACCCTGCCACCGCTACGGGAGCGGGAGGGTGACGTGACGGGCCTGGCGAACCAGTTCCTCAACCAGATCGCGACGCTGGAAGGCCTGCAATGCCGCGAGTTCTCCGACGCCGCCTGTTCCGCCCTCGAAGAGCGCCGATGGCCCGGAAACGTGCGCGAGCTCAGGCGCATGATCCAACAGACGGCCCGAAGCGCGACCGGTCAGGTGGTCGAGGTGTTCGACCTGCCCTTCTATCAATCCCGGAACGGAGTGGGCCCCGCCGACGCCGGCTCCGCGGCGATCTTGATTCCTCCCACGGGGCGCAGCCTCGACGAGATCGAAGCCGAGGCCATTTCACTGACGCTGGACCTGACGGGCCACAACAAGAGCGCTACCGCTCGCATCCTGGGGATCTCCAGACCCACGCTCAGCCGGAAGATCCGTAAGTACGGTCTCGTTCGCGCGGAGGCGCGGTCGAACTGACATGAGGCTTCGGCGGCAAAGACGGAAGACTCCGCTGGCGCGCATGCTCACGTCGCTTCTGCCGAACGGATCGACGTAGTGAGGGGGCCTTCGAGGGCAGGGGCGCCAGAGATCAGTCCATATGCGTGAGCAGGAGCCGCTGTAGCTCCTCCGGATTGTCGGCGTTGAGCCAGTGGCCGCCCTCCACCCGGTGAAGGTGTACCCGACCGGTCGCGTTTCCCGCCGCTTCGATCCGCAGGCACGCCTCCTCCGTGAGGATGCTGGAGGCCTCCGCCCGCATGACGTGTACGTGGGTGCCGTCGGCCGGGTGCTCCACCGCGTCCCAGGCGTCCACGGAGAAGAAGCTCCTGAGCAGAGCCTCCATGTCATCGGCGTCGAGACGCCAGCGGAGTCCGTCCGGCCCGTTTGCCAGATTCGTGGACATCCACTGTGCCACGGAGTTCGGGAACCCCTCCAGCTCGACCGCCGCCATGGCCGCGGCCCGGTCCGGGAACGGACCGGTGTGGAGACGGAGCACCCGCAGCATCCGCCAGGCACTGCCGTCGGGCGACCGTGCGTCCGGCGTGGAGTCCGCCACCCACACGCGTCGGAGCGGCACCGCGGGCTCACGGGAGTAGACCAGGGCCACCTTGCCACCGAAGGAGTGGCCGAGAATTGCCTGGGCGTCGATCTGCTCGGCCTCCACCAGGCGGCTGAGATCCGCCGCGCTCGCTTCCAGGTCGTGGGGTGGGGGGAAGCCCTGGGAGCCTCCGTGCTCGCGCAGGTCCACCAGCAGTGCGCCCCAATCCGGGCGGGCCTCGACGAACCGACGGGCCACGGACGCCCAGTTTCGGCCGGCGCCGTAGATCCCGTGGACGATCATCATCCATCTGCTGGGTGCGCGGCCGCCCGAGGCCACGACGGGGCGATGGTGGAGGACGGGCATGAGGGATCGGGGGTGATGGAGGGGGCCGGTGGGTGACGTGATAAAGGTAACCGCGACGTCACCGCCCGAGGACATCGTGTCCACTCGGTGGGATGCGATGAACGCACCGCTTCGTTCGAGTGATCTGCAGAATCCCGCGCAGAGAAGGCGAAATCCGGCCAGAGGTCCGCATCGGCGTCGGCGGCACGTCAATTGCTACCGGTGTTCGTGCGCAGTGGCATCGCAGCCCGACCTCCGCGTCACTCCGTTCGGTCGGGCACGCGCCCTCGACCCTCGTTCCGGGAGCTTACCGTGGTTCGGCTCTCACGGATCACGCGCCCAACGGCGATCATCGCACTCTGCTGCCTGGCGTTGCCGCCGGGGGCCCTGGCGCAGAGCGGAGGTGACGGCTTCCTGTTCAAGCCGCCGTCGGTCACGTTGGGGCTCAAGCTGGGCTATTCGATGCCCCGCGCCGGCAGCGACCTCTTCGACTTCACCACCGAGCAGATGACGCTCGAACGAGCGGACTTCAACACTCCGGTGATCGCCGGCGAGTTGGGCGTCCGGATCACGGACCGCGTCGACGGCACGGCGTACTTCGGATACGCCGGCGGCACGACCCGGTCCGAGCTCAGGGACTGGGTGGACACCGACAATCGGCCCATCGAGCAGGTCACCGAGTTCGCGCGCACGTCGCTCACGGGCGGCGCGAAGGTCTACCTGACCGACCGGGGACGGAGCATCGGCCGCTTCGCCTGGGTGCCGTCCCGGTGGATGCCCTACGTGGGGGCGAGCGCCGGCTTCGTGTGGTATCGCTTCGAACAGCACGGTGACTTCGTCGACTTCGAGACCCTGGACATCTTCACGGAGCGGTTCCGTAGCTCCGGATCGGCGTTCACGGCACACGCCGCTGCGGGCGTGGACCTTTCCCTGAACCCGCATCTCCTGATCTCGTCAGAGCTCCGGTACGCATGGGGGAAGGGGAGCCTGGACGTCGATTTCGTGGGTTTCGACCAGCTGGATCTCTCGGGGTTCCAGCTGACGTTCGGGGTGGGCGTCCGCCTGTGACGGACGGGAGGCTGACCATGAGCGGTAGGCTCGCTCTCAGCGGCGAGGGAAGAGCGAAGTGGCGCGGCCTGGTTACGGCGCTGGCGATCGCCATGCTATCCGTCGTCCTCCCTGGCGGAGCTCAGGACAGAGAGCCGCAACTCCAGGCCTGGCTCGGCTGCTGGGTGCCCATCGGTCCACTCGGCGACGGCGCGGCGCTGTGCTTCCAGCCCGCCGCTGCCGGCGAAGGGGTAGAGATGCTCGTGGTGGCGGACGGGGGCGTGACGGCGCGGGAGATCATCAGGGGTGTGGGTGAGAGGCGGGCGACCGGACGGGAGGGGTGCGAGGGCTGGGAGGAAGCCCGGCTCTCCCCTGACGGAAAGAGGATGTACACCCGGTCGACCTTGACGTGCGCCGACGGCCACAGCCGGAGCGCGACCGGGATCATGTCGTTCGTCACGCCCACGCAGTGGATGGATGTGCGCTCCACGTACGTAGGGGCAGAGCGGGTCGCCTCGGCTCAGTATTTCCAGCGGGCGTCGACCCAGGTGTTCGCCGAGGCGGGCGTGACCCCGCTTCCGGACGACGTCGCCGCCTCGGCCGCTGCGGCACGCCTGGCCGCGTCCGTTCCGCCCTCGCTCGACCACGTGATGGAGGCCAGCCGGCAGGTGCACGGGAAAGCCGTCGAGGCGTGGATCGTGGAGACGGGCCAACCGTTCCGGCTGAACGGGCAGGCCCTCGTGGGCCTGGCCGACGCCGGCGTCCCCGAGTCCGTCATCGACGCGGTCGTCGCGGTTTCCTTTCCGCGGAAGTTCGCCATCGACCGGGGCGTTGCCCAAGAGGTGGCCCAGCCACCACCGGCGCCGAGCGCTGCGGTCGCCGCGGGCGTGCCGCTGCCCTTCTCTCCCCTCTATTTCGGATTCGGGTACAGCTACCTGTACCGCTACGGCTATCCGGGATACGGGTATGGATACAACCCCAACTTCTGGTACCCTGGCTATCGACCCATCTACGTGACCGTGACGCCCCGTCCTCCCCGCACCGCCCGGGTGGTGAACGGCAGGGGATACACGAAAGGAAGCTCGCGGCTGCCCACCGGCACAACGTCGGGGCTGGGCCGGGGGAGTGTCCAGCGATCCGGCGGCTCGTACCAGCCCGCCGGCGGCTCTGGCTCGGGCTCGGGGTCAACCGGCCGGAAGGCCAAGCGTCGCCGGCCGGGCGGCGACGAGCCCTGACGTGATCGGCGGCAGGCTGCCACATCCGTGAGGGCTCGCGCGGGACCGACGGGTACACCCGCTGTGGCTCGCCCGACGCTGACCTCGACCTCACCGGCGCTCCGCCAACGGCCGGCCTCGACATCATTCCACGCCCGCCAGCGGTCGGCCTCGTGCACGGGTCCCCACTGCCGAATCCTCCTTTTCCCGACAGACGCGACGGACCTTCCTCGCTAGGCTCAACATGGGAAGGTGTGTGGGATGGCTACCCTCGAGGCGGCTTGGTCGTCGCTGTCGTTCGGCTGGGCCTGCCGGTACCGGGAGGCGGGGGGATGCAGCTGCAGGGAAAGGTGGCAGCGATCACGGGCGCGTCCAGGGGGATAGGCAAGGCCCTGGCGTTCGCCCTCGGGAAGCGGGGATGCCACCTCCTCCTCACCGGTTTGGAGAGGCGGGAGCTCGAGGACGTGGCCCGGACCCTGGAGACCGCGCATGGCCGGGCGGTGCCTTGGTTGGCCTTGGACCTGGTCGAGGCGGACGGGGCACCCGCCTTCATCGAGTGGGTCCGCAGCCGAGACCCGCCGCTGGACATCCTGGTCAACAACGCCGGCGCCGGCCAGTTCGCCTCGTTTGCCGGGTCGGCGTGGAGTGACGCCGAGCGTACGCTCCTGCTCGACGCTCTCGTGCCCACCCGCCTGATCCACGGACTGCTTCCCATCCTCCGACGTCGTCCGGAAGCCGCCATCGTCAACGTCAGCTCGGCCAGCGCCCGGGTCCCCTACTGCGGACTCGCCGTGTACGGCGCGAGCAAATCCTACCTCTCGAGTCTCAGTGACACATTGGCCGCCGAGCTCTCCGGAACCGGTGTCAGAGTGCTGTGCATCCACCCGGGGTTCACAAGGACCCAGTTCCTCACCTCCGCGGCCATGGACATGAGCCGGATTCCGGACTGGTTCATGCACGAGCCGGAGGACGTGGCGGACCGCATCGTCGGCATGCTGGAGGGGGACAAGGCCTGGGCATATGGGGATCTGGCGACCCAGGCTGGGCTGGCGGTGGCGGCCGCGCTTCCCCACAAGGCCAGGGCCCGGGTCTTCAAGAACCTGTTCTGGAGGCTCCCCGATGAGGCCTAAGGGCGCGGTGTTGGCGGGTCTGGCCCTCGTCGCAGTCACCCTGGGGCTTGTCCATTGGTACATGCTCGAGTGCGAGGGGCAGTGGGACGGCCCGGTACTGGAGGACTCGATGGGGGACCGTCTGACGGTCCTGGAAGAGCTGCTCCGTGCAGACGTGTCGTACCTGGCCGACACCCTCGGTCCAAGGAACCCTCCGCATCACGAGGAGCTCGAGCAGGCCTCCCGATGGATACAGGAACGGTGGCGGAGCCACGGCTACCAGGTGGGGGAGCAGGGGTTCCTGGTCGATGGGGCGCCCTGCAGCAACCTGGAGATCGAGATTCCCGGCCGGGTTCGTCCGGACGAGATCGTCATCGTCACGGCCCAGTACGACACCTGGCTCGACTCGCCGGGCGCCAACAACAACGGGAGCGGCATGGCTGTGCTCCTGCAATTGAGCGACCTGCTGAAGGACCAGGAGCTGGACCGGACACTGAGGTTGGTGGCGTTCACGACGCAGGAGCCGCCGTACAGCGGCACCGAGGCCCAGGGGAGTCGCGTGTACGCTCAGCGCTCGTTCGACCGGGGCGAAGACATCCGCGTGATGCTGTCCATGGACGCCATCGGCATCTATAAGCACGGGCCGGGAAGCCAGCAGCTGCCCTTCCCGTTCTCGCTGTTCTATCCGGATCGGGGCGACTTCCTGGGCTTCATCGCCAATCTGTCGTCCCGCCAGTACGTGGTGGATGCGACCCGCGGGTTCAAGAAGGGCACCTCATTCCCGATTCAAGCGGGCAGCGTCCCCTGGTGGGTGAAGGGCGCATCGTGGTCTGACCATGCGTCGTTCTGGCGCCTGGGCTATCCGGGGATCCAGGTCACGGATACGGGTGCATTTCGGTCCCCGGCCACCCACACGACCGACCTGGACACGATCGAGAACCTCGACTTCGAGGCCCTGGCCCGCATCACCATCGGGATGTACGCGTCGATCCTCGAGCTGACCACGGTCGCGGAGGGGTAGCCATGCCCGCCGAGGTCGCGCGATTCCTGATGCTCCAGGGCGCGATCGTCGTGTTCCTCGGCGTCCTGGCCGGCTTCCCGTTCTGGCTGGCCATCATCCGGGACCGGGGACCCGATGCCATCCGGGCCTGGCGGGTGGCCCACACCACGCTGATCGCCGACGGTCTCCTGCTGCTGATCGTGTCCCTGATGCGTCCGCACCTCGCCCTGAGTGGGAGCGTCGCCTGGCTGCTCGGCTGGGCGCTGGTGGCGTCGGCTTACGGGTTCGTGTTCGCCCTGGCGGTGGGGGCGTGGGTCGGGGAGCGGGGCCTCGCCCCGGTGCCTCTGGGACGCAACAGCCTGTTCTTCGCGGGACATGCGATCGGCGCCGGCGGCGCCGTGGTCGGGGCGGGTCTGGTTCTCGTCGGGCTCCTCGCGTGAGAAGCCCGGGAAGGAGGCAGTGTCATGCGTAAGCCCAAGCTGCAGATCATCGTCCTCTTTCAGAATCTGGGAGAACGACAGGCCTACTACGCGCGCTCACCTGCTCCACCCCTGGCGGGAATCCTGCTCGCCGCAGAGACGCCGCCCATCGTCGAGGTCGAGGTCCTGCACGAGATGGTCCGGCCCATCGACTACGGCACTGACGCGGATTACATCGCGATCAGCTTCATGGACTTCTGCGCGCCGCATGCGTACGAGGTGGCCCGGCGCTTCCGAGAGTTGGGGAAACCGGTGATCGCAGGCGGCAAGTACCCGACCACGTTTCCGGACGAGGTCATCCCCCATTTCGACGCGACCGTGGTGGGCGAGGCCGAGGGCGTTTGGCCTCAGGTGGTGGAGGACCTGGTCGCCGGCAGGCTGCAGAAGGTCTACGAGGCGCCGCTGTCCATGAAGCTGGAGGGCATCCCGCCTCCGCGCTTCGACCTGGTCGAGCCGGAGTTCGCCGTGCCGATGGTCACGGAGGCGACCCGGGGGTGCATCTTTCGCTGCGACTTCTGCCAGCTGACCGTGAAGCCGACGCCGTTCCGCTGCCGTCCCGTGGAGGACGTCATCGCCGACCTGACAGCGACCGAGCGCTTGCCATTCCGGAAGCGGAAGATGGCAATGCTGATGGACAACAACCTGGGTGGGAACCTGGACTACGCGAAGGAGCTCATGCGGGAGATCGCCAAGCTGGAACTCTGGGCCCTGGGCGTTCAGTTCAGCTTCAACTACCTCCATGACGACGAGTTCATCGATCTGCTGGCAGAGGCCCGTACGGGCATGGTATTCGTCGGCCTGGAGTCGCTGAATGAGCCCAGCCTCCGGTCCGTGCACAAGCTGCACAACCGGGTGCAGGAATACGAGGAGTTGTTCCTGAAGCTCAAGCGCAAGGGTATCCTGACGTTCACGGGGATGATTCTGGCCCTGGACGAGGACACGCCCGAGTACTACCGGAATCTCCCGAAGAACCTGGAGCGGGTGGATCCCAGCGCCATCCTCCTCTCCATCGCGATTCCGATTCCCGGCACGCCGCTTCACGCCAGGGTCGAGGAGGAGGGGCGGATCTTCGATCACGATCTGGCACACTACGAGGGGGACCACCTGGTCTATCATCCGCGCGGCGTGACCTCGGAGCAGGTCTTCCAGACGTTCAATCTGCTGAACCGTAAGTTCTACTCCTGGCCGGCGGTGGCGAAGCGGTGGGGACGATTCATGCGGGCCTACCTGCCGAACCGGTCGGCCAAGCACCGAGCGTTCCACTCGCTGCTGATGACTTACGTGCTCTACAAGCTCTCTGCCTTCCAGCGGTACCACGCACGACAGCGGGTCTTTCCGATGGCCGAGGAGTTCGCCCGGCTCGTGCCACCGGTGCAGGCTTGATCGTTCGCGCCGTCGTCGACACGTCATCCAAACCACGCCTCGAGAAGCTCTGACCCTTGCGATAGTAAACCAAATGGTTTAGCATTGCGGCCATGGTGACATTCGCTTCGGACGCAGCACTCGACCGGACCTTCGCCGCACTGGCGCATCCCACCCGGAGGGCCATCCTCACGCGCTTGGCCCGGGAGGGCCCAGGATCCGTGTCCGAGCTGGCCGAGCCGTTCGACGTGTCCCTCATGGCCGTGTCGAAGCACCTCAAGGTGATGGAGGAGGCGGGTCTGGTGGTGAGGAGGAAGGACGGGCGAGTGCACCGCATGCGCTTCGATCCCGCACCGATGGAGAAAGCGTCGGACTGGATCGAGCAACACAGGGAGTTCTGGGAGGGGCAGCTCGATCGGCTGACTCGCTACCTGGAGGACACCAACAAGGGGGAGGAGAGGAAATGAGCACGGAAACCAGCACGTCGCTCCGTCTGTCCCGGGTCATCGCGGCTTCCCGCGACCGGGTCTTCGAGGCGTGGACGCGCCCCGAGCACATGCGGCAGTGGGCGTGCCCCGAGCACGCGACGATGGAGGACGTCCAGGTGGACCTGACGGTGGGGGGCCGCTACCGCATCCAGATGAAGGGGGCGGAAGGCCAGAGCTACACGGCCTACGGCGTCTACCGGGAGATCGAGCCGCCCACACGGCTGGTCTACACGTGGGATTGGGAGGAGGAGGATCATCACATGGGCGAGGACACGGTCGTTACGGTGGAGTTCAACGATCTGGGCGGGTCCACCGAGGTCGTGCTCACCCATGAAGGCTTCCCCGCCAAGGAGGTCACGGACGCTCACACCGAGGGGTGGACTTCCTGCCTGAACCGACTGCTTGGGCTGTTCGAGTAACGTCGGAACGGCCCCGCGCCACGGGGCCGTTGGCGATCCGCACGAGATGGGGTGGTGGCGGATGGGACGGGCCCGGACGGAGCTTCTCCGACCGGGCCCGGGTGCGTGGAGGGCCCCAGACCCGCAGAGGTACGCGCTGGGGGCACGAGAGCCTCGCCTGAGAGATCGAGGTCTCGAGATCGTTGCGCACTCCTCGGCGCTGGGCCGAGGTTATGGGAGACTCCCCCGCACACCCTGGGCGGTGGGTCCGGATTCGGGGGCCGATCCGGTCCCGCCCGGGGCCAACGCGATCGTGGCAATGGCGAGCCTGCTGCATCGACTGAAATCGACGAAGACATCAGCCCCGATCCCGCCGACGCGTTCTTCGCCGACGGCATCCACGCAGAGATCATCACGCACCTCGCGCGGATCCCGGGCCTCGACGTCATCTCACGAACGTCGGTGTTGCCCTATGCCACGGACGCCAAGTCGATCATGACGATCGCTGCGGAGCTCGGCGTGGACGTCGTCCTGGAAGGGAGCGCCCGCCGTGCGGGCGACGACATCCGCGTTACCGCGCAGTTGGTGGACGGTCGCAGTGACACGCACCTTTGGGCTGCGGAGTTCGACCGGACGTGGTCGGTAGACGAGCTCTTCGCCATGCAGACCGAGATCGCCCAACAGATCACGGCGGCCCTCGAGGTCGAGCTCACGGCCGAAGAGCGGGGACGGCTCGCGACCTTCCCGACCGACAACATCGCAGCATACGAGGCCTACCTGAGGGGTACGGCCGCGGGGATGCGGTGGACCGAAGCGGGCTTCGAGGAAAGCCTGCGTCACTTCAACCGAGCCATCGAGCTCGACCCGTCTTTCGCCGAGCCGCACGCTGGCTTGGCCAACGCCTATGGAGTCCTGGCATATTTCGGGGTCCTGAGTCCCCGGGACCTCAGCCCCTGTCGCGAGCAGAGGCGATGGGCGCTCTGGCCCTGGACTCCATGCTTGCAGAGGGGCACCGGGCGCTCGGCATGCACCACCTGACCTTCGATCGCAACTGGTCCGAGGCCGGGAAGCGGCTCGAGAGAGCCGTAGCCCTGGCGCCGTCGGATCCGGTAAGCCTCTGGGCCTACTCTGTCTACTTGACCCACGACGGAGACTTCGCCGGCGGTCGAAGGGCGATCACCCGGGCCCTGCAGCTCGACCCGCACTCCATAAACGCGTGGAACGCCAAGGGATGGAACGCGGTGGCCGAGGGGCGGCTAGCGGAGGCCCTGGCTTCGGCGGAAACGATGCTCGAGATGGACGCGTCGTCCTGGTCCGGCCTTTGGCTCAAGGGAGCGGCGTTGCGTCAGCTCGGAGACGACGAGGCTGCAAGGCCTGAGCTCGAGGCCGCCGTCACGCTTTCCGGAGGGCTACCGGGCCCGAAGGCCTCACTGGCCCACGTCCTGGCCGCCCAGGGCGAGTCCGAAGCGGTGCGGGCGATCCTGGACGAGCTCCTCGGGGCCCGTGAGGTCGCCTACGTGCCGGCCTCCCAGGTTGCTCGGGTCTACGAGGCTCTGGGCGACGCCGACGAGGCCATCCGCTGGCTGGAGCTCGCCTACGAAGAGGCAGACGGGTTTCTGCACTTGGCGAATCGGTGGCCCCGGTACGATCTCCTGCGATCGGACCCTCGATTCCAGGAGATCCTGCGACGCCTCGCGCTTCCGGAGTGAGCGTTCCCGGCCCGATTGCGGGTGAGATTCCGCTGGTCGCCAGGGCGGCGCGCCATGCCACGACCACCAGTACCGCGTCGCTCCCTGCCTGTCGCGCCCACGCTCCGAAACGTTCCAGCGCGTTCCGTGAAACGCACGGAACGTCCGTCGCCCTCGGCGCTTCACGAACTCCAACTGACATGTGGGTAAAGCCTTGGGTGCTCGGCCTCACACGAGTCCCACCGCGGCCCACCCTGTGCAGGTGTCGCGGCGGTTGCCTGGTTTACGGTATCATTCATCTCTGGAGCCCGCGACGGCGCGGGCCTGAGCTTCGCACCCAATGTCGCTGAGATCCGTTCTACTCCTGGTCGTAGCCCTCGTGCTGGTGCTGGCGGCGATTCCCGCTGGCCTGCTCATGAGCCGTCAGCTCGACCAGACGCTGGACGAGCGCGCCCGGGACGACCTTCATCGTGCCGGCATGGTGCTGCAAAACCGGTGGGAGGTGACGGCGGGCATGCGCATGATGCACGCGCAGGATTTCGCCAAGGCCCCTGAATTGGCTCAGGCACTCATGGACGGGGACTCCAGCCGGGCCCGCAGCGTGATCACGCCGTTGGCCGAGAGCTTCGCCGAGATCCCGGTCCTGTTGGCCGGTGACGGATCCGCCATCGTGGGACCCACCGGCGCTCCCATGGAGCTGGTGCAGGCCACACAGCAGGGGGACATGCCCGTTCAGGTGGTCCTGGGGGACCAGGGCCTCCACCTGCTCGCGCTGGCGCCCGTCGAGATCGACGGGGCCTGGGTGGGGGCGGCCGGGGGAGCCACGGCGTTCGGGGAGCTGGAGGCCGGCACCCTGGCGGGCCTGACGAGGTCCGGGGTCATCATCCAGGGACCGGACGGAGGCGCCCACGCCTCGACCGAGGACCCGGAGACTTCAGACCCGATCGCCGCGGCGATGATGGGCGTCCCGGTGGACTCCGTCCAGGTCGTCACGGCCGGGACTCGACGATTCTTGGCGCTGATGAGTCCAGTCTCCGGTGACGCTCGCGTCATCTTCTTCCGGGACCTGGACGACGAGCTCGCAGTGGTTCCCCGTCTCCGCCGCACCGCTCTGGTCAGCGCCGCCGGGGCCATGGGGATCGGTCTCCTGCTGAGCGTGCTGTTCGCATCCATTGTCGCGCGGCCGGTGTCCACGTTGGCGGAGGCGGCAGATCGGCTGGCGGAAGGCGACGTGGAGGCGCCGATCGCCGGATCCTCGGTGCGAGAGGTGGACCGGTTGGCTGACGCATTCGACGCCATGCGGCGCACACTGGTGGCCCGACTCGAGGACCTGGAGGCCATGAATCGTGAGCTCGAAGACCGACAGGAGCGCCTGGCGGTGCTCCAGGGTGAGCTGATACAGCGGGAACGGCTCGCCGCTGCGGGACGACTCGTGACGCACCTCGCCCACGAGATCCGCAATCCCATCGCGAGCGTGCGCAACTGCCTCGAGCTCCTGAGGCGCCGCGTGGAGAACGACCCGGAGGCCGTCCACTACGCCGACATGGCCGTGGACGAGCTACTCCGGATGCACGAGTTGGCCGAGCAGATGCTGGAGGCGCGCCGGCCCGCCGAGCCCGGCTCGTCCTGCGATGCGACGGCGGTGGCCACCGAGGTGGCGTCACTCGTCGATGCCGGCCCGGACGGGGGGGACCAGCGGGTCACGGTCGTGGGCGGCAACGTGCAGGCGGCCGTGGCGCCGGAGGCGCTCAAGCAGGTCCTTTTCAACCTGGTGCTCAATGCCCGCGAGGCGTCGAACGGCCAGGGTCCGGTGGAAATCCTGGTCACCGCCGCGGGCGAAAGGGTGCGCATCGAGGTGCTGGACCGGGGACAGGGCATCGACGCTGAGGCCTTGCCGAGGATCTTCGATCCCTTCTTCACGACCAAAGCCGAGGTACACGGCGTGGGGCTCGGCCTCTTCACCGCCGAGGCCACCGTGCGGACCTATGGAGGCCGAATCTCGGCCGAGAACCGTGGCGACGGGCCCGGCGCCCGCTTCACGGTGGATCTCCCGGCGGCGTGAGAGGGCGACTGCTGATCGTCGACGACGATCGCGTCTTCCGCATCACCACCGCGGCCCTGCTGGAGGCAGAGGGGCACGAGGTGACACAGGCGTCCGACGCCCAGGAAGCCGTCGACGCCCTGGCCCGTGACCGGTTCGATCTGGTGCTCCTGGACCTCCGCATGCCAGGGCTGGACGGAATCTCGCTGGTGGAGGTCCTCCGCACTCGCGGCGAAGGCGTGCCGATCCTCATGATCAGCGGCTTCGCCACGGTGGACGCGGCGGTCAAAGCGCTGCACACGGGGGCTGACGACTTCCTGACCAAGCCAGTGGAGCCGGACGTGTTGCTGGGCAGGGTGGACGGCCTGCTGACCGCGCGACCAACCGGGTCCGGTGGCCCCGGCCTGGGGGGAATCGTTACGCGATCCGCCTCCATGCTACTGGTGCTGGAGGAGGTGGAGCGCGTGGCTCCCACCGAGGCCACCGTGCTGGTCACCGGGGAGACAGGCACGGGGAAGGAGCTGGTGGCCAGGGCCATCCACGAGGCGTCGGACCGTGTGGACGGACCGTTCCTGGCCATCAACTGCGGGGCGCTGTCCGAGGGCCTGCTGGAGTCCGAGCTGTTCGGGCACGTCCGGGGCGCGTTCACGGGTGCGGTGCGGGACAAGCAGGGCCTGTTCCTGGCCGCGAACGGCGGCACCCTGTTCCTGGACGAGGTGGGCGACGTCACCCCGGCGACCCAGCAACGGCTGTTGCGGGCCCTGGAGGAGCGGGAGTTCCTGCCGGTCGGCAGCGTCCGGCCCGTCCGCACCGACGTGCGGGTGGTGACGGCCACCAACCGTGACCTCGCCGCAGCGGTGGAGCGAGGTGACTTCCGCGAGGACCTCTACTACCGCCTCAACGTCTTCCACATCCAGCTGCCCCCGCTCCGCGAGCGCAAGGGCGACATCCCTCTCCTGGTGGAGCACTTCTTCCGTTCGCGGTCGGAGAGCGGTGGAGCTCGCGCCGCCGGGCCCCACGTCTCGCCCCTCGCCATGCGGACGCTGTTGGCCTACGCGTGGCCCGGGAATGTGCGGCAGCTGTTCTCCGTTCTCGAAAGCGCCACGGTGCGGTCGGGTTGGTCCGCGATCCACGCGCAGCATCTCCCGCCGGAGGTGTTGCCCCAGGGGACCGACGGCCCGGACTCCGGCCGGGAGCGCTACCGGGCGGGGGGCGCGGGGATCGAGCGGGAGGCAATCGTCCAGGCTCTACGCCAGGCCGACGGCGTGCGGGCTCGCGCCGCCCAACTCCTCGGCATGGGCCGGACCACGCTGTGGCGCAAGATGAAGGAGCACGGCCTCGACGACTGAGTCGTCAGGGGAAGATGCCCCGCTCCAGGTATGCCCGGGCGACCTTGTCGATGGAGTTCACGAAGGCGCCGGTCCGCAGATCCGTTTCGAGTCGCAGCGTCGTCTCGCGCATCTCGTCGTACGCGGAGATCATGGTGTCCTCCAACCCGGAGCGCACGAGGTCGGCCTCACCGCCGCGTTTCTGAATGCGGTCGTACAGATCATTGCCGAAGACCTTTCCGACGAGCCCCTCGACTGCCGACAGCAGCTCGTGATCCGCGGACTGCTGGAAGCGCTTGTCCATTCTTCCGAAGCGCACGTGGGACAGGTTCTTGATCCACTCGAAATACGAAACGGTCACGCCGCCGGCGTTGAGATAGAGGTCGGGCAGGATCAGAACGCCGCGGCCGAGCAGCTTCTCGGCCGCGTCCGCCGTAACCGGGCCGTTGGCGGCCTCGGCGACGAGCTTGGCCTGTATGCGGTCGACGTTCTCTCCCGTGATCTGGCTCTCGAGCGCAGCGGGAATGAGGATATCGCAGTCCAGCTCCAGGGCGTCCAGCGTATCGGTGATGTTGGTCGCCCCGGGAAAGCCCAGAATCGATCCGGTCTCGGAGCGGTGCTCCCGGACGGCCTTCACGTCCAGGCCCTGGGGATCGTGGATCGCTCCCTCGCGCTCGGCGATGCCAGTGATCGCCGCGCCGGCGTCCTGCAAGTAGCGGCCGGCGTGGGAGCCGACGTTACCGAGCCCCTGGATGACCACGCGCTTGCCCTCGAGTCCGGCGTCGAGACCGAGCTTCTTCATGTCGTCCACATGGCTGCACGCTTCGCGCACCCCGAAGAAGACTCCCTGTCCGGTGGCCTCGAGACGGCCGCGGATGCCCCCCTGCGTCAGAGGTTTCCCCGTCACGCACCCGGCTGCGTCCAGCTGGTTGGTGGCCATGGCCATGTAGGTGTCGGCGATCCACGCCATCTCCTGGGGGCCGGTGCCATAGTCGGGAGCCGGGACGTCGGAGCCGGGCCCGATGAAGTTCTTGCCCATGAGCTCGAAGGTGTAGCGTCGCGTAATGCGCTCGAGCTCCGCCTCCGAATAGCCCACCCGGTCGATCCTGATGCCGCCCTTCGCTCCGCCGAAGGGGACGTCCACGAGGGCACACTTGTATGTCATCAACGACGCCAGGGCGACGACCTCGTCCTCGTCCGCAGTCGGGGCGTACCGAATGCCACCCTTGACCGGAAGACGGTGACCGCTGTGCTCGGCGCGCCAGGCCTGGATGACCTCGATCGAACCGTCGTCGCGCCGCAGCGGAAACCGCATGTGGTAGACGCTGTTGCAGATGCGGATCTGCTCCAATAGGCCCGTCGGGTAATCCATCAGCGCGCTGGCCTTGTGGAAGTAGCGGTCCACCTGGGCGGAGAAGCTGATATGATCGGGCATCGGAAAGTCCTCGGGGTCGTGGGTCACGGACAGCGGTGGTCAGCCCACCGATTCACGAAAGTGATCCTCCGGGTCTGGTTGGGCACCTCCGGCGGTCGCCGGCGAGCCTGCGGCAAGGCCGGTGGGACGACGCAGCGGGCAATCTCCGAGCCAGGCTCGGTCCGCGGTAGCACAGATGGGCCTAGTCCACAGGAGTCCGGAAGGCCAGGACCCGCGTGGGTCCGCGGCCGACCGGGGCTACCCGGACGACCTCCCGGAGCCCTCGGTGGATAGCCGCGACCTCGCCGGACCTTTCCAGGCTCACGTACAGCGGCTCGCCGTCCGGGTGGAGCGTCAGCCAGTGGGGTCCGCCAGGCACGGGAATCGCGGCCAACTCCTGGCCTTCGGGCATGAGAAACGCGTACATCGTGTCCGTCCCGTACGCGGCGACCCACAGCTCCCGCTGGTCCGGCGTGAGAAGGACGCCGTGGGTGTACGTGTCCAAGACGGGCACCGGGACGTCTTCCGGAATGGCGTATTCGACCCGGTCCACGATCTCGTCGGCGGTCAGGTCCAGGGTGACGAAGCCGATGAGTCCGGAGAGCGCCACGTAGGCGAGCCGTCCGTCGTCGGTGAAGGCCACGGGCCTGGGTACGCCGCCCACCGGGATCTTGCGGGTGATCTCCAGGGTGGCGGGATCGATCACCGCGATGAGGTCGTCGCCCATGGAGGTGGAGTAGACGTCGCCGTCGGGAGCCAGGTAGGCATTGTGCCCGCCCGCACCAGTGGGCAGCGACCGCACCCGCTCCATGGACCCGGTGTCCACGACGTCGGTGCCCCCGGCTGCCCGGAGCGGCACGAACAGGTAGCGGCCGGCCGGGCCGAGGGCGGGCTCGTTGGGAACGTCGCCCACCGCCGCCCGACCCAGAATGCGGTGGGTCGCCACGTCGACCTTGATGACCTCGCTGCTGGCCTCGAGGGTGATGTACAGCGTCCGGCCGTCGGGTGACGCCACGATCCCGTGGGGGCGGGGACCCGTGTCGATGGAGTCGATCACCTCGAGGGTGCTCGGGTCCAGCCGGCGCACGCCCTCGTAGCGGTCGACCGCGTACAGGCGGACGTGGCCTTCCGTCGGGGCGGCAGCCACCGCTGCTGCGTCGGACGGCGGCCTCCCCTCTCCGTCGGGCCGCTGGCACCCGCCGATCCAGCCCAGGGCGAGGACGACCGGGGCGAGCCGGAGGGCCGGGCGGGAGGTCGTCAGCATAGGCCCATCGCCCTTTCCCGTCATCGCAATCGGAAACGCTGGATCTTGCCGGTAGCGGTCTTGGGCAGCTCCTCCACGAACTCGATCCAGCGGGGCCGCTTGTACGCAGCCATGCTGTGGACGCAGTGGTCGACGAGCGTCGCGGCCAATTGGTCCGAGGGGGTCGCGCCCGGGGCCGTTACCACGTAGGCCTTCGGCTTCACGAGGCCCGCGGAGTCTCTGGCACCGACCACGGCGCACTCCAACACGGATTCATGGCCGATCAGGACGCTTTCCACCTCCACGGGAGACACCCAGATGCCGCCGACCTTGAGCATGTCGTCCGACCGTCCGGCGTGCCAGTAGTATCCGTCCGCGTCGCGGTAGTACTTGTCACCGGTGTTGAGCCACTCGCCCAGGAAGGTGTGCCGGCTTCGGTCGGCGTCGTGGAGGTAGAAGTGGGCGGCAGTCTCGCCCTTCACATGCAGATTCCCGACTTCACCGTCGTGCACCGCACCACCGGTTTCGTCCACGATGCGGACCTCGTATCCCTCGACGGCCTTCCCGCTGCTGCCGGGGCGTATGTCGCCGGGCCGATTGGACACGAAGATGTGGAAATTCTCGGTCGAGCCGATGCCGTCGAGGATGTCCAGGCCGGTGCGCTCCTTCCACGCCTTCCAGAGCGGGGCCGGGAGCGCTTCGCCGGCGGACACGCAAAGACGCAGGGAGCCCAGGTCGTACCGCTCCGCCAGGCCCTCCACGGCCAGGGCCGAGGCGTATCCGGTCGGAGCGTTGAAGAGGATCGTGGGCTGCATGCGCTGGGCCGCGTCCAGGACATCGGCCGCATGTCTCGGGCTGCCCGCGAAGAGCGCGGCCGAAGCGCCCACGTACCACGGGAAGATCAGGTTCCCCCCCAGACCGTACACGAAGAACAGCTTGGCGACCGAGAACGTGCGGTCCGATTCCTCGAGGCCGAGCGTCCGCACACCCCAGAGCTCGGCGGTCAGGGGGAGGTCCTTGTGGGCGTGGAAGATCCCCTTGGGCTCGCCGGTGGTTCCGCTGGAGTAGTTCAGCGTGGCGAAGTCGTCGCGATGCGTCGCCGCCGTCTCGACGGTGGTTGAAGCGCCGTCGATCCACTCGGCGTAGGTGATCCCGCCGTTGGGAGCTCGGTCTCCCACGACGATGAGGTGCTCGAGGAACGGCAGGCGGTCGGTGACCTCGAGAACGGCGTCCAACAACGAGGCGTGCGCCACCAACACCCTCGCCCGGCAGTCGTTCAGCACGTACGCGTACCCGTTGGGCACGAGCAGCGTGTTCATGCCCACGGCCACCCCGCCGACCTTCAGGGTGCCGAAGAACGTCGTGACCCACTCCGCCGTGTCGGGGCAGAGGATCGCGACGGGGTCACCGACGCGGACCCCCACGGCACGCAGCGCGCTCCCCACGCGATTCGCCTCGCGGGAGACTTCGCTGAAGGTGAGGGTCCCTTCGTCGGTCAACAGCGCCGGCTTGTCCGGACGCGACGCCAGGTTGGCCTCGAGGATCTCCACGGCGTTGTAGTGGAGCGGTAGGTCCGCGGTGCCGGTGATCCCCCGTGAGCCCGTCACCTCGCGCCGAGTCCACCCGCCGGGTGCGCCAGGCTGCCTGAGATCCGTCGAATCCGCCTTCGACCCATTTCGCTCCCGCCCGAGGCTGGGGTGGTCGCCCGTGAAGGCAGCGGGCCCCGAGTCCCCGCCGCATCGGGGCAAAGGTGGCGCACGCGGACCGGGCGTTCAACCTTAACGGACCAGCCCTACACGAGGCGGGCCCACGGAATGCCCCCGGCAGGACCGGCTCACCGAGGCACAGATGACGCGTCGCCCCATCTTTTGGACAATCTTTGCCGTGGTGGCCGTTCTCGGCGCCGCCGTCGGCGTGCGCTACTTCACCGTCGCGCTCCCGATCGTCGCGCTGGACATCAGCATGGACCGTGCTACGGCGGAGGCCGAGGCGGGCCAGGTCTCAGAGCGGTTCGGGTGGGGTCCGGAAGACGCCCAGTCGGCCATCTCCTTCGGCCAGGTGGACTCGCTGGCCCAACCCTATGTGGAGCTCGAGAGCGGCGGACGGGACGAGTTCTTCGGCCTGGCGGAGCGAGGGGTGTACCACTCGTTCGTCTGGACCGTTCGGCGGTTCGCGGAGGCCGACCCCGAGGAGAGTCGCGTCTGGTTCACGCCGTCCGGAACCCCGTATGGCTTTCGCCTGACGCTCCCTGAGGAAGATCCGGGGACCGGGAACCTGTCCGGAGACAGGGCCCGCGCCGTGGCCGAAGACGCGGCATCCGACTGGAGCGTCGTCCTCGAGTCGTTCGAGCTGCTGGAGTCCTCGGTGGAGACGACGCCGTCCGGCCGCGTCGATCACACGTTCGTCTATGCGCGAGAGGACGTGAGCCTGGGCGAGGCCGAGGTGCGCCTTCAGCTCGGGGTGGCCGGGAGTCGGCCGTCCGAGGTTCGCCACTTCGTCCACGTGCCGGAGTCGTTTGCCCGGCGGTACGGCGAGATGCGGTCCGCGAACGACGCCATCGCCCTGGGTGCGAACGCGGTCTTCATCCTCGTGTTCATGCTCCTGGGTGCCGGTGTCGGCACGGCATTCCTCCTGAGGAAGCGATGGGTGCTCTGGCGCATTCCGCTGATCTGGGGGGCGCTTGTAGCGACCCTCTTCGGGCTCAACCTCCTCAACGCGCTCCCCCTCTCGTGGATGCAATACGACACCGCGGTGCCGCGCAGCGTGTACCTGGGACAGCAGCTCCTCGCCGCAGGCGGGATCGCTCTATTGGGGACACCGCTGCTCGCCTTCTTCTTCATGGCGGGGGAGTCGCTGGGTCGAAAGGCCTTCCCGGGCCATCTGCAGCAGTGGCGCTTCTGGTCACGAGACGTCGCGGCCTCCACCCCCGCCCTGGGACGGACGCTGGCCGCGTACCTGCTCCTCGGCCTGGAGCTGGGCTACATCGTCCTCTTCTATCTGGGGACGTCGCGCCTGACCGGGTGGTGGACCCCGGCCAGCCCACAGGTCCAGCCGGATTTGCTCGCCACCTACCAGCCCTGGCTCGGGGCCGTCTCCGTGTCGCTGTTCGCGGCTTTGTGGGAAGAGAGCGTCTTCCGTGCCGTCCCCATCGCGGCGGCGGCGCTCCTGGGCTCCAGATTCGGCAGACGTAATGCCTGGATCTGGGGTGCGATCGCCCTGCAGGCTGTCGTGTTCGCCGCCGGCCACGCGAACTATCCGCAGCAACCGCCGTACGCCCGGGTGGCGGAGCTCACGCTGCCGGCGTTCGGCTGGGGCGTAATCTACCTGTATTTCGGCCTGGTCCCCACGATCCTTACGCACTTCCTCTACGACCTCTCGCTCTTCTCCTCGTTGCTGTTCACCTCCGAGGGGCCGGGGATACTTCTGGATCGTGGCATGATCATCCTCGCGGGCCTGGTGCCCCTGGTCATCGTCTTGCGGGCGCGGTCCAGGGGTCGGGCCCGCTCCGCGGCGCCGGAATCGGCGTACAACCGGGCCTGGTCGCCACCTGCAGCGGCTGAAGTCGCCGCCGAGCCCGCGTCGGCCCCGGGAGTCACGCCCCAGGCCGAGGGTTCGCGGGCGCTGCCGATTCCCGCCGGCGTGATCTACGGCGCTGGAGCGGTCGGCGCGCTCCTCTGGGTGATCTCGACGGCCGCGGCCGATCGCCCAGCCGGCTTGACGGTGACCAGGGGAGAGGTGGTGGAGGCCGCCGAGGAGCGGCTCGCCGCGCAGGGGGCCTCCGTCGAGAGCTGGACCGCCCTCGTACGAACCCGCAACGGCCGCCGCCCGGCGAGCAACGGCGGCGAGTCGCCGGCGGATCCCCATCGCTACGTCTTCAACGAGGCCGGTCCCGACGCGCACCGGGCGCTGTTGGGCGAATACCTCCCGCCGCCCCATTGGCTGGTGCGGTTCGTGGACTTCGGCGCCGAGCCGGAAGAGCGGGTGGAGGAGCACCGTGTCTATTTCGGGGGTGGAGGAGACGTCCTTCGAGCCGCCCATCTGCTGCCCGAGGGACGTGCGGGCGCGAGCCCGACTCGCGACGAAGCGCGGAGCCTGGCGCTGGCGACGATCCGGGAGTGGTTCGCCCTGTCCGAGGAAGCCCTCGCGGAGGTGGGCGCGGAAGAGACGGGGCAGCCCGCCCGCCGAGACTGGGCATTCACGTTCATCGACCCCGCCGTGCTCGCGGACGTCGAAGGGGAGGCCCGGATCGCGGTGGAGATGACGGGCGACGCCGTGGCAGACGCGTATCGTTACGTGCACGTTCCGGAGGCGTGGGTGCGGGCCGAGCGGGAAGCGTCGAGCCGCAGAACTCTCATCAGCGGGGTGGGCGGGGTCCTCCTGTTCCTCGCCTATGGCACGGCGGTCATAGCGGCGATCGTGGTCTGGGGCCGCCAGCAGCTCCTGGGCGGGCTCGTGATACCGGTGGCGGCCGTTGTCTTCGTGGCCACGGCGGCCGCTCGCGTCAACGGCTGGCCCATGACCGTCGCAGCGTTCTCGGCCACCCAGCCGTATGGTCTCCAGGCGGGCACCGCCCTCTTCGGTTTGACGTTGCTGGCGGTGGTGGCGGCCGGCGCCGTCGGGCTGGCGGTCGCGCTGGGCCACTCGTGGTTGGACCCCAGGACCCTCCGCGGCCCGCCCCCCTTCGTGGCGGCTTCGCTCGGCCTCGCGCTGGCAGGCCTGGCGAGCTGGGCGGCATCCCTGGCCGGCGGGCTACCCCGGCCGCCCGACTACGCGCCGGCAGCGTCGATCCTGCCATTCGCATCGGCGTCGCTGGAGGCCGTGACCCCCTTCCTGTTCGCCACCTCCGCCCTGCTGTTGCTGGTGGCGGCGTACCAGCGCTTCGGCAAGCGCCCTGTCCCCATGGCGCTCATCGTGCTCGCGTTCCTGTCGATCGGCGTCCTGCAGGTGCCTCGGGAGTTCCAGGAGTCCCTCGGTCTCTGGGCGTCCGGCGGCGCGCTGGGTGGTGCGGTGGTCTGGGGGGTCGTCCGTCTCGCCGCTGCGCACCCGGCGCTGGTGCCCGGTATCGTAGGGACCACGGCGGTCATGGGCCTGCTGGAGGTCGTGATCGACGCGCCCTACCCCGGCGCCCGCTTGGGCGCGGCCCTCGGCGTGGCCGTGATCGGAATCGTGGCGCGAATATGGATGCGAACCCTCGCACGACAAGGTGAGGTGACTCGATGACGGACTTCGTGGCAATGAAATGCGTGGCCTGCCGAGTGGGGGCACCACCCGCCACCGAGGAGGAGCTCGATTCGTTCCTGGAGGATCATCCCGAATGGCAGCGGACGGATGTGGACGGCGTGCCGCAGCTTCGTCGGGTCTTCGCCTTCGACGATTTCGTGACCGCGTTGGACTTCACGATTCGAGTGGGCCGGCTGGCGGAGGAAGAGGACCACCACCCCGCGATCCTGATCGAGTGGGGCAGGGTCGAGGTCCGGTGGTGGACCCACAAGATCAAGAGCCTGCACCGGAACGACTTGATCATGGGAGCCAAGACCGACCGACTCTACGGGGAGGCCAGCGAGTAGCCGACACTCGCCGCGATCGTGTCCGGATAGCGCCCGAGCGGTCCGACAGCGACATCATCCATCTCCCCACAGACACCCGGACGGCTCTTGGGCATCGTCATGGTAGTGGCGTCCGGGCGGGACGCCACCTCCTGCGCGGCCGGATTCCCGCTGGAGCAACCCGAAGCGACGTCGGGGCGGCACCGAGATGGTCGCTCGAGGATGTCAAAGGCCGGAGCGTCGGGATCCGCGATGCGGACGACCGAGACCACCCGGTGACGCGGGGCGGCTCGGCCGGGCCGTGCGGCTGTTGGTGGCTGCGTTGGCGACTTTGCTCGTCCCCGTCGCAGGCCTCGCCCAGCAACGCTGGCAGCAGGAGGTGAGCTACCGCGTCCGGGCCTCTCTGGACGAGCCGAACCGGATCCTGGAAGGCAACCAGTCCGTCCTCTACCGGAATCGCTCGCCGGATACGCTGCGGTCCATCGCCCTCCACCTCGATCTCAACGCGTTCCGCCCCGGCTCCCAGTGGCTGGCCGCCGACTCAGCGGCGGGTCTGCACCGCTACGACACGCTGGGGGATTCGGCCTCCGGCTTCCATCGCGTCCGGGGCGCCGAGGCGGGAGGCGAGGTCCTCGCGCCTCAGTGGCCGTTCGCACCCGACAGCACCGTCGTCGCGTACGAGTTGCCGGAAGCGCTGGCGCCTGGGGACTCCGTCCGGGTCACGTTGAGCTGGGTGGCGAGACCCCCGGCCCGTTCCGTGACCGCGCACGACCCTCGCAGTTTCGACCTCAGCCACGCGCTTCCGCGTGTCGCCGCGTACGACCGTCACGGATGGAGCGTGCGACCCCTCCTGCCACCGGGAAGGACCGCCGGCGACTTCGGCACGTTCCTGGTGGAGCTCGACGTCCCGGACGACCAAGTCCTAGCGGCCACGGGCGTGCCGCTGTGCGGCGACCCGGGCTGGACGGACGCCCGCCGGAACCCGTCCACGTCCGTGACGCACGCCACGGACGCGTATCCCGCGCCCCGCGACCCGAAGGCTGCCCGCCTCCGGACCTGGTCGGACGGCTGCGCCGGCCCGGCCCCCGGCCGGAAGACCGTGATCTGGTACGCCGAAGACGTGACCCACTTCGGTCTGCTGATGGATCCACGCTACCGATACGAAGAGGGCGACATCTTCGAGCTGCCCGTACGGGCCCTGTACATGCCGGAGGACGATCGAACGTGGGGGGCGGGCCTGGTCACCGGTCGCGTGGAGACAGCCCTGGCATGGTTGGCGGAGCTGCTGGGTCCCTACCCCTGGCCCCAGCTCACGAGTACGCATTCGACGCTGGAGAGCGCCACGGACCATCCCATGTTGGTGCAGAGTGTCGAGCCGAGCGTCGTCACGATCATCCACGACGTGGGGCGCAGCTACTTCGGGGGCCTGCTCGCCAACGACCCCTGGCGGGACGCGTGGCTCGGCGAAGGCCCGACGCACTTCCAGCGGACGTGGTTCTTCGAGGCCCAGGGCGTCCGAGGCGAATACGAGGCCCTCGAAAAGCGGGTGCTCGAATGGGAGCTGGACGGACTAGCGGAGCCCGTGAGCCAGCCCGCGGATCGGTTCCGTGACCCCGACACCTATCGCGCCATGAGCCGGGAGCGGGGCGAGCTGTTCTTCCACCAGATGAGGGAGCTCGTCGGCGAGGGGGCCATGCGCCGGCTCCTACGGGCGTACTACCAGGCGGGCCTGGGGCGACGTGTGGACGAGTCCCTCTTGCTCGAGGTGGCCGAGACGTCCACCGGCCGGTCGCTGAGCGGGTTCTTCGATCAATGGCTGGGCTCCACCACCCTCTACGACTATGCCGTGGGGGGTGCAGAGCGCGTGATGCTCCCGGACGGACGGTGGCGGACGTCGGTACAGGTCGAACGCAGGACCGCGGCCGATTACCCCGTCGAGGTCTGGGTCCTGGCCGAGGGAGACACGGCCATCAGCCGGACGAGCGGGTCGGGCGAACGCGAGCTGGTGGACATCGAAACCGAGACCCGGCCCCGCAGCGTCCTCATCGACCCCCGCGGCCGCAGTCACGACTGGAACACCCTCAACAACCGGAAGACCTTCGGGTTCCGCAAGTCTCTGCTGCTGCTCCGGCCGGACCGGCCGCAGGACCACTACCTGGACACCTATTTCACCCGCAGGACTCGTCGGGACCGACTGACCGTGGGTTGGGCGCCCCTCGCCTGGTACAACGATGCCGGGGGATGGACGCTGGGCTTGCGCAACCGTGACGATTACCTGGGTCGCTATGAGCTCCACAGCGTGGCTCTGACCCAGAGCACGGGGCTGGGGACGACCGACGGGCGCACCGATTTCGACGTGCGTCTCACACTACGGAATCCCGTGGCGCTGCGGTCGCCACAGCTCGCACAGCGCCTGGATCTTGCCTGGTCCGAAGGCCGCGTTGCAGCAGCGGTCCGCGTGGAGAGGGGGCTCCGCAGGAGCCTCGGCGACCCGCATGACCGCAGCGTGGGCCTGTCGCTGGCCTGGCTCTCGACCCGCGTGCCCGCCTACCTCGACCCTGGCTTCTACGACGACGCCGGGACCGTCGAGCTCACCGGCACCTTCGGTCTCCGCAGCCGGGGCGGATCCTGGGACCTGACCCTCGACGGGGGCTTGGGGGGAGGGTGGATGTACCGGGACTCGACAGCTGCCGACCCGGACCTGCGACGGGAGCAGCCCTACGCGCGGGTCATCGTGAGCGCGACCGCGCGGCGATCGCTGGGCGGGCCCATGACCCTCGCCGCCCGCGTCTACGGCGGGGCCACGATCGCACCGGACGATCTGGTCCGACAACGCCTGATCTACCTGGCCGGCGCAGACCCCTACGAGCGCTATGCCAATCCCTTCCTCCGGTCACGCGGTTCGATCCTCGCCCGGGACGGCGTGCTCTACCATCAGCCGGGCGGCGCCGGCGTCCGAGGGCTGGATCCGCGCACGGCCGGCCGGCAGGCGTACGGGCTGAGCCTCGAGTTCGAGAACCGTCTTTGGTGGGGCGGCGCGGGACTGTTCGGCCGTGGAGCTCTGGCCCTGTTCCTGGATGTGGCGCTGGCCGACGGCGACCTGGACGACTCAGGTGGCCGCGTCCGTGGCGTTGGGGACGCGGGTCTGGGCTTCCGCATCGATCACCGGATCGGCCAGACGCCGTTCCAGACCCGCTTCGACTTCCCCTTCTGGGTCAGTCGGCCGGCCCTGGCGCAGGACGACGGGCCCGGTGACCAGGAGTTCGGGGTGCGTTGGAGCTTCAGCTTCGTGCCGGCGTTCTAGTGTGGTGCTTCGGCAGCACCGCACCAGCGTGGTGCCTCAGCGCTGGAATGGCACAGGACTCCTGATGCACCACGCTGGCGTTGACCATGGCGCGGCCGCAGGACCGCCGAGACGATGCGCTAGAGCGCCGGTCGGATGGTCCGCGCGATGGAGCGCCGGAATCCACTCGGGGGCGGTAGCAGCGCGTCCAGGAGCGCCAGATCATCGACCCAGACGCTCAGGTTGATGAGCAGACCGAAATCGATCAGTCCCACGATTCCCGACCAGCCCGAGAGGAGGACCGAGGCCTCGCCGTCCATGAACATGGAGCGGTAGTCCTGGTTGGCCGACCCCACGAGGAGGTAGTAGACCATTCGCTTCCGAGCCTCCTCGTCCAGCCGTGCCCTCGTCTCCGCCACGAGCTGCCAGCCGGCTCCGGCCAGCGCATCGGCGACGGCCCGCGCATCGGGCCCACCCTCCAGCCCGTATCGCACCAGCTGCATGTAGTAGGCCCTGAGCAGACCCTCGATGGTGGGGCTCGCTACGAGCAGGTCCCAGCCCTCCCGCGAGGCGAAGAAGTTCGCCTTCAGGTGCAACTGCGGGACCACGCTGTCCGGAGGTGTGACGAGGTCCGCGCCCGACGCAGGGGGCGCCGCCGTTGAGCCGATCTGGACCAGCAGGGAGTCGACCGTGGGATCCAACGGCAGGAGTCTCCGGAGGAAGGGGGTGCGTCGACCGTTCCGGTACGCAGCGTCGAATCGTGCCGCGAAGTCCTGCACGCCGACTCCCGGGTTGTAGATCCCGGTCTTGAGGAGCCCTCCCGCCGCTTCGAGCTCAGGCCCCAGCGCCTGCTGGAGGACGATCAGCCGACTGAACAGGTCGTGGGCCAGGCCCATTGCGGGCCAGCCGGAGCTGGGCGCGGAATCAAGGGACGGCGCGATGAAGAGCACGCGGGCGCCCCGGAGCGCGCTCCCCGCGAGCATGGATGCGAATACGCTGCTCCCCCAGAGCGAGTCGGGGACCTTTATCACGGAACCAGGGGGCATGAGCGTGTAGAGCAGCGCCTTGGCTACGTTCACGCGCTTGTCCCCGAAGCCGGTCTCGTTGTGGAGCTCCATGGCGCGCTGGTCGGACCGGCCGGCGGCCTCCTGCCGAGCGATCTCGGCCGCCACCTTCGCGGCGTAGTCCTCGGCCAGGGGTCGAGCCCGGAGCGCATAGGGCGTCTCCTCAGGCCGAAGGCCGTGAGCCAGGAAGAGTTGGCGCACCGCATGCTTGAGGGTGAGCACGGCGGGCCCCTGGGCCATGATGGACCGATCCTCCCACGTCGGTCCGCTGTAATGCTCCCCGATGCCCATCCCAGTGTAGATGGCCATGCCGCGGTAGGGATCGTCCTCGGTGATGTCGTAGAAGACGATCTTCCGGTGGTCGCGCATGACGTTGTCCGGGATTCCGATGAGCGGCACGATGTCCCGGCTCCAGAACGACGGATCGGCCGGGTTCGTGATGCTGACGTGGATCTTGATCTGGTTCCGGAACCAGCGGTCGCCGTATTCCCGGGCCTCCGAGGCCAGCAGCCTGGAACCTGCCACGGCCTCCCTGAGTGTGTCCTGCGCCGCGCGCAGCCTCGTCTCGAACTCTTCGAAGCCGCCGGGCAGCGGTGGGAGGTCGCCCAGGGGATTCTCTAGAAAGTCGAGCCACAGCCGCCCTCGGTTGACCTCGTAATAGTGCTGGTCCAGGAGGATCATGTAGACGGGGAGGCGGCCCACCGTGTCGTAGCGCCTCACCCGTTCCGTGAGCGCTCTCAGGTATGCATCCACGACGTAGCGGAGCGACATCCGGTCGGGCTCGCCTCGAGAGTTCCTGCCCCTGAAGTCGTGGATCCACAACACGTGGTAGTCCTCCGCCACCCTGATGGAGCGGCTGACCTCTTCCTGGAACTGCTCGTTGATCACGTACCAGACCCGGTTGCCGTCACTGAAGGGCTGACCCACCGCCCGCTCGATCAGGGCGTCGAGCTGAGCCTGGGTCACGTGGTCCTCGGGCAAAAGCGCCAGTTGCAGGGGGATCCACAGCACTCGGCTGTCACCCCAGTCCCGAACCGCCTCGCGCTGGATGGCGACGATGGCCTCGACCGTCTGCTGGAAGACGTAGAGGGCAGCCCGTTCCCTCTCCTCGGGCAAAACGGCGGCAAACACGAGGCCCCGGGCGAAGTTGCCGAGAGCCTGCCGCCCGAACGCATCGAGTAGATCGGGGGACTTCCAGCGCCCGAGCAAGCGGTCGAAGGGGATGATCACGTGATCCAGCAACGTCTCCCGGGCCATGTCCGCCAGGCGGCGCCCCACCGCCGTCGGCTCGCCCAGCTCCACGGGCCTCCCGGTAGCGGCCACGGAGAAGGCCTGCTCCAGGTGGGCGTGATAGGCCCGGATGATGCCCTCGGTGTTGAGGCCCGGCCCGGCCGTCACGCCCGGCAGGGCAGGCGGATCGAGCAGCTCCGCGACCAGCGGCTCGAGAGCGTCGTAGGGGTCGGCGGTGGGCGCGTCGATGTCCGGAACCAGCAATGACTGCAGCCGACGCATGCCCACGACCAGGTTGGTGAGCGTGATCGCGAGGCCGGGGGAGTCGTCGGGCAGCGCGATGAGGCGGAGCCTGGGCGCCTGCGGCTCGGCGGCCACGCTGCTTTCCCGTTGCCGCGTACGGCCGGCCAGGGGTTGGCCGACGGGAACCAGGACGCTGGCGCGGACGGCGTCGCTCGGCCCCGGAGACCACTCGAGGCGGAGCAGGGTGCCGCTCCCGAAGATCCCGGCTCGCCGCACGGGCATGGTCAGCCCGAGGAGCGGCCGGAACTGCAGATCCCGGAGGTTGAAATCGACACCGCCGGTGAGCCGAAAGGTGGTGCTGCTCAGGAGGGCTCGGACTCCGCCGTCCGCCAGGTCTCCCCGAAAACCCGCGTAGCCCTCCAGGGAGGCGGACAGGATTCCGGTCACCGGATTGGTGAGGCTCTTCTCCACACCGAAAAGCCCGTAGCCCAGCGGTCTGGCTTTGCCGTCGGCGACGACTCCGCCGAACGATGCGCCCGAGTGCCAACGGGCCCGAGGCGGCTGACTGAGGGAGCGGGTGACCCCACCCTCCCAGGGCGGCACGTCATCCTGCGCTGCGCCAGGGAGGGCCACCGCGAAGCTCAACAACAGCACGAGGAGAATGCCTGTCACGAGCCATCCTCCGGGTCCCGAGGACCGATTCGGGCGCGGTGCGCACCGCGGCGGAGGGGTCCGGTCGGGGCGCAACCGCACACCTGAAGCATAGGCTCGCCGGCGGTGGTCGTCTGTGGGGAGAAGGAGGATTCGGCGGTCCGTGGCTTTCCCCACGGGCGATTCACGATCCGGGCCGGAGCCCGGATCCCTGGGTCGACTCGGACCTGACGGAAGGCCGGCCCACCCGGTCGCCTTCCAGTACGAAGGGGGCGCACCGGAAGCTCGTGATCGCGCCGGATTCGTAGGAGCTCGGTAGGGCCTCCCCTCCGACGAAGCGGGCCGTCCGGCTCATTCTCGCCCCGGACGGCCCCAATCACCGGGAGGGCCACTCACTGCGCCGACCTCCGCCGGCCGCACGGCTATTCCGGCAGCGCCAACGCCACCAACGAGCCCGGGTGGCCACCCCCGCCCACTGCCATCACGATGTACTGCCGACCCTCGTGGAG
>JBDHHQ010000059.1:0-27535 GCA_039589315.1 Gemmatimonadota bacterium
GATCGTCCGACGGCACGGCGGTGTGCCCACTGGCCCCCGCATTCTTGAAACGAATGACCTGGTCGAGCGTGACGGCGGTGCCTGCGTGGAAGTAGGGCGCCGTGAGCTCCACCTGGCGGAGGGGCGGGGTCCGGAACGCGTAGGGGGTCCCGCCGGTCTCGCCCCAGCCGAGGTCGTCTCCCGGTGTCGTGTCCCGTCCCAGCCCATCCTGCCGCGTGCCCAGGACGTGACGCTGGAAATCGCTGAGCAGCGGCCCCGAGTGACAGGCCACGCAGCCCGCCTCGCCGATGAACAGCTCGAGCCCGGCGCGCTGGCTCGGATCGAGCGCGCTCTCGTCACCCCGTAGGAACCGGTCCAGAGGGGCCTGCGGAGTGACGAGCTCCCGAACGTAGGCCGCGAGGGTGCGCCGCAACGTGGTTGCCGTGATGAGGCGCTCCGGGTCGCGGCCGTGGATCTCGTCGATCTCCGGGAAGGCGGCCGCGAAGCGGTCGAGGTACTCGGGGATCGCTCTCAGCCGAGCCAGCGCGCTGTCCTGGGCTACCACCTTGGGGTAGGCGAGTCCCCGGAGCTCCTTGTCGGCGCTGATGGGGTTGAGGACCTGGTCCTCGATGCCGAACGCGCCCCCGCTCCAGAACATCATGCCGTTCACGGTGGGCGCGGTCCCCGAGCGACCGTAGAGGCCGGCGTTGAAGACCGTCGGCGTGTTGCGGGGCATGGGACGCAGCGGCGGCTCGGGCATGGTTCGGTCCGGACCGAGTCCGTGCCCGCCTGCGCCCACCGAGAATTGCCGGCCGTCGGCGAACGCGAAGCCGGGAAGGTGACAGGTCGAGCAAGCCAGGTCCTGGGGACCCGAGAGGATCGGATCGAAGAAGAGCAACTGGCCGAGCTCGACCCGGTCCGTCATGAGCGGATTCTCCGGCGGCCGGGGCGGCTCACCGGGCAGGGCGGCCAGTCCCGCTGAGAGAGCCCGTTCAGCCAGCGTCGCCTCGGGCGGTTGAGGTCCCACACCCCCATCGCCGTCGGCGCAGGCCATGGCGGCCAACAGCACCGCCGGAGCCAGAGCGCAGGCGAGCCCGACGCTCGTGGAGATGCCCGGGTCCGGGCGCTCGGGTGTCATGCTCAGCCCTCGAAGTCGGCGCTCACCGACTGGCCCGGCCGCAGCGACACCACGCGGTGGGGGGGCTGCACCGCGCACGGCGCCTGCTCCACCATGACCGTGTAGCTCCCCTCGGCGAGATCCGACGCGCTGTAGCGGCCCAGACCGCCGGTTTCCACCCTGGCGTCCGTGGCGCCGCCCACTACGCGTAGCTTCGCTCCCTCCACGGGCAAGCCTCCGCAGCGGAGCTCTCCCACGACCTTGCCCGGAACCAGGCCCACCGCCGCGAAGACCAGGTCCACGGGCTCGCCCGACACCGTAAGGCTCTGCTGCAGCGGCTCGAACGCGGTGTGAAGGAGGCTCAGACCGGTGAGCTCCAGGCCGACCAGGCGAGCCGTATAGTCGCCGGCGGGCACGTCGGAGAACGCGAACTGGCCAGCGGCGTCGGTGACGGCGACCGCCACGACCGTTTCGTTGCCCACCAGGGCCACGATGGCGTTGGCGATGCCGTCGCCCGTCTTCTGGCGGGCGACAACGCCCGTGACATTACCCTGCCCCGACGGCGCTCCCGCTGGACTCGCATCATCACCGCATGCGGGTACACACAACAGCACAGCGCCGGCCAACACCATGGCCGCCGGGTGGATGGGGTACTTCGTTGTGTCGTGCAGGAAGTCAAACGTCAATTCGGTATCTCGCAAAGCTCCGGGTCTGTAAGTGGCGCGTCGATGGCGACTCCTCGCTTCGTCGTAATGCTGATCACTCCGCCTGCCCCCTCGGATCCGTAGCTCCAGCCTCCCGCCGCCCCCTTCACGATCTCCACGTATGCCACGTCCTGGGGCCTGATCTCGTTCATGTACCGTTGGTTCGCCTCGGCGGCCTTGACGCCGTCGATGACGAGGACCGGGGTCTTGGTGCCCTGGCCCGTCACGAACCCTCGTCCCCTCAGCCGGCCGGCTTCGCCCGGCTGCCCGCGCGATGACACCATATCCGGTGCGACGCGGCGGATGACCTCCGAGAGATACTCGACGTTCATCTCGTCGATCTCCTCGGCCGTGACGAGGATGCCTTCGGAAGACCGGCGCTTGGCTTCGTCGGCCTGAACCTCGTGATCCCAGTTGACGGTGAAGCCGATCCGGCGGGTCTGCCACGGTGCGAGCTCCACGACAGCGTATGCGATCCGACAGCCGGGCGCGACGATGGTGATCTCGTGGACCCCGGGGACCAGGCCGGTGAACCCGACCCGCCCATTGAGGTCGGTCTTTTGCCGCTGTCCATTGGCCAGGATGACCAGGGAGCCCGGCAGGCGCTGTCCGCTGGGCATGCCGATGACGTACCCCTCGAATTGGGCCGGCGCCACCTCCGCCGTCTCCGGCGCTTTGGCCTCCATGACCTCAGGCTCCCGGGTATCGGACTCGGGAGGTGGGTTGTCCGGAGGTGGGTTCTCCTGGGCATACAACCGGGTGGATCCCGGGAGGGAGGCCGCGAGGGCCAGAAGCAGCACGAATAACCGCCGAGTCATACGTCGTCCGGCAGTGTCGGTCCGGAGCTCACCAGGCGAGCCAGGGGCGGCCGGACCGGCTGGTACGTCTATACGAAAGCTAAGGAGGGACGGGGGGCGCGCAAGGCGGGCGCCCCGCCCGGGGGGCACCGGGTCACGTGACGAGGGTCCGCTCGATGGGCAGCGATGGCCTGGCCTGTGTCACGTCGCGCTGGCACGTTGCCGGTCGACACTACACCAGGAGGACCGCTTGCGGCATCGAACTTCGCTACCTGCGGTGGTCGCGCTGTGCCTCGCCACGGCGCTGGTCACGCCGCTAGGGGCGACCACACAGGACACTCGACGCCCCAGGGTCCTGATCCTCACGACCGGTGGAACGATCGCCAGCCGACCCGAGGCGCCCATGATCGAGGGGCCGGCGTTGGTCCAGTCCGTCCCTGAGCTGCTGGAGCACGCCGACGTCGAGGTGGACGAGGTATTCCGGATCGGCTCCTCCAAGATGATGCCCGAGAACTGGCTCCAGCTCGCGAGGCGCATCAACGAGCGCCTCCGGGCCGACGGGCAGCTCGCCGGCATCGTGGTCACCCACGGCACGGATACCATGGAGGAGACGGCCTACTTCCTCACGCTCACGGTGCGAGACCGCCGGCCCGTCGTCCTCACCGGGTCCATGCGGGGCGCCACCGAGGTGTCGGCGGACGGGCCCGCCAATCTGCTGAACGCGGTTCGGGTCGCGGTCTCGCCCCAGGCCGCTGGGCGGGGCGTGCTGGTGGCCCTCAACGAAGAGGTGCACTCCGCTCGGGCGGTGCGGAAGACCGACAACCGGCGTGTGCAGACATTCGACTCGGGCGAGATGGGCCTCGTGGGTCACGCGGACCCGGACTCGGTGGTCTTCTACCGGCGGCCGGCCCGCCGACATACCGTCGACGCCGAGTTTCGCCTCGATCGGCTCGCCTCCCTACCCCGGGTGGACCTGTTCACCGACTACACGGGTTACGACGGCGCGACCGTCGACTTCGTGGTGACTCGGGGCGCCCAGGGGATCGTGATCGCTTCCTTCGCGGGAAGGCGCATGAGCGCCGGGGCCGTTGAAGCCGCACGGCGGGCGGCGCAATCGAGAGCCGTGGTTGTAGTGGCCTCCCGCATCCCGGCCAGCCGGGCGGCGGGTGGATCCCTGGGGCCGGAGGACTCGGTAGTCGAGGCCAGGGACCTCTCACCGCAGAAGGCCAGGATCCTGTTGATGCTGGCTCTGACCGTGACCGACGATGTCCGGGAGGTCCAGCGGATCTTCGACACGTATTAGCCGCTTCCGGCGCACCTCCCCGCGGCTCGGCGGGGGCGCCTGCGGTCGCTGCGCCGTCAGCCGCTACGCCCCCACGATCCCCAACGGCGGGTACCGCTCCCACATCCCCCGGGTGAAGTCCGGGAACTCCTGTGGCTGGTTACCGCTGGCCACCGCTCGCTCGCTCAGCTCGATGACGGCGCTCAGGGCTGCGGCGTCGTACACGTTCATGTCCGTGGGCGTCCCTTCGCGCAGGCACTGGACCAGACGCCAGTCCTCGATGAAGTCCATGCCGCCGTGTCCGGCCCCGATGGCGGCCTCGCGGAGCGCCTTCCAGAGCGGGTGCTCGTAGCGGTCGTACCACGCGTCCATGTCGTCCCAGCGGTGTGGCTCGCTCTGCCCCTCCACGTACACGCGGTCCGGGTAGCCCTGGAACAGGCCCTTCGTGCCCTGGACGAGGTGGATCCGGCTGTACGGCCGGGGCAGGTTGGTGTCGTGGCTCACATAGATGGTCCGGCCCAGCGCGGTCTGGATCAGGCTCACGTTCACGTCGCCGAGGACGAACCGCTCCTGCCGCTTCGGATCGCCCTCGGGATAGTGCTCCCGCGCGTACTCCTGGAGTCCACGGGACGGGCTGCTCATGGACACCAGCGTGGCGAACCGGTCGCCCCGGTTGATGTCCATGCAGTTGGCGATGGGGCCCAGGCCGTGGGTGGGGTAGAGGTTGGCGTTGCGGTTCTTGGACCATTCCCTGCGCCAGAGGCCCTCGTGGGCGTCCTCGAACTTGATGGCCCGCAGGTCGTGGAGGTAGCCGCCTTCGCCGTGCAGGATCTCTCCGAACAGGCCCTGACGCACCATGTTCAGGACCATGAGCTCGGCGCGGCCGTAGTTGACGTTCTCCATCATTACGCAGTGCTTCTGCGTGCGTTCCGCCGTCTCCACGAGCTGCCAGCACTCGTCGATGGTCAGCGCAGCCGGAACCTCGGTGGCGGCGTGCTTCCCGTTTTCCAGGGCCGCGACGCACACGGGCACGTGCCACCGCCACGGCGTGGCGTTGAAGACCAGGTCCAACTCCCCCTCTTCGCACATGCGCACGAAATCGGTTTCGGTGTCGCCGTACGCGGCGGGCGGCGCCTGCCCCGCGTCCGCCACCCAGCCGGCCACCTCGTCGCGGCGGGCCAGGTCGATGTCGCACACGGCCCGGATCTCGACGTTGTCGATGCCCAGGAAGTTCTGAACGTGCGCCCCACCCTGGAGCCCCACACCGACGAAGCCCATGCGGACCACATCCATGGGTGGGGCGGCGAAGGGCGCGCCGGGCGCGGGCCCCAGGGGCGGAGTCGCGGAGCCCGCGGGAGCACCGCCGCGGGTGGCGGCGCCCGGCTCGCAGCCGAGGGCGCCGCCCACGACCGCGGCCCCCAGCCCGGCGGCGCCGAGCTTCAGGAGCTCCCGGCGATCCAGGTTGTTCGGGGGTCGTGGTCTACCAGTATCGCCGACCGGGTCTTCCGTGTCGGAAGGGACACGCCTGCCGCGTGGGGGCTCGCCGCTCATGAGGTGCTCCCTGCCTCGGTCGTTGGCTCGGGAATCGCATCACCGATTCTCAACATCACACTGACCTGTGTCGGGTCCGTAGGGAAGGCGTCACGGTGCGGGATCGGGGCACAACGCCCGGAGGGGAGCTATAGGGACTTTCCCGCTACCCCTCGCCCAAGGCGTCCAGTCCCTCCTGCGCCCGCCGCACCAGGACGTGCTCGGGATCGGCCTCACGCCACGCTTCCAGGAAGGCCTGATAGTGTCGGCGAGCCTCGCCCACCTGTCCTATGGCCCGATGCGCGTCCCCGAGACCCACCATCCGGACCGTGAACCACGCGCCAAGAGGCGCACCCCACAGAGAATCGTAGTATCGGGCTGCCTGCTCCGCCTGGCCCTGGGCCAGGAGCAGCTCGGCGGTCCACCAGCGCAGTGCCTGATTGCGGCTGTTGTGGGACCAGCTCGCGAACGGCTGGATCGTGCGAGCGACGCGGAACGCCTCGGGCACGACGTCGACCTCGCCACGCCGTAGCTGCCCGTACGCGCGGGCCACGTCGATCCAGAGTGCTTCTTCACGCAAGCGCTCCACCTCCTGCTCTCCGTCGTCGGACTCGGTGGCCAAGGCCTCTTCGACCCGGGCCGCCAACAGCTGCGCATACGTGTCCAGCGCCTCGCCATGCCGTTCCCACGCCCCCAGCTCCGCGGCGAGGATCGCGGTCACGTAGCACGCCTGGCTTCCGGAGCATTCCCCGTCCATGACGAGCGATCGGACTCTGGGATCGTTCGGCACCTCGCGCCACGCCGTCCACTGGAGGAGCATGAGGAGCGAGATCCGGAGGTCGCCCCCCAGCTCCGCGGCGAATGCAAGGTCCAACGCCTGCTCGAGCCTCCCCTCCGTGAGCCGCGCGCTTTGCTCGAGTAGAGCGCCCGTGTCCGCTGCCCCACGTCGGCGGAACTCCTCGGCGATCGCCAGATCGCCGGGGACAGACCTAGGAGTCCGGCGAAAGCCGAAGAAATACCCCGTGAACAACTCCCGGTCCGGTACCTCCTCCCTGATTCGCAGGACCGCTGCCTCTCGCGAGTCGGGTGAACCGAGGACCAGGTCGAGAAACACGTCGTACCGGCCGGCCCGCCCATCGTCCGTGGAGTGTGTCTGCAGGTCCTCCAGCAGACCGTAGGCCTGGGCCGAATCTCCCATGCCTGCCGTGATCTCGATGGGGTGGAAGTAGATGGGGCTGAAGGTGGGGTCCAGGTCGATGGCCTTCAGGAAGGGCTGAAGGCTCTCTTCGAGGCTCACCAGCCCCTGATCGCCCTGGTGATAGTAGGCCTCGCCCAGGAGCTCCCATGCCTCCGGATCGTCGGGGTAGTTTCGCGTCGCCGAGGCGGCCTGAGCCAGCGCATCGAAGTCCTGGGTCTCCAGAAGCTGCTCGATGCCGAGGAGCTCCGCTTCCCGCGGAGGGAGTCGGTCCTCGAAGGCCAAGGCCCGCTCCAGAGCGAGGAAAGCCTCGTCGTCGCCGATGTTCCGGAGCCACCCCAATGCCCGTGACAGGCGCAGGTTGGCCAGGGCGAAGGTCGAGTCCTCGGCCACCGCACGCCGGAAGGCGTCTGCGGCGCCCGCGAAGTCCGCAGTCCGGTACATGGCCTCGCCTTCCAGGTACGCACGAAGGGCATCCGGCGACCGGGTCGTGAGGCTCGTGGTGTGACGGAGCGAGGGCAGCTCGCCGCCGCCCGTGGCAAGGACGGCGCTGGCGGTCTCTACGGAGAGTCGGTCCACCATGGACATCACGTCGTCGGTGCTGCCCTCCACGGCTCCGGCGCCCATGGGCTCGCCCGACAGGATGTCGTAGACGTCGGTGCTGAGGCGGACCTCATCGCCCAATGCGACGGCGCTCCCGACCACCGCGTACCGGGCGCCCGTGGTGCGGGCGATGTCCAGCATGGTTTCGAGGTCGGGGGACTCGCCCGCATCCACGCGGTCCCGCCAGCGCGACATGACCGTCCTGGGGTCGATGGTCCGCAGGCCCCCTGTTCCGTCCAGGTTGTCGGCCAGCAGGTCCACCATGCCCTCAGCCCAGACGTCCATCTCGGGGCCCGTCACCGCAAAGGGGAGCACGGCGACGCCCAGGCCCGCCTCGTCCGCCGCGATCTCTTCGGGCCCGATGCCGGCTCCGCCCGTCAGCATCACGGCGACTCCAGCGACGGCGAAGAGTCCCACGAAGGCGAGAACGCCGCCCGCCACGGCCCGCTTCCAAGTGAACAGCCGCGCTACGTCGGACGCGGGCAGGTCCCCGGATGACCCGCCGCCGCTCCCCGGCGCGGGCAGTCCCGTCTCACCCTCCGAGGCGGATGCGGGCCCGGGTACCGGCGCCCGGGCCACTTCGGCCTGCACCATGGCCGTGGCGGAGATGATGACGAGTCCGATCAGCAGGAGGATCACCGAAACCGGGGCGACCCATTCGGGCAGCGCGAGAGATTCGCGCAAGACGTCCACCACCTGGAGGATGACCCAGGACGCGCCCAGATAGAAGGCGAGGATCCTGACGATGCGGGCGTGCTTGAGCCGGTCGATGAAGTCGGACATGCCAAAACAGTACGGGTGGGTGGTGCGGCGCACCAGAATCCCGTCAGATGACGGCCCCGCAGCTGAAAGCTAAGATCTGGCCCGGCCATGCGCCGCGGATGGCGTCCGCTTCATTCATCGTGACACCGGGGCACCGCCTTGGACCTGACTCTCTGGGACGGCATCGCGTTCGTCGCCTTCCTCGCCGCCGTCATCGGCATCTCCCTGTACGCGTCCAGGAAGGAAGATACCGGAGAGGACTACTTCCTCGCCGGACGCAGCCTCACATGGTGGCTGATCGGCTTTTCGCTCATCGCGTCGAACATCTCGACCGAGCACTTCATCGGGATGGCAGGCTCGGGCTTCGGCGTCGCCGGCCTGGCCATTGCCAGCTACGAGTGGATCGCGGCCATCTCGCTGGTCGTCGTCGCGTTCTGGCTGCTCCCGCTCTTTCTGCGCCTGGGCATCTTCACGATGCCGGAGTTCCTGGAGCACCGGTACGGGAATCCGGCCCGGACCATCATGGCCATCTACCTGATGGCGGCGTACGTGGGGGTGGCCATCGCCGGAGTGCTGTACTCGGGTGCCCTGGGCCTCCAGACGATCTTCGGCCTGGACATGCTGGTCGGGATCTGGCTGATCGGCATCCTGGCCGGTGCCTACACCGTGTACGGAGGCCTGAAGGCGGTGGTGTGGTCGGACCTCCTGCAAGGCAGTGCGCTGCTCATCGGGGGCATCGTCGTGACGGTGATCGGCCTCAGCAAGGTCGGCGGTCTCGGCGCGTTCCTCGAGACCAACGCCGAAAAGCTCCACATGGTCCTGCCGTCGGATCATCCGGAGCTCCCCTGGACGGCGCTGCTCGTGGGGATCTGGATTCCCAACTTCTTCTACTGGGGATTCAATCAGTTCATCACCCAGCGGACCCTGGGAGCCCGGTCTTTGGCGGCGGGCCAGCGGGGCGTCGTGTTCGCTGCCGGCCTGAAGTTGCTGATCCCGTTCATCGTGGTATTCCCGGGGATCATCGCCTTCCAGCTCTACGGCACCGCGTTGGCGGATGGAGACCAGGCGTATCCTGTGCTGATCCGCGATCTCCTGCCCGTGGGGCTCCGGGGCATCCTCTTCGCCGCCCTGTTCGGCGCCATCATGAGTAGCCTCGACTCCATGCTGAACTCCGCATCGACGCTCTTCACCATGGATCTGTACAAGCGGCATTGGAGACCCGATGCTGACCCCCACCACGTCGTGAAGGTGGGCCGGATCGCGACCGCCGCTTTCGTGGTCATGGGGTGCCTGTTGGCGCCGTTCCCAGGCCGGTTCGAGGGTGTGTACGCCTACATGCAGCTCGTGTGGGGCTTCATCTCGCCGCCCATCACGGCGGTCTTCGTGTTCGGCCTGATCTTCAAGAAGGCCCCCTTGTCCGCCGCCGTGTCCGGCCTGCTCGTCGGGCCAATCGTCTACGGACTCCTCAACTGGCAGCTACCCCACATCGCCTTCCTGAACCACATGGCCATCACGTTCGGCGTCGTGGTCGCGGTGATGGCGGCCTTCACCTGGGCGCGACCGTTGGCCGACCCAGTGAGATTCGCCACCGCGTCGGGCATAGACCTGACACCGAGCCGCGGTGCCAAGGTGGGGGGAATCGTGGTCGTGGCCACGACGGTGCTGCTCTACGTGGTGTTCTGGTAGGAGCTGTTCGGACCCGTGCACCGCTGCTCGGACGAAAGCGACGCCTGCCCGGGCTCCGACACCCAGCGGCTGGCCCGCGCCGTGGCCGCGAGGGCTTCTGCGTGGGTCACATGCAGGCGGCCCGTAGGGTCTTGACCGCTACGGTGACCGATCCTGTTGGGCGGGCCGCCTCAGCCGGCACCCTCCGGCTCCGGCCCCTTCCCAGGCGTCAGGCGATCGAGCATGGCGCCTCCCGCGTCCTTGATCTTGCCACCGAGTCCCGCGACGGCACCCGTCACGGTCCGGCCCGACGCCTTCACGATGATGCCGGAGAGGCGGGCCGCGCCCGTCGCCGCGATGGACCCCAGCATGCCTGCCGCCTGGACCACCGCCGACTTGCGGAGAGCCGCCTTGCGGGGGCGCACCAATGCCCGGGAGTACTCCCTGGCAATGATGCCGACCCGGAGGGTCAGGTAGGCGTTGGCCGTGCCCGACACCACCGAGTTCACGAACAGGGCGGTGGCCGCCTGGAGGCCCGGCACCACACCCGCCGCCGAGCCGAGGACGCTGGTCAACACCGGTTGGATCTGCTCGGAGAGGTCTGCGTCGTCCAACTCCGTGGCCAGGAAGGCCGTGCTCATGACGTTGGCGTAGAGGTAGACCATGTCCCGGATCGTGGGACGCTGGTGATAGACGTGAGAGACGTCCCAGATCAGCTTGGACTGCACGCCGAGCACCAGCATGGCGTCCAGGGCGCCGAACTGCGAGATGGCCGTGGCGAAAAAGACCCGGGAACCGGCGGACTTGATGGCTTCGTTGGAGGCCCCGTCCAGGGTGTCCAGCGCTGCTTCCACCTCTTCCCGCGATGTGAGCGAAGCGCCCTCCAGCCTCGGGTTGACGCTCAGTCGTCTCACGAGTCCCTGCAGGTGTTTCCGGAACTCGGGGGAGTCGTCCGACTCGGGCGGGATGAGCGGCTTCGGCAGCCGGAGAAAGAGCGATAGGGGCACCAGGAGGCATGCGGTGTATATGAACGCCAGCGCCCAGAACACGCCCTGGCCCGCCACGGGATGGATGCGAGCTGCGAGATCGGCCAGTTGGACCGTCTGGTTCGCCATGAGAACGACGAACGAGACGGTCAGGAGAAGAGCGCCGAACAACAGGATCCGGCCTACCGTCCTACGCATCGGGCCTCCGCGGTCAGAGCAAAAGGGAAGGACCAACATAGAGCGGGCGTCTCGACTGGCGGAAGCCGGTGGTTGGGTCCAGTCTCGAGGTTGGCCGGACACTCCTGGAGGATCTGAAATGCGTGAACGTGCTCGTCCGCCGGGCTTCAGGGACCTCTCCATGCCTGGCAGGGCCTGCCCGCCGGGCTTCCCCGGGCTCTTCGCCCTGATCCTTCTCCTCCTGGGCCTGACCCAGGGGGCCGTCTCCGCCGAGGTCGTCGAGGTCGAGGTGGAGAGCAGAGAGGACGTGCTGGAGGGCCGGCCCTTCGGAGACGCAGGCGCCTACGAGAAGATCACGGGGCGCATCCGTTTCGCCTTCGATCCCGCCAACCCGTTCAACTCGGCCATCGTCGACCTGGACAGGGCACCCAGGAATGCCCAGGGACGGGTCGACGCCTGGGCCAACTTCATGGTGCTACAGCCGAAGGACCCATCGCTCCGCAGAGGCGTGGCGTGGGTCGAGGTGAGCAACCGGGGCGGCAAGGCCAGCCTCAGCTACTTCAACAACTCCCGGACCGGAACCCGTGATCCCGTGACCGTCGAGGATTTCGGCAGCGGCCTGCTCATGCGACAGGGGCTGACGGTGATCTGGGTCGGCTGGCAGTGGGACATGATCGAGGCGGAGGGCGTGCTCCGTCTCGAGGCACCCGTGGTGACCGGGGACGACGGGTTGCCGGTCACCGGTCTGGTCCGCTCGGACTGGACCGTGGACGAAGCCACCGACGTGCTGTCGTTGGTTCACCGGCCCGGCCAGATGCCCTACCCGGTGGCGGATCCAGACGCGCCGGAGAACGAGCTCACCGTGCGAGACGGGCGGGACGAGCACCGGCGGACCGTCGCCCGCGAGCTGTGGCGGTTCGTCCCCGAGCCGGTTGCCGAGGCTGAGCCGGGCGACACCGCGCCTGGCGCCGACGATCCTCCCCTCACGCACATCCGGCTCGACGGTGGCTTCGAGGCGGGCCGGATCTACGAGCTGGTGTACCTGGGACAGGATCCGCGGGTGGTGGGGCTCGGCCTCGCCGCCGTGCGCGACGTCATCTCGTACGCCAAGTACGATCCCGAGGCGCTCTTCCCTGTCGAGCGGGGGGTGGCGTTCGGCGTGTCACAGACGGGGCGCTTCCTACGGCACTTCCTCTACCAGGGCTTCAATGTGGACGAGGAGGGGCGTACGGCCTACGACGGCATGCTCATCCACACCGCCGGCGCAGGCCGTGGGAGCTTCAACCATCGATTCGGCCAACCCTCGCGGGATGCCCACCGGTACTCGGCGTTCTTCTATCCCACCGACCTGTTCCCGTTCACCAGTCGGCCCCAGACCGACCCCGTCACGGGCGTCGAGGCGGGCCTCCTGGACGGCACGGACCCGGCGCACCGGCCCCTCACGTTCTACACCAACACCGGGTACGAGTACTGGGGTCGGGCCGGGGCGCTGATCCACCACTCTGTGGACGGTACGGCTGATGTGGACCCGCTTCCCACCGAGCGCATCTACCATCTGACCAGCGGTCAGCACACGGGTGGGGGGATGCTGGCGTGGGACGGGGCAACGGCCGAGCGCATGAGCGGGGGCGCGTACCGGGGGAATCCCCTGGACTACCTGGTCAACCTGACCGCTCTGGCCGTGGCCCTGGTGGAGTGGGTGGCCGACGGCGTGGAGCCCCCGCCCAACCGATATCCGACCCTGGCGGCGGAGACGATGGTCGCCCACGACGACCTGCGCTACCCGCACATTCCGGGGCTCGTGACCAGCCGGGTGATCCACACCGCCTACCGAGCCGACTACGGGGATGGCTGGCCGGAGGGCATCATCGAGGTGCAGCCACCTCGCATCGGATCGGTCTTCCCCAGCTTCGTGTCGGACGTGGACGAGCTGGGGAACGAGGTCGCGGGGATCCGCCCGGTCGAAGTCCGGGTGCCTCTGGGCACCTACCTTCCGTGGAATCTCCGCGAGGGATACCCCGGCGGTACCGACGAGATGGTCGGTTCGATCGGCACCTTCGTTCCGCTGCCGGCGACCGAAAACGTGAAGATGATCACGGCCGATCCGCGGCCCAGCCTGGAGGCGCTATACGGGTCCCGCAACGCCTTCCTCGGGCAGGTGCAAAGGGCGGCCGAGGAGATGGTCACCGAGCGCCTGCTTCTGGAAGAGGACGTGGAGCGGGTGGTTCAGCGGGCCCGAATCATGTGGAACTGGATCATGGGCGGATGAAGCTGCTGCTGGCCCTCCTGGCAGCCTACCTGCTGTACGCCGGCGTCTTCTTTCTGGCACAACGCCGGCTGATGTATCCGGGGACCTACCTGGCCCGCGTCTCCCCGGATGCCGAGCCGCCGCCCTCGGCCGAACGTGTCTGGTTGGAGGTGCCCCCGGGACGGGTCGAGGCGTGGTTCTTCGCGCCTGCTTCGGTCGGGCCGACGCCCCCTGCGGCAGCTCCCGCTCCGGCTACGGCCGCGCCTGCCCCCGCTCCGGCTACGGCGGCGCCTGCCCCCGCCCCGGCTGCGGCGGTGCCTGCCCCCGCTCCGGCCGACCCCTCCCCCGCCTTGATCTTTGCCCACGGCAACGGCGAGGTGATCGACTACTGGCCGGACGTGATGCAGATGTTCGCGGACCGGGGGGTGGCCGTCCTGCTCGTGGAGTACCCGGGCTACGGGCGTTCCGACGGGAAGCCCACGCAGAAGGCCATCGCCCACGCGTTCACGGCCGCCTATGACTGGCTGGCAGGTCGGCGGGACGTCGACAGCAGACGCATCTCAGCGGTCGGCCGGTCTCTGGGTGGCGGCGCCGTGGCCGATCTCTCCCGCCAGCGGTCACTGGCGGCCCTCGTTTTGACGTCCACTTTCTCGAGCGTTCGGGACATCGCGTGGCGCGGCTATTTCCTCCCAGGCTTCCTGGCGCTGGATCCCTTCGACAATCGGAGAGCGGTCGCCGGATTCGACGGGCCGGTCCTCGTGATCCACGGGCGTCGGGACGATCAGCTGCCCTACCGCCACGCCGAGGCGCTGGCCGGGGCTTCCACGCGGGCCCAGCTCGTGGCCCTGGACTGCGGGCACAACGACTGCCCGCCGTCGTGGCCGGAGTTCGTGGAGCGGGTTTCGGACTTCGTGTTGGACGCAGATCCCGTCGATTGACACTCCCGTTCCATGCGACGCATTGCGTCGTCGCCTCGTTGGCGACGAAGCCCGGTGCCCTGACGGGGGGTGACCGGCGCCTCGGTCTGTGGCGGTCGAGCGGTAGCGTGCTCGGGCGGCGGTACGCTAGGCTTCGCTTCCGACGCCACACCCAGGAGAACTTCAACACCGGGGGAGAGGATGAACACTCGGGCGCTGCCGGCGTGTCTCGCTCTGTCGATCGTCCTCGCGTCCGCCATCGGGGCCTCCGCCCAGGAGACGGACTCCGAGAGGATCCGACGCATCCTGTCAGAGGTGCCGTTGATCGACGGGCACAACGACCTGCCGGGCCAGATCCGGGAGATGAAGACTGCCGCGGGCGACGTCTGGAGCTACGACCTCCGCCGGGCGACGTCAGGAGACACGGACATACCTCGACTCCGACGGGGCATGGTCGGAGCCCAGTTCTGGTCCGTCAACGTGAACGTCAACCACCCCCGGCCGGCGATGCAGCAGCTCGAGCAGATCGACATTGCCCACCGGGTGATCGAGGCCTATCCCGACGTGTTCGAGCTCGCGGGAAGCGCATCGGACATCGAGCGGATCTTCGGCGCCGGCAAGATCGCGTCCCTACTCGGCATCGAGGGGGGCCACGTGATCGAGAACTCCCTCGGTGCGCTCCGGGCCTTCTACCGAGCCGGCGTGCGCTATGTGGGATTGACTCACTTCGCGAACACCGATTGGGCAGATTCGGCGACAGACTCGGCGGTTCTCGACGGGCTCTCGCCGTTCGGCGAGGAGGTGGTCCGGGAGATGAACCGGATGGGCATGCTCGTCGATCTCTCCCATGTGTCGCCAGCCACCATGAGCGATGCGTTGAACGTGGCCGAGGCACCCGTCATCTTCTCGCACGCAGGCGCCCGAGCCATCGCCGATCACCCCCGCAACGTCCCGGACTCGATCCTGCGGCGGCTCCCCGCCAACGGGGGCGTGGTGATGCAGCTCTTCTACCCGCCGTACATCAGCACCAGGGTCGACTCGACCGCGACGCTGTCCGAGGTGGCCGACCACATCGAGCACATCCGTGATGTGGCAGGCATCGATCACGTGGGCATCGGATCCGACTTCGACGGGATCCCGACCTATGTCGAGGGCCTCGAGGACGTGTCCACCTTCCCGGCGCTGTTCGTCGAGCTGGCACGCCGCGGATGGTCGGACGAGGAGCTGAAGAGGCTGGCCGGCGAGAACCTGCTCCGAGTCATGCGGGAAGCGGAATCGACGGCGCGGCGTATCCAACGTGTGCGCGAGCCGTCGACCCGGACGATCGAGGAGATGGACGGGCGCGGGGGATTCCTATGAGATCATCGGGCGGGACCGCTTCCCGGGTGTTCGAGGAACGGGCTCGGCCTCAGCGGTCCGACTCCAGGTCGACGATCGCCCGGTACCGGGCCGCCTGGTCCAGGAGCTCGTTGTCCTCCATCACTCCAACGGGGGCGGCCAACATGCCCTTCACCTGGTTGTCCTGGCCTAGCGGGGCCGGGGAACGCTCGAACGCGGCACCCATCCAGGCGTCTGCGGCCGTGGACTGGCGCTCTCCACACCGGCCCCGGGGGGCTCGCGCACCACGGAGCCGAGCGCTACCCTCCCGCCCGGTACACGACCTTCCCACCCACGATCGTGTAGACCACCTCTGTCGATGGAATCTCCTCTTCGGGGACCCGTAGGATGTCCTTGGAGAGTACCGTCACGTCGGCCAGCTTGCCGGGCGCCAGCGATCCCTTGAGATCCTCCTCGAACGCAGCATAGGCCCCGTTGATCGTGTAGGACTCGAGGGCCTCCATACGGCCCATCCGCTGATCCGGATAGAAGACGGAGCCGTCGACAGTGCGGCGTGAAACCGTGGCGTAGTACGATGCGATGGGATCCACGTCCTCCACCGGCGCGTCGGTTCCGTTGGTCACGACTGCTCCCGATTGCATCAGCTCTTGCCAGACATAGGCGCCTTCCCTCGCCCGCTGCTCGCCCAGACGCTCTACAACGTATGGTGCGTCCGACGTGGCGTGGATGCCCTCCATCGAAGCGATCACTCCCATCTCGGCGAAGCGCCCGATGTCGTCGGGATGCAGGTGCTGAGCGTGTTCCACGCGCCACCGCAGATTCGTGAGCTCCGGGTTCGCCTCGAAAGTCCGCTGGAAGATGTCCAGCGTCTCGCGGTTGGCCCGGTCGCCGATGGCATGGACACAGAGCTGGAAGCCGTGCTCCGCGGCGAGGCCGGCCGTCTCTTCGATCACGTCGACCGGTGTGGTGTTGAGCCCGGTGCTGGAGGGCAGGTCCTCGTAGGGCTCCAGGAGCCAGGCACCGTGGGGCCCGAGGGCGCCGTCGATGCTGTGCTTGATGGCGCGCACGGTCAGGTGGTTGTTGCCGACGCCCACCATGCGGTAGTCGGCCAGTCGCTCACGGAAGACGTCGTTGGAGCCCCGGAGCATGACCCAGAGCCGAATGTCGAGATCACCCGCCTCGGCCATCTCCCTGAGCATGTCGACGGTCGCCAGAGACGACCCGGCGTCCTGGAACGACGTGATGCCCTTCCGAAGCGCTTCCTCCTGTGCCAGCTCCACCTGTCGGTGGGGATCGGGGGGCGTGGCCCCCTCGGTGGCCGGCCGGAGCAGTCGTTGCGCGGTCTCCCGGAACATGCCGATCGGGTTGCCGTCGGCGTCTCGGACGATCTCACCGCCCTCCGGATTCGGCGTGTCACGGTCGATGTCTGCCATCTCCATTGCCATAGCGTTGGCGTAGCTCGCGTGCCCACTGGCATGCCTCAGGATCACCGGGTTGTCGGGGGACACCGCGCTCAGGGCGTGGTGAAGGGGGACGCCGTCTACGTTGGGCTCCGGCGTGGACGTCCACTTCTCCTGGTGCCAGCCGCGCCCGCGGATCAGCTCACCGGGCTGTGCCTCGGCCGCCGCCGCCTCGACCATGGCCAAGATCTCCTCCCAGCTCTCGGTCGGCATGAGCCGCAGCTGCATGTTGGCGTCGCCGACGCCCAGGAAGTGGCCGTGGCTCTCGATGAAGCCAGGAATGGCCAACTGGCCTTCGAGGTCGAGCACCTCGGTCTCGGGTCCGACGAACGAGGAGATCTCGGCGGCTGTGCCCAGGGCGACGATGCGGTCATCCACCACCGCCATGGCTTCCGCGTCGGGCCGCGACTCATCTACGGTCACGATCCGGCCATTGGTGAGCACCAGGTCGGCAGGGCCGGAGACCACTCCCTCACCCGCGCAGGCTGGGGCGATCCCCAGGACGGCGAAAGTCAGGACAGCGCGGCCTCGTGCGACAGCGACGGGGCGCCAGTCACGCATGGTTGAATCCTCCTTGCAGGTGGCGGGGGAACGAGAAGGCTACCGGCCCTTCGGCGAGCGGGCAACGGCACGCAGTCGGACGCCGGGGCCGGGGCTTGCGCCTCCGCCCATTCGCAAATAAGTTTGTAGAACAAACTATACCGCAATGCAAACCGAGAGGTCGATATGAACGCCATGGATCTCCGAAGTCTCGAAGGCAGCGCCTACGCGTCCCGCTGGGAAGACGGCCTGTTGGAGCTGTTCGCAGGAACGGCGCTCCTGCTCGTAGGCGTGGCATGGCTGACGCCCATGGCGGGACTGGGTGGGGTGGCACCGGTCCTTCTGATCCCATTCTGGCCGCTGGCTCGCAGGGCCGTGACGGAGCCGCGGGCCGGATACGTGGAGTTCCGAGCGGACCGGAAGGCCAAGGAGCGCAAGGCCCACATGAACCTGGTGCTTCTCGGAGTCGTAGCATTCGTCCTGGGGGTTGCCGCGTACCTCGTCGTGAGTAGGGATGTGGTGGGACGGGATGGGCTGATCATGATGCTCGTACCGGCGCTCCCGGGACTCCTGCTGGCTCTGGGGGCCATCGTGACCGGCTGGATGCTGGGCCTGTCGCGCTGGTTCCTCTACGCGGCCTCGTTGGCCCTGCTGGCGCTGATGGGCGTCTATTTCGACGCTCACCCGGGCGTCTACATGGCTGCGGGCGGAGCGTTGGTCGCCGCTTCCGGCCTGACGATGCTCGTCCGGTTCGTGCGCAGCCATCCGCTTCCGGACAAGGCTGCACCGTGAGTCAAGTGAACGGTCCCGTCCGGCCTTCGGATGCGGGGAGCGGGGAATCCGACACCCGTCGAAGCACCCAGGCCGGGACGGCGATCGACAAGCTCGTCCACGAGCCGGCCAGACTGCTTCTGCTGGCCTGCCTCTACGTGGTCGATGCTGCCGACTTCGTGTTCCTGCTTCGCCAGACAGGGCTCACGGCCGGCAACGTGTCGTCTCACGTGAGCAAGCTGGAGGAGGCCGGCTACGTGAATGTCGAAAAAGGATTCGTGGGCAAGCGGCCACAGACGATCCTCCGGCTCACGGAGCAGGGCCGCGCGGCCGTCCGGTCCTACCGGGACACCATGAACCAGCTGTTGGGCTCACTGGAGGACTGAGGCAGCCCCGTCCGGCAGCACGGCACTGACGAGGGAGCGGCGCTGTTGGACTGCACCGGTCCCCCTGTCTCTTCAGCCACCTCGGGTTCCGAAGGCGGCTCGGAGCGTGAGCTCTAGGCGGGAGCCTGGGCCGCCAGGGCCTCGAGGAGCTGGCGGCCGGCGGCTGCCGTCTCCTCATCGTCGAGCACGGGGGCGATGTCGAGGTCCATGGCGTGGTTCCACTGGCCCAGATAGACGCCGAGTGCAGCAGCGTCATCGGCTTCGAAGATCGCGACACCCGTGTACTCGGCCAGGTTGTGCCACCGCCCGATGAGACGGACCGCCGGACCGGCGTCGGCCCGCTGCTCGGGGGTCATGCTGCACCAAACCGCCAAGACGTCGGTGCGCTTATCCGGATGGATGTCCCAGGTAACCATGAACTTCATGATCTACTCCTGTGCCAGGGGAGGGTGGAAGAAGGGACTTCTATATAGGGCCAGCGGGCGCCGTTCGCCTAGGGGTCGGATAGCGGCTTGGGTCCCGATGGGACACGCGGGCGGAAACGAGCCGGCGGTGAGCCTTCTGACGGGCCGATCGGTCATGCCACTCGCTCGCGAGTCGACGGTGGAGGGCAGGAACACCCGGGTCGGTCACCTGTACCCAGTGGCGTTGGACCATCCCGCCCGACCGGGCCTCCGACTCCAGACAAATCGTTATCACAAGCAAGGAGGGCGTCGCAATGCGCCATCGTTTGCATGTCACTACCCAACTCCTCCTTCTCGCGATGCTGCTTTCGCCAACGGCGGGAGCCGCCCAGTGGGCACAGGAAGCGGTCGATCTGGACGTGGTCCAGCGAATCCGCGCGGAGGGACTGGAACGCTCGCAGATCGAGCCGCTCGCTCGCTACCTGACGGAGGTCATCGGCCCGCGGCTAACCGGATCGCCCGGGATGAAGAAGGCCAACGAGTGGACGGCTCAGACCTTCGAGGAGTGGGGTCTGGCCAACGTCGTGATCGAGCCTTGGGGCGAGTTCGGCCGCGGTTGGCAGCACGAGGACTACAAGGGCCGGATCCTCGCACCCTTCGTGCAGCCGCTCCACGGCCAACCCATGGCCTGGACCGGTAGCACCGACGGGCTGGTCCGAGGTCTTGCAGTGATCGCGCGGATCGAGGACGAGGCGGAGCTCCCCAACCTCGAGGGCCGACTGGCAGGGGCGTTCGTCCTCATCGACGCACCGCAGGAAGTCGAGCCCGAGTTCGAGCACCAGGATCGACGCACGTCGCTCGAGGAGCTCCTCGGAGCCGGCGGCGACTCGCCCTCCGACCGCTACACCAACATGACTCCGGAGGAGCGGCAAGCGCTCTACGATCGGTTCCGCGCCGAGCGGGCCCTGGCCGACGCCGTGAGCCAGCTCGCCGAGGCCGAAGGCGCCCACGCGGTCCTCCGCATCTCTTCCCGGGAGGATGGCGTGATCCGGGGAGGGGCGGCTGGGAGCCGCGAGTTCGGGGCCGGTGAAGGGTTGGCCCACGTCGCTCTGTCCCGGGAGCAGTACAACCAGATCTACCGTAATGTCGAAGCTGGGGTGCCCGTCGAGCTCGAGCTCATGGTCCAGAACCGCTTCTTCGAGGACGATCGGCAGCAGTACAACACGCTGGCCGAGATGCCCGGCACCGACAAGGGCGACGAGATCGTCATGATCGGGGCGCACCTGGACTCGTGGCACATGGGCGGGGGCGCAACCGACAACGGTGCGGGCTCGGTCATCATGATGGAGGCGATGCGGATCCTGAAGACGTTGGACGTCCAGCCGCGCCGCACCATCCGCATCGCTCTCTGGAGCGGCGAGGAGCAGGGCCTGCTGGGCTCACGGGCCTGGGTGGCCAACAACCCGGAGCTGCACGGGCGGATCTCGGCCTACCTGAACGTGGACAACGGCACGGGCCGACTGCGGGGCATCTGGGATCAGTCCAACGCCAAGGCGATTCCCGTGTTCGAGCAGATCCTCTGGCCCTTCCGCGACCTGGGCGTCGTAGCGGTGCGTCACGGTGACACGGGCGGGACCGATCATCTGGCCTTCGACGATGTGGGGATTCCCGGATTCAACTTCATCCAGGACCCCATCGAGTACGGGATCAACACGCACCATACCGAGCTCGACACCTTCGACCATCTGGTCATCGACGACCTGAAGCAGGCGGCGGTCGTGGTGGCGTCCACCGCGTACCACCTGGCCAACCGGGAGGAGATGATGCCAAGGAAGGAGGAGGCGGTCTCGGACCAGCCGTAGATCCCGTCGAACGCGCAATGCGTCGCCGAGAGTCCGGTCCACCGCTCGGTGGGCCGGGCCTCTGCGCGTCAGGCGTCTTCGCCGTCTCCGCCCATGCGGGAATGGGCCACCAGGGCGCCGCCGGCGAACAGGAAGATCACGGCTGCACCGATGGGGCCACCGCGCAGCTCGGCCGGAAGGAGCTGGACCACCACGAGCGCCAGGCCGATGGCGACCGTCACCAGTCCCCATCTGAGCGAAGCTCGCCCGTCGATGCGCCGTCTCAGGAGCGCGTCGATCTCCCCGGCCGACAGTCCCCGTTCCGCGATCTTGCTCCGCACTCTGGCAGCGGCGAGCGCCTCCACCACCAGCACGAACGCCAGGTAGGCTCCTCCGATGACGATGACGATGGCGAGGTTGTCGGTCATCTCCTCTGCCCTCCGTGGAAGGACTATTCGGACTCGCTGACCCCCAGGATCCGGTCCAGGACTGCTGGGTCGCCCTGAAGGGCGCACCTCCGCTGGTACAACCGTAGCCCCGACAGTCCGCCCAATTCTTCACCGTTGCCGGCGCGGCCCGGCCCTCCGTGTAGAAGGTACGGGAAAGCGGCGCCCGAACCCATGGCGGACCCGGCCACTCCGCTCGAGCCCAGATAGAGCCGTCCATTCCAGGCGCCCAAGCCCGTGATCACTCCGGCGGTCCAGTCGGGATCGTCGCCGTACGCGCTGGCTACGAGGCTGCCTTGTCCGCGCGCGACCAGCTCCGCCGCGTCCTCGGGCGTTCCGTCGTAGGGCAGGATGGAGGCGACGGGTCCGAACACCTCGTGGGTGTGCGCCACGTCGGCCGAGCGGGCGTCGTCGATTCGGATCAGCGTGGGCCGAACGTAATAGCCCTTGCCGGCAGGCGCGCCGGCCCCGTCCAGCGGATCGGTGCCCCCCGTGACCACGGTCCCTTCGGCGGCCAGGGCTTCGATGCCGGCCCGATTGTCCGTGAGCTGGCGGGCGGTGGTCACCGGACCCATGCGGACGTCCGGACCGGCGGTGTTCCCGACCACCACATCCCCGAGCCGTCCCGCCAAATCGCGCGCGACCCGCTCGACGTCTTCCGCCGGTACGAAGATGCGACGCACGGCCGTGCACTTCTGTCCCGCCTTCTGCGTCATCTCCCGGAAGACGTCCTTGAGGAAGAGCCCATACGTGTCGGAATCGGCGTCGACCCGCGGCGCCAGCACGGCGCTGTTCAGGGAGTCGGCCTCGATGTTGACGGTGACGTTGCGCGAGAGGATGTCGTCCCGGGACCGAAGGTGCAGGCCCGTGTCGGCAGAGCCCGTGAAGGCCAGCACGTCTTGCTCGCCCAGGTGGGACAGCAGGTCGCCCGGCGAGCCCGAGATCAGTTGGACGGATCCGGGAGGCAGGAAGCCCGCCTCGTCGAGTATCTCCACCATCCGCCACGTGACCAGCGCCGTGCTCGTCGCGGGCTTCACGATGACGGGGACTCCGGCCAGCAGGGCGCAGGCGGCTTTCTCACCGAACCCCCAGGCAGGGAAGTTGAACGCGTTGATCAGGACGGCCACCCCTTCCTTCGGGAGCAGCACGTGCTGTCCCCACCAGCTTCCGTCACGGGCGAGGGAGACACCCTCTCCGTCCCGCATGATCTTCGCGTCTCCGAAGCCCTTGCCCAGGTGGGCATACGCTGCCAGTGCACCACCCGCGCCATCCACGTCGAACTTGGCGTCGGACTTGGTGTTACCGCCGTTTCGCATGGATAGGTCTAGGAGCTCGTCCCGGTGCTCCATCAGGGCCTTGGACATGGCCTTGAGTAGGGCGGCTCGCTCCCCCAGCGTCATGGCGCGAAGGGCCGGGCCGCCGACCTCCCTCGCGTGGCTCACCGCGCCCTCGAAGTCGACGCCCTCGGTGGAGGTCTGGGCCAGCGGCTCTTCGCTGGACGGGTTCACCAGGATCGCGGGCTCGCCGGAGCCCTCTTGCCACTGTCCGCCAACGAAGCTCTTCAGGGTGATCATTCGGGTCGCTCCCGGTTCAGCCGATCTGCGGCGCTGGTTGGACCCGTCTAGCGGGCCCACGAGCGGGGTCACCAACAGTAAGCACGAGGGGGACGGGAACAAGGGGGGTGTCGGACTAGAGCCCTCGTGTTGTCAGCCCGCGGCAGTCGGGGCCTGCCCGGACCGCTGGGCTGGTCGACGCGCCTTCACTCTATTGGTCCTTGAGGGGGCGCGGGCGCCACCTACGGCGCACGGCGAGGTGCGGCACGACGGATCCAGTATCAGGTAGTATGTTGAGGCGTCCGAAGGGAGCTGGCGTATGCGAACCACGATTCTAGTTTTATCCCGCTTCGTTGCCACGGCTTGGATCGGCGGGCTCTGTTGCGCCCTCTCGATCCCGGTGGCCGGGGCAGCTCAGCGGCCGACCCGACCGAATATCGTGGTCGTCCTCGTGGATGACATGCGTTGGGACGAGTACGGCGCCACGGGCCACTTCGCCGAAACGCCCCACATCGACCGGCTGGCCCGGGAGGGTGCCACCTTTACTCGGGCATACCACGTGACGCCGCTTTGCTCACCCAACCGGGCCAGCCTCCTCACGGGCCAGTACCCCTCCCGCCACGGCATCCGGGACAACGTGGCCCGGAGTCTGACCAGCCACGGTCTCCGCACCTTTCCCCAGGCCCTGCAGGAGCTGGGGTACGAGACTGCGTTCGTGGGTAAGTGGCACATGGGTAACGACCCCACACCGAGGCCGGGCTTCGACACGTGGGTGAGCTTCGCGGGACAGGGCCGGACCATGAATCCGGAGGTCTACGAGGGCGGCAGGCTCCACGAGGTCGAGGGGTACGTAACCGACATCCTGACGGACAGGTCGGTCGAGTTCATCGAGCGCGACCGGGACCGGCCCTTTCTCCTCTACCTGTCACACAAGGCCATCCATCCCGATGCGATCCAGCGGGACGACGGCTCGGTGGATGTGGAGTCCGGGATGCGCTTCGTGCCGGCGCCGCGGCACGCGGGTCGCTATGAGGACACCGCGGTGGAGCGGGCTCCCAGCTACCTGCCGCCGCCGGCGCTCCCGGCCGGTAAGCCCGTCTTCAGCCTTGCCCTCGAGCGGAAGCGCTCTCCCGACGTCCAGGCCGCCATGGGCGCGATCCTCGACGTGGGGACCAGCGATGAGACGGTTCGGCGTCGGGCGGAGATGCTGGTGGCAGTGGATGAGGGCCTGGGCCGGATCCTGGCCGCTCTCGAGTCCCAGGGAGCATTGGACAACACGGTGGTGGTGTTCACCAGCGACAACGGCTACATGTTCGGCGAGCACGGCGCCAGCATCGAGCGGAGGCTTCCCTACGAAGAGGCGGTGCGTTCGCCCTTGATCGTCCGCTACCCCCCGCTGGCGGCTCCGGGCTCCGAGGTTGCGGGGCTGGTCCTCTCCGTGGACCTCGCGCCCGCGCTCGTCGAGGTCGCAGGCGGCACCCCGGGCGCTCGCCTCCAAGGCCGGTCGTGGCTGCCTCTGCTTTCAGGCGACCCGTCGGGGTGGCGACAGGTCGGACTCCTGGAGTACTACAGCCACGAGCAGCCCATGCCGTGGATGCGTGACCTGAGCTACAAGGTCGTTCACACGGGTCGCTACAAGCTCGTGCACTGGCTTCAACACGAAGGCGTCGACGAGCTGTACGATCTCGAGGCAGACCCGTTCGAGATGGACAACCTGGCGGGCCGTCCAGGCCACGAGCAGCTCGTGGACGAGCTGCGGTCCCACCTGGACCGCCTGGTCGCGGAGGTGTTTCGATGAGCGACAAGGGCGATCGGGTCTACTCCGACCGGGAGGTGGCGCTGGTTCTCAAGCGCGCCTCGGAGCTCGAGGGTCGACGGGACACCGAAGGCGCTGGTGGTGGCCTGACGCTTTCCCAGCTCGAGGAGATCGCCCGGGAAGCGGGGCTGGATCCCGATCTCGTGGCGGAGGCCGCGCTCGAGCTGGACGCCAGGCGTCCCGAGCGGACTCGTTCCCTTCTGGGACCCCCGCCGGTCCACCGGGCCGCGGAGACCGTGTCGGGGCAGCCGACGGAAGAGAGTCTCCGTGAGCTCATCCAGGTCGTCGACCACCAGGTACCAGAGGATGGCATCGTCACGCAGGCGCTGGGGACGGTGCGGTGGACGGGACGCGGGAAGCTCTTGAGCACCCAGGTGTCGGTGGGGCCGTCCGGCGACCGAACCCGGATCCAGGTGACGCGACGGTTCCGCGAGCAGATTCGCCCCATGCTCCATGTTATCCCGGGCGTCTGGGGCTTGGTGGGAGGGATGGCGGTTGCGGCCGGCCTCGGGCTCTCGGGTGGCGTCGTGGCGGCCGTCGCCGCCGGCGGGACATTGCTGGGCGCCGGGATCGGACGCACGATCTGGCATGTCCTTTCGGCCGGAAGCGACCGGGAAGTCAAGCGGCTCGTGCGGGAGCTCTCGCAGCGGGCCCGGACAGAGAGTTAGGGTCCCCGGGTTGATCTCGCAGCTCTCGCCCGGCCACTATAGCTGCCGCGCTGTACGCCCTCTTCAGTCGGACCGCATCGCCACTACCGGATCCACCCGGGTCGCCTTCCGTGCCGGCAGATAGCTGGCCACGAGGCCGGTGACCGCCAGGACGCCGGCCACGCCCAGGAAGACCTTGGGATCGCGGGGGCTCACGGCGTACAGCTGGGAGGCGATGACGCCGGCGCCTCCCAGGGCTACGAGCAATCCCAAGGCCAGTCCGAGGAGGGTAAGCCGCGCACCTTCCAGGAGCACTATGCCGCGGACGTCGGAGGCGCTGGCGCCGAGGGCCATGCGAATACCCACCTCCGCCCTACGCTGCTCTACGGCGTAAGCCAGCACCCCGTACACGCCGATCGAGGCGAGGGCCAGGGCCACGAGCCCGAACAGCGTGAGGAGCAACATGCTGAAACGGTCCCGGGACATGGCGGTGTTCATCACGTCCTGCATGGTCTGGACGGTGCCCAGTGGCATGCTCGGGTCGATCTCGGCCAGGGCCTGGCGGGCTACGGGGACCAGCGCGGCCGGATCACCGGAGGACCTGAGCGTGACGTTCATACGACGGGTGGGCGCCTGGAGGTAGTTGTGGTAGATGCTGGGCTGCGGCCGGCTCTTGAGCCCGTCGTACTTGATGTCGGAGACGATGCCAACGATCTCCGATTCGTCCACAAGCACCGCGCCCAGCGGACCCCAGCGGTAGCCCTGATGCTGCAGCCGTTGGCCGATAGGGTCCGAATCGGGCCAGTAGCGGGCGGCCATGGCTTCGTTGATCACGGCCACGCCGGCCCCGTCCTCCACGTCCAGGGCCGTGAAGCCCCGGCCTCGGATCAGCGGCGTCCGCATGGCTTCGAAGAAGTCGGGAGTGACCTGCCGGAAGTTCGCGCGCAGCTCCTCGGGATCCTCGGTGGGGTAGTCCGCGATCCCGAAGATCGTATTGTAGTCGACGCGCTCGCCCAGGGGCAGCGACGAGCTGGCTCCCGCGGTCACGACGCCCGGCGCGTCAGCGAGCCGCCCCAGCAGAGCCTGGTAGAACCCATACACGTCCTGGTCGGTCTCTGCCTGGTCCGTGCTCAGATCCAGCTCGAAGGTGAGCACACCACCCGTCTGGAACCCGGTGTCGATGGAGCGGAGCGAGGCGAAGCTCCGGATCAGAAGGCCCGCACCCACCACCAGCACCAGCGCGAGGGCCATCTGACCGACCACGAACGTGGACTGGAGACGGACCTTGGACGCGCTGCGCGTGCCTCGGGCGCCTTCGCGAATGGCGCTGAACATGTCGCCCTTGAGGATCCGGGCGATGGGAGCGAGGCCGAACAGGAAGCCGGTCAACACGGTGGCGGCGAGTGTCACCAGCAGGACCGTCGGATCCAGGGAGACCTCGGCGGTGCGAGGCAGTGAAGCGGGTGCGACGGAGCCGAGCGCCCTGATTCCCGCCCAGGCCAGGGCGAGACCCAGCACCGAGCCCATCGTGGCCAGGACCATGCTCTCCACGAGCAGCTGCTTCGCGATCCGTCCCCGTCCCGCGCCGAACGCCGTGCGCACAGCCATCTCACGGCTACGAACCTCGGCCCGGGAGAGGAGCAGGTTGGCGACGTTGGCGCAGGCGATCAGGAGGATGAGGCCGGTGGATCCCAGCAGGATCCAGAGGGCCGCTCGGGTGTCTCCCACGACCTCTTCGGTGAGGTACTGCATCGTGACGCCCCACCCGGCATCGGGCGGGTACGTCTCGCCCAGGCGTGCGGCTACCGTGCTCATGTCAGCCTGCGCCCGCTCGAGCGGAACGCCTTTCTCCAGCCGCCCTACCGCGCTCATCCAGCGGGCGTACCGGTTCTGGATGGACATGGGCCAGGTCATGTTGATCCAGATGTCGGCCTGTTCGGGGAAGGTGTGCTCGCCTCGCACGACCCCGATCACTTCGATGGGATCGCCGTCCATGTTGATGGTCTTGCCGACGATGGACGGGTCCGCTCCGAAGCGTGCCTCCCAGACGCCCTGGGAGAGGACGGCCACCCCCTCTGACCCGGGGCCGTTCTCGGGCCCGAAGACCCGTCCCAGCAAGGGGACGGCGCCCACAACATCGAAGAAGTTCTCCGTGGTGTAGACGGACGTCACCCGAGCGGGCGAGCCGTCATCCTGCGTGACGGCCTCGGGTGTGGGCCAGAAGGCGGCGAGGCCGGCGAACGTCGTGCTCATCTCGCGCCAGTCGCCGAAGTCCATGGGCGAGACGAAGTAGCGCTCCTGTCCTTCGTCACGGTTCTGCGTCCACAGGAGCACGATCTCGTCGGGCTCCTCGAAGGGGAGCGGCTCCATG
>JBDHHQ010000060.1:0-25739 GCA_039589315.1 Gemmatimonadota bacterium
CGGCCTTCCACCCGTTCGACCACGCGTCGCTGACCACGGCTCGCTCCGTCTTCCACGTCATCCGGGAGGAGGGCTCAATCCTGGTGCACCACCCGTACCAGTCGTTCAACTCTTCGGTCGAGCGCTTTCTCGAGGAGGCGAGTGGCGATCCCAAGGTTCGAGCCATCAAGATGACCTTCTACCGGACGTCGGAGGACTCCAAGGCCATCCGCTACCTGATGGATGCGGCTCGCAATGGCAAGCAGGTCGCGGTGGTGATGGAGCTCAAGGCTCGATTCGATGAAGAGGCCAACCTTCGGTGGGCCAACCGGCTCGGCAGCATGGGGATCCACGTTACGTACGGGGTAATGGGCCTGAAGACCCACTGTAAGGTGATCCTGGTCGTGCGGCAGGACTACGACGGGCTCCGTCGCTACGCCCACATAGGAACCGGGAACTATCATGCCGGCACCGCGCGGCTCTACGGAGACGTGGGCCTGATGACGTGCGACCCGGGTATCGGTGGCGACCTGACGGAGGTGTTCAACTACCTCACGACCGGATACAAGCCGAAGCGGGACTACAGAAAGGTCAAGGCGGCACCCAAGGGCCTCAAGAAGGCGATCCTCGACAGAATCACCCGGGAGATGGAGCACCAGGAGGCTGGCGCGGAAGGACACATCCAGATCAAGATGAACGCCCTCGAGGATTCCGAAGTCACCCGCGCTCTCTACGAGGCATCGAGGGCCGGTGTGAAGGTGGACCTGATCGTTCGGGACACCTGCCGGCTTCGGCCTGGCATCCCGGGACTCTCCGAGAACGTGACGGTGCTGAGTATCGTGGGCCGTTACCTCGAGCATGCGCGTGTCTACTACTTCCGCAATGCCGGTGACGAGGAGTACTGGATCGGTTCCGCCGACTGCATGCAGCGTAACTTGCAGAGTCGAGTCGAAGTGATGGCCCCGGTTGAGAAACCACGCCTCCAGGAGCAGCTCCGACACCTTCTCGACACGCAGCTGGGGGACCGGCGGCGTGCCTGGGAGATGCAGTCCGACGGGAGCTATGTCCAACGCTTCCCCGCCGATCCCGACGAGGAAGTGGATTCCCAGGAGAGCTTCATGGCCTGGGCCGAGTCAGAGCATCACCAGGCTACTCGGCTCAAGCGGCGCCAGGTCAGGGGCCTCCAAGAGGGCAATCTCCCACGCTGACCGCGTCGCTCGATCGCGCAACCACCACCTGCCGTGGCCAGGAGCCCACTGCATGAGAAGGACCTCGAGCCAGTGAGCACGGGACAGACGGAGCGGACGGGGCAGTCGGTGTTGGTGCGAGAGGCCCGGGAGGCCGACGCACCGTCCATCCGTGAGATCTTCGAGTCCAGCTACGGCTCCGACTACCCGTACCCCGAGTTCTACGACGACGAGTCCATCCGGCGGATGATCCTCCGGGAGGACGAGCTGGTGCTCGTGGCCGAGGAGCCCGGGCGAGGCCTGTTGGCAACCGGGTCGGTCATTCTGGAGATCGGCGCGTTCGCAGACCTGGTCGGCGAGTTCGGCCGTCTGGCGGTCCGTCCGGATGCGCGCGGGCAGGGGATTGGCCGACTGTTGGTAGAAGAGAGGGTCCGTCGCGTCTCCAATCGCTTGCACCTGGGCCTCATGGAGGGCCGGGTGACACACCCGTTCACCCAGCGACTGGCGCTCGGATACGGGTTCGCGGCCGTGGGCTTCCTGCCGCTGAAGGAGCCCTTCGGTCCCCGACGGGAAAGCTATGCCCTCCTGATCCGGCATTTCGGCGACGGACTGGCTCTTCGGTCCAACAACCCCAGGATCATCCCGGAGGCGTACGCGCTCGCTGGTCTCGCCATGGAGAACCTGGGTCACCCCCTGGATGTCGTGGTGAGCGAATCCGGAGCGCCGTATCCGGAAGGCGGGAGCTACGAGGTCACCGAGCTCAAGACCGACGCCTATCCCGCGCTTCTCCGCATCGCCCGGGGGCGGATTCGGAAGCGCGAGATCTTCGGTCCGCTCCGGCTTCACTACGGCCTGTTCCGGCTCCAGGCCACGCACGCGACCTACCTCATCGCCCGCGAGCGCGGCCATGTGGTCGGAGGCATCGGCTTCATCCTTCACCAGGGCGCCGGGATCGTGCGCGTATTCGAGCTGATCGCGATTCGGGACGATGTGGTACGGGTGCTGCTCTCCGAGCTGGTGCAGAGAGCGGAGCACTACTGGGACGCCGACTACGTGGAAATCGACGTCAGCGCCAACTCGGTCCGAATGCAGCGGACGCTCCTGGAGCTGGGATTCGCGCCTACGGCGTACATCCCCGCCATGGTCTTTCACGAGGTCGAACGCCTCGACGTCGTGCGCATGTCCCTCCTCTTCGTGCCGCCGGACCTGGGCGAGCTCGCCCTCATTCCTCCCTCCAGAGAGCTGGCCGAGGTGGTCATGCGGGGCTTCCACCGCCACGAGGTCCTCCCGGGCGTCTCGGAGCTCCTCGGATCGGTGGGGTTGTTTCGGGGACTCAGCGAGGAACAGGCCTGCAGGATCGTGGGTGTCTGGAAGCGTCGAGAGTTCGAGCCTGGCGAGACGATCTTCTCGGTGCGGGATCCCGCCGCAGAGGTCTACGTGGTGCTCGGTGGGCAGGTCGACGTCACTCGGGACGACGGGCGTCGCATCGGCTCGGTAGGTGCGGGGCACTGCTTGGGCGAGGTCGCACTGCTGACGGACACGGCACACTCGGCGAGAGCGGTGGCCGTGAACGGCGTCGAGGTGGGTGCCATCTCCCGACAGTCGCTGGAGAGTCTGCTGCGGTCCCGCCCGGACATCGGGGTCGTGGTGAACCGCAATCTGGCCCTGGAATTGGGCTCGAAGCTCCGACAGGCCGACGAGGTGGCCGGAGAGGCCTGAGCAGCTACGTCTTGGGAGGAGGGAGGCCGTCCTCCGGCGTCCACCCCAACACCCGGTGGAGGATGCGGCGGGCGTGCGGCGGGACGTCTGTGACCATCGTGTCGAGGCCGGCCCTGCGGGCGTCGTCGACGATCTGTTCGAGGACCAGCGCTCCGCTCAGGTCGATGCGCCCGAGGCCTCCGAGGTGGATCACCACCCTGTCCGCCTCTTCGGCGTCAGCCAGCTCATCCAGGAGGGCCCGCTCCACGCGAGGTGCGGATCCGTACCACAGCACCCCCCTCGGGTGGAGGTGCACGGTGCCTCCGACGGTCCGCGTTTCGGCGCCTGGCCTCATCTCTCTCAGGACGTGGACCACCAGCGCCGCCCCCATGCCCAGGACCACGGCATGATCGACCCGGGGCGCCAACCCGACCGTGAGCAGGAACGTGCTCCACCCGACGGCGGCCTGGGCCCGGGACAGGCGCCACAGACGCGCCAGCGGGCGGACCCGCACGAGCCCCAGCACCGCCGTGATCACGATGCCGGCCAGGATCGCGGTCGGCAGGGCCTCCAGAACGCTGGCGAAGGGGAGGAAGGCGAGAACGACGAGGCCCGTGATGGCTCCGCTCCACTTGGAGGTGGCGCCCGCCAGGTGGTTGAGGCTGCTCCGGGAGAACGAGCCGCCCACGGGGAACCCGCCCCCCAGACCTGCGGCCAGATTGGCCACCCCCTGGCTGATGAACTCACGGCTGGGGTCCCAGCGTTGCCGCTCCTGGGTGGCAAACGTGCGGGCAATGGAGGCGGCTTCGGCGAACCCCACGAGGGCGATGACCGCGCCCGCCAGGGTCAGGGAGGGCAACGCCGTCCACGGCAGGTCCAGGGTGAAGGGGGGCGCCCCTGACGGGATCGCTCCCACGCGCGGGCCCTGGTATCCGGTCACGTGTGAGAACGCCAGGCCCACCACCGTGGCCACCAGCACGCCGGGAATCAGCCGATGGATGCGCCTTCCCCCGAGGATGGCGACGATAGTGAACGCTGCCAGGCCGATGGAGGCCAGCTCCCAGCTTCCCGGGTGTGTCACAGACCAGAGAGTGCGCGGGCCGACCCCGGTTACCGGCGGGCGCACACCGAGCGCTCCGGGGATCTGCGAGCCTATGATCAGCAGCGCCGCCGCAGTCGTGAATCCCTCGAGCATGGGTTGGGACATCAGGTAGGAGATCCACCCGGCCTTCGCGCTGCCAATGGCCACGCGGAACACCCCAACGACCAGAGCCAGCACGGCGGCCAAGCCCACGTACTCCGGGGTCGCGACCTGAGCCATGGGGACCAGCGCCCCCAGCGTGAGGAGCGAGGTGAGGGCCACGGGGCCTGTCTGCAGGTATGGCGACGAGGCCAAGAACGCGGCCGCCAGAGGGGCCACGGCCGCGGCATACAGCCCGGTGGGACCAGGTAGGCCCGCCAGCTCGGCGTATGCCATGGACTGGGGGATCAGCACCAGGCCGACGCTGGCCCCGGCCACTGCGTCCCGTAGGGACGGCGTCCGGCTTACGGGCCGTCGCACAGCTGCGCCTCCGACGCGTCTCGGGCCAGATGCGCAAGCCTCGTAGCCGTATGTCGCGCCCTCTCCGTCCAGAAGCCTGCGATCTGGACCTCTGTGTCATCCACCAAGCCTTGGTGTCTGGTTACCCACGCCTCGGCTTCCCCGGCGAGCCAGCCGAGCATGCGAGCGGCGTCCTGGGAGAACAGAGCCTGCAGGGCGTACCGCCGCTCGCCGGCTCGGAGGCCGAGGCCGGTGTCACTGGCCGCCCGCGCCAGATCCGCCCGTGTGAGGATCATGCCTGAACGGACGGGGGTGAGGAGCCCGTCCAGGAATGCCTCGCCGCCTTCGGCTCTCGGGTCCGGCAGGTCTGGCGCCTCTCGCAGGTGAAGGGGCAGGGAGCCCGTGTGTTCGCTCCCTCGGGCTGCCTCCCTCACGGCGGCTTTGAGCAGCGTTGCCCACGACCGGTAGAAGGGGTGGCCCAGCTCGCTCACTCTCGAGAGGTAGGGTCCGGTCCATGGCAACAGATGCTCGTGCAGCAACGCCGTCGCGCCCCTACCCAGGAGGCCCGCTTCGGCCGGGTCGGGTCCAGCGCGGGCGGCCTCTGCCAGGTTCGCGTAGAGTCCGAGCAGCGTGGTCAGATGATCAGGCTCGGGGGGCGGCGCGGTGCCCACGGCTCGCCAGAAGCCGGCGACCCGGTCACGTGCCTCTCCACCCAGCTTCCCTTCCGCACCGAGATAGAGCGACGCGTACGGCGGCAACTGGAAGAGGAAGAGCTCCGTGTGCTCCGTCTCGTCGGGCAGGGGGCCGAGCTCCAGGAGCTCGGCCGCGCGACGGAGCCCTGGCTCCGGGGGTCCTGCCAGCGCTCCGAGTGCGCGGAACAGCTCGGGCACGCTATTCGGCGCCCGACGGTGCGTCCGGTTCCGAGGATGCTCGCTCCTCGGCCTCCGCCGGGGCTGCCGGCCCCGGTTCCTTGCCGTTGGTGGGCAGGTCGTAGGCAGGACGCTCGGGGCGCACGGGGCGAAGCAGCCAGTACGGTCTCCGAGTTCCGTCGGGCGAATGCCGATCGGCGGGACGAGTGATCTCGAGCCACTGCTTGTAGACCTGGTGCGACTTGTCCGTGTCCACCGACACGTCTCCGTATTGATCCCCGGGCAGCGCCTGCTTGACTCTCACGGCGTTGTGCCAGCAGTGCATTCCCGAGATCGGATCCGGGTGGACCGGGAACGTGAGATTCTGGTGCACGCCCACATCGGTCCACCAGATCCGGCTGGTATCCGGGTCTCCGGACTCGAACGGGCCCAGCTCCTCTTCCGTGCGCAGAGCCCAGTTGGATCCTTCCTGGCCCAGGTCCACGGTGGCCATGCCCTGCCGCTGACCGTCGCCGCTGAGCTTCCAGCGCCCCATGTGATGGCTGCAGGCGACCACGCCGGGGCGGATCCCCTCGGTGACCCACGCCTTGGCCACGAAGTGGCCGATCTCCGTCTCCACACGCACCAGATCGCTGGTCTTCACGTCGATGCGGGCGGCGTCGAACGGATGGATCCACAGCGGGTTGGTGTGGGCGATCTCGTCGAGCCACTTGGCGTTGGCGCTGCGGGTGTGGATCTGGATGGGCACCCGGAACGTGGAGATCAGGACGAGCTGGTCGCTCTCCATGTTCTGCCTGTGGACGTGGCTCTTCTGGTAACCCGGCAGGGCGAGCTCGGGCCAGCCCCAATCGTGGAGGGTCCGGGACCACAGCTCCAGCTTTCCGGTCGGGGTGGGGAAGCCCCTCAGGAGCTCACGGCCCACTTGGACGCCGGCGCGACGGCGGCCCTCGCCGTCGCCGTCCAGCGGAGGCTGCGGCACCACGTTGGGCGACTCGGGTTTGGGCGCCCGGGTGAACACGCGGCCGGCGGGGTCGATGCGCACGTCCTCGAGCTCCGCTTCAGGCAACAGTTCCTCATGGATCGGGCCGACCTTGCCCTCCACCTCGAAGGCACCGTAGCGGCGCATGAATTCAAGTGGTGTAAGTCCCTCTGCAGCAGCAGCTTCAGGTAGTCCAGGAACGGAGTTCTCGAAGATCCAGCCGTAGTACTCGTCGACGGTCAGCTTCTCGCCGGTGTGCTTCCTCGACTCGAAGAACTCTCGCATCCCCAGAGACCCGTCGGGGTCGATGCGCCACGTGAGCTCGATCCAGAACTCGTTCTCTTCCCAGACTTCACCGGGCGTCACCGCGCGAGTGTCTGCGACGGATTCGCCCATGCGGTTCCGGGCCGCCCTGAGCACGGGCTGCCGGAATCCGATCCACCGACCCGCATAGGTCTCGTACGAGTGGATGTCGTGCCGCTCCGAGCCCAGCCCCATGGGCAGGACGTAGTCGGCAAAGTAGGCGGTTTCGTTCCACGTGGGCGTCAGCGCAACGTGCAGACCCACCAGATCCTCATTGGCGAGCATCTCGATCCAACTGAACCCGTCCGGGTTGGTCCAGACCGGGTTGTAGACCCGGGTGAAGTACACGTCCAGCTTGCCGCGGCCCTCCTTGACCAGGTGGGGCAGCAGGAAGGACATCTCCATGAGGCTCAGCGGATACTCGGTGGGCCAGGTCAGCTCATTCCACCAGTCCGGGTGCCTCGGCGAGCGGATCGGCTTGGGCACGAACTTGTTCCACGCGTTGGGGAACAGCCCACCCTCGGTGCCGATGGCTCCGAGGAGCGCGTTCAACAGGAAGAGGGTCCGGGAGACCTGCCACCCACCCAGATTGCCGGCGGCGGCACTCCGCCAGTTGTGGGTCGCCAGTCGGGTTCCCGCTGTTGCCACGACCTCTGCCACCTGCCGGAGCATCCCCTCGTCGGCGCCCGACTCCATGGCCGCCCGCTCGAACGTGAAATCCGCCCAGAGCGTCTTGAGGACTTGCTCGAAGACCTCGAAGGTGGCGGGCTTGTCCGGATGGAGCTCTTGCATGAACTCGTGCCAGTTCCACCAGCGGCGGACGAATTCCCGATTGTACCGGCCCGTCTGAATCAAGTGATTGGCGACGGCCAGCAGGATCGCGGGTTCCGATCCGGGATGCGACGAGACCCAGAAGTCGGCGTGGGTCGCCGTGTTGGACAGTCGGGTGTCGAAGACGATGAGCTTGGCGCCCTTCTGCTTGCCCTCCATCACGCGTTGGGCGTGGGGGTTGAAATAGTGGCCCGCTTCCAGGTGGCTGCTGATGAGGAGAATCACCTCGGCGTGGGTGTGGTCGGGGCTGGGTCGGTCCATGCCACACCAGAAGTGGTACCCCGTGCGAGCACCGCTCGAACAGATGTTCGTGTGGGAGTTGTGGCCGTCGATCCCCCAGGCGGCCAACATGCGCTCGGTAAAGCCATCTTCGCCCGGCCGGCCGACGTGATACATCACCTCCTTCTGCCGTCCTTCCTGGACGGCCTTCCGAATCCGGCCGGCGATGTCGTCCAACGCCTCGTCCCAGCTCACCTGCTTCCAGCGGCCTTTTCCTCGGGCTCCAACACGCTTCAGCGGGTGGAGAATCCGGTCCGGATCGATGACCTGGTTCAACGTGGCCGGGCCCTTTGCGCAGTTGCGGCCCCGGGAGCCCGGGTGCTCGGGATTCCCCTCGAACTTCCGCACCTGGAGGGTCTCACGGTCCACATAGGCCAGGAGTCCGCAGGCCGACTCGCAGTTGAAGCAGGTCGTGGGCACCAGCATGTACCGGCGCTCCTTGCGCTCCGGCCACGCCTTGGAGTCGAGCTCCACCCAGTCGTTCCACCTCTCCTTCGGCGGAAACGACGCCAGGTGAATCCGGCTCGGGCCTGGATAGAAGGTCTCGCCGCGGGCTTCTGCTTCGGCCCGGGCCTGAGCGACTTTCGAGCTGAGTTCGTTCAGATTCATGATCGTTGAGTCATCCCGCCGTGGGAGTGTCGTTCCGACAGGATCGACACTCCTACGCAAGGGGGACCGTTTGGGCCGCCTGGACATAGGCGTGCTCGTGAAGGAGTAGGCCCACTAGCCCAACCAGAGCCAGCCAGGGCGACACCCACGGTGCCCCGACCGCCACGACGGCGAGGATGAGGCCACCCCAGAAGTAGCCCGCATACCTGCCGCGGGTCATCTCGCGGGCAGCCAGGCGGGCGTGGGCAGTGGGGTGTCCGGACGTGGCCTCACCCAGTGCCAGAAGCGCGTGACCGGCGGTGGCGGCCGCGAACAGCCATACCAATGGGGCCATGGGCTGCGGCATCCCGAAGGACGACAGGAGTGCCATGGCACCCGCGCCTGCCATGACCGCCTGGAAGCCCAGGTGCGCGGGCAGAAGCGGGTTCTGCCACAGGTCGCGGGCCCGGGCCTGGGCGAACAGATAGGCCGTGTACACCGCAGTGAGCAGCGCCAGCGGACCGCCCGCAATGGCCAGCGTTCGTGTCAGCTCGGCCCGACCCACGGCGACGACGGCTATGTGGGCTGTAACGATCGCTCCGAACCCACCGATGACGAACGCTCCCTTCACGAGCCAGCTTCGCCATTGGTGCTTGGTGAAGATCATGTAGAAGCGCTCGGGGTGCTCCAGATCCCAGATCAACAGCCCGCCCGTGATACCCAGGAAGAGCATGGCCAGGACCGGTGCGCCCCAGGTCCACAAGGGGTCGGTCCACGAGAGCCAGCCACCCACGGCCAGGATCAGCGGGGCCAGGTAGGCGCCCGCGGCAATGGACTTGGTCCACGTGTATAGGCTGACTCGGTAGTCCCACGGAGCCTTGTGGGGTACGTCGTAGGCCAGCACCGCGGCCGCGGAGTTGTTCCACGGGCCGGGATGGCCGGACTCCACGGCGTGGCTGCCTGTACCGGCCTGGCTCCACATGAGCTGACCGCCTTCAGGGCGTTGCGCCGCCAGCGGGTCGAGGGTCACCTGGTCGGCGCCCTTGTAGAAGAGCTTGGGCCGCGTCTCCTTCTCCGGCCTCCGGACGCTGACGGCCTCCCGGTTCACGATCTCCGCGACCAGGGACAGGGGATCGTTCATGTCTCCCACCATGATCGCCTGGGTGGGGCAGACCACCACGCACGCCGGCTCGAGTCCCACGTCGAGCCGATGCGCGCAGAAGTTGCACTTCTCGGCCGAGTGGTCATCCGGGTTGATGAAGATGGCGTCGTAAGGGCACGCGGCGATGCAGGCCTTGCAGCCGATGCAGATGGACTTGTCGAAGTCTACGATCCCGTCCGGGCGTTGGTGCATCGCCGCCGTGGGACAGGCCGTCACACACGGAGCATCCTCGCACTGGTTGCAGCGTGTGACCTGGAAGGAGCGACGCGCCTGTGGGAAGAACCCCGTGTCCACGTACTTCACATAAGTGCGTGTAACTCCCAGGGGCACTTCATTTTCCGATTTGCAGGCAGTCGTGCAGGCGTGACACCCGATGCACCGGGTGTGGTCGATGACTTTGGCCCACTTGGGGCTGGCCCCGGAGCCGACCGTCGTGGTTTGGAGCATGGCCTGTTTCGTGACTGGTAGGTCGTGCCGCGGGCGGGCGGGGGCCCAGCGGGGCGGACGCTGGCACAGGATAGGGAGATGGGGCGAGAATCGCTATCGGGAAACCCCCACCGCTTTGGCGGGGACTGCGCTGGCTCCTGGCGGCCCTGCGTGTCGATCTGCTTTGGCTCTCGAGTGTCGCGCCGCCTGAAGCCCCTCAGGCCTATCAGGGCGAACCCGGTAGCGATGATCCCTCAGACCAACGCGAATGCAGCCATGCCGCCGAGTGCGGCGTCGCAGCGAGACGCGGTTTATCTCGCGGGCACCCGATGGCTACCGCTCGCCCGCGGCGATCTCTTCATGCTCGACTCGCTGCCGCATCTCGGCGATCTCGCGCCTGCTGTCTTCGACCAGCGTCTGGAATCGTGGGTCGTCACGCACCGAGTCCATCATGGGGTCGAACTCTGCGTAGTAACGCTGGGCTGCCTGGAAGCCAGCAGCCCGGGAGCGCTCCGCGAAGTCCAGCGCCTCCTCTCGTCGTCCGAGGGCGGCGTGGATCGCGCCGATCTCCCAGATGAATGCCGCATGGTCGGCGCCGGCATCGAGCCGTTGCTGAAGGTCGCGAGCTTGCACCTCGAGAAGCCGCGTCCCGACCTCTGAGTCCCCGGCCAGATACGTGGCGTAGGCCCGTGCGGTTTGCAGATGGTACCATGCCCAGGGGTTTGCTCCCGGCGCTGTTTCCGCCAGCCGATCCGTGATGGCCAGAGCGCGGGACGGATCGTGGTCAGCGAGCGCGATCAGCGCGTCGAATGCCAGATACCACGTTTGGTTCTCACTTTCCGCCCTCCAACGCTCCATCATGCCGACCGCGGCCGCGAGGTCGCCGCGGTGCAGCTCGATAATGGTCCCGTACACGGCTCGCGTGGGTCCCGAATTCCCGTCGACGTCGACCTGCTCGGCGTAAACCCGATCCGCGCGCTCGAAGTCGCCGAGCACCGCGTATGTCGCTGCCACGTTCGCTGGCCCGAAAGTCGTGGGGTTGAGCCGGGTGGATCGCTTGTACCACCGTAAGGCCTCGTCATGCTGTCCCTTGCGGGCGTAGTCGACGCCGATGTTGTTGGTCGCCCCATGATGATTCGGGTCTCTGGCCACGGCCTGGAGGTTGGCCTCGAGTGAGCGCTCGTACTTGGCCTCTACGCTGTACGTGAGTGCCAGCGCCTTGTACCCGGCCGCGACTTCAGGGGCGAGCTCGATGGCCTTTTGTGCGTAGGTCCGGGCAGAGTCCGCCCACTCCATCGCGTACCCGAAGAGGAGTACCCGCTGCCCGAAGGCGTCCGCGATTCCGGCCCAGGCCTCCGCATAGTCCGGGTCGATCTCCAGGACCTCCCTGAACAGCCGGATCGCCTCATCGTTGTCCTCGGGCGTGTAGGTCTGGTAGACCTCGCGGCCCCGGATATAGAGGTCGTAAGCCGTCAGGTCGTCCGTCGGACGACGGGCGATGCGTGAAGCTTCTTGCGGAGAGAGAGTGGCGCGCAGCGCTGCCGCGATCTGCTGGGCGATCTCGGTCTGGATCGCGAAGACGTTCGCGGCCGTGAGCGCCCGGTCGAAGTTGTCGGCCCAGAGGTGCTCGTCGGTGCGGGCGTCGATGAGCTGGGCGGTGATCCGCACGTTGTCGCCCGATCGCCGAACGCTGCCCTCGAGAATCGAGCCTACGCCGAGCTCACCGGCGATCTCGCTCATGCCCAGCGCGGTCTCCCGGTAGGCAAGCACCGACGTCCGGGAGATCACCGTCAGGTCGGCGATCTTGGACAGTTGGGTCAGGACGTCTTCGTGGATCCCGTCCGCGAAGTGTGCGTTCTCCGTGTCCGAGCTCAGATTGTCGAAGGGAAGGACGGCAATCGCTTTCAGGGCATCGTCTCCCAACCCGTTGGCGGTTTCGCCGCCGTCCCCGGCGATCCATCGGGTCGATCCCAGCCAGAGCGTGGCCAAGACTCCCCAGAGAGCGAATGCCAGCACCCCACCGGTGATGGCGTTCTTCCAGGTGAGGAGCCGATAGAGCTTCGGTGGGCGGGTCGTAGGGCGGTCGAGGGAGCCGGTGCCGGCAGCGACGTTGGTGCTCGGCGGCTCCGGGACCGCCGCGGCTGCCGTACCCTCCGCACCGGGGTCGCCCGGTGCCTTGCCCCCCGGCACCCCTCCCGCCAACCCCTGCTGCACGATGGCCGTGGCCAGGATGATGGGCAGCCCGATCACCAGCAGCGCCAAAGCGAAGCCCGGGAACCACTCCGGCAGCCCAAAGCTACTGACCAGTACGTCCACGACCTGGAGCGCGATCCACGACCCCAGGACATAGACGCCCAGCGCACGCCAGAAGAAGCCGCGCTTGGCGTGGCGAGCGAAGTCGCCGAGACTCGGCTGCTGGCTCATCGGAGGCCTGCCTGGATCTCTTCGGCTTCCACCCGCCGCCGTTGCTCCTCGATCTCGCGACGGCTCTCCTCGAACATGGCCACGATTCGAGGATCGTCACGTACCGATGCCATCATGGGTTCGATCTCCAGGTAGCCGTTTGCGGGCTGGAAGCCGGCCTCCCGAGCCTGGGTCGCCAGTCGGACTGCCTCTTCGGGTTCACCCAATGCCGCGTGAATCGCGGCCAGCTCCCAGAAAAGGCCCGGGCGGTCGGCGCCCGCAGCGAGGTGCGATCGGATCGCCGCTGCTCTATCTGCCAAGAGGGCCTGACCCTCGGCCTCGTCGCCCGTCCGCATCATCGCGTAGCCCAGGCGCGTCTGAAGATCGTAGAAGACGATCTCGAGCGAGGCTCCCGGCGACAGCTCGAAGGCTCGCTCCGCCGATTCCCTTGCGCCCTCTAGATCCCCTGCCGCAGTGCGTGCCGCTGCGTCGAAGGCAAGAAAGACGGGCACGTCCCAGAGCTCGGCTCGACCGGCGTTTGAGCGTTGCAGCGCAGCCGACGGGTCACGCGTGTAGAGCTCGAGCATGATCCCGTAGTTCGTCCGCCTGAAAAGCGCCGCTTCAACGTCGGCCGCCTCGGCATAGGCCCGTCGAGCGATGTCCTCCTCTCCCAAGAGTGCGTAGGCCGTCACTTTGTTCAACGCGGCGAAGGCCAACGGGTTCAATCTCACGGCTCGCTTGTACCACCGGATCGCCTCGTCGTATTGGCCAAGGCGCTCGTAGCTGAACCCAGCGTTGTTGACTGCGGCGTAGTGGTTCGGATCACGGGCAATGGCCTCAAGGGCCGCCTCGAGAGCGGCCCGCTCACGACCGCGCATCGTCATGGAAAACGCCAGAGCCTTGTAGCCGGTCGCGACCCTTGGGTCGAGGTCGATGGCGTGGCGCGCGAGGGCCTCGGCCGAGTCGGCCCACTCTATGGGGTAGCCGAACAGCTGGACTCGCTGGTCGTAAGCGTCGGCGAGTCCGGCAAAGGGCTCCGCGTAGCCCGGGTCGCTGGAAATAGCCTCCTTGAAGAGCCGGATGGCCTCTTCGTTGTCATCGGTCAGGTAGCGCTGGTACGCCTCCCGTCCGCGAATGTAGAGATCGTAAGCCGTGAGATCTGTCGTTGGCACGTGAGCGATCCGCGTTTCCTCTTCGGGCGACAGCGTAGCCCGCAACGCCTCCGCGATTTGACGGGCGATCTCGGTCTGGATCGCGAACACGCTGGCGGCGGTGAGGCCGCGGTCGAAGTTGTCGGCCCAGAGATGCTGGTCGGTCTCCGCGTCGATGAGCTGAGCCGTGATGCGCACGTTGTCGCCGGCCCGTCGTACGCTCCCCTCCAGGATCGAACCCACTCCGAGCTCGTCAGCGATCTGGCGCAGGCTCTTCTCGGTTGTGCGGTAGGGGAGGACCGACGTCCGGGAGATCACCGTCAGGTCGGCGATCTTGGACAGTTGGGTCAGGACGTCCTCGTGAATGCCGTCGGCGAAGTAGGCGTTGTCAGCGTCGGCGCTCAAGTTGTCGAATGGGAGCACCGCGATGGCCTTGAGGCCGTCGTCTCGGCGGTCGTCGGTGCCGCCGACCGCCGATCGCTGGTCATTGGTCGACAGCAGCAGACCCGTTGCGATGACACCCCAGAGTCCAAACGCGGCCACGCCGCCTAGAACCGCGTTCCGCCAGGTGAAGAGTCGGTGGACGGTGCCGGGCTCGCCCGTGGCCGGCCGAATGGCCGAGAGGCCTCCGGTCGTCGGGGAGGCGGCGGAATCCAGGGTTTCCAGGGCATCCAGCGAGCCCGGGGCCTCGCCCGAGCCTGCTGAGGAGCCCCCGGCGCTGGGGCCCGCCTTGGCTCGCGCCTCCCTGGAGCCGGGCCCGTCTCGGCCTCTGACACCCTCCTGGACGATGGCCGTTGCCATGACGATGGGGAAGCCGATCAGGAGCAAAAGCACCGCGGTTCCGTACGCCCAATCCGGCATCTCAAAACGCTGGATCACGTGGTCGGCGGCCTCGAGCACGGCCCAGGACGCGCCCAGGTACAGGATCATCACCTGCCACAGGGAGCGGCGGTGGGCCTCGCGCACCAGGCGCTTCATGCCGTTGTCCGGGCTCATGACGCCCCCCACGCCGGGCTCGCCCAGAGGGAGCCTGCGATCCACGGGCTTCCGCGCCCCCGGTCCGGGGTCATGGCGTCCCTCCGGCCAGCGCGGCCGCTCGTTCCCGGGCGTGCTCGACCCTCGGCTGCAGCACCGGATCGGCACGGGCCCACGCCTCGGCGAAGTCGGCGTAGTGCTTCGCCGCCCGTTCGGCATCGCCGAGCCGCTCGTACAGGGGCCCGAGGCGAGAAAGGGCCAGGACACGGTCTGCTGGATAGAAGGTCAGGTCATAGACCTCTTCGGCCACCCCCTCCCAGAGCTCGGCGGCATGCGCAAGATCGTCCGATCGCTGGTGCAGGGTCGCCAGCTCGACACGGTAGCAACGATCACAGTGCAGGTCTCGCTGCAGTGCCTCGAACGCCCCGATGGCCTCGCCGATGCGATCCCGTCCCACTTCGATCCATGCAGACGCCTCTCGACGGTCCCACTCGAAGCCGGGGGGGCGGTCATCGGGCGGAAGCTCACTCTCCCACCGCCCGAACAGGCGCTCCGCCTCGGCCACGGCTCCGGATGCGGCCAGCTCGCGGATCACGTCTCGCCAGCGACGCTGGGTTGCGGCCAGGTCCTCGAAGGACCACCGCTCGAGCGCGTTGAGAGCGAAGCCGGCCGCAGCGGTGGTGTCGCCGAGGAAGTCCCTGACCACGGAGCCTTCGATGAGCGCCGTCTCGATCGCCATCCGGCCGAGTCCGAGGGTGTTGGCGAGCCGGGCGCCCTCTTCGAGATGGGAACGGGCTTCGTCCATACGGCCCAGCGAGACGTCGAAGGCCGCTGCCAGCCGCCAGCCGATGGACCGGATGTTGGGAAGCGTCTCCTCGTCGCCGGTTTGTGTGGCCACCGCCTCATGCACAGAGGCGGAATCGCCGACTTGCAATTCGATCAGGCTCCGCGACCAGCCGAGGTAGGTATGACCCGGGTACCGCTGTTCGTAACGCTCTTGCGCGGCTCGGGCCTGCGCGGTGTCGCGCTGAAACAGGTAGGCTCGGACCCGGTTCCAGTTCGCCACCGAGGACTCGCCCGGTCCTCCGACCGCACGCTCCAATAGCTCGATCGCTTCTTCGAACTCGTCCCGGTCGAAGAGCGTCAGTGCCAGGTTGTTCAAGGCCGCGCTCTCGTCGGGCGCAACCCGAAGGGCGTTGCGGTAGGCCAGGATCTCGGCGTCCACGTCTCCGGTGACACGGCTGTGGTAGTACGCCTCGGTGAGATACCGTTCGCGCTCGGTCAATCGGTCGCGATTCTCGTACGCCGCGAGCGTGGCGTCTCGGCTCCGGGGCCCCACCGAGCCCTGATTGAAGAGGAGCACGGCGATCTTGCGGTGCGCCATGGCGAACGCGGGATCGAGCTCCACAGCCTCCTCCAACAGGGCGAGCGCTGCCGGGTAGTCGCCTTCTTCCTCGGCGCGTTCTGCCGCCGTCAGCTTCTGCAGAGCGGACAGGGACGCCGTGGTGGCGCGCTCCAGCGGCTCGCCGGCCCGGATCGAGCGAAGCGACTCCCCCGTGCCCTCGCGGATGTTCTGGGAGAGCTGGTCGATGGCGTCCACGACCTCGTCGTCCGATCGGGCGGTCTCACGAAATGCTTTGAGCACGTCGCCGGATTGGGCGGCGACGACCGAGGCGCTGATCACGTAGGCACTCCCGGCCGTGGCGATCTCGCCCTGGATCACCGCCTTGAAGCCCTCACGCACGGCGACTTCTCGGGCGAGTTCGGCCGTGAGCTCGACGTCGGAGCTTCGACCCATGAGGCCCAGCACGTCGCCAACGCGACTCGGCGTGACGAGCGCCAGCACGGGCGACTCGACCAGATCGACCCGTAGGACTTCCGTGACCACGTCGCCGAGACCGTCCTTGCCCGTCGTATTCGCGAAGTCGGCGAGGACGACCGGGTCGCGCTCGTCCAGGACGCCCTGCGCCACCAGCGAGCCCACTGGCCCTACCCCGGTGGACCACATCACGAAGTAGGCGAACACGGTGACGCCCAGCAGGGCAAAGGCGAACACGCCGCCCAGCACCGCGTTGCGCCAGGTAAGGAGCCGGTGGTGCATGCCGGGGCGGGCTGTCGCCTGGCCTTGGGCGCCCGTGGAGTCGGTGGGCGGAGCGGTCGCACGCGCAGGCGCCGACTGTGCCGCGGGCTCCGCGTCAACCGACACTTGGCGGGCGCGTCGGTCGACCTCGCCGGGCTGCTCGGCCTCACGATCGTCCGCCCGTCCGCTTCCGGGCAGCCCCTCCTGCACGACCGCCGTCGCCAGGCAGACGGGCAGACCGATGAGGAGCAGGACGACGGCGAACCCTGGCGTCCAGTCCGGCAGCCCCGCACTCTCCGTCAGCACCTCGACGACCTGTAGGACCACCCATCCGGCCACCAGGTAGATGCCCAGCACCTGCCAGATCGACCGGCGATGGACTTCGCGGATCAGGTCCCTCACGGCGCTCATCACAGGCTACCTTCGGCTTCCCAGCGCTCGACGTTGGCGCGCTGCTCGGCCAGGTCGTCGGCGATGCGGCTCATGAGGGTCTGCCATCGGACTGTCTCCCGGACGGAATCGAAGACCGGATCGACGTCGAGTCCCAGGACGTAGCGGAAGCCCTGGTCATAGGCTCGCTCCGCCCAATCGAGGGCCGCATCCGTGCTCCCGAGAGCAGCGTGCACGCCGGCCACGTCGAACGAGTAGGTGTTCAGGTCCGAGCCCTCCTCGACGCGCTTCGTCAGGTCATCCCGCAGACCCTCCAGGAGCCGTCGACCCTCGTCCACTTCGCCGGTCTGGAGCAAGGCGCTTCCCAGGAACAGGTGGACGTGATGGTAGCCCCACAACTCGTCCCCAGGGCTCGAGCTGAGCGCCGCTCGCGCGTGGCGGATCACAGTCTCCCAATCCCCCAGGAAGAAGGCGTCCGTCGCCACGGCGATGTGGCGGTTCGCCGATTCCGGATCTTCCTCCAAGCGGGTCAGGGACTGCTGAAGAGACCCGGCGTAGTCCCCTCGACCCCATCGCACCTGCCGCAGAGCGAATGCGGCGCCGCCGTTGTCGGGTTGAAGCTGCAGGACTTCCAACGCCCTCTCTTCGGCCCGGTCGAAGTCACCCAGCGCGTTCAGGGTGCTCGATACGTTGGTGCTTGCCGGCCCCACGGTGGGGTCGATGCGCGCGGCGCGGAGGAAATACCGCAGCGACTCGTCGTGACGCCCGATGTCGCGGTAGTCGACCCCGGCGTTGTTCAGCGCCGAAGAGTGGTTCGGATCCAACTCGATGGCCCGGAGATTCGACTCCAAGGAAAGCTGGATACGCCCCTGCTGGCTGTAGGCGAGAGCGAGCGCTTTGTGACCTGCGGCCAGCTCCGGATCCAGCTCGAGCGACTTGCGTGCCATCGACTCGGACGAGTCGGCCCATTCGATCCCGAAGCCGAAGCGCTGCGCACGCTGCCCATAAGCGTCGGCCAGCCCCGCCCAGGCATCCGCATACTCCCCGTCACGGGAGAGGGCCTCCCCGAAGAGCCGGATGGCCTCTTCGTTGCCCTCCTTCGTCAAGTCGGAATACACGTTCCGGCCCTGCAGGTAGAAGTCGTAGGCCGCCAGATCCTCGGTGGGGGTGCGGGCGATCTGACGCTCGGCCGAAGGGGTCAGCGTGGCCTGGAGCGCGTCGGCGATCTTCTGTGCGATCTCGGATTGCAGAGAGAAGAGGCTGGCCGCCGAGAGCCTCCGGTCGAAGTTGTCGGCCCAGAGGTGCTCGTCGGTGCGGGCGTCGATGAGCTGCGCGGTGATACGTACTTCGTCACCGGCCCGTCGCACGCTTCCCTCGACGATCGCGCCGACACCCAGCTCGCTGCCGATCTCGGCAATGGGCTTTCCCGTGTCACGGTAAGCCAGCACCGAAGTGCGGGAGATCACGGTCAGATCGGCGATCTTGGACAGCTGGGTCAGCACGTCCTCGTGGATCCCGTCGGCGAAGTAGGCGTTGTCCGGATCCGGGCTCAGGTTGTCGAACGGCAGCACCGCGACGGAGCGGAGCCGATCCTCGGCCTCCCCACCGGTTTCGACCGGCGCAGCTCCAGGGCGTGAGCCAGAGAGCAACACCGCCGTGGCGACCAATCCCCAGAGCGCGAACGCCAGGACCCCGCCGCCCATGGCGTGTCGCCAGGTAAGGAGGCGCTGGAGGGTGGGTGGGTCGGCGGTGTGGGCGAGCCCCTGTCCCGCGGCTACCCTCTGGGCTCCTGGGTCCCTCGGGAACTCCTGCGCATCAGCGGCGCCCGGATCCGTCGGCACCCGGCCATGCGTGGGGGTGGGCGGCGTGCCCGGCCGCACGCCCTCCTGCACGAAGGCGGTGGCGACCACTACGGGCAGCCCGATCACCAGGAGGGCCAGAGCGAAGGGGGGGAGCCACTCGGGCAGCCCGAAGCTGTCCACGAGCAAATCCACCACCTGAAGCGCGATCCAGGACCCCACGATGTAGATGCCCAGTACCTGCCACAGGGAACGGCGGTGGATCTCTTGGATCAGACTCCGAAGACCGCTCATGGCGTTCCGCTCTCCGCTTCTTCCCGCTGCACGCTGGCGCGCATCACGGCCACGTCCTCCGCCATGCGAGTCGTGAGCGCTCGCCAGCGGGGATGCTCCCGCACCGAGTCGAACGCCGGATCGACATCGAGGCCGATGGTGAAGCGGTAGCCTTGATCGTAGGCCGCCTCCATCCAATCGAGAGCGGCGTCCGTGTCGCCCAGGGTCGCGTCGATGGCCGCGAGCTCGAACTGGTTGGAGTTCTGCTCCGGCATGACTTCGGTGCGGCGCAGGAGACGGTCGCGGAAGTCCTCCAGCACCTTTCGCCCCTGAGCCTCCTGACCGGTTCGCATCAGGGACACGCCGAGGAGAACCTGGGGGTAGTGGCTCTGGGCATACTCGGTGTCCGGCGAAAGGCGCAAGGCCTCCTGCGTGGCCTGTATCGTGGTCTCGAAGTCGCTCAGCAGGAATGCGTCGCTCGCGACCCAGAGCTGCGTCCGGGAGACGCCAGGGTCTGCCGCCATGACTGCTTTGGAGCGCTCCAGCGCGCCAGCGTAGTCGCCCCGCAGTTGGTCCACCGAGCGCAAGACGTTGATGGCCGATTCGTTGGACGGCTGGAGCCGCAGGATCTCCTGCGCCCGGGCCTCGGCCTGGTTGGCCATTCCCAGGAACGCGTAGTCGAAGGCGATGTTCGAGCTGGCGAACCCGGTCGTCGGTTCCAGTCGGTAGGCCCGCTTTTGGTACCGGAGCGCCTCGTCGAACCGCCCCAGGAAGAGCTGATCCACCCCGATGTTGTTCAGCGGGGCACTGTAGTTCGGGTCCAGCTCAACGGCCTTGAGGTTGTTCTCGAGGCTGGCCCGGATCTGGCCCCGGCTGTTGAGGGCTAGTGCCAGGGCCTTGTACCCCTGCGGAAGGTCCGGGTTGATCTGAAGGGCCCGGCGTGCGACGGCCTCTGCCGAGTCGGCCCATTCGCGGCCGTATCCGAAGCGGACCACCCGCTGCGCGTACGCATCCGCGAGTCCCGCCCAGGCGTCCGCGTAGTCCGGATCCCTGGACAGCGCTTCGAGGAACAGCCGGACGGCCTCGTCGTTGCCGGCATCACTGTAGAGTTGGTAGGTGTTCCGGGCCTGCAGGTAAAAGTCGTACGCGGCAAGATCCGACGTGGGGCTCCGCGTGATCTGCTCTTCTTCGGCTGGGCTCAGGGTCGCCGCCAGCGCTTCGGCGATGCGCTGGGCGATCTCGGACTGGATCGCGAAGATGTTGGCCGCCGTGAGCTGCCGGTCGAAGTTGTCGGCCCACAGATGCTCGTCCGTGCGTGCGTCGATCAGCTGGGCGGTGATGCGGACGTTGTCCCCGGCGCGCCGGACGCTTCCCTCCAGGATCGACCCGACGCCGAGCTCGGCGGCGATGTCACCCAGGCCGAGCGCGGTGTCCCGGTAGGGCAGGACCGACGTACGGGAGATCACGGTCAGATCGCCCAGCTTGGACAGTTGGGTCAGGACGTCCTCATGGATGCCGTCGGCGAAGTAGGCGTTCTCTTCTTCGGCGCTCAGGTTGTCGAAGGGTAGCACCGCGATGGCGCGGAGCAGCTCGCCGGAATCGGAAGGCGTGCTCGAGGATTCTCTTGGACCGGCCCGACCGGAGAGGAGCAGCGCCGTCGCCACCACGCCCCAGAGAGCGAAGGCCAACACGCCACCGGCGATGGCGTTCCGCCACGTGAACAGTCGTTGGGCGGCAGATGACCCGGTTACGAGCGGGGCGTAGCCGTCCGTTCCGGCGGGAGCCGCGGTCGGTGTCGGGGCAGCGAACTCTCCTGCCGCCGGTTCCGGGCCGTCTGCCGCAGTGATCGGGTGACCTCTCGTGGTCGCGGTGGCGTGCGATTCCGCCGCGGCCACGTCCGCGTCCGACGTTTCGTCGGAAACGTGGCGGGGTGGAACGGCGGCGGTCCCCGCTTCCTCGCTTCCCCCGCGCCAGCCCTGCTGGACGATGGCCGTGGCGAGCACCATCGGGAAGCCGATGATCAGCAGCACCAGCGCCATCCCAGGTAGCCAATCCGGCAGGTTGCCCGCTTCGACGATGCCCTGAACCACCTCCAAGGCGAACCAGGCGCCCACGGCGTACACCGTGACCACCTGCCACACCGAGCGACGGTGGATCTTCTGCAGGAGTCCGGCGCGGTCGTTCGCCTCCCTCATGGGCCCTCCTCGCTGGAGGGAGGGGCCGGAGTCCACGTCGCGGACCGGGTCGCCATGGTGAACATGCTCATCGCTCCCCCGCCCGGGTCTCTTCGCGCTCGATCTCTGACCGCATGCGTTCGACGTCAGCGCTCACCTCGGCCAGGATACCCTGGAAGCGCGGGTCGTCACGCAGCGGATCCCAGACCGGATCGCGCTCGATCAAGTGCACCCCGCGGAAGCCCGCGTCTGAAGCCCGGCCCAGCCAGTCCAGGGCCTCGTCCAGCCGTTCCAGGGCGGCGTAGATGCTGGCCGTCGAGTAGCTCCAGAACACGAAATCCGGAGTGTCTCGAGCGCGCGCCACCGTCCTCTCCAGATCGCGCTGGAGGGACGGACCTGCTGCTTCCGGCTGTCCCAGACGGCGAAGGCTCCGGCCTACTACCAGGTCGAGGTGCATGAAGTACAGCACCCCTTGGTCCGGCGAAAGCTCGAGGCCGCGCCGAGCTAGCTCCAGGGCGCGCTCGTCCCGGCCGGTGAAGGATAGGAAGTTGGCGGCGCTTGCGATTCGAACCGGATCGTCGGGGGCGACTTCGACCAGCCGCTCCGCCAGGCCTGCAGCCTCGTGATCGTTCCCCGTGAACCAATGAAGCTGGGCAAGGGTTTGGAGGGTGGCGTCCGCATCGGGCTCCAGCGCGAGCGCGTCGTCCAGGATCCGTCGGGCAATCTCGTACTCACGAAGCTGCATGTACGCGCTGGCGAGATTCGTTCGTGAAAAGGCCTGGTTGGGCTGGAGGGCGAATGAACGCTTGGTCCACCGCAAGTTCTCGGCGAGGCGCCCCATGCGCTGATAGGTGGCCCCGACGTTGTTGATCGCGTCGGCGTTGTTGGGCGCGAGCTCGACGGCTCTCAGGTTGGCCTCCAGACTCCCATTCAGGTCTCCCTCCGCGACATGTGCCAGGGCCAGGGCTTTGTGGGCGCTGGCCAACTCCGGATCGAGCTCGATGGCGTGCCGCGCGGCGGCCTCGGCTGAATCCGCCCACTCGATTCCGTACCCGTACCGCAGCACCCGCTGACCATATGCGTCGGCCAAACCGGCCCACGGCTCCGCGTAGGACGGGTCGCGGTCGACGGAGGTCCGGAAGAGGCGAATGGCCTCGGTGTTGGCCTCCTCGGTATAGAGCCGGTACCGCTCACGACCGCGCAGCGTCGCGTCGTACGCCATCAAGTCCTCGGTGGGCTGACGCTCGATCCGCGTGGTCACCTCGGGAGAGAGGGTGGTGGTCAGAGCCTTGGCGATCCGTTGCGCGATCTCCGTCTGGATCGAGAAGATGTTGGCAGCCGTGAGCGCCCGGTCGAAGTTGTCGGCCCACAGGTGCTCGTCAGTGCTGGCGTCGATCAGCTGCGCCGTGATGCGAACATTGTCGCCCGCTCGTCGGACGCTGCCCTCGACGATGGCGCCGGCGCCGAGCTCTCGGCCGATGTCGGACAGGTTCTTCGTGGTCTCGCGGTAGCCCATGACCGAGGTCCGGGAGATGATCGTCAGGTCTTCGATCTTCGAGAGCTGAGTCAGGACGTCCTCGTGAATGCCGTCGGCGAAGAAGGCGTTCTCCTGGTCCGCGCTGAGGTTGTCGAAGGGCAGGACGGCCACCGTACGCAGGGCAGCCTGGCCGCCGTCCGCGCCGCTGACGGTCCGAGCGGCGTCGCGTCCCCCGACCACGAGCCACACGGCTGCAACCACGCCCCAAAGGGCGAAGGCGAGCACACCACCGAGGATTGCGTTGCGCCACGTGAACAGGCGGTGGGCGGAGGAGGGCAGGACGGGCTCCACAGACTGCGGCGCGTCGAGGGCCGAGCTTGGCTTCACCTCCGAGGGGGTGGCGACCGGCGGCACCACCGGGCTCGCTTGGATGATCGCCGTGGCAAGGACGATGGGTAGCCCGATCACCAGCAGAGCTACGGCAAATGCCGGGAACCAGTCCGGCAGGCCGAAGTTCTGCGCCAGGAAGTCCACCACCTGTAGCGCGACCCACGAAGCCACGAGGTAGACGCCCAGCGTCTGCCACAACCGGTGGCTTCGCGCGACGGCGACGAGGCGGGGGAGCTCGTTCTGCTCGCTCATCGCCGACCCGCCCGGGTCTCTTCGCGCTCGATCGTAAGACGCTGGCGCTCTACGTCTTCCCGCATCGTGCCGAGGATCTCCTGGAAGCGGGGATCGTCCCGCGCCGCGTCGAAGACCGGATCGTGCTCGACGTAGAACGGGTATCGCCAGCCGGCCTCGTAGGCGGCCTCGAGCCAGTCCAGGGCCGGGCTCAGCTCACCTCGGGCCGCGTGAACCGACGCGATCTCGAACGGGACGACCGCCGCTTCGGGGCGTCTCTCCCAGTCCGCCATCCGACGCGCCAGGACGTCGTCCAACAGCTCGTTCCCTGCCTCCGTGGCGCCTTCCCTGAGGAGCGCGTATCCACCGGTCAGACCGGCCAGTCGCCACCCAACCACGTCCTGATCCGGCGACAGCTCGAGACTGCGCTGGGCCAACTCGGCCGCGACGTCGAAGCGGCGCGCGAAGAGGTTAGCCTCCGCTGCCCACGCCAGGAAGAAGATGCTGTTCGGGTCCTGTTCCAGGACATCGTCCGCAACATCGGCGCCAGCGTCCGCGTGCCCCTCGAAGATGTGAAGGAATCCCAGGTACAGTCGTGTGTCCGGGTCCGTCGGATCGAAGCGTAAGGCCTCGTCGAGACGAGCGTGTGCGATATCGAAATCGCCGAGCAATGCGTACCCAAAGGCCGCGTTGGCCCGCGCGAAGGCCAGGTTGGGCTGAAGGCGATACGATCGGCTCATGAGACGGAACGCGTCGTCATGGCGACCGAGACGCTGGTACGATACTCCCGCGTTGTTGACGGGATCGGAGTAGTTGGGGTCCAACTCCATGGCTCGGAGGTTCGATTCGATGGACGCCACGTCGTCTCCGCGAGCCCCCTGGGCGAGCCCGAGGGCCTTGTATGCGGTGGCCAGGTCCGGATCCAGCTCCAGTGCACGTCGTGCGGCGGCTTCGGACGAGTCAGCCCACTCCAGCCCATACCCGTACCGGATCACGCGCTGCCCGTAGGCATCCGACAGGCCGGCCCAGGGCTCGGCGAATGAGGCGTCCCCGTCGATGGCGAGCCGAAAGAGCCGGATGGCCTCGTTGTTGGCTCCATCGGTGTACAGCCGATACGCCTCCCGGCCCCGGAGGGAGGCCAGGTAGGCATCCAGGTCCTCAGTGGGCCGGCGCACCAGCCGGTCTTCTTCTTCCGGCGACAGCGTCGCGGCCAGCGCGTCCGCGATCCGCTGTGCGATCTCCGTCTGGATGGCAAAGACATTCGCGGCGGTGAGGGCTCGATCGAAGTTGTCCGCCCAGAGGTGACGGTCCGTCTCCGCGTCGATGAGCTGTGCGGTGATACGCACGTTGTCGCCGCTCCGGCGCACGCTGCCCTCGAGGATCGTCCCCACGTCCAGCTGGCGCGCGATCTCGGCCAGGGGCGTCGCGGCATCCCGGTACGCCAGCACCGATGTGCGCGAGATCACTGTCAGATCGCCGATCCGGGACAGCTGCGTCAGGACGTCCTCGTGGATGCCGTCCGCAAAGAACGCGTTCTCGGCGTCCGTGCTCAGGTTGTCGAAGGGGAGCACGGCGATGGACTTCAGCCTCTCGCTTCCGCTGGTCACGGCAGTTCCACCGACCAGGGGCTCGTCGGCGGGACGCAATTCCCGGTCGACCCACACCTTCACGCCCATCCAAGCGGCGGCGAGGACGCCCCAGAGTGCGAAGGCCAGAACGCCACCGCCGATGGCGTTCCGCCACGTCAACAGTCGGAGGAGCCGGGGCGGACGAGTGCTGGGCCGGTCCAGTGAGCCGGTACCGCGGGCCAGGTCGGAGGAGGCGGGCACTTGGGGGATGGTCTCGGACGGTCTTGGTTTCTCCCGGACGCCGGTGCCGACAGGGGCCGGTGCCGCGCCGCCCCCACCGCCCACCCCCTCCTGCACGAAGGCGGTCGCCACCACGATCGGGAAGCCCACGATCAGGAGCATCACGGCGAACGCCGGAAACCACTCCGGGAGCCCGAGAGAGTCCACCAGCGTCTCGACCACCTGTAGGGCTATCCAGCCGCCCAATAGATAGATGCCGATGACCTGCCACACGGACCTACGGTGAATCTCGTGTATGAGGCGCTTCAGGTGGGACAATCGGCTACTCGGTGGGTCGGGGGCTCGAGCCGCGTCGCATATGTCCCTTGATAATGCGCCGGAATCGGTCGAAACGGCAAGCAAGACCCACGGCGGCTGACCTGGTGGTGGGACCCCGGGGCCACTGTGTCTTGGGGCGGAGGCGCGTGGGCCGTCCGGCTACTCGGATCTCAAGGCTGCCATGGGATCGGCTCGGACGGCGCTCCTGTCGACTGTCAAGGGGAAGGAGCCGGCTGGAGTCGGACCCGGGCAGAGGGACCGCGTCAGCTGGACCCGGGCACGAGGTTTCCCGCGATCCAAACGGACTCCAGTGAACGGGTGTTGGCGACATCTGCCGTAGGATCTGCCCCGAGGACCAGGAGGTCTGCCCACTTGCCCGCCTCCAACGTCCCCACGTCGTCCAGCCCCATGCAAGCCGCGGCATCCCGG
>JBDHHQ010000061.1:0-29815 GCA_039589315.1 Gemmatimonadota bacterium
GTCATAGTCGAGGACGTGCGAGGTGATGCCGTTCAGCAGCGCGGCGTGCATGATGTCGAGGCGCTCCCTCCTTCCGAGCACGGTCGCCTCCGGTCTGCCCGAGAATTCGGCCAGGGCGGCCAGGGCGCGATCGGTCGTGACGTGGCGCGCGCCGCCCAGGCAGCAACCGACCCAGTTGAACACCGAACGCACCGCTTCATAGCGCGCGCCCTCTGGAACGTCTTCCCATCTCGAGCCCACGACGTAGGCTGCGAGCTGCCGCGTGGCGTCTGGCGGAGTCGGCTCCTGCGCTCTCGAGGTCGCGGCGCCGGCCACCATCGGCGTGATCGGCAGAGCGGTGCTGCCCAGCGCGATGCCGGACGCCTTGATGAAATTGCGTCGTGAGACGGAGTCGTTCATGTCGTAATCGCTCCGGGTTCAGTTGGCCGGGCACGAGGGGCATCTTCTTCCCGCACGAAGTGACTGCGCAAGGACTTCGCGTTGCGCGTGTACCGATCGGCGATCCAAGCGGGCTCTCGTGCCTACGTCCCAACGCAGCATGTTCTCGCACAGGACCGCGCCCTAGATTGCTCTTCTGATCCCTTCGACAGCTCCATGGCCCCGTGACGAACGACCAATTCGCCGAATTGAAATCGCTGATTCTCCGGAATTCCGCGGCCATCGATCGCAACTACGAGCTGATCGGTCGAAACTCCGAGATGATCGGCCGGAACTACGAGCTGATCGGTCGAAACTCCGAGATGATCGGTCGGAACTCCGAGATGATCGGTCGGAACTACGAGATGATCGGCCGAGTCTACGAGGAACACTCAGCCAGATTCGACCAGGTGGAGGGGCGATTCTCAGGCGTCGAGGACCGACTGACCGGTGTCGAGGACGGACTGACCCGTGTCGAGCGCAGGCTGGACAACGTCGAGCGCGAATCAGCGGACTTCCGAGCCGAGTGGCGCAGCGCGTACGGTCGGTTCGAAGACCGAAGGGCGCTGGAGGACTGAAGGCTGGTCCAGCTTCGAGTCGAGATCAAGACCCGCCCCTGATCATTGGGATTGGTCCGATTGGTGCCAGAGGAGCTCCACGACCATCACGAGCGAGGGCGCGTTCGCCATGCTACGCGTCTCATGACGCGGCAAAGGCCGCGATGGCGATCCCCATGGCGAGTGCGCCCAAGACGGACGCGACGAGGCCCGACCACCGGCCGATCTTGCCCCCAAACAGAACAACGGCCTCGGAATATTGGTCAACCTGGCTTCCCTGGTGCCAGAAGTCTTCGAAGCGAAGGGTCTCGAGCCGTACGGACGCGCCGAACCAGTCCTCATGGAGCACGGTGACGTCACCCACCAAGCTCGGCACTTTCATCGGGATGTTCATCTCGCCCGCGAGCGGGCTGCCGAGACCGACATCGATCACCCAGCCCCGCTCGAGGAATCGTCGATATCGCCCTTGCACCCCCACGGATAGGCCTTCGTGTACCATCGCGTAGACCGATAGCCCGAGGGCGGACCGCTCCCCAACGCTACGTGCCGCCCCGAGGTTGGTGCCGAGGCGATATCCCGCGATGGCTGGCTCCTCTGCACTTCCCAATTGGAAGTATCCAAAGAACTCGGTGAGCCATCTTGTCCCGCACCACTCGGCATCCACCGGCGGCTCCGGCAATCCCCGGCCGCGCCCGGAACGAGGGCGCGCGCCTCCGACAGTTCCGTCATCCCTCGCCGTCACTGAGCAGCAGACCGACCTCCCCTCGTGACGCCAGCCTCGCGGGACCCGACGCGGCGACGAGCCCCACGAGAGCTAGGACGGCTGAGACGGCGCCGATCGTCTGAAGGTCGACAGGCGCGACTTCCCGTAGAGGAAGCTCTGGATGATGTGCACGAAGAAGACTGCGACGATCAGGCCGACAATCAATCCGCTTCCCACGGACGCCAATCCGTCCACCAGCACCATCCGCCCGAGGGCTCCAGGCGAAGCGCCCACCGCCTGTCTGATCGCGAACTCGCCCCGACGCCTCCGGCCGTTGTACAGCAGCATTCCGTAGAGCCCGAGCCCGGCCATGGCCAGCGCGAGTCCGGCGAACACTCCGGTCCGGGTGGCCCCCCGACCGACCCCCACCACCTCGTTGCCCATGACCACGTCCAGGCGCTCGACCCAGTGGATGGCCGCGGCAGGATCGACGGAGCCCAGGGCCCGGCGCAGGCCGGGGAACATCCCGTACAGGTCCCCGTCGCCGTACTCGATGAGGACCGAGTAGAAGGTCGAGCTCCACAAGCGGAGGCGGTAACACGGGTCAAGGGGTGCCTGGGGCCGTCGACGACCTCAGCGATTGGGGCGGGGCTCGACTGCTGGCGAGCGCCCTGTACGGCGTCGAGTCCTGGAACCCCTGGATCCACGGGACCGTAGCGATCCTGCTTCCCGTCGTCGCCCTCAGCGACCCACCCTCTCTTCGAGCACGCTGAAAAAGTTCTGGACCACGATGAGCTCACTCACGTCTTCGTCGGCTGCACCCCCGACCTGGAGCATCATGAAACGCTGGTCGTCCGGCCCCACGTCCCAACTCGCGTAGTTCGGAGCTCCGTCGAGGAAGCGCTCAGTCATCGAGAAGAGGGTCCTGCGCTGTCCGACGGCGAAGCGGGGCTCTGTCTGGACCTGAGCCGCGACCAGATCGCCGTCACCATTGATGAAGAAGATCTCGTCTTCGCTGTGCGCCCACTTCGGATTGATCCCGCCCGACGTCGAGATCTGCCACTTCCCTTCGTCGGAGTCGGGGAAGGGGCGGACGTAGACCTCGTCCCGCCCGGTCTCCGTCGACTCGTACGCGATCCAACGTCCACTGGGCGACAGCGCGACGCCCTTCTCGTCGTACGGCTCCGTTGCGACCGGGAAGGCCTCGGCCTCCCCGACGCGGAGTCCGACGAGGTCCCGCACTCCGACCGCGCCGCTGAGCCCCCCGAGGCGCAGGACGTACATCGATTGGTCTGGCGTCAAACGCGCCTCGAGAATCGACGCCTCCAGGTCGAGGAGCTTCTCCGGGGTGCCTGTGCCGTCGGCCGGCTGCGACCAGAGATCGTAGTGGCTGCTACCCTCACCGGCGCGATCGGAAGTGTAGAAGATTCGCTCCCCGTCGGTCGACCAGCGCGGACGTCGATCGATTCCGTCGTCGAAGGTGAGGCGCGAGAGCGGGCCGTCGGGCAGCTCCTTAACCCAGATGTCTTCACCGGCGTCCGTGCTGATCTTGGCCGCCAGCCGGGTGCCATCCGGCGACAGGACAAGCGCCGCCTCCGGCATCCCGGGGTCGAACTCCCAGGTGGAATCGACTGGGGTGACGTTGCCCGAGCGGTCGACCCACACAGCACGGCCGAGCGCAGACGTGAGCGAGCCCGCCATGTAGAGGAGCGTGCCGTCCTCGCCGATGGCGAAGTCTGCCGAGCCGAACTGTCCGACCGCGACCCCGTCGGTGAGCACGGCCGGTGGGCCGAGCTCCCCGTCGCCGGGATCGAATCGGGCGGCCAGGAGCTGCCCGTCAGGCGTCACGTACACCAGGTGCCCGGAGGGCGAGTACCGCGCCATCGCGGCTGCCGCGATGATCCGCTTTTCTCCCGATTCAAGATCGAAGAGCGCGATCCGGTAGGCGTCCACGTCCGAGGGTGGCTCGTACCCGATCGTCGCGAGCATCTTCCTGCTCCCCGGAAGGACCTGTTGCCAGGCGTGGAAAACCTCACGGGTCACCGTGTCCGGTTGCGTGATCGCCTCGAGCTGTCCTCCCGCCTCCGGGACCCGCGCAATCCCGCCTCCGTCGGCCTGTGACCGATCGGTATAGAGAAACCCGTCATCGCCCCAGGACAGCGAGTTGGCCGCGACACCCTCCGTCGCGACCGTGAGTGGGGGGGCGCCGGAAAGCGACACGACCTTGATCTCGTTCGGCGCTTGGTTGTGGAAGGCGACTTGGGAGCCATCGGGTGAGAACACCGGATTGAGAGCCCCCTCGGTTCCGTTCAAGGAAACGGGCCCCAACTGGTCGCGGGGGCGCACCCAGAGCTGTTGAGCGACGCCCGCCTCGTCGGACGGCCCGACGTACACGATCGTTGCCCCGTCGGGCGAGATCGTGACGTTCGCGCCGTACGAACGGGCGGGGTCGTGGCCCTCGGGAAGCATGACGCCGTACCGCGTGACCGGCACATCGCCGCCACCTGACATCACCGCCCACGCCGCCACCCCACCGAAGAGCACCGCCGCGACCGACGCCACGATCGCGAGACCCCTCCACGGGCCTGGCGCCACTACGTCCGCCGCGACGTCTCCATGGCGGAAACCGGCGTCCTGCAGGGCCTTCGAGAACTCCTCAGCAGTCGCGAAGCGGTCCGCCGAGATCTTCTCGAGCCCCTTCCGCACCGCGGCGTCCACGTTGGGCGCGACGGAGGGGCGCTGTCGGGTGACCGGCGCGTACTCGCCCGAGATGATGCGGCCGAGCACCGCCTGCGCCGTCTGCCCCGGGAACGGCGGCTCGCCGACGAGCATCTCGTAGAGCACACAGGTGAGCGCGTAGATGTCACTCTGAGGGCCGATGTGCTGGTCACCCGTCGCCTGCTCCGGGCTCATGTAGTACGGCGTGCCCACGCTGAGACCGGTCTCGGTGAGCCGCGCGCCTCCTGCGGCGCCGACCGCCAGCGCGATGCCGAAGTCCGCGATGACCGGCTGGCCGTCCTGCAGCAGGATGTTCGCCGGCTTGATGTCGCGGTGGATGATGCCCTTGCGGTGCGCGTGGTCGAGCGCCCCCGCCAGCGAGACCGCGACGGCTACGGCCTCGTGCACCGGCAGCTGCCGCTCTCGGTCCAGTCGGTCGCGTAGCGTCTCTCCGTCCACGTACGGCATGACGTAGAAGAGGAAGCTGTCGGCCTCGCCCGAGTCGAAGAGCGGCAAGATATGTGGATGCTGTAGATTCGCCGTCGTCTCGATCTCGGTCAGGAACCGATCGGCGCCGACCACGGCGGCGAGCTCGGGTTTCAGGACCTTGAGCGCGACCTTGCGGCTGTGCTTCACGTCCTGCGCGAGGTAGACGGTGGCCATGCCACCCTCGCCGAGCTTCTTTTCGATCTCGTAACGGCCCTGCAGGGCAGCGCTCAGCCGCTCGATTGTGTCGGACATTGCGGGCTCTGTTGGAGGGACCCGGGAGGATCAGGCGATCGACGTCATGGCAGCCAAGATGCGGCAGAGGCGCAACGTCGTACAGGGCCCAGGCCCTCAGCCCTGTCGACGGACGTAGGACTTCTGGAGTAGACCAGCGCCCCCGCACTTCGGCCGGTACGACATCCTGAATGGCGCCGCAAGCAAGGAGGGCCTATGCTGAGTAGCCCACGGGCGCGGCAGTCGCCCAACCTTCCGGCAAGAGCACCTCCAATGGTCACACCCATTCCTGCAGCTCTTCACCACACATGCTTCGTCGTCCGGGATCTAGAAGAGGCGGCTCGCAAGCTGTCGGCCTCTTTGCGTATCGGGCCCTGGAATGTCTGGACGATTGAGCCTGCGGAGTCCGAGGTCCGTGGCGTCGCCCAGCGGTTTTCCTTCCGCGTTGCCCTGACCGAGATCGGTGGGGGTTCGTACGAGTTGATCACCCCCCACACTGGCAGGAGCGTCTACAACGAGCACCTAGAGCAGCACGGTGACGGGTTCCATCACACCTGCCTCGTCTATCCTACACTGGAAGCCGTGCGAGAAGCCAAGGCCGCGCTGCTTCAGGAAGGGCGTGAGATGCTCCAGCAAGGCAGCGGAGGAGACGTGTTCGACTTCGCGTACTTCGAGTTTCCCGAAATCGGGTCACCCGTCGAAGTGCTCTTCCTCGACGCAGATCAACTTCCGCCCCCGGAAGCAGTCGTCTGACGAGCCGTCCGGCTGGTTGTTGGCGGTGTTGCAGGCGGCTGATGTGCGGCCGCCGATACAGCCGAGCCGAACCGGCACGCGTGGATACCCGCTGCAAGCTAATCGCGGGTCGGTCGGTGCGGCCGACTCACTCCGCTCTCAAGGCCCCCACAGGATCGATTCGGGTCACACGCCTTGCCGGAATCCAGGCGGCGGCCAGGGCAATGACGCCCAGCACGACCGGCACGGTCAAGAAGGTCGCAGGATCGAGCGGAGGCACGCCATATAGCAGTCGTGACAGCAGCTGTGAGAGCCCGGCAGCAACCAACAAACCCACGACCCCGCCCACCGCGACCAGCTTCATGCCATTCCCGGTCAGCATGCGGATCACCGAGCCGGTATCGGCGCCGAGCGACAGCCGAATGCCGACCTCTTTCGCCCGCCGCGATACGGCGTAGCTCACGACTCCGTACAAGCCGATGCTCGCCAGCAGCAGGGCCAGCAGGGCGAAGCTGGTCACCACCATCGCGCCAAGCTCACGTGCGATCAGCATGCTGGCCAGATGGCGCTCCATGGTCTTGCTCTCGACAACCATGATCTCCGGATCGAGCTCGCGCGCTGCGGTGAGCATCTCGAGCGCGACCCGGTCGGCGTCGCGGCCGGTCCGTGCCAGGATCGTTACGAATCTCGTGTACGTCTGCCGGTGGAACCGGTACACGAAGGGGCGCGTCTCCTCGCCCAAATGGCGGACCTTGTGGTCCCCGGTGATCCCGACGACCTGCGTTTCCACATCGTTGATGACGATCGTTCGGCCCAGAGCATCGCCCGTCGGGAAGAACCGGCGCGCGAACTCCTCGCTGATCAGGACCGCTGGCTCCCCGTCCTCCACGTCGCTCGTGTTGAATCCTCGTCCGGAGACGACCGGCACGCCCGCAGCGTCCAGGAAGCCCTCGTCGATGACTCCGTAGTCGACCCGGTGGAAGTCCTCTCCCGGTGGCGGCTCGACGCCGGCACCGACCACGCGCACGTGCTGCGTGCTAAGCGGGTTGAGGTGGAGGTTGTCGATGAAGCCAACGGCCGACACGCCCTGGATCTGCCCGATCCGCTCCGTGAGGGACGCGATGTAGACGCGCCCTTCCTCCGTCGGGTATCGATCCGTGGGCAGGTTGATCTGCAGGATGCCGGTCGGCGCGTCACCGAAGCCCGGATCGATGAGCCGCGAAGCGTCGAGGCTCCGTAGGAACAGCCCCGCGCCCACCAACAGCACGACCGAGACCGCGACCTGCCCGACGACAAGAAAGCTCCTCAGCCTGGCGCGCTTGCCCCGGCCCCCGCCGGCGGTCTCGTCACGCAGTGTCGGTGCGAGGTCCGGATTGGTGCTCTGGAGTGCTGGCGCGAGGCCGAACAGCACGCCGGCTCCCAGCGTGAGGAGTACGCTGAAGGCCAGAACCGTGTTGTCCAACGACAGGTCGAGCGTGATCGGAAGCGGCAAGGGGAGGTCTGCGGCGACCAGCGCATCGAGGGATTTCGTGGCGAGAACCACACCCACGAGGCCGCCCAGCCCCGACAGCATCACCGTCTCGGTCAGGAGCTGTCCGATCAGAGTCTTGCGCGTTGCCCCCATCGCGAGCCGAACGGCGATCTCCTTCCTCCGATCGGCGGCCCGCGCCAGAAGGAAGCTCGCGAGATTCGCACACGCGATGAGCAGCACGAGGGCCACGACGCCCATCAACATCCCGGCAGCAGGGACGATCACGCGATCGAGCATCGGGTTCATGATCACGTCGGCGGTGGGGACGAGGACCAACGCCTTGGACTGCGTCCAATTCTCTGGGTGCTCCTCACGGAGCGTGACCGAGATGCGGTCGACCGTGGCCTCGGCCTGGGCGAGGGTGGCCCCCGGCGCGAGCCGGGCCTTGCCGAAGAAGCTCTGCCGCCCCCGGGCCTCGAGAAGGCCCGATGTGGAACCCTGGAGCTCGTCGTACATCATGATCGGCACGAACGCCGATGGCTCGATTCCCCGAAGCGTCCCCCTGTAGCCCTCTGGTGCGACGCCAATCACGGTGTAGGGCCGTCCGGCGAGCCGGAGCTCCGTGCCGACCACGCCGGGATCGCCCGCGAAACGGCTGGTGAAGTAGGAATGGCTGAGCACGACCACCGGATGGGCGCCTGGAGCGACGTGGTCTTCGTCCGTCAGGAGTCGACCCAGGGCAGGCTTCACGCCGAGCAGCGAGAAGTAGTTGCCCGTGACGGCCTCTGCGGGGATCACCTCTACGCCGACGTCGACATCGAGCTGGATCAGTGTGAGCTGAGAGCCACCGACCTGCGTGAACACATCGGGAGTGCCCTCGATCACGTCCAGGTAGTCGGGATAGGAGAGGGTTCCGTGCGAGAAGCCCTCCGAGGCCACGTACACGTCGACCAACGTCTCGGGATCCTCGAACGGTTGCTCCCGGATGATCACGGCGTTGACCAGGCTGAAGATCGCCGTGTTCGCGCCGATGCCCAGGCCGAGCGACCCGATGGCTGTGAGCGTGAAGACCGGCGCCTTCGCGAGCCGTCGTATTGCGTAGCGGACGTTGCGGACCCACCCCTCCACGACTCCCTCCCATGTCGTCTGTCCACCAGCGTCGAGCCGCTTCGGTCGACGGCCCCGTTTCCTTCGCTGCCCCAGGTAGCGCAGGGCGACGCCCATCGCGTCTCGCACGTAGAAGAGCCGAGCCCGAAGGGGACTCCTCGCGGCACGCGTCAAGAACTCCTCGTGCAGGTCGCCCAGGATGGCTGCCGAACGGGGAGTAGGCGGGAGCGCGGCCTGCAGGAGCCGCGTCACGAGGCGAGGCGGTTCGATGCGCTTCATCCGGCGTCCAGCGCTTCCTCGAGCCCGTCCCACAGGGTCATGAGCGCGAGCCGCGATTTGCGGAGCTCGGCCATGCCCTCGGCCGTGACACGCACGATGCGGCGTGGCCGCCCGCCCCGGTGGGGGCTCGATTGCGACATCTCAGACGCGATCCAGCCCTTCGTCTCCATCCGGTCGAGGGTCACGTAGACCGAGCCTCGGGAGACCCTTCGCCCGATCCGACCCTCCAGCTCCTCCATCAGCCGCACGCCGTAGGCCTCCCCGCCCAGTCTCAGCGCCGCGAGTAGCAGCATCTGCTCGAACTCTCCGACGTAGCCTTGGCGACCCATGACGTGATCCCGGTTAGAGGAGTTTTCCGACTTTGTATGATAAATACGGAAAGGTGAGGGGGCGAGTTTCAGGTGCGGCTGTTCCGGGCAAGGAGCCTTTAGACGCTGGACGAGGGGTTGGCCCCGTACGTCCAATGCCCTCGCGCCCAACCACGTTGAGACGGTCACGTTCTCCGATCCCTCCAATCCCATTTCCCTACCGCCAACGCCGTGCGTTGATCGACCAGCGGGAGCGAAACGGCGGTGGCCGGTCGGCTCGTCGCCTGTGCTCCCGTCGGGATCGCCTGAAACCTCTCCTGAACTGTACTCGTAGAGTCTCTTGAGATATCCTCGCATTTGAAGCAATAATCGTGGAAGTGGAGTGGGAAACGCACCCCCAACGACGGAAGAGCCACGTGGCCAAAGGTGATTACCTCGGTGAGTTCGAGCAGGTAGTTCTTCTAGCCCTGGCCCGACTGGGCGAAGACGCACACGGCACCTTGATCCGGGGCGAGATCGCGGACCGCACGGGCCGGGAAGTCACCATCGGTTCGTTGTACAGCGCCCTGGACCGGATGGAGCGCAAGGGATACGTGAGCTCGCGTCTGGGCGATCCAACCCCCGAGCGGGGCGGCCGGGCCAAGCGCCACTACCGGCTCGAGTTGCCCGGCCTCCATGCCCTGAACCGCTCTCGCGAGATGCATGAGAGGCTCTGGGAGGGACTCGAGCTGGACCCCGAGCGGTTCGTCACATGAGCACCCCGCCCCTCTCCCGCCGGCTTCTGCAGCTGACGCTGCCCCCCGACTACCGGGAGCAGCAGCTCGGCGATCTGGAGGAGGAGTTCCGGCACCGCTCGAAACGAGATGGGCCGGCGGCCGCGGCCCGCTGGTATCGCCGGCAGGCCCTGGGGTCCGTCGCCCCCGCGCTTCAGACGAGGTTCCGGCCTCGACCCAGACATGCCCGGCCCACACATACACGAGGAAGCAACACCATGGAGACCGTTCTCCAGGACTTCCGATACGGTGTTCGTTCGCTGATGAAGAGCCCGTCGTTCGCAGCCGTCTCCACCATCACGCTGGCGCTCGCCATCGGTGTGAATACCGCCATCTTCAGCCTGGTCAGCGTGGTGATCTTCTCGGATCTCCCCATGGGCGACGCGGAGACCGTGGCGCTCATCCGAAGCTCGAACCCCTACGTCGGGCACGAACGGGAGCCGCTGTCCTATCCGGACTTCGTCGATCTCCAGCAACAGGCTTCGAGCTTCGAGGCCCTGACGGCCATGGAGGGCGCCGGGTGGATCCTCACGGGGGACGGCGCGCCCCAGCGAGTCCAGGGGAACCGCGTCACCGCGAACCTCATGGAAGTGTGGAGGCTGCCACCAGCGGCTGGCCGTGCATTTCTGCCAGAGGAGGGCGCGCCCGGCGGCCCGAACGTGGTCATGCTCAGCTCCGGATTCTGGCGCCGCCGCTACGGGTCCAGTCCCGACGCCATCGGCTCGTCGATCCGCCTGGACGGCATCGAGCACACGATCATCGGCGTCGCCTCGCCCAAGATCGAGTTCGCCGACTTGGCCGAGGCCGATGTCTGGGCGCCGCTCCAGCTCGGCACGGGGGACCGGACCCGGGATGAGCGCACCCTCTTCGTGGCGGGCCGCCTGGCGCCCGGCGTAAGCGGCGGGGCGGCAGCCGAGGAGATCGCCCGCCTGGGTCAGCGCCTCTCCGAGGCCTACCCGGAGAACGAGGACTGGGAATACCGGTCCCAGCTGGTCCGGGAGGGGCTGATCGACGACGAAGCCAAGTTGATCCTCACGCTCTTGGTCCTCAGCGTCGGGTTCGTACTTCTCATCGCGTGCGCCAACGTGGCCAACATGCTGCTGGCGCGCGCTACGACGCGAAGCCGGGAGATGGCAGTTCGTTCGGCACTTGGCGCCAGGCGCGTCCGGCTGGTCCGCCAGCTTCTGACTGAGAGCTTCATCGTGGCGGCAGTTTCCGCCCTTGCAGGGCTCTTCCTGGCCCGGGCCATCCTGAACCTCATGGTCTGGATCACGGCGGGTCGGGAGGAGTTCTTCATCATGGCCGAGATGGACGAGCACGTCCTCGCCTTCACGCTGATCGTGACCATCCTGGCGCCGATCATCTTCGGGCTACTCCCGGCATTGCGCACCTCGGGGGACGACGTGGCCAGCACCATCAAGGAGGGCAGTGTCCGGTCCGGCGGCGGGCGGAAGTCGGCCAGGCTCCGGAGCTTCCTCGCAGCCGGACAAGTCTCACTGGCGTTGATGGCGATGGTTCTGGCCGTGCTGTTCGTCCGCACGGTCATGGTGACGGAGCAGGAAGAGTGGGGCATGGACATCGAAGGAGTGATGACCGTTCAGGTGGAGCTCCCGGAGTCCGACTACGGGGACGACGGAGCGATCCGCCAGTTCTATCTGGACGCGGCGTCGCGATTCTCGAGTGTCGCTGGCGTCCAGGCCGCCGGCTTCGCCACCGGCCGGCCGTCGGTCGAGAATGGTCCAGTCCGGGAGTTCGAGATCGAGGGGCGGGTGGCAGGACACGACCTCGAGCGATCCATGGCGGATCTGTATTCCGTGAGCCCGGGATTCCTGGAGTTGATGGGAGTCCCGCTGATGCGGGGCAGGGACATCGGTGTGCAGGACACCGAAGCCGCGGTGCCGGTCGTGCTGGTCTCGGACGAGGCGGCAACGAGGTTCTGGGGCGACGACGACCCCATCGGGCAGCGACTCAGGGTGGGTGCTGCCGAGACCGATCCGTGGCTCCAGGTAGTGGGGATCGTGGCCGATGTTCGCTCCAGCGGTGATGATCTGCGACCCGAGCCAACGCTCTACGTGCCCTTCTCTCAACGCCCGGCTCGTCAGGCCATCCTGTTCGCCCGGACATCCACCGAGCCCACCGGCGTGGCGCCGGCCCTGTCCGCCGCCATATGGGAGGTCGACCCCAACCTGCCCATCGACGACAGTCGGACCATGGAGCGGGTCTACCGGGACGGACAGGGGACTACGTTTGCGCTGTTGACCCTGTTCGTCACATTCGCGCTCTTCGCTCTGCTCATGTCGGCCATCGGGATCTACGGTGTCATGTCATACATGGTGTCGCAGCGCACCGGCGAGATCAGCATCCGCATGGCGCTTGGCGCCGAGATCGGAAAGGTCCAACGCATGGTGCTGTGGCAGGGCGGCAGGATCGTCTTGCTGGGCGGGCTGCTGGGGCTTGCTGGGGCGGCGCTGCTGGCCCGGGCCGTCCGCAGCCTGATGTTCGGGATCAGCACCCTGGATCCGGTGACCTTCCTCGGGGTGCCGGCGGTGCTGATCGTGGTGGCGCTGATCGCCAACTACGTGCCCGCTCGGAGAGCCACGCGGATCGATCCCATGAGGGCGTTGCGGCAGGAGTGATTCGCTCCCGGGTCGTCGGGGAGCCGGTGTCGACCCTTCGCGTTGCCATCTTGGACCCGGTGCTCTTCACGCGGCGTTCACCGCAGCCCGACTGCGAACTTGACCCAGTCCCGCGCCCGGCTGCGCGACGCGTCGTGATTTCGGGGCTCCACCTCGGCGAGCGCACCACCGGCGTACACGAGACTGTAGTGATCCACGTGATCGTGCCGGTCGATCAAGAACCGGTCGTCCTCCGGGTAGAACACCGCGCGGTCCGGCCGGTCGCCGGCGAAGCCACGCACTGCCTCGATACCCTCCCAGATCGAGATGACCAGGAAGTGGGAACGATCTTCGTGCTCCCGCACGAGCGTTAGAGCTGCCACGTTACCGGGTTCGTCTCTGAAGCTCTTCAACCCGGTCTTTTCGAGATACGCCAAGTAGGCAGAGGCGTTCTCGGTCTTCGTCCATCCGTGCCAGGTACGAGCGATCATGATGCGATTCCTTCAGACAAGGATCTGGGGGCGTTGCGGGGCACTCCCGGCCCCCTCACACTGTACAACGTCCATCCCAGCCGCCCGTGAAAGGGTCTTGTCGATGCAGTCCAACGGTCACCGTGATCGCCGATCCTGCTTGGCTGGACAGCCTGTGCGACCATAACCGAGATCGCCCGAAAAGCGGTACTCAACACCCCATCATGCCGTGTTCTGCCGGAGTTGACCGAGGGAAGAACCGAGGAACAGTCCCATGTCCCTCTTCGGCTCCGGCTGTGGCCTAAGAGTTCGTGGCGACCTTCAATGTCCGCTGCATGGAGGACTCGGTTGGAGCGACCGCCGTTCACGCGCGCGATTGGCTACATCTGGGCCGAGGCCTCACAACCGGACGCGACGGAGAAGGAGCATGAAAGGATCGAGGGGTGGTGCAGAGAACGGGACATCGAGCTTGTCCGCGTTGCGGTAGAGCCATCTCCGCCGCCTCTCGGAGAGCTTCGACCGGCTCTCATGGAAGTGCTTCATGGGCCCGCATGCGTGCGGAGGTCAATGCCCATCACGAGCTCATGATCCAGCCTCGGATCGCCCGTAGCAAGCGCTCTGCCTTCTGGATCGTGCTCGCGGTCGCAACGATCCTCGCTCTCGCGAGCCTCGGTTGTGCCGACGTTGATTCACGCCCGGCACTCCTCTCGGCCCACATGCCGCTTCACCTTGAGGAGCATCTCGATGACGCCACCATCGTGGGCTCCGAGGTGCCGACGGACCTGCTCCAACCCGTGGAGTGGCGCTTCGACGAACCACAGCCGGGCTGGAGGGCCACCACGCCCCGACCCTTTCCAGTAGGGACCCGGCCGGCCGCGGTCTCCCAAACGAACGATGCCTTGCAGATCACCCTGAGACGGTCCAACGAAGACCCCAGCAGTGACTTGGGGGCGGGCGTCTACGTGGCCGTCCCTGAGTGGGATCACCGGGATTGGTCGCATGTATTGATCCGGGCCCGAAGCTCTGGTCCAGGCGATATCGCCCTCGGATTCAACTTGGATCGCGATCTTTACAGCATGGTGGGGACGCGGAGCGCTCCTCTGGTCGATGACGGCACGGTACAGACCTACCAGTTGCCGTTCGAGCCCAGATTCACGTTTGAGCGGGCCATCAAGCGACTCCGCTTCTCGGCCCATGCCCACGAACCGCTCGAGGTCGAGATCCTCTCCATCACCGTGGTGCCGATGGATGCTGCCTACGCCGAGGTACCGGTGGGGGTACGGCACGTGCAACGTGACAACCGGTACCGGCGCTCCATCTTCGTACATGCTCCGGCTCAGATCGAGTACCGTGTGCGGGTGCCTGAAGAAGCACGTCTCGACGTGGGCCTCGGCACCCAGTGGTCCGAGCCGCCCACCACCTTCCGGGTCATGGTGAGGGCGGATGGTGAGCCAGCCGAGACCCTGCTCGAGGAGAGTCACGGCGACCGCGGGATCTGGGCCCAGCGCTCCATCGACCTCGGCGCGTATGCCGGGCAACTCGTCACCCTCTCCCTGGGAGCCGAATCGGAACGGGCCGGAAGCGTCGCCCTCTGGGGCGCGCCCACCCTCACTGGGCTGCGTGCCACGGACAAGCCCAACGTCATCTTCTACATCATCGATGGAGCCGGAGCGGAGTACATGAGCGCCTACGGCTACAACCGTCGTACGACACCGAACATCGAGCGCCTCGCCGCCGAGGGAGCCCTCTTCGAGCGAGCCTACAGCAACTCCGAATGGACTCTACCCTCCACGGCGTCCTTCATGACCTCACTGCAACACAGCGTGCTGGGCGGTTTCAAGAACGGGGGCACTGTTGTCCCGGACAACGCGGTGACGATGGCTCAGCATATGCACGCGGGTGGATACCAGACCGCCGTCTTCACGGCCAACCCCAACGCCGGGAGGAGGAGCGGCCTGGAACGCAGTGTGGACGTTTTCCGCGAGGGCTGGACGGAGTTCCGCTACCTCGGTGCCGGACCACGACAACGGAGGGAATCCTCCAAGTACCTGCATGAGGGGTTCTGGAATTGGCGGGAGGAATATCCAGGAGAGCCGTACTGGGTGCACTTCCAGACCGTCGACATCCACGGGGACTTCCCCACCGTGGCGCCGTTCGGCGGCCTCTTTGTCAGTGCCGATGAGGTAAGGACGTGGGAGGAGTGGGGCGAGCGGCTCCGTGAGGAGGGCGGTTGGGGCCTGTACTCGGAGTCCTGGGAGAAGACGGGCATCAATCGGCCCGCTTTTTGGTCGGCAGCGCAGGGCATGTACGATGAGGCCATGGCCCACAACGACTACCAGCTCGGGCGGTTGGTAGAGCGACTGAAGGCCGAAGGGGAATGGGAGAACACGCTGCTGATCGTCGCGGCCGACCACAGCGTCGAGGCAGCAGCAGGAGATATGGGTATTGCTGTCCAGGATTCCCTGCCACCACGCTGGAGTCGTCCGATGTTTCGGCCTTCTATCAGCAGGGTCCCGCTTCTGTTCGTATGGCCGGACCACATCGCGGGAGGGCAACGATTCAGCCAGCCGGCCGTCTCCATGATCGATGCCCCGCCTACCATCCTGGAGCTGGTGGGCTTGCCGCTACCCGAGGTCATGCAAGGGCAATCGCTAGCTCCTCTGTTATTGGGCGAGGGGAACGTGGAGCCCCGGCCCGTGATCCTGGACCATGTCTTTGAAGTTCTCGACACGGTCCAGGGGACACGGGAGCTCGGGGGCCGGATCGAGGTGGTCGACGGCCGTTGGGGCGCGTCGCTCGAGATCAACCCCGATCCGGACGTTCCGGAAGAAGAGCGTCGCCCCGTCCCCCTGCTCCTTTACGATCTGTGGGACGACCCCATGTGTCTGCACAGCGTGCACGAGGAGCGCCCCGACCTGGTGGAGAAATACACTGCGTTTCTCGAGGCGCAGTTCGAGGCACACCGGGCGCTAGGCCAATACTTCACGCCGGCCGAAGACGTCGTGCTAACACCAGAACAGCTCGAGATGCTACGAACGCTGGGGTACATCAACTGACATGAAGGGCCAACGTCAAATTGGATGAGGCTCCCGCCAGGGCCGCCCAGCCCGCTCCGGCAGCACGTCCATCACCTAAGCTCTCGAGGCGGGTCAGGAGGGACATCGGTCAGTTCTGGCTGGCGTGCTTCGCCAGGAGCGCCCGGGATGTGGCGATGAGGGAGCGACAAGGCGGGGAGGAAGACTGGTCAATTGGCGAGCCCCAGGCGCCGGGCAATGGCCCGACCGCCGCGACTCTTGAGGCCAAAGGAAGCGCCACGGGATTCGGTGCCACGGTAGACGATCACGTTCTCCGATTCCTCCAATCCCCAGTGCCGGGCGGCGCGTCCGACGACCACCGTCGCCTGATCCGCCTTCGCGCGAGGTACAAGCACCTCTCGGGCGTAGCTCACAGCGAGCCCAGCCGACTGGAGGCGTGGGCGCTCCTTCCCTTTCAACCCAGACACCGAGGAGTGATAAGGTACGAGTTGCACCGCAGCCACGCGGCTGCCCAGCCACACCAGGGCTTCGGCGTAGGAGCATCCCCGCTGGCGTTCTGCCTCCTTCGCCAACTCCCTAAGCTTGCCGTTCCAGTAGCTGAAGCCCGGATGCCAGGCGAAGTCTGGCGCCAAGATGAAGAAGTCAGGGAGACCTTCGGGTGTCTCCTGACGGAGATTCGCGCCAAGAGCCTCGCGATACCCTGGATTGCGCTCCTCCGCCAGATAGTCCATCGGCGTAAGGCCAGGGTTCAGGAGCAGGATGAAGACATCCGCTGTCCCCAAGTTTCCAAGGAAGGGAATGGGCAGGAGTCCGAGATGGACGCGCGGGTCGCCATGGAAATCGAACTCCGGGTGTGAACGGAACTCATGGAATGACGAGAGCACGACCGCACTCCCTGGGGAGCCCTCGAACAGTGGGCGGTCTGCCGGAAGCCAGAACGGAGGCGCCACCAAGGGACACAGGCGCCACGCGGCGATCAGCGGGTGGGAGGCCGGATCCATTGTCAGAGGATGGGTGCATCTCGAGCATCCGGCAACCGTTGCTCAGTGAGACTTGCCTGCCGCCAAAGCCTGCTGGGCAGGGCGGTCATCGACTGGAGCAGCCGCTGTTGCCAATCGAACTGGCCGCCCACGAGGTCGACACAGCCTGCGCCGAGTATCGATTTGCCCTTGCGCCGGGCCTGCGGCGCATCTCCTGGCACAGGCCCGCACTGCCGTCCGCGCAGAACCCGGCTAAGTGAGGATGTTGTACGTTTCGTGTATCTCAGGCTCTGCGACCTGGGCACCGACGTCTTGGATGATCGGCATCAACACCTGACCAAACGCCTCGAAGTCTGCGAGGGATTCCCAGACATCGACCACCCCCACGGCGGACGGATCACCCCAACACGTGTGGAAAGTACGGCCGGTCGGAGCTCCAAACCCGGCCTCGTCAAGGCGGCGAATGATCTCGTCGTACTGTTCAGCGGAAGTCCCGTAGGGCTTGAAGATCACGGTGACGGACATGGGGTCCTCCATGAGTCGGGGTTTCACTCGAAAGGCCGGCGCGCAACTCGGCTTCCGAGTGATTCGCCAACTCGGAAGGCGTCACCTTGACCTCTCTGCGATCCCGCGGCGCGGCTGAGATGGTGACCGCAAGCTCAGCGCGCGAGCCGGATACCTACCGCGACTGCAGCAATCGGTTATTAGAAGCGCGTCATGGTTCCCGCGCGACGCAGGAGCGGCATGTTTCACCACCCAGACCAAGCACGGAGTATCGATGGGAAGGGACCTGGCCCTGGTGGAAACTGCCTGCGTGGTGAGTTCGGGGGCCGGTTACCCTGTTGTCACACCCAACTGCTCTCGGAAGTCCCATAGATCGAGGTAGAAGCGCTCGCGTATGATCTGACCGCCCTGGAAGTGGATGAAGGACACACCGGCCAGAGAGATCCCGCGGCCCGTAGCGGGCAAGTCAGAATAGCCGCCCGTGTGCGTTCCGGTCATTGACCATTCGGCGGCTGCCCAACTGCCCTGCTGGATGAACCGCCGAAGCTGGAACCTCAGATCTGGAAACGCCGCTCGCTCTTCGATAACGAGATCCCTGAAGCGATCTCTGCCTACGACCGGAGAAGCGGAAGCTCCGTCGCCGGTTGGTTCCTCGAAGATGAACCCGTCTGCGAGGATTTCGTCGAGCTTGGCCGCGTCCCCACCCGACCACACGGCCAACAACTCCTCGTAAGTCCGCTGCTCTTCAGTGATTGAATCGCGACTGCCCACTTCCTCCGTCTTCGTACCCGAAACACACGAAGTACATGCGACAAGGGTAAGGGCGTAGATGAAGCTGTATCCTCGACTCGTCACGATGGCCCCCTTTCGCTGTGCGCTACTAGAGCTGATCGGTGTTCCGCGCCTCCTCACGACTTTGCGATTCCGCCACGCGACCTACCTGCTCGACCGCGCAGCGACGTGAACACGTGGGTCTGATCGGAGCTAGCGATCAAGGCTCATCGCTCCGAGGAGCGCCGGCGACGAGAGGCCTCCTGAGCCCATTCCCGGTCGGCGCGTCAGCAGCAACCGCTGTCAGGGTGCGGGAGGATCGGATTGGCTGTGCCGTTTCCGGTAACCGCGCCTGACGAACAGAATGCCGAGAACGAAGAGAGGGAACCCCATGGCGATGCCGCCTCCCGCGTCTCCGCCCTTGATAGGAGCAACGACGAGGATCTCCATGCACCACATCGCGGCCCACCACAGGAGAAAGACGGCCCCTCCGATCAACTCGTTCTTCCACACCACGAGATAGCCGGCGAGGAACAGCAGAAACAGCAGCTTGACCAAGATCTGCTCCAAGTCGAACGGATCGAACGGGACTGTGGTACTGATCCAGTTTCCCTCAGGGGCTGGGATGAAGCTGACGACTACGAACCAGAGGTATAGCAGACCATAGACCGAGGTCGCCATCAACAGTGACATGGAGCGTTTCCTTGGCTGCCGAGAGTTGTCGATTCGATTGGTCATTGTCACCTCCCCTGGCATCACTCTGTCGATCTTCGGCCCACCACGAAGAGCCCGCGCTCCGACGACTCTACGGCTCTGCCCGGCGATCCACTAGCCGACTGCGTAGCGGCGGGAGCCTCCCGGGCCGATCCTAGTCCGCCGCGTCTGTGGCGATCGCTTGATTGCCCCTTGGTCTTGACCCAATCCTATGCGTCTTAGCATATTAGCTAATCATGCAACCCCAAGATGATACCACTCGGATTCTCGGTGCACTTGCCAACGGCAGTCGACTGAAGATCCTGCGGTGGCTGCAGGAGCCGGAGAAGCACTTTCCCCCGCAGCGTGACGGAGATTTCGCCGAGGACGGCGTCTGTAGCGTCTATCTCGCCGACAAGCTCGGCGTTACGCAGCCGACCACGTCCAGGCATATGCGCCTCCTCGTCGACGCGGGACTGGTTCGTGCCAAGCGGAAGAAGGGCTGGACATTCTATCGCCGGGACGAGGTTGGATTACGCAAGGCGCAGGGACTCATCGCGGCGTCCATGGGAGTGCCAGCTTAGATCGTCCTACCGGACGGCGAGCTTGGCGCGAAGTGGGCGATACTCGGTATCAATCGGAGGAGGAAGTGGGGATGAAGACGACGACACGTACCCTGACCTTGTTCGGGACGATCTTGGCTTCTGTTCTGCTAGGCGCTCCAGCCGCAGCGCAGTCAAGCGCGTCGGAGAGCGAGGAAGACGCCATCACCGAGGAAGACGCCATCACCAGCGTTGCCCTGGACTACATCGAGGGATTCTACGAAGCCGACGCGGAACGAATGGCGCGCGCAGTGCATGCGGACCTCGCCAAGCGGATCGCCAGCCCAGGACCTGACGGTCGAAGGCGCCTCAGGCACATGGGCAAGTGGACCTTGGTCGAGAACACCCGTCTGAATCCGCGACCGCGCCAGGTCGAGCTCAGAGATCGTGTGAAGATCCTTGACGTCTTTGGGGGTGCGGCCGTGGTCAGGGTTGATGCAGACACATGGGTCGATTTCCTGCAGATGGCGCGCATTGACGACAGTTGGGTCATCGTGAACGTGCTCTGGGAACTGCGGTCTTCAGAACGCTGAGGCACCGCGCTGTAGATCCGCGCGTTCTGCTTCCTGCCACACGGCGAGCAGAGGTCATTCGGCAGACGACCTCGTCATCGTCGGTGCCCGAAGCCCTCAGGACGGCTCTGCTCAGGGACGGTCTCCCCCAGGCGACAGCCGGATGATCCGTCCCGGATCGGGCGGATTCGGACTCCCTGCATCCACCGAGATCAGCAACCTGCCGCCCGGAAGTTGCGCAACATCGCGGACTCGCCCGACCCTCGCTAGCACGATCTCCGTCTCGTCGGTGGCCGGGTCGTAGCGGAGCAGGTGCTGAGGGTTGAGGGCACCCAACAGGAACGAACCGTTCCAGGACGGGAACTGGCTGCCCTCGACGAGGAGCAGCCCCGACGGTGCTACGCGGAAGTCGGGACCCCAGACCTTGGTCGGAAGGATCGAGAAGGCGGCGGCTTCCTCTTCCGTCATGTGGGAGACGGGTGTTTCGTCGTAGTTCAGCCCGTAGGAGAACAATGGCCAGCCATAGTTACCTCCTGCGGTGATGATGTTCAGCTCGTCGCCGCCCAAGGGACCGTGCTCGTTCTCGTAGAGCGTCCGCTGCGTGGCATCGTAGTGGAGCCCCTGTGGGTTCCGATGACCGTACGACCAGATGGTCGAGGGTTCGGATGCTCCGGGGAGCAGCGGATTGTCCGACGGGATCTGCCCATCGGCCGTGAGTCGGTGGATCTTCCCCCGGTCGGAACTGAGGTCCTGGGGGCCCGGCTCAGGGTAGGGAGTGCCTCCCACACCGAACGACAGGAAGAAGCGGGATCCGTCCTCCCAGGCAATCCTCGAGCCGATTGAGAACTCGTTCGACTCGTAGATCACTTCCAGATTCCGGGCTCGGTTGTCTCGGAGCTCGAAGCGCGCCACCGCCAGATCGAACGCCGCGTCGTTGTACGCGATGTAGACGAGCCGGTTGTCCTCGAAATCGGGATGAAGGCTGACGTCGAGAAGGCCACCGAACACGTCGACGGTCTTGGACTCCGGGATACCCTCGACCTCGGTCACCTCGCCGCCCACATAGTGATGGAGCGCCCCGCGTCGCTCCGCGAAGAGGAACTCTTCCTCGCCGATCACGGTGATCGCGTCGGGAATCCCGTACCCGGACGCGAGGATCTCGGGTCGCGTGATCCCGACGTCAGGGACGATGAGCTCGTCCGCCTGACAGGACGGAAGCAGCAACAGCGCGACGGCGATCGGCCCCAGACGCTTGGGGATCACGCCCGTGATTCCCCTCAGTCCGTCGGCCGATACCGATTGACCACGCATTTCTCTGTGTCCTTCGATCAACGCCACATCCTCGAACGCCTAGAGCATCCGAGCGCCTACGGAGATGTCCCGCTTGCGATCAGCCAGGCGAGCATCCAGAAGCTCGCTCATCTGGACCCACTCCTGAAACGCTCAGCCGTTGTTTCTTCTGACACCGGGTGCGGCTTGAAGGGCCAGCGGCCTGAACCGGATCGCCTGCCAGCCAAGACCAAGAGCAGATCAAGAGCTGCGGGGTCGTGGGCGAGAGAGAAAGGACCGCATGAACGCTGGTTGCCCCACGCGTTACGAGCCTCTACGGTCACTGATCTGGGAGCTTCGCGACCCGATCGTCGAGTGCCGGTGGCCCCTAGTCGCGCAAGAGGACTGCGGTGATTGACGATCTGGTCGCACTCACACGACTGGCCCAGGACTGCCGATCCAACTCGGCGCGGGTTCAGGCGTACGCGGCAGCCGACGATGGTCCGGGCGCCCTCCAGAATGTACCGCGGAGTCTAGACCCCCGTCGGAACCACCAGCGCCGCGACTCGGAATCCACCGTCCTCATCTCAACAGCGAACCACGACCTGCTGGAAAGCCCCCTGGCGACGCCGGGTAGCGTCCAGGGCCTCTCCAACATCGGCTAGTGGGTATTCGTCGACTTCGATGGTTGAGAGATCCAGTGTTCCCGCCGCAATCATGCTTAGCAGCTCAACGGTCTGGTGTCGTTCGAACCAAAGAGAGCCTCGGATCGTCAGGTCCATGCCAACGATGAGATCGGTGGCTACTGCCAGAGGTTCTTCGGTAACTCCTACCGCCACGAGACGGCCCGAGCGGTTCAGAGTTGTGAGCGCTGCCTGGATCGCCGAGGCGTCCCGGGCCTCAATCGCACTGAGGACGACGTCGAACGTTTGACCATTGGGCAGCGTCGTTCCGGCTTGAACACGTGAGTTCAGACCGGCGATTTCTTCAAGGGCGTCCTTCCGGCGCCCCAACGCAAAGACGCTTCTGGCCCCCATCGCCAAGGCTACCAGAACGGCGCTCACTCCGACGAGACCGGTCCCTCCAAGTACGGCAACCGCTTCGCCGGGTGCCAAACCGACCTTGGTGAAGGCGCCGTAGGCAGTACCCAGCCACCCCAGTCGGCAGAGGATCGCGTCTGAGACCGTGACGGCTTCCGGAATCGGTATGACGCATTCGGCGGGCAGCAACATTTGCTCCGCGAGAGCCCCATCGTGCCAACGGCGGAGCATTTCCGGGGAACGTTCACCAATCCCGAAGTTTCCGATGAAGCCGAAATCTTCGCCCCCCCCTCGCGTGGGGGATTGGTAGTAGCAGTCGCAGTAAACCCGCTGTCCTGCTTCGAGTCCGGTGACGTCAGAGCCAAGGAGCTGCACCGTGCCGACAGCATCCATGCCAGGAGTAAATGGCCTCGGTGGAGTCAAGTACTCGTCGGAACCATCAACGAGACCAGCTGCGAACGGCGCCAGGAATACTGTCTGTACGCCGACAAGTACGGTGCCGGGCTGTACCTCAGGCGTATCGACTTCCTCGATGCGCACAGCAGTTTCACCCTCGTGCAGTCGGGCCGCTTTCATGGGGACCGTCCTAGATCGGCGAAGGGAGCGCTCATGTCGTCACTGTTCCCAATCTGCGGTCGAGGTATCCAGCCTTCAATTGTCCTTCAGGTCGCTCCATCCTGCCCTTCTCCACTCGGCGGCCAGCTCGGTGCGCGGGGCCTTGACCGCCCCCCTTGCGTGTAGCGGCAGGTGTGGCTCGAGGTCGTCATTGTTCGATCTCCTCGCGGTGTTCGGGGGGAGCTCGGTGTCTCTGGGCCTGTGACACTCGCCTGACACTCACCTTCGGACCACCCACGCTCGGACCACAGAGGTCTATTCGGTCTGAATCGCCCTAGCGAGCCGTGTCGGGCGGGGGAGTCAAATGCGAAGCAAGACGGTCAGCAACGCGGTCGCGGTCAGGCAAGCGAAGACGGTCCGCAGCCCGTTCCACCAGTTCCATCGGGCCTCGAACGCGTCGCGCCGTACGTAAGGGAGCTTGGTCCAGGACGTCGAGGTCGAGCGCCTGGAGCCGATTGTTCAGCGGCACGTTGATCGCGAACGTCGGGACTTGCACGCCCACCACGTACGTGACCGCAGCGCCCAGTAGAAGCCATCGGTCGGCGCCGGCGAGCGAGCCGAAGGCCAGGGCGAGGGCCGCCACCACGGTCAGCACCGAGCCGACCCACACCAAGAGGAACAGAGGATCGTTCTCCTGGATTACGCGGTCCATGACCTGGAACGCGCGGAGGAAGTCCCCGTCCGGAAGGCTCCGAATCCCGGGCATCACGACGACGGCGAACGCGAACACGAGCCCCGCCGAGAGTGAGCAGAGGAGCGCGGCGGCGACCAGAGCGGCGTGAAGGAGATCCATGATTCGGTTCACTCGCGGCTGCGGAGTGCGCCCTGTGAGGCGGAGCGCCGACTCCTCCTCGATTCATACGCGCAGACGAGGAAGGCAGCCCTAAGGAACCACGCTCCTCACACTCCTGCATACCGCTATGATGGGGAGCTAGGCTTGACCTGAATATTGCCGTTGTCGGGTTCCCTGAAGAAGCCGAGCACAAAGGGCGGCAAGCTAATGGCCTCACAGCTTCCGGCAGCATCGCCGGGCACCCCACCAGGGTATGCCTCCGCAGGCGGGAAATCAGGGAGTATCTTGTCAGGAGAGGCGTTGGCTCCTTCGCCACCATCAATCAGGAACATCAGCGCGTAGGGTCCAGCCCCCTCGGGAACGGTGGGCATGGGGAAGTCAGTACCGATAGCTAAGACGTCTGTACCAGCAACTTGAATCCAGGCCATGCAGACGATGTTTCCGCGAAATGTGCGGTCAAAAAAACTACTCATGAACATTGCGGTGCCCTTTACGGAGCCGTCTGCGCGCTGTTTCGCATTAAAGGAGAATTGGTCCTGACCGAATGGGAGGGTGATTTGACCGGCACCCGAGGCCATTTGTACGTATGGTCCGCCGTTTCCGATGTGGAAGCTGGGCCTCTGTGCGTCATCCAACGGCGAAAAGGGCCCCTCACCACAGGCAGCGACGGCAAGTGCGATCACCAACGACAGGGGGACGGGGAGAAACTGTCTCATGGATGCCTCCTTGAACATGAGCGTAACTGCTCTTGCCGTCGGTGGCTCAGGAGTGGCGTTGGAGGCTGGCGTCCGAGGGGGGCGCGTCAGTCGCACAGCGTCGCTGGTGAGTCATCGGCGGGCGCGGGAGAGTCCCGTCGACCACCGCGACCATGCGGTGGCGCATCTAGGTTGTCAAGAAGTGGCGTGAACGCAACAGTGCTTGCAGGCACTCAAGGTCACCCGGCCGGTTCGCGCCGTCCAGAGGCCTGGCCCTCGTACGATCGCGATCATGGAACGCTTCGCCCGATCAGCCAAATGCAACGTGGGGATAGAATGGAACAAGCCGCTCCGATCGCCTGCCGAGTAGCCGCGTGCCGCGAGTGGTTGCGTCCAGGGAAGTTTGTGGCGCTGCGTGCGCAGCGGCGTCAGAAGGTCGCGGTGGGAAGCGTTGGATGGTAGAGAACGCCGGTGGCGAACAGCCGAAGCAACTCGTTCGACCGTGCGGTCGAACGGTAAGGACCATCGGGGTCGGGACTGGGGTGTGAAGATGGGCAAGTCATGGTGGGGAGCAGTCCCGTTCGGTCTGGCGGTCATCTTCGGTGGCGGGTGCGAGACAATCGTCACGCCCGAGGATCCGAGTCGGCAGTCCAGGGTCTTCGGGTCGGGCGTCGTCGTGATGGAGAGCCGCGCCCTCGAGAGCTTCACAGCGGTCGAAGCCCGAGGTGGTGGGTATGAAGTCGTGCTGGAGCTGGCCCCGACACACGCCGTCGAGATCACCGCGGACGACAACCTCGTCCCGCTCCTGCGGACTGACGTCCGCGAGGGCAGGCTCGTCATTTCTGTGGATCCACAGCTGCGACTCGTCCCGACCGAGCCGATCGTCGTCCGAGTATCCGTTGCCGAAGTCTCCGAGCTACTCGCAAGCGGGGGGGTGTTGCTGAACGCCGAAGTGGGCGTCGTGCCCCGGCTGGCCATCGCCGCGAGCGGCGCGTCGCTGGTGGACGTCAACGGATCGGCAGAGCGGCAGGTCCTGACCATCAGCGGGGCGAGCGTTTACCGGGGACTCGATCTCGAGACCAGCGAGAGCGTGGTCATCGCGTCGGGTGTGAGTCTGGTCGAGCTGTGGGCGCACGACCACCTCGAGGTCGATGGCAGCGGTGTGTCCACGATTCGCTACCGGGGGCAGCCCACCGTGATCGCACGCGTGAGCGGAAGCTCCACCGTTAGCCCCATCCGGTGATGGGTGCGGTCGTTACCGCCTCCAGCGCCAGCGACGAGGAGCCTCCTGAGCCGAGTCCCGCTCACCGCGTCTCCAGCAGTCGCTTTCTAGAGCGCATCGGCGGTCCCGTGGGAAAGGTCTCCAGCGGGGAGGTCGGTGGCTCTCAGCAGCTGATCCACACTCAGAGACATCCCAGCAGGTCCTCCCGTCCTATCCAAGGTGAGCAGGCTGACGCTGTGCGTCAGCCACCCGGCGGAGCGTCCCAGTTGAAGCATGCGGCGGACACGAGCCATTCTCCGCCCTGGTTCGTCGCGGTGGCCAGGAACTTCCCGTGGCCGGACACCTCCTGCCCCTCGTGCTGAAACGTCAAATCAAAGCTACCGCGGAGAGCGGCGAGACCGGTGTCTCCGGTGGCCGCGTCAAGCGACTGTTTGAAGCTCACCATGGTCGGAAAAGCATCGAGGAATGCCTTGGCCTCCTCCCTCCCACTGAGCAGGGGATGATCCTGCGGCATGTATGCGAAGTCCTCGGTGCACAACGCCATCGAAGCGTCCCAGTTCTGGGCGAGAGCCGCATCAACCCAATCCTTTTCGATCATCTCACGCAGTCGGGCTCGATCTGCATCGGTCAGTGCCGCCATGGTCTTCCTCCTCGTATTTGGGGTTCGCTCGGACCCAGTGTGACGGGTGCGCTCTCACGGACCTGCGGTTCTGCTTGCGACCTACCTTCTCACAGCGTAGCGACGTGAACACCGTAGGTGCGAACACGGCAAGCGATCAAGGCTCATCGCTCCGAGGAGCAGGGGCGACGAGGAGCCTCCTGAGCCGTTCCCGTCCACCGCGTCCGCAGCAATCGCTTGATAGAGCGCAGCGCGGTTCGGGATTCTGGGGCTAATGCGACAACGCGTGTCCAGCTCGGGACTGCTGGTGGCGCCTCCCGCCTCCCTCAGCTCGGAGTGACCCGCTAATGGATTCACGCAGGCCAGGTGTCCGCCAAACGATAGCCCTCCGGCCACGGGTCTTCCGGATCCAGCATGTGCTGGTGTGTCCCGGTGATCCACGCGCGCCCGGTGATCGAGGGAATGACCGCCGGTTTCTCGCCGACCGCGGCCTCGGCTTCGATCTGACACTGGAACTCGGAACCGATGATCGAGCGCGCGATGTATCGGTCGCCGATGCCCATCTCGCCACGCGCGTGGAGCGCGGCCATGCGCGCCGAGCAGCCGGTACCGGTCGGTGATCGGTCGATCTTCCCCGGCCGGATGGCGACCGCGTTGCGCCCACTGAGTACTCCGCCTTCTCTGACCAACGGCTGCGTGAACTGGCAGAACGAGACGTGGTCCCAATCCGGATTCTCAGGGTGGCGGAACCCGAGTTGCTCGTTCGCCGCAGCCGTGATCCTCACCCCGAGCTCTGCCAGCTCGCGCGCATTGTCAGGAGCGATCTCGAGCCCCGATGCGGTAACATCCACGATCACAAAACTATCGCCTCCGTAAGCGGTATCGACCGTCAGCAGACCAAGCCCCGCGACCTCGAGCGGCGCAGCAAGTCTGTCCGCAAATGAGGGCACGTTGGTGATGGTGATGCGCTCGACTCTACCATCCTTACAAACGGCCCGCGCCTCGACGAGCCCGCCGGGAGCCTCGAGTACTAGCTGTGTCTCGGGCTCTTCCATCGGGATGATGCCGGTCTCGAGCAACACATTCACGACACAGATTGAATTCGATCCTGACATCGGCGGAGTATCGGCCGGCTCCATGATGATAAAGCCCATCTGCGCGCGCGGATTGATTGGCGGCACGAGCAAGTTCACGTGGCGAAAGACGCCACCGCGCGGCTCGTTGAGGACGAAATTGCGCAGAGTCTCGTCGGATTCGATCGAGGCACGCTGTTCCCAGAGCGTCTCCCCGGAGGGAGGCGCAACGCCGCCGACAATGACATCGCCGACCTCGCCTTCGGCGTGGCAACTGACAACGTGGATGGTCTGGGAGCTACGCATCGGGATTCTGAGCTAGGTAGATGACACCGCGTGCGGAAGCTATAAGCTGCGCTCTAACGGCCTGCGACTCTGACTTCCTTCGCCTTATAGATGCTGCGCGACCTATGGGCTGACACCGCGCAGCGACGTGAACACCGTAGGTGCGAACAGAGTAAGCGATCAAGGCTCGTCGCTCCGAGGAGCACCGCGACGAGGAACTTCCATTCAGACGCCTATTCGGGTGTGGCACCGCCGGATTGCATCACCTCGAAACGCCGTGTGCACCCCGCTCGTAGGAGGATCTAACAGCTTGGACCGAGGCGATGCTCCATGAGTACCCTTCGAATCGCGTTGTCCTTTGCCGCCGTGCCGCTCATGGTGCTGGCGTGTGGTCCAGCGTCGTCACAGGACGAGCGCTCCACGTCCCTATTCGAGCTCGCCCTCGTCGGCCGGCTCACCACCGACGGAGGAGCGACCCGCGGAGTCGCTTGGGGCGACTACGACCAGGATGGCGACCCGGACCTTGCCCTGTCGAACACTGCTGACCAATGGAACGCGCTGCACCGAAACGATGCCGGTGCGTTCATCAAGCTGACGGACCGGGGCCGGTCGTCGTGGGCTGCTTACGTGGCTGCGGCAGGCCGGGCGGAGGGCGTCAGCTGGGTCGACTTCGACGGTGACCGAGACCTGGACCTCTTCGTCGCGACTCGCGGCCCCCAGGCGAACATGATGTTTCGAAACGAAGGTCCCGATTCTCTGGTCAGAGTGACCGAGGCCGACTTCGCTCGGGGTGCCCTGGGCGCGTCCATGGCGTGCTGGGCCGATATCGATGGCGACGGCTGGCTCGACGTCTTTCTGGCAGGTTACGGGGGCGACCCGAATCGGCTGTTCAGGAATCAGGGCGGCACACTCGTCGAGCTCGTGAGCCACCCCCTCGCCTACACGAGCGCGGCGCGATCCTGTGCATGGGGAGATCCCGACGATGACGGGCTCCCCGACCTTTACGTGGGCAATGCGCGGGAGCCGAACGACCTGTTCCGGAACCGCGGAGCATGGCGTTTCGACCGCCAGACGGAGGGACACGTCGTCACGGACGTGGGTTACTCGTACGGTCTGTCGTGGGCCGACTTCGACGGCGACGGGGCGCAGGATTTGTTCGTCGCCAACTTCGATACCCTCAACCGTATCTACCGGAACGACGGTTCGGGAAGCCTTCAGCCGGTCCTCGACGGTGTGCTGGCGACGGAGGAGGGAGGTGCTTCGAAAGGCCACACCTGGGGAGACTTCGATCTGGACGGCCGGCTCGACCTGTTCGTCGCGAACGGCACCTACGGGCCGGATATGCGCAACTTCGTATATCGGGGACTCGGCGGGGGCCGCTACGTACGGGAGTTGAGCGGGGCCTTCACCGAGCATGCGGACACGTCCGCGGGTGCGGCTTGGGCCGACTACGATCGGGATGGCGACCTGGACGTCTTCGTCGCGAACTGGGGCAGCAGTGATCAGATCAACCGCCTATACCGAAACTCGACCTCCGAGAACCTCGGGAGAGGTTGGCTGGGCCTTTACCTCCACGGCCTCGGTGCGAACACTCACGCGTGGGGCGCAAAGGTCGTGGTCGTGGCGAATCCCGGCACGGGCTCCCGACGGATGATGCGATGGCACAACCCCGTCACGGGATACGCGAGCCGTCGTGGTCGTGGCGAATCCCGGCACGGGCTCCCGACGGATGATGCGATGGCACAACCCCGTCACTGGATACGCGAGCCAGAATGAACCGCTCCTGCACTTCGGGCTGGGATCGGCCACTGCTGCTGACAGCCTGATCGTTCACTGGCCATCCGGCTCGATCGACGTTCATACCGACGTGCCAAGTCGGGCTTTCTGGGATCTCTTCGAAGGCGGTGAGCTTCGTTCGAGAGGCTCAGATCCGAGCGGCGGCCCGACCTGACGTCTGGGTGAGATGGAACGGGATGCGATTGGTATCGATCAGCTCCTCGCCCGGCTAGGCGTACTTGCCACCATCTGTCTTCGAAACTCAGGCGGATACGGCGGTCTCGTTCGTGGCATCGTGGACTCCTCCTCTTTCCCAAGAGGTGTGGTGTCCACGAAACCGGCTCAAATCCAGTAGAAAGGAGATTCCAATGATGTCTGAAGTCCGAAACCGAATCCGGTGGAGCCGCCTTTCGTCGGTGCCCTTGGTGCTTGTGCTGGCCTTGTTCGTCGGCTCCGGCTGC
>JBDHHQ010000062.1:0-36688 GCA_039589315.1 Gemmatimonadota bacterium
CCTCAGTCCCAGAAACGAAGTCCAGTACCAGACGTAATGCCCCGCCACGAACGCGGCGGCGGCCAGTGCGCTTTCTCTGAGGAACACGACGGTGTGTGGTCGCATGGGCCCAACTTAGGGAGCACAGTTGTGCGCGCGCACGTTTGGAGCCTGCCCCTGACTGGGGGGTAGCGAGGCCCCCTTGCTATGGCGTCCTGTGCGACGTGGAGTCGGCGCGGGGGGGAGGGCGCCGGGCGGCAGATCGGCCCGACCCTCGCACCGGAGCCACCAGACGCGCATGATGTGCCGTGAGCATGGCTTTGCGGGATCACGGGGGCTCGGAGACACCCATGCGTCCCCGATACCGGCCCGATATGACCGGGCGATCCTGAGTGCCTCTACAGCCGCCGGGGTTACCGGTGGTACGTGCTGCGAATCGCTCTTGTCGGGGTCCTTGGCCCAGCGGATCAGCCCGTTGTCCAGATCCACGTCTGACCATCGGAGCATCCGCCGCGATCGTAGGCAGGCATCTCGCGCCTTATGCATGGCCGGAGGCGGATCGCGAGGCAACGCTTGCCCCGTTTCTTTCGAACCACCGTCGCACCAGGGCAAAGGTAGCCCTCCAACTCGTTTGCCATCAGCATCTTCGAGTACAAACCTCCGGACCTGGCACGTCTGCTGCACTGAAGAACGTGGGCCCTTCCCGTGTACGTCCGGCCTGGAGGACGGATGCATCTCTGGCTGTGGGGAACCGCGCCGCTTCTCACGTGGTTGCTTGCGGGACTCCTTTTCGTCTTGGTTTTCAGACGACTGGGTCTCGAATACCAGGTCCGACTTAGCCGGCCCGTGGTCTCCAGACCGTCCGGTCAACCACTGGCGCGACTAACCTGGCTTGAGCGAGGGGCAGCAGCGCTCTTCCTTGGAGGACCGTTGGTCCTTTGGCTCGTTACAAGCGTCTTGCCGTCGGTGGGAGAGGCGAGCCCTAGCATTCGGAGCGTCGAGGCAGCTGGGATGCAGCGTCTGGCGCACGAGAAGATTCGGGAATTCGCTTCCGGGACGATGCTCTGGGAGGAAGGCTGGGACACGATCGAAGGACATCCGGTCTCCTGGTCGTTCGATTCGGTCGTGAAGGGCCGAGTGATCGTGGTAGTAGAGCCACGTCAAGGATCACGCTCGGCCCTCAAGAATGTGACCATGACGACTCTACGGCCGCCCGAGTCCTGATTCCCTGACGACTATGGCGACACGGCTTCGTCCGGTGTCGGGACGTGGCCGGATCGAGGAATGGATGCGCTGGATTGCGCAAAGGTCGCAGGGCCGTTGCCTCAGGAACCCGTCCCTGGGCAGGCGTCACAGGGACAGATCGCACGCAGGTGGTCGCATGGACAGATCCCCGTGTCGTGCCCGTCGCTCCAAACGAACTGAAGCGCGTAGCGTCCCACGCGGTGGATCGCTGTCGGATAGACACCCTCAGGCACCATCTCAGCTTCCTGGAATCGCTCCACCGCTAGCGCCGCCTGAGCATGCATCGATTGAACCGCCGCGTTCTCTGGCAAGCTGTCCCTGGCCTCCCCGGCTAGCCGGCATGCCGCCTGTGCGTCGCCCCGATAGAACTCCAGCAGCGGTGGGAACTTGGCGGGTCTCCATCCTTCCAAACGGAACAACACCTCGTAGATGAGTGAATCGGCCGTCTCGGGGGGCGGTGCCGGTAGCGTATCGGGGTTGAGCAGGAAGTCCTCGAGGGAAAGTCGGGCGCGAGCCCGCTCGCCCTGCGCATTAAGGTCCGAAAGAGAGCCGGACGGACGGGACTGTCCCCGTGGGCTTGGCCCATTCTTTGCAGAGGGGAGCCAGGCGTTATGGATAGCCCACTTCCGCCGAGGGTGCAGAACGTGGAGACGAAGAAGTACACGAAGCCAGAAGTGCGTTTCTTGGGATCGGTCGCTAGTCACGGGCGCACCGTCGCAGGGGACAATGGAGCGGATCGACCAACGGCTTCGTGCGGGGCTGAAGCGCGTCGTGTGGCACGCGTCCGCCGCGCTGTCGGGAATGGAAGAGGACAACCGATCTGCCGAACGGCACGGGCTACGGAAGCCCCACGAGCCGGACGACCTCGAAGCGATGTGTGACGCCCTACAGTTGCTGGCCCGGCTGATCACTTCAGGGTAGGAACGCGCGCCTTCCCTGGGAGCACCGCCGACGGCGAGGCAATCTGTTCAGGCACTCAACTGTTCTTCGTCGGCGAAAAACCCCAGGAGCGCCCCCGCACCGCGGCAGGCGACGCTGGTGGAGACGAATCTGGCCGACGCCCTCGGTCACGCTGTGCAGGTGGCGCAGGAACTCCGGGAGGTCGTCTTGCTACAGTGTAGGCAGGCCGGCGCTCCGGTTCTCGGAATCACGGGGTCGTAGCGATCGGCCAAGGCGAGGTCCGCCTCGAGGAGCGTCGCTGGTGGTAAGCGAAAAGCACGGAACGTCGGCCGGGTCTGTTCTCAACCACCCGACAATGCCGACCCACCCGGGCCTGGATCAGTCGATGGTACACTCCTCTATGATTACCCAACTGCAGAAGTAGCCCTCCTGCTTGATCGCCTCCAACAGCTCGTCCACCTCGGCAGCGCCCTCCACGGCTATCTCGTCGATGTTTTGTCCGATGTAGTCCTCACCCTCCTCGGCCAAGCTGACGCGGAGCGTCTCCTCAGCCTGCCTCGACGTTGGCGACCTTCGTGGTGTCGCCATTGCGGTAGAAGATGCGGCGCCCGTGTGGGGAGAGGCTCTTCCTTGCGTGCGGCCCGTGACCGGAGAGATGTTTGGCCGGGGCCTCCTCTGGAGTGGCCTCACCCAGAATGGGAACTTCGACATTGGGCGCATTCGAGTTCGTCATCACGCTGGTCCTCATCATCACCGGGGGCATCGTATTGATAAGCCGTCGTCCCCCCCGTCGGGAGCTTGAGGGAGGTGCGTCGGGGGATGAGGACCTCGAACGTATTCGCGGAACTGTCGATGAGTTGAGCGGGCGCCTTGAGCGCCTTGAAAAGGAGCGAGATTTCTACAGGGACCTGCTGGATGCGCCCGGAGGGCATCGCAAGATCTCGCCACCCGAAAGGGAAGAGCCACGGGACTAGGAGGCTGGCGGGCCATCCCGGTTACCCGGCCTTCGCGCGTTCGGGTCAGGCTGCAATCGGCCACCCCCATCCGACAGGCGACCACCCCGGGAGATGGCGCAGCCCAGGTAGGTAGCGCAGGTCACGCGAGCTGATGCCGGCCACGGCCATGCCCTGGGCCGCGAAGGCTTGTCGGACCCGTCCGTCTTCTTCGGCAGTCAGGTGGGCGAGCAGCCTGACGAGTCAGTTCGGCGCGACCCGACCCAGTCGGTCGCCCGCGGGTTGGTCTCCCAACAGGCGAGCCCTAACTAAGGAGGCGACGGTGGAAATCGGATATCCAGCGCTGAGGTTCTTCCACATCATGGCCTTCGTATTCATGTCCGTGCCGCTCTTCAATCTGATCGTTGTGAACGAACGGGCGGTGTTGGGCGGCTCATTCAGTTATGACGCCGACACGTACATGGAGAACATCATCCGCCGCGGCGCTCAGCGGTGCTTCGTCTTCCAGTGGACGGTGCTCCTGACCGGTATCGGAATCCTGTTCACCGGACCGCTCGGCCTTGGCGCCCTGTGGGGCAATTGGGTACTGCTCGTCAAGACCCTGCTGGTCATCGCGCTAATGGGTCTGCTCTCGTTCGTCCATTTCCGCCTCCAGCCGGCCATCGACGGGATCCTCGCCGAGGCTACGCCGGACGCGTCGATCCCGGACGACCTTCCGGCTCGTCTCAAGCCCCATCGCGTGCTTCGAAAGCGGCTTGCGACAGTGTGTCTCTTCCTCGTGATCGTCGCGATCATTCTCGGCATGCAGGTCTACGTACGATTCGCTTTGGGCCTGAACGTCGGTCTCATAGCACTGGCGGCGGTGTTTGCAGCGCGCGCCAACCGGACGCTGGTGCGATTCGGCTGGCTCTGAGGGAGCCTGGTGGGTGCTCGCCCGCGTGCCGTTCGCCTAGGCTCGGACAAGCTGCCCAGCAAGCGGTTGGCTACTGGCGCAGTGACCGGGAACCGGCTCAGGAGGTTGGTCCCAATACGCCAACCGGCATGGATCTGTTTCTGGGCTGTTCGACCGCCAAACCCTGTATGCCAGCCCCAGCACGAACTGACTCACGGATCTCACACATGGGTGTGCGAAGGGGCCTACGACGGTAGGACTCCCTGCTTCCATAGCAGGCGGCCTTACCGTGAGGGTCAGATTGTTCTGTGCTCGACCGTTGGCGTGCGGGGAGTGAGGTATGGATGGACGCGTGACCCCTCGCTCACCGCTGAGGCGATCCGTCACTGCGGAGAGCCCCGGCTCGGTTCAGTCGATCCTCGAAAGGCCCAGCCCGACCCAGCGCGCAACAGCCTGAAAGCGCGGATCAGAGCGGATCGGATCGAACGTCGGTCCCCCGATCCCGAGCGTCACCGCGAACTGTCCCTCGGCGAAGGCCCTCTCGACAGCTCTTACCGCCTCTTCGTAGTCCCCCAAGTGGATGTACGTCGGCGCGATCGCGAAGGGGGGAAGGACAGCCTCCAGATCGAGTCCGGGTGGCGCCGGCTGTGGCTCGCCGGTCTCCGCGAAGGACCTCGCTCCGTCGGCCAGGGAAGCGATGAGGGCCGGGTCGTTGTCCGTCAGCTCCGCCCATTTCACGAAGGCGTCACGCGCTTCGTCGAACTCTCCCAGCACAAGGGCGGTGTTGGCGAACACCATCGTCGTGGTGGGGAACTCGGGATTGAGCTCGAGGGCTCGCCGGTATTGACGGGCCGCCCCTTCGAGGTCTCCCGCCAGCGACAAGTTGTATCCTACATCCTGGTTGATGATGCTGGAGAGCGGATCGAGCTCGTAGGCCTTGCGGATCTCTGCCTGCCCTTCGTCGAACCGCCCGACACGGCTGAGCATGTTGGCGTACCAGTGATGCCCGGTCGCATACTCGGGGCTCAGCTCCGTCGCCCGACGAAACTCCTCCTCCGCGCCCTCCCAGTCGTATCGCATCTCCTTGATCAGGCCGAGGCTCGCGTGGACTCCGCCGAGGGACGGATCGAATTGGAGAGCCTGCCGAGCATTGGCCTCACCCCGCTCGAGCATGGCCTCCGAATCACCCTTCAGGTACCACGGCTGGGCTGCGTAGGCCTCCGCCAGACCCGCGTAGGGCAGGGCGAAAGTCGAGTCGACCTCGATGGCGTCGCGGAAGTGCTCGATCGTCTCCGCCAGCGATTCGGGCGTGCGCCTACGCCATGCCGCCAAGCCCAGCAGATAGGATTGATAAGCTTCCAGGCTCTCAGTCGGGCGCCGCTCCATTCGGGTGCGGTCCCTCGGGGTGAGCTCGAGCTCGAGCGCGCCCGTGATCTGCTCGGCAAGGTCGATCTGAATGTCGAAGAGGCTGGCGACCGTGAGCTCGCTCTCGTAGGACTCCGCCCACACGGGCCCCTGAGTCTTCGCGTCGATCAGTTGGACGGTAACCCGGACTCGGTCCTCCAGCATCCGCGCGCTTCCCTCGAGAACGAACGTGGTCCCCAGCTGCCTCCCGATCTCGGTGACCCCGGTCTGCCCATCGGCGAATCGCATGACGGACGTACGTGCGATGACGACGAGAGACGAGATCTTGGCGAGGCGGGTGATGATCTCTTCGTGAATCCCGTCCGCGAAGTAGGCGTCGGAAGGGTCGGGACTGATGTTCTTGAGTGGGAGCACCGCGATGGCGGGCCGATTTCGGTCGAGGGTGAACGGTGGGGCGCTCGACGGCGGCTCTCCCGCGTCCGACGGCCCGGGCCGAACGCTGAATACGCCCGCTCCCGCGATCACGGCGAGGCCTGCAAGTAGCACGACCTCCCACATCGTCGGGCGTTGCCGACCTTGCTCACCGTGGTACCACGCCAACACCAACGCGGCAACGAACCCACCGGCGAGCACGATCTGCAGCGCCCTTAGCACGAAGGGTGACCACCCCCACGGCTCGGCAATGTCCGCGGCGACCTGAGCGACCACCCAGGCACTGGCCAAGTAGGCCAACGCCCACTGGATCAGCTTGCGCTCCTTCAGTCTGTGGAGGAACGACGCCACGCGAACACCCTCGGGCGACAGGAAGCGACGGCTTCATGCAGCGGCACGCTGGAGGATCTTCGGGCCACGTCAGTGGGTGGTTCGTCTCGCTGGGGCGGGAAAAGCCCGTCCGCGTGCCTCAACAAGATGCTCGACGTGGGGAGCCCGCCGCAACGGAGGCTTCACCACGACGCTCGTGGCAAGGGATTTCCGGCGGTCTTGGCCAGGATTCTGAGTGGACACAAGAGGAGCCGGAACGTGCCCACGCAACACGATCCGCAGTCGGGGACGGGGCGTGACCCGGGGACGCCAACGCCCTTCCAGTAGCGTTGCGTCGGGCGGAGGCGTCAGATTGAGAACGCAGTCCAGGCCGAACCGCTAGGAGGGGGAACGATGGAGACGTCCCGCATCTCCACGTGGGCAGCATTGACCGGCGCGCTGGTGAGCGCCGGCTGCGCCCAGAGCTACGACATCGTCATCCGAGACGGCACTGTAATCGACGGGACCGGGGCGGTCGCTCGCCCAGCCGACGTGGCGATCCAGGGAGACCGAATCGTAGGAATCGGTGACGTACCTGGTACCGCCGCCATGGAGATCGACGCGACCGGCCTCATCGTCGCTCCCGGTTTCATTGACATGCACAGCCACTCGGACCGCGGCCGCCCGCTCGACGGGCTCGGTCCGTCATTCAGCCTCCAGGGCATCACCACGGAGATCTATGGCGAGACCTCCTCGATGGGGCCACTCGGCGGCCTGCGCGAGGACATGCCGACGGGCTCCGCGGGAAACTGGCAGACGTTGGGCGAGTTCCTGACTTGGCTCGAGCCCAACGGCGTCGCGGCGAACTTCGGCTCCTACGTCGGATCGGGCGGCGTCCGCGCCGTGGTGATGGGATACGAGGACCGGTCGCCGACCGACGCCGAGCTCGACGACATGAAACGCCTCGTGCGTGAGGCGATGGCACAGGGCGCCCTGGGCGTCTCGAGTGGCATGAGTTACGTGCCCAACATCTACATGTCGACCGAGGAGCTGACGGCGCTCGTGGCCGAGGCGAGTGCGGCCGGCGGACTGTACGCGACACACGCCCGCACGATGAACGGCACGGACCCGAGCGCCATCACGGAGGCGATCGAGGTCGCCGATGGCGCCGGGACTCGACTCCATTTCTTCCACCTGAACTCCACGTCGTCGACCGAGGCGGACACCTTCCTCGGCATCATCCGCGAAGCGCGAAGTCGAGGCATACCGATCACGGGCGACAGCTACACGTACACCTGGGGGATCACCGGCCTGGCATCGTACATCCCGGCGTGGGCGCAGGAAGGAGGCCGCGAGGCCATGCTCGAGCGGCTGCGGGACCCAGACCAGCGCCGCCGGATCGCGGCAGGATTCGTCACCGAGCCACCCTATCTGGCCAATGTCGGTTGGCACCACATCCGCTTCGGAGTCGACGACCCCGAGGTCAACGGGAAGCTGGTTTCGGAGGTCGCGGAGCTGCGCGGTCAGGCTCCGGAGGAAGTGTTCATGGACGTGGTCCTGGAGCGAGGGGGCGAGGGTATCGTCATCGACTGGAACAACGAGGAAGAGACCCTCCGGCAAACCCTCGCCGAGCCCTACGTGACGGGTGGCACCGACGGTGGCGCGATCAACCTGGAGGGCGAGAACCTGCCTCCGCTCGTTCATCCCAGACATCTTGGCACGTTTCCGCGCTTCCTGGGGACCTACGTTCGGGACGAGGGGCTGCTGTCCTGGGAAGAAGCCATCCACAAGATCACGGGCCTCGCCGCTGAGGTGTTGGCCCTCGAGGACCGCGGCACGCTCGAAGTGGGAAACTTCGCGGACGTTGTCGTCTTCGACCCCGACGAGATTCGCGGCGTGGCCACGTTCGAAGACCCGTTCCATTACGCCGAGGGAATCCGGTTCGTGTTCGTGAACGGGAAGGCGGTCGTGGCTGACGGCGTGGTGACCGGCGCACTGCCAGGGCGCGCCCTGAGGGGGCCCGGATACCGGCCGGAGGGCGGGACGGCGGGGGGGCCTTCATGACACGTTCAGAGCGGACGACTGGGAGGCAGGCTTGACCACGGCGACCGATACGAACCTGGAGAACGCGGTCAAGCAGTGCCGCGAGCTCGGGATCGTCGTGCCGACTTTCGCTCAGATGCGCGAACCCACGGCTGACGCGTCTCGCCTCGATCGGCTCACCCGGACCGGACTGTCCGATCCGGACCCGATAAACCTGTTCCGCATCACCTGGAAGAACGAGCCGGTCGAGTGGGGAGGGCGCTACAACAACGGCAACTGGATCGAGTTTCCGCCCGAGCTCACCGGCGTGCCGGCGCGAATCGTGGGCCTCGTCGGACGCCACTTTCCGACGGGTAGCCACAAGGTGGGTGCCGCCTTCGGTTGTCTGGTGCCGCGCCTGATCACGGGCCGATTCGACCCCACGAGGCACAAGGCGGTTTGGCCCAGCACGGGCAACTTCTGCCGCGGAGGCGTCTTCGTAGGCTCCCTCCTGGGCTGCCGGTCGGTAGCCGTGTTGCCCGAAGAGATGTCGGCCGAGCGATTCCGCTGGCTCGAGGCCGCCGGGGCTCAGATTGTCACCACGCCAGGCGGCGAATCCAACGTCAAGGAGATCTACGACGAGGTGCGGACGATTCGTGACACGAGGCCTGACTGCGTGATCTTCAATCAGTTCGAGGAGTTCGGAAACGCGGCCTGGCACTACCACGTGACGGGTCCCGCGGTCGAGGAGATCTTCGGGCGGATCACCGGACCTCTGGACAGGCTGGCGGGATTCGTGGCGGCGTCGGGCAGCGCCGGTACGCTGGCGGCCGGGGACTATCTACGGGCCCGCCATCCGTCGCTCAAGGTGACCGTGGCTGAAGCGCTGCAATGCCCGACGCTTCTACGGTGTGGCTTCGGCGAGCACCGGATCGAGGGCATCGGCGACAAGCACGTGCCGTGGATCCACAACGTCCGCAACACGGACGTCGTGGTGGCGGTGGACGATGAGCGATGCCTCGCGCTCATGCGGTTCTTTGCTGAGCACGCCGGCCGTGAGCTCTTGGTTGCCGAGGGCGTCGGCCGGGAAGTGGTCGAGCGGCTGGATCTCCTTGGTATCTCCTCAATCTGCAACCTCGTAGCCGCCATCAAGGTGGCACGTTACTTCGAGATGGACGCCCGCGATCTGCTGTTCGTTCCGCTCACCGATTCCATGGAGCTCTACGGCTCCCGCATCGACGAGGCTCGTCGCATGGGAGACCCATACGGTGGGGCCCGGGCGGCAGCAGACTTCGCGCGGCACCTTCAGGGAATCGCCACCGACAACATGCGGGAGCTGGGCTACCACGACCGCAAGGCGATTCACCACCTCAAGTATTTCACTTGGGTCGAGCAGCAGGGAAAGACCGCGAACGAGCTGGCGCGGCTATGGGATCCGGACTTCTGGACGGAGACCTTCGGTCGAGTGGCCGAGTGGGACAGCCAGATCGCTGAGTTCAACCGACACGTCGCCAGCAGGCGTTACCGTCACGACGACAAGACCGAGCAGCACTGAAGGGCCGGTGTCACCTCGCCAGCCTCTACCTCACGATCAGCCGGACCGTAGCTGACTCGAATACGGACGGCGAAGTCGCCTGGACTCGGATGGTGTACGCGCCGGGAGGGGTTTGTGACCCGGGAGGTGGCTCGATCGGCCCTTCTTCGGCGCTCTCACCGCACGCCACCAGCACAGCGCCATGGAGCAGTAGCAAGGTGGCGGCGGCACGAAACGTCGGAGCACCTGCCTTCCCCGCAGCGCGCGAACCGACTGCGCTCAACAACACAAGGAGAAGGGTCCCGGCAACGAGACTCAGCCGGTGAGGCCGGAGCCGGGTGAGGCGCCTGCGGACCGAGACGTGGGATGCCGTGGCCGGACCGCTCGTGGCAACCCTCAGAGTCGTGGTCACGGAGGTCGCGCTCAGCGTTACCACGTCGGGCGCGATGGAACAGGCAATCGACGCGTGCGGCGACAGGCAGTTCAGCGACACAGTCTCATCGACCTGGCCCAGCGGCGTCACGGTGAGGGCATACGTGGCCGTATCACCGGCAGACGCAGTGGCGGCAGCGGGCTCGGCGCCGAGGGAGTAGCTGACGATGCCGTGACCCTGCAAACTGACTGAATGCGGACCATTCGTGGCCCCGGTCTCGAAGGTCACGGTCCCGGTTCGGCGACCCCGTCCCGTGGGGAGGAAGCGGACCGCTACAACACATGTCGAGCCACCCGTGACGGAAGCGGCATCGCACGAGTCCGTCACGGTGAAGTCGTCCGGATGATCGCCCTCGACCATCACGCTATCCAAACGCAATGGGACCGAGCTGACATTTCTGAGCGCCAATTCCTGTGGGGCCGTGCCAACACCCACTGGAGACTCGCCGAAGTCGTGGGCAGTAGGCGCAATCGTGGCGGCTGAGCGTTCGGAGTTTTCGACAAACGCGACAAACGTGTTCCCTGCAATTCTTTGCTGAGTGCCTACGAGCGGAAGGTCGGGCGAGAAGGTGGTGCCGGACACGTACATGTTGCCGGCCCCATCCACTCCCACGCCATCCGCATGGTCGCTGCCGCTCCCTCCCAGGAACGAGGAATGAACGAGCGCACCACCCCCCGGAGAGAGCTGGGCAATGAAGGCATCCTCGCAATCGATGTGTTCGCTTCTTACGCACTCCGCTTGAAAGGGGTTTACCGTCGGGAAGTCGCGCGATGCCGTGCCACCAGCGACGTAGATATGCCCTTCAGGGCCCACTGCGATATCCAGACCCTCATCACTGCCCAAGGAACCACCCAAGAACGTCGAGAATCGAAGCGAAGCGCCGTCCGACGTGAGCGCGGCAACGAAGGCATCGGTCGTTCCACGCAAGGTCCCGAAGATCGGATTGGATGTCGGAAAATCGGTCGATTGGGTGAACCCCGTCAGATACGTGTCTCCAGACTCTTCCACGGCGATTACGTTGGCCAAGTCGTTTCCGGCACCTCCCAGCAATGTGGAATAGACCACCGCGGACCCGTCGGTAGACAGTTTCGTCACGAACGCATCGCTCGGCCCTCCACCGAAACTCGTCTGAACGGCGCCGGACGTGGTAGGAAAGTCGGATGACTCGACCTGTCCCGTGACATACGCGAAGCCCGCTTCGTCCACCGCCAGCATGTTTCCATGGAAGCCGCGTCCGTCATCTTCGGACCCGCCTAAAAGGGTGGAGTACGCCAGCTCGGCTCCGTCGGCGCTCAGTTTCGTCACGAAGCGATCGCTCGCTCCGGCGAGAGTCGACTGATAGGCACCTGCGCTGGTCGGGATATCAGACGATACGGTCGAGCCAGACACGTAAACTGCACCAGACGCGTCGATCCCCAACCCGAGGGCGTAGTCGTCGCCCATGCCGCCGAGGAGTGACGAGAACACGAGCGCCGCCCCGTCAGCGCTCAGCTTGGTCACGAAGGCGTCTGTCAGTCCGCCTCCGAACCCCTCCTGGAAAGCCCCCACCGTGGTAGGGAAGTCGTGAGAATAGGAGTCTCCGGTTACGTAGGCATTGCCGGTATCGTCGATTACGATACTCGTCCCTGGGTCGGCGTCGCTTCCGCCCAGGTAGGTCGAGTAGATCAGCATGCCGTCAGGACCGAACTTCGTCACGTACGCTGGAGAGAACCCAGGATTGGTCGTCTGGAACGCCCCGTGCGTAGTCGGAAAGAAGCCACCGCCAGCATTCCCCACGATGTAGACGTTGCCGTTCGGGTCCACCGCCATGTCGTTCGGCGTTCCCCCTCCGTTTCCGCCGACATAGCTGGAGAGGCTCAGAACCGGGTCGATGACCAACGGGCGCCCAACATCGTACGGACCGATCCGTAGACCCACCCGATCCTCCCCACGTAGCTCGTATCTGCCTTCCACCAGGGTCCGCTCACCTTCGATCTCCTGGTAGACGACCGGGGCGTATTGGACCAATTCACCGCGGGGCGTATGCAGCCTCAAATCACCGCGATCTGAAATCCTCAGATCGGTGGCGCCAGCGAACCTCATCACGATCACACCGGGGTCGTGATCAGGGTCTACGATCAGGTCGTACTCGAGTTGCGGAGCGCCGTAGTACACGACGTCGACACCTGGATATACGGCCTCGTATTCGACCTGCGCGTAACTGACGACGTCAGTTCGCCATTTCGTTGGATCACGCCCGAGGAAGTAGTTCGTGCTGCCCGGAAGCTCCTCTAGACCCACCAACCGTGTCTCGAGATCACTGCCGGCGAAGCCCAAGTGAACCACCGCGGTTGTCGTTTCGCCCGGGACTTTTCGGTGCGGTTCCGCGTGAATCAGGCCCGCTGTCGCCGTGTTCGGGTGGCTCACGAGCAGCGTTGCACCGGTCTTCGTCAGCGCGACCGTCAACCCCCGAGCCCGTGCCACGAACCGCACGTCTCCGCCACCCTCAATGGCCTCGAATCTGAGAGGCTGGGCACCGTACTCCGGAGTCCAGGAGGGTTTCTGCGGAAGTAGGTTGGCGTGCGTGCGACCTGGCGCGAGCTGTTGCTCGTGCCGGTCTCGCCCGGGAGCGACCAGAAGCGCGATGGTGATGATGCCAGCCATGAGCGCAGCCGGCACCCAGCGCTTGGACTCGGAGATTCTAAGCCGCTGGAGAAGCTCGGACATCGAGCCTCCTGCAAGACGGACGGCTGATCTTGCCAAGATAGGCGGAGGGCTCCGTTCCGCCCAACACTTTCCATGCCCGGGAGCGCAGGCTGGCTACGTGAACAGTCCGAGGTGCGCTGGCCCCAGGTCGTAGTCGGCCAACGGCCCTCTGCTGTCGATTGATGGAGTCTCCCTGGGCAGCCCCTGGCACTTCCTTAGAGCCGGCCGCCGCGCCGCGTGGTGATGTCGCGCAGCCCGGCGGCCGACTCGGGTGCCTCCGGTGGTGAGGCCCTGAGGGGCCTTGATTACATGTCCGGCATGTGGGACAGGTCCTGTCGGAGCACCCAGAACCGGTTGGCGGTGGGCGTCAGGTACTTCTCGAACGTGCGCATGATGTGCACGGCATCGGCGTGACCGTACGCACCTGCCAGCATCCGTTCGAGTGCGTTGGGCTCGCCTCCATCCAGCTCGCCCATCGACTCGCGAGCGATCGCAACGAACATCTGCGGGCCGGCGTCGAGGCCCACGACTTCATTGACCGTGTAGCGCAACGACTCACCCTGCTGCTCGAAGGCCGCCTTGACCTTTCCGAACGCAGCTCGCAGGGCCTCGGTGCCCTCGGAAGTACTCTTGAAATCCCACTCGATGACCTGCCACATCGGGACTACCGCGTCTGGGGCGGGCGGGATGGATTGGTCCGACCACGTCACCCACGTGCGCACGTCGAGGCTCGTGACGTGGGATCCCGCACGCTCCACGAAATCCCCCATGTCGGCCTGGGGGTCGACTGGGGGGTTGTCGAAGTCGGCCCAGGTGTGATTGGGAGAAACCCAGACGTACTCAGGGCCTCCGTGCATGGCCTGGTAGACGAAGCCAGGCCACGGATCGTCCTGCTCTGCATGCCAGCCGACGTGGTCGCGCAGGCCTTCTTCAAGCTGCATTACGTTTGCGAGATCGGTCGTCACGAAGTAGCCCATGGCGACGTCTCCATCCTGCGCCTGTACCGGCAGGACGAAGCCGAGGAAGGCACACGTGAAGGCGAGTCTGGTCCGGATCTTCATGGCAGAATCCTGAGTGGGGGGAGGGTGCCGGCAGAGGACAGCAATTCCAACGTCCTCCGGACGAGAGAGGTAAGGTACGAGGGGGTTCCTGGGATGAGCAACGGCAAACTGCCTGCTTCCCAACCCGACACAGGAGGGCATGGCTTTCGTCGATTTGCCTTGACTATTGCGCTTCCCTCGTCAACCCGGCCAACGTCTTCCGTGGGGCTCGCGTTACTGAGTCGAACAGGACCAGAAACAGGACCAGTTCGGCGCGGCGGGTCCTTACCCGCACCAAGGAGCGCCAGCCGTGAATTGCCTGAAGCGGCTCATCCACGAGATCCTGCGCCGCAGCGTGTGGCAGGTGCTGGCTGGTGCTCTGGCCCTGAGCGGTGCCGGTTGCGAAGCGGGCCCGCCTCCCCTCACCGCCGACATGCCCCTCCACCTCGAGGACCATCTTGACGCCGCGACCGTCGTCGGCTCCGAGGTGCCTGCCGAGTCTCTCGCTCCCGTCGAGTGGCGCTTCGACGAGCCACGACCCGATTGGAAGCCGGTGGTGCCTCTCCGGGGACCGGTACAGCCGGTCGAGACTAGCTACACGGAAGACGCCCTTCGCGTCCACCTCTCGGAGGCCAGTCGGCTGACGGGCGGGCGTGAGCAGATCCTTGGCATGATCTCGGTCGACCTTCCCGACTACCGACTCGCGGATTGGGGAACGGTTCTGGTCCGGGCTCGGACGTCGGACCTGATCGGGGAGCTGGACGTCGCGTTCAACCTGCATGAACGGTTGGACCGATCGGTTGGCCTCGCGGCCACAGCATCGCCGCTGGGGGAAGCTGCGCCCGTGATCGGCGACGGCTCCGTGCACACCTACGCGTTCAGGGTCGACCGGCTGTTCCTCCCCGAGCGACTGTCCGCGCTCTTCCCCGAGGCCGAGTACCGAGGGGACGTTGGGCGAGCCGGGGCCCGAGACTTCACTCAGCCGTTGCGAGAGCTGGTGATCAGCACGTACGCCGAGGAGCCCTCGAGTATCGAGATCCTCTCCGTCACCCTCGCCCCAGCCGAGGCGGCGTATTCGGACGCACGGGTGGGGGTTCGGACCGAGAGTCAGAACCTCAGGTACCGCAAGACGTTGTACACCCATGCTCCGGGACGCGTCGAGTACCGCGTGACGGTACCTGAGGGCGGCCGACTCGACCTGGGGATCGGAATCCTACGGGAGGACGCTCCGGTTACCTTCCGGATCACGGCAACGCCCGATGGGGGCGAGACCGAAACGCTGCTCACGGAGGCCTATGCCGATCACCGGCGTTGGGCTCCGAAGTCCGTGGACCTGTCGCATCTGGCCGGGCGGGATGTGGAGCTCTCGCTGGAAGCCGAGGCCGAGCGCGCCGGAACCGTGGCCCTGTGGGGCGCGCCGACGATCAGCGGAACGCGCGCGACCGAAAGACCCAACGTGGTCTTCTATGTTCTCGATGGCGGCAGCGCCGATCACATGAGCCTGTATGGCTACGACCGCCCCACGACGCCGAACCTCGAGCAGCTGGCTGCCGAGGGAGCAGTCTTCGAACGGGCCTACAGCAATTCGACCCATACGGAGGCTTCCACTCCCTCGTTCGTGACCTCGCTGCACACCAGCGTGCTGCGCGGCAACGGTGGTACCCGGATGATTCCGGCGGAAGAGGTGTCGATGGCGGAGCGCCTACACGCGGTCGGGTACCAGACGGCCCTCCTGACCGTCAATCCCCACGCGGGGTGGTACTCCGGCCTGGAGCGCGGATTCGATCTGCTTCGCGATGCAGGGGAGCCTGGGGTCAGCGACGAGAACTCCTCCGTACACCTGCAGAGGGAATTCTGGAGCTGGCGCGAGGCCTATCCCGGTGAGCCCTATCTGATCCACCTCCAGGCCACCGACGTTCATGCGCCGTGGAATCCCGGGCCGCCGTTCGCGGGCCTGTTCCTCGATCCTGAACGGGCGGAGGAGGTCCGGGACTTGGCGTGGCGGGCGTTCCGACTCCGTGACAGCGTTCCTACAGCCACCGTCTACGCGGAGGCAGGCCTCGATCCGGCGACGGTCTACATCGAGCAATCCGCGCTGTACGACGAAGCGATGGCACACCAGGACTACCAGATCGGGCAGCTGGTCAGGCGTTTGAAGGAGAAGGGAGAGTGGGAGAACACTTTGCTGATCGTCGGAGGCGATCACAGCCACTGGGCGGGCGGGCTCCGCGACCCGACCATGAACCCGTACGACCCGATGTTCCGAAGCGCGGTTACTCGGATCCCACTGCTCGTGGTATGGCCCGGCCGCATCGCGGGTGGCCAGATGTTCAGCCAGCCAGTGTCGATGATCGATGTCCTGCCGACGATCCTCGATCTCGTCGGCTTGCCGAGACCCGAGGTCATGCAGGGTCAATCCCTGGCACCCCTTCTGCTCGGCGAGGAAGGGTGGGAGCCCCGGCCGGTCATCCTTGACGAATTCGAAGTCGACCCTGAGACCGGCGACCTCAGCGGCGTGCTCGAGGTCATCGACGGGCGTTGGGGGGCCTCCCTATTGATCAATCCGAGCCCAAGGACCTATCTCCACTCGCAAAGGGACACCCCGCTCCTCCTCTACGACCTGTGGAACAACCCGGACATGCGGCTAAGCCTACACGAGGAGCGCCCCGACCTGGTGGAGCACTATACCGCGTTTCTCGAGGCGCAGTTCGAGGCACACCAGTCGTTGGCGCAGCTCTTCACACGGTCGGACCCGCTGGCGCTGACACCTGAGCAGCTCCAGGCGCTGCGGTCGCTGGGCTACATCAATTAGCGAGCCGGCTGGGGCTGACACGCAGGAGGACTCCGTCCGCGGCCATCTCCGCTTTCAGGCCGCGCTGGAGCGGTACCCCCACGAGCGAACAAACTCTGGAGTGGGACATTTCTGCTTCAACGAAGTGGGACATTTCTGAATCAACACTACACACAGGCCCCCGCCACAGCCTTGCCCTCGGGACTCTCGACTCCACAACTTCGTAGGGTCGGCATACGGACGGGCCACCCGCACCTTCTGGCGGGACGACTCACCTACCTGACGTGGCCCAAAGCCCTCCCCCGGTGTGCCGCTATGTGAAGCTGTCGGTTCCTCTCGCCCGAGAGTCTTCGCCATGGCGTCGTTCTTCGACCGCCTGAAAGAACGGAAGCTGTTCCAGTGGGCTCTGGCGTATGCTGCCGGGGCCTGGGTCCTCCTCGAGGCCACGGGCTTCGTTTCCGACCGTTTCGCATGGCCAGAGGTCATCGTCCGAGTACTGACGATACTGGCCGGGGTCGGCTTCTTCGTCACGCTGGTCCTTGCTTGGTACCACGGCGAGAAGGGCCGCCAGCGAGTGAGCGGTCCGGAATTGCTGATGGTCGCCGCGCTCCTGATCGTCGCAGGCGTCGCACTGACGACGTTGGAAGAGGGTAGCGCTCCCACCGAGCCTGCCCCGAACGGCACCGACACGGATGGCCGACCCAGGATCGCGGTGTTACCGCTCGACAACCTGAGCCCCGATCCCGACGATGCGTTCTTTGCCGGGGGGGTCCAGGAGGATCTGACGGCAAAGCTGAGTCGGATCTCGTCGGTGGCGGTGATCTCGCGCTCCTCAGTGGAGCGTTACGCAGAGAATCGTCCACCGCTTCGTCAGATCGCGTCTGAACTCGGGGCAGACTACCTCGTGGAGGGGAGCGCCCGGGTGGCAGGTGACTCGGTGCGCATAACGGTCCAGTTGATCGAGGGGTCGACAGACCTGCACCTCTGGACCGAACACTTCGACGCGGCATACTCACCAGACGCCTATTTCGGTGTCCAGGCGGAGATCGTGCAGCGAATCGCGTTTCAGCTACGTGCATCCATTTCGCCGACCGACGTCGAATGGCTCAGGGAGGTGCCGACCCAGAATCTGGAAGCCCTCGAAGCCTACATGCGCGGGAACGAGGAGTACCTGCACGAGACCTTGCGACAGTCAACAAGCACGTGGGATCGAATCCCTTCGATCGGTTTCTACGAGAGGGCTCAGGAGCTCGATCCCGACTTCTCACTGAACCTCGCTCGGCTCGCACTGGCAGGTACGAGAACCTTCAATTACACGGACTGGGCTCCTGAGCGGGTCGAAAGCCTCGCGAGAATGGCGCTCGCTCTGTCTCCCGACCTGCCCGAGGCCCGACTTGCGTTGGCTCGCTCCTTGTGGAGTGCGGGACGAGAGGAGGAAGCACGGTCTCAGCTTCAGCTTGCCCGGCAGACCGACCCGGACCATCCCGAAATCGCCCTGGAACTGACCAGCTACGAAGGCGTCTACAACGACCCGACCCTCTTCATTCAAACGCATGAGAGTCTGGAGCGCTCGCTTCCCGGTGACCCACGCCCCGCGAGAGCACTCCTGTGGGCGTACCAACTGACACATGAGTACGACAAGGCCCTGGACGTTGCCGATCGGGTGGCGGCTCTATCGAACCCGCCACCAAACACGGTCGCTAGGAGTCGGGCCTTTATTGCGCTGGCAAGAGGGAACCGTCAGGGGTGGGCGAGGGCAGCATCTGCCATCCTCCGAGATAAGCCCGGGGCCTTCTACACCAACTCCCAAGACTCTCCGCATCGGGTTCTGGAACGACTCCTCAGCCCTGAGGAGCGCCGGTTGTCGTTCGAGGCGGCCGTCCAAGATACTTCTGTAACCTCGTTCTTCGACGGGGAAGGAAAGGCTCGCCCGTTCTTCTTCATGAATGCCGCGATTCACGAGGCTGCCATGGGGCGGACCGAGTTGGCTCGCGCCCACTGGGACTCACTGCGTACCCGCCTCGAAGGCGATCCTCCTGCAAGTGAAGCTCCCCCTGGACGAGTCCGGCAATACCTGACCGACTTGTCTTTGGCGCATATGGGGCTCGGTGAGAGAGAGAAGGCGCTCCAGACTGCGGTGCGGATGGTCGAGCCACCCTTCGATCCGGATTGCCGAGAGGGTGACCGCCGACGGTGTCGCATCCTCGCCCGCGTCTATGCTCACTTTGGCGAGCACGATCTGGCCATCGACCTGCTGGAGGAGATATTGCCCATCCCCTCCTCGCTGACCGGGCACATCCTCGAAGTCGATCCGATCTGGAACCCCCTCCGCGACCACCCCCGCTTCCAGGCGCTGCTGGAGAAGTACGGAAGCGAGCCCTGAGCCATGTCCGTCCTGACCCGCCTCAAGGAGCGCAAGCTCGTTCAGTGGGCTTTGGTCTACGCTGCCGGAGCCTGGGTCCTCCTCGAAGCCACAGGCTTCGTTTCCGACCGTTTCGCGTGGCCAGAGGTCATCGTCCGCGCACTAGTTTGGGCGAGCCGGGCATGACACATCTCCACCTTTTCCCGACAGACAGCGCAGGCCGATCCCGCTAGGCTTGACCTGCACACCATTGGTTTCCAGCCCCGCCGGGCGTGAGGGGAGCCGATGGCCCGCCCGGTGGGTCCCTCCTCATCGGCAGGAGGATGATGCCATGAAAAGGTCGCTGCTTGTGTCCGGGGTCTTCGTTGGCGGCTTCGTAGCCTCCCGGATTCTTTCACCGAAGCAGCCTGAACCGAGAAGTCGCCTTGCTGAAAGAATGACGGAGCGGTTCAGGTTGCGCATGGAGCGGATGCTGGCGTCGTTGCCGGAGGACTCCCCCCCGCGACTCGTGGTGTCCACGCTACCCCGATTGGCGGAACAGAATGAGCAGATCCTGGCCCTCTTGCGCGAGCAGAACACCCTGATGCGGGAGCTAGGCGCAAAACGGGAGGCAGACTGGGCTGAATCGGTGAGCGTCTGAGCCTCCACCCGGTTGTCATGGGCGCCGGCCGTTCGCCCGGCGCGGGTGAGCGGATGACCCTTATGCTTGATGAGGCACACCGTCAATCGGCATCTTCAGTCTACGGTCCGCCAGCGAGATTCGCCGTGACCGCCGGAGGCGGCCTCTTGAACCGCCTAACACAACTCATTCGCGGGATCCGCCGTCGCGGTCTGTGGCAGGTGTTGGGGATCTACGTCGTCGGCGCGTGGGTTCCAGGCCGTGGACAAGCTTTCGACGGTCCTGCAGCTGCCCAGCTAGCCACTTGGCGTTACGTAACATCGGCGTTGAGCTGAGAAGAATGCGAAGAGTTCAACGGGTTCTAGCGTTAGGTCTGGTGGCATGGGCCTGCGGGGACGGCGAAAGGGAACCGCCCTGGGCACAGATCCATGAAGATCTCCTTGGGATGGAGGAGCGGGATCAAAAGGCGCGGCAGGGACTCACGGGAGCGTCGCTGAGAGACACGGTGCTCATGCGCCAAATGCTCGCCGTCGATTCCGCCCACACTGAGCGGTTGCGGGAGATCGTCGCGACGTATGGCTGGCCAGGAATCAGCGATGTTGGGGAGGATGGCGCGCATGCGGCATGGCTTCTTCTCCAACACAGTTCCGACCACGAGTTCCAGCGCAGCACGTTGCCGCTGATGGAAGAAGCGGCACAGCATGGTGAGGCCTCGCGACGCTCGCTGGCTCTCCTCGTCGACCGGGTCCTGATCCACGAAAACAAGCCACAGCGATACGGAACCCAATTCAGGTTCGTTGAAGGTGGGATTGAGTTCCACCCGATCGAGGATCCGGAGTCAGTGGACGAGCGGCGTGCGAGTGTGGGGCTTCCGCCGTTGGAGGAGTACCGACGGATGTCCGAGCAGTTCTACGATGTCGGGGGCCGCGACACGCTGGACGGGTCGGGCGGCCCACGGTAGCTGGCGCCTCGTCGCGGGTCGCTCCTCGAAGCGATGAGTCTTGATGGCGTGCTCCCGTCACACCTACGGTGTTCACGTCGCTGCGCGGTCAGCACGTAGGTCGCGCAGCAGAACCGCAGAACCGCTAGAACGCGTCGAAGGAGTTGCACATCTCGAAGACAACAACGATCCCGTGGCTGCGTGTCCTAGCGGAGGGCGCCGTGATCGTCCTTAGCATCTTGCTGGCGTTTGGGATCGACGCGTGGTGGGAGGGGAGGGCAGAGCTCGGCCAGACCCGTGAGCACCTCGCTGCGGTGCGTCTCGAGTTGTTCGAGAACGCCCGCCTTCTCGACGAACAAGCAGTGTCTTGCGAGCGAAGTCGCGCCGCGAATGAGGGGCTCTTTTCGCTGATGGGTCCCAACCCCGAGCCGGTGCCGCCCGACTCGCTCGTGAGCCTGGTGGCGGAGGCGTTATTCCCAGGCGTCGGTAATCGTCTCAGCACGACCGCTATTGACGCCATGATCGCCGAGGGACAGTTCGCCGCGATCCAGTCTGCCGACCTTCGGCTCGGCCTGGGCGATTGGCTGTCGTCCGAGGTCAACCAACGGAGCCAGCAGAGAGACAACACGAGAGCGCAGCTCAGAGAGACGCAGGCCTATGTTGAGACGATCATGCCCTACGGACTCGTAAGAGCCCGCTGGAGCTCGCTATCGGACCTGCCGGAATCTCGCTTTCGGTTGGACGTGGATCGCGTGTTGGGCGATGCGACCCTTGAGGGTTCGTTGTCCCAGCTGGCCCTCTGGAGACAGTCGATCTGCAACTCGGACTCCCGACGCCAGGAAAAGCTGAAGACGCTTCTTGTTCTTCTGGACGCTGAACTGGCGGAATGATCCGCCGAGCGGTCGCCCGCCGCGCTTCAGTGCCCGCAATCCAACACGTTGTCCAAGTCGGACGGCGTTGTCCCGAGTGTCCGTCTGGAAGTTCGCGGAGCGGACTGACCGGAGCGTGATCTACGGTAATCGTCGTCTGGGCCGGAGCGTGTGATTCGATCGCAATGGGGGCTATGTCGACACGCCTGGGTGGTGACGGGATCCCGGGACCGGGACCGTGCTCTTGCTAGTGCGGGTCATGGATCCGTCCACTGGAGGTGTGAGATGAGACGCTGGACAGCCCTCTTCCTCGTGGCTGGGTTGGCCGTTGCCGGCGCGCCGCTTCAAGGACAGGAGACCTACGACCTCGTCATTACCGGGGGCCGGGTCATGGATCCGGAGACGGGCCGCGACGAGGTCGCCAACGTCGGCGTCCGTGACGGGCGCATCGGGGTCATCACCACCGAGCAGCTCCGCGGCGAGCGCGTCATCGACGCCACCGGGCACATCGTGGCGCCGGGCTTCATCGACGTGCTGTCGGGGATTGCCGCCCGCCGGTTGGCCCACGAGGACAAGGTGGCCGACGGCGTGACCACCACCTTCGGGATGCACGGCGGCCCGCTGGACGTCTCGGGATACGCGGCGGAGCAGAGGGCCATCGGCCCGGCGGTGAACTTTGCCAAGACCGTGGATCACCGGGCCGTGCGCCGAGCGGCCGGCGCTACCGACGCCTACGCCTCGGCCCTCCCGGAGCAGATCCCCGTCATGAAGAACCTGGCCCGCCAGGCCATCCGGGCCGGGGCCGTGGGCATCGGCTTCGGCCTGAACTACGCGCCGGGGACCTCGTACGAGGAGGTCTACGCCATGTTCGAGGTGGCGGCGGAGGAGAACGTCCCCGTGCACCTCCACGCCCGGTACAAGGGGAACGTCTTCCCCCAGACCATGAGCCTGGCCGTCATGGAGGTCGTCGCCATGGCAGCCGCCACCGGCGCCCAGGCGCAGATCGCCCACCTCATCTCCTCCACCGTGGGGTCGGCGCCTCTGTCCATCGCGCTGCTGGAGGGCGCCCAGGCCCACGGCGTGGACGTGGGCTTCGACTTCCATGTGTGGACGCGTAACCAGACCACACTGCAGTCGGCCCTGTACGACGAGGGGTGGGAGGAGCGCTTCGGCGGCGCCACCTATTCCGACCTGTTTGTGGCTCGCACCCAGGAGCAGCTCAACGAAGCGCGCTTCTTCGAGCTCCGGGCTCAGGAGGAGGCCGTGGCGGTGCAGACGGAGTTCATCCCCGAGGAGGAGATCGTCATGGGGATCCGGGCGCCGCACGGCATCATCAGCTCCGACGGCGGCGGCCTGGTGAACGGCACCGGGCACCCCCGTAGCGTGGGAACCTTCGCCCGGTTCCTGGGCCGCTACGTCCGGGACCAGGGGGTGCTGGACTGGTTGGAGGGGCTGAAGCGCATCACGCTCCTGCCGGCACAGCGCCTGGAGCGCTCGGTGCCGCGAATGACCCGGAAAGGCCGTCTGCAGGTGGGCATGGACGCGGACATCACCGTTTTCCAGCCCGCCACGGTGCAGGAGCGCGCAACCTACGCGAATCCCGACCGGCGCAGCGCCGGCATCCCCTTTGTCATCGTCAACGGCGTGGTGACGGTGGACCACGGAGTGGTGCAGAGCGATGCCGCGGCGGGAGAGTGGATGCGGCACCCGGGGTGGGTAAAGTAGGTTCAGCCGCCTCGGCCGCTTCGATCACGGTGACGTAGATGAGGATCGGATAGCCGACATCAACCTGTCGGCGGGGCGCGACGGAAGCTGCTATCCACCCCTCCGGGAGGTCGATCTCGATGGTCTTCTTCTCCGGGCGGTTGGGCACCCCGATCATCCTTCTATCCCACATTGTAACGACCTCCACAACGTGAAATGCGACCGACATCGGTCTGCGGATGCCCCCCTCCACAGGCTGAACGGACCTGCGATTCCGCTTCGCGGCTCAGTCTGTCCACCGCGTCAGCAGCGATTCGGCGATCACCCGGCCGGCAAACTCGACTTGTGATCACAGTTGTCCAGCGTGTGGTGGGGACGGCATTACCCGCGAGGAGTTGGCAGAGCCGGAGACCCTGCTGCGTCCTACCTAGGCACCCGCTCCTCGAGCAGCGTGGTAAGGTTCTGCACGTATACCATGGGCCCCGGTTGGGCTTCGCTCAGGTACCGCCACACGAGGAGTCGACCGTCGGGGGCCACGTCGAAGGGCGCGTCGAGGAAGGCCAGGATCGAGAAGCCGTCCGCGGGGAAGAGGATCTGCGATGCGCCGAACGCGAAGGTCGGCGACAGCTGGACCGAGACCGCCACCATGCCCTGGTCGCTGGCGTAGAAGAGTTCGCGCCCGTCCCGCGACCAAACCGGACTGGACCCACCCTCCGACGACACCTTCCACTTCCCGTCGCCGCTGTTGGGGAAGGGCACGACGTACACCTCGTGCCGACCGGTCTCGTTCGAGGAGTACGCGAGCCAACGGCCGTCCGGGGAAAGGTTGTGCGCCAGCTCCTGCGCCGGCGTGGCTACGATCTCCGTGGGTACCGAGTCCCGTCCGGGACGCACGGCCCGGATGTCCCCCGAGCCCGTCAGATTGACATTGGTCCGGTACACGAGCCACTCACGGTCTGGCGACCAGTGCGGACTGATGATCTCGATCTCGTCCGTGTGCGTGAGAACCAGCTGGCCGGTGCCGTCGGCGCTGCGCGTATGGAGAGCCGTGTCGCCGTCCACGAGCACCGAGTCGCCCTCCGGCGTCCACGACGTCCGGCCTCCCTCGCCTGCGAACGTGAGCTGGACCGACGGGCTCCCGTCGAAGCGCCGCACCCACAGGTTGCCGTCCTGGGCGAACGCCACCGCCGAGCCATCGGGGGAAATGGAGGGGTAGCCCATCCCGTGGTTCCAGTCGGGGCCGAGAGCATCGACCGCGCCGTCTCGGTCCACCCAGACCCGCTCGCCCTCCCTGGACGGCGACGGGCGCTGGAAGAGCAGCGCGCCGCTGGCCGATGCCGCGAACTCGGTGTAGGAGCTTCCGCGCACCCAAACGTCGTCCCACAGCGCCACAGCCTGGCCCATCTCCAGCGTCTCGAGATTGAAGGGCGCGGCCCACAGGGTGCCGTCGAAGGTCGTGTAGACGATGTGCCCCGAGGTGACGTACCGCGCCCCGGTTCCGTCCCCGATCTCGCGCAGCTCGCCCCCCTCGGGACCCACGACCGCAATTCGGCTGAAGCGGGCCGTGCTCCTTCGAACCGCCATCAGAAGGCCGCTGTTTCCGGGAAGGGCCTGCGGCGCGAGGAGGTCGGCGTCTGCCTGAGGTGTCCAGGCTTCGGCATCCCCTCCCGCCGGAGGCAGCCTGAAGATCGTCTCGTTCCGCACGAAGAAGAGGGCGCCGTCGTCTCCCCAAGTCGGATCCAGTCCTTCCCCGACGGTCACGCCGGGCCCACCCTCCAGGGGGACGGTCCTCACCATGGGCGGAACGACGAACGCCAGGGTGCGTCCGCCTGCGGAAACCACCGGGCTGCCCCCACCCTCGGTTCCGGCGATGGGCTCCGACGCCATGTCGAACAGGGACCGTCTCCAGAGAACCGGCTTTCCGTCTCCGTCCTGGGCCTGATAGACGACCTGACTGCCATCCGGTGTCAGCGCAGAGGCTACACCCGACTCCCACCACATCGCGGGCTGCGGCTCCCTGCCGCTCGGTTGCAGGAGCATCCAGCCGATGGTGACGGCGAGCACGACGGTAGTGGCGGCCAGCGCGGCGGTTGTGCCGCGGCTGCCCACGACAGCGGCGCTCGCGGCGGCTTCCTCTCCGTGCCGGAAGCCCGGGTTGGCCAGCGCGGCCGCCAGGCCGGCGGCCGTGGAGAACCGGTCCGCCGGGACCTTCTCGAGTGCCTTGCGGATCGACGCGTCCACATGGGCCGGCACCGCGGAGCGCCTCTCCGTGGTGGAGACCGGCTTACCACTGATGATCTGACCCAGCACCGCCTGGGCCGTCGAGCCCAGGTAGGGCGGATCGCCGACGAGCATCTCGTACAGGACGCAGCCCAGCGAGTAGATGTCGCTCCGCGCGCCGACCTGCTGATCGCCCGTCGCCTGCTCCGGGCTCATGTAGTACGGCGTGCCGACGCTGAGGCCCGTTTCGGTGAGCCGCGCACCGCCACCCGCGCCGACCGCGAGGGCGATCCCGAAGTCGCCCACCACCGGCTGGCCGCCCTGGAAGAGGATGTTGGCCGGCTTGATGTCCCGGTGCACCACGCCGTGCTCGTGGGCGAAGTTCAGCGCGTTGGCCACTGCGGTGGCGATCCTCACCGCCTCATCCACCGGGAGCTGCTTCTCCGTCTCGAGTCGTTCCCTCAGCGTCTCCCCTTCCACGTACGGCATCACGTAATAGAGGAAGGAGTCCGCCTCTCCCGAGTCGTACAGCGGCAGGATGTTCGGGTGCTGCAGGTTCGCCGTGGTCTCGATCTCGGCCAGGAAGCGTTCGGCGCCGACCACCGCCGCGAGCTCTGGCTTGAGGACCTTGAGCGCGACGCTGCGGTTGTGCTTCAGGTCCTTGGCCAGGTAGACCGTGGCCATGCCGCCCTCGCCGAGCTCACGTTCGATGCTGTAGCGGCCCTCGAGAGCGTCCTTCAGCCGGGTGACGGGGTCGGGCACGAGCTTGTCCTCGATGGGGCATCTCTGACGCGACAAAAAGATCCTGCCCGCCGCCCTAGTGGCGCAAGAAGACAGAGCGCGTGGGTCTACCCCTGTTGGAACTCGATGACTGAGCTGAGACGCTGACACTCGAAGATGCAGATCTCGATCTCAGGAATCCACGCGATGATCGTATCAGGCCCCACCAACTCGACCAGGTACACGAATGGGCCTTGGGGGCTCCCCTAGATTCGCTGCCACTGAGTAACCCGTCTGAAATCCCCTGCCTACCAGCGCAGCGGTACCGAGACGCCGAGTGTGAATCGGCCAGTGGGACGAACCGCTACCGCGGGCTTGGCGGGTGGCTCCACGGTTGCCCATTTTTCAGTCTTGATCAGCGAGCCAATGCCTGCACCGACGCCAAGGCCGAGAAGACCAGCCAGAACCTCTTCGGTCGGCCCCGTATTCACCCTGATACACAAGGCACACAGTGGACTGTCGCATGTGGGAGGCGGAGGAGGACAGTCAGGTTCGGAGGTCGATGCCAGCGCGACACCGACTCCTACGCCGAACCCGACCAAGGCACCCCAACCTGCATTGCCCGATCCGCCCTGACTCACCTCGACCGATTCGACCTCCGACAGCTCCCATGAGAGTTCCGTAGTGTCGGTCGCGGCGGCTGCCCAGGACTTCTCGCATTGAGCCCAATGCTCGTTCAGGCAGCGAAACGCCCGTCCGTCATCCGCTGATTGTGTCCGAATGCCGATACGCGCCGAATCCAGCGCTACGATTGTACCGACCATCCTTCGGCTGGCCTCCGTAACGCGCACTCTGTCGCCCAGCTCCAGCAGGGGCTCCTCCTGCTGAGCCACCAACGGTGCCGAGAGCAGCAGTAGTGCCGCCGTGATCGATCCTGCAGTCATGACGCACCTCCTTTCCGAGACGCGGCCTCACGACCACCCCTCGGTGCCACCTGTTCCGGCAGTCCTCGTCGTCAAGGTCACGAAGCCCTCGCAAGCGGAGCGGCCTGGCTGCAGCCGCTCTTCATGGCGGCGGAATCCGGCTCTCCATCCAGCACTTGGACATTCCATTACCGCTTGGCGCGCGAGTCCACTTGGACGCGTATCCCACATGGTCAATGCCATTGATCCACCAGTGGCAGTACCAGCCACTCAGGACCTGAGCCTTCTCGATTGGCGGAAGACCCTCGAAGAAGCACATGGCGATGGCCTTCCCACCGGGTTTGTGTATGAACGTGACGTCGTTCGTTCTGAAGGCACCAAAATGACAATTGCCGCTGTTCGGTTGCCCCTTGCCTCGGTTGTAGACGTAGGTACCACCGCCTTGCGCACCGAGCGAGGTCAGTTCACCAAGAGCGGGATCTACGCTGAGGGCTGGTGGTGTGGGAGAGTCACCGTCGCCGCATCCATGGAGCAGCAGTGAGCAGAATCCGATCAGGAAGATCGATCTCATCACATCATCCTCCTGCCGACGAGCAGGAACCCACCGGGGGGCCATCGGCTTTGCTCCTGCCCGGCGGGGGAAGGGCTGGCGTACCCAAGAAGCTGCCGCAGTCGAGTCAAGCCGGAGTCAAGTGAGCAGGGCACCCAGAACGAGCTCGCACTCCTGGATCCGATTCAGAAGGGACATCGATCGTACAGGCGGCCTGCTGTATAGGCGTGGGGTTGCCTCTGCTGTCCCCGTCGCGTGTGGAAGGAGGCCGCGGCCTGAGCTGGCAGGACGCGATCGCCTGGCTGCAGCGAGCCTACGGAGGGCGATCCCCTAGTGAGCCTATCGTAACGACTCGTCCCGATGCGAGGTGGGTCACATACAGACGGCTCGGCCCGGTGTCGGAGTCTTTAAAGGCCAGCAGCTCGCCATTGGGAGAGAGCTGCCCGGACTGACCGTCCAGGTTGGGCAGACCGCACGTGAGGCATTCTTTGCCCGAGCCGAGGGCCGAGATGCTGTAAACCTGCTTGGTCCCGGCTTCGTCGAAGTCGGTGTACACTAGCTTCCCATCAGGGGCCCACTGAAGCGAGAAGGTGTAGAGCACACCAGCCGTAACCGCGGTCACCTTCCGCACCGCCCCGCCAAGCGAGGTCATCGTATAGACGCCGGCACCGTCCCGAATCGAATAGAAGGCGAGGTGTTGTCCGTCCGGTGACCAGGTGGGGTGCGCGTCCGCGCCTGTATGTGTCTCTGTCAGGTTCAGCCGATTCGCGCCCGACAGATCGGAGATCCACACGTCATCGTTACCCGATTCGTCCGAGACGTAGGCGATGAGGTTACCGGCGGGATTCCACGCCGGCTGCTTCTCGATCGCGACCGTGGCCAGGAACGGCGTGGTCCGTGGTGCGGCGATCGGGTCCGTAGCCATGGGCTCGGCTCGACCGCGCGCCGACACCCACCACCCGATTCCTACGACAGCGAGCGTGAGGCCGGCGGCGATGGCCCACTGCACGGGCAGGCGGGGCAGACGCGCGGCTGGACCCGCCACTGCCGCGCCCGCCAGCACGTCGGCGAGCTCGCCTGCGGTGGCAAAGCGGTCGGCCGGCGACCTGGCGAGCGTCTTCATGACCGCTTGGTCGACACGTTCGGGCACGGTCTCTCGCAGCACGCGCGGACGGATGGGACGCTCGGTGATCAGCTTCGCGACGATCGCGTGCGTGGTGGGCCCGGTGTAAGGCGGCTCCCCCGTCAGCATCTCGTACAACACGGCGCCCAGCGAGTAGATGTCGCTGCGGGCATCCGTCGGCTCCCCCGTGGCCTGCTCGGGGCTCATGTACTGGGGCGTGCCAACGCTCAGGCCCGTCTGTGTCAATCGCTCTTGACCCGTAGCTGCCACGGCTTTGGCGATCCCGAAGTCCGCCACCACGGCTTGTCCTTCTTCGAAGAGGACGTTCGCCGGCTTGATGTCGCGGTGGATCACGCCCCGCCGGTGGGCCAAGTCCAGGGCGCCGGCCACCTCCCGGGCGATCTGCAGCGCGTCGTCGAGGGGGAGCTGTCTCTCACGGTCGAGCCGCTGACGCAGCGATTCGCCCTCGACGTACGGCATCACGAAGTAGAGGAGGCCGTCGGCCTCTCCCGAATCGTGAACCGGCAGGATGTGGGGATGCGTGAGGTTGGCGGCGATCTCGATCTCGCGCAGGAATCGTTCAGCTCCGAGGGCTGACGCGAGCTCAGGCTTCAGGACCTTCACCGCGACCTTGCGATGGTGCTTCAGATCCTCGGCCAGGTAGACCGTGGCCATGCCGCCCGCGCCGAGCTCCCGCTCGATGCGGTAGCGGTCCTCCAGGGCCGTGTTCAGCCGGGTGACGACGGGATCCGACACCAGCCTGTCCTCGACGGGGGAACTGCGCCCGCGATGAGTTCAAGATCCTACCTGTCTCCGGTGGGACGCAAGAAAGAGAGGCGGGATCCGATCAAGGTTGTCGGGAACAAGAGTTTCCTTGTAGGGAAGCTGATCGTGGCAGGATAATTGAACTCGTTGGAGCTTCTGAACGTGGTCGACGCGACGAGGGGGGCCTCACGCCGCTGACGAATCCGCCCCTCGCCCCCAAGCCGGAGACGTCTCCCCCCCGGATAGCCAGCCGGCACTTGTCTTCTGCTTGACTCACTCGGGTCACTATGCTCCGCATCGTTCCGAGAGCCCGGAGAAGCCTCATGCGACCGAGTACCAGCAGGTCCAGCAACGTCGTTCTCATCAGTCTGGCGACCGTGCTGGTGGGCCAGTGGGCGTGCAACGTGACGTCGGAGCAGACCAGTCAGCTCGAGCCAGCCGAGTACGCCTCGGGAGATGGACTCCCGGACCAGTACTATGTCACGGAGGGGGTGGTCGAAAACACCGGCCGCGTGGTCCGCTTCAACAACGTGCCCCCGCGGGTCACTCCGGATAGCATCTTCGCATACGTCGAGTACGGATCCCCTTATGCGGCGGCCTTGGCAGACATCGACCGAGTCCTGGTGGCGTGGGAGCAGACGGATGTCGCGTCTTCGCTCGCCGCGAGCGTGGGCGTCGCGTTGGCCGTGGTCGCTGGAATTGCGGCCCTGGTAGCCCTCACCAAGGAATCGTGCCCCTTCGTCTACTCGTGGGACGGCGAGCGGTTCGTTTTCGACGCCGAGCCCTATGGAGGGGCCACCACGCGGGGCCTGGAGCGAGCGGACTACAGCGAGCTGGAGCATCTGGTCGCTGCAAACGGGGAGTATCGACTGCAGGTCACCAATGAGGTCGACGAGACGCAGCACACCAACCTGTTCGAGCTCTGGGTCGTGGACCACGAGCCGGGAACGCGAGTGGTCGCGGGACCTGATGGTACGCTTCACACGGTTCGAGCTCCCATGCGTCCCACGACCGTCCGAGACGCCAGCGGCCAAGATCTGACGCCATGGCTCAGGGAGACCGACCACCTCATCTGGGAGCATCTCCCGGTGGCCACGGAGACCGGCGACCTACGGCAGGACCTGGTCATGACCTTCCCCAAGCCCGGGGAGAGTCACGAAGGCAAGCTGATAGCGAACGTAACCACGGGTCTATGGGGTTCGCACATGATCCGATTGCTGCTGGAGATGCGGGGCACGGCGGTCGGTGATTACTACGCGTTCGTCGACGAAGTGCCTCAGGCCGCGGAGTTGGTGGAAGCGTGGAATCTCCGGGAAGAGCTCTTTGCGGTGAAGCTATATGTGAAAGAGCCGACGGGATGGGAGGAACGGGGAATCCTGCCGGCGGGGGGGCCGTTCATCGCTGAGCATCGCGCGATCCGTCTGGACCTGAGCAGGGTCCAGGGCGACTCCGTTCAGATTCGCCTGCGACCGCCGGTCGGGTTCTGGGCGCTGAACTCGTTCGCGATGGAGTACAGTGTCGACGAGCCGGTTTCGGCAACCGTGGTCCAACCGAAGTACGCCAAGACTCGGGACGGCAGAGACGTCCTCGCCGCTCTGCGGGCCGCCGACGACCTGTATTATGACATGCCGACGAAACAAGATCGAGCGGAGTTGAGATTCGACGCGCCGGATCCGGTCCCAGGTTACGACCGGACCGTCTTCCTCCATTCCCAGGGCTACTATCGCCTCCATCTGCTCTCGGATATGCCTCCGGACTTGGCGAGCATTCGCGAGATAGAACAGGTGCCGGACGCCACCGTGCGCCTCGCCGTGGAGAGGTATGCCGAGTGGCGCGCACTGCGGGCGGACGGTGAGCTGGTACCTCCAAGGAGGTAGGAGGACTATGAAGCCCGCCAACGGGCGTCCGTGGGCCCTCGTGACGGGAGGCAGCCGAGGCATCGGTCGAGCAGTCGCTGAACACCTCGCAGGCAACGGCTGGAACCTGTCTATCGCCTATCTCCGCAACCACGAAGCGGCTCACTCGGTCGCCCAAGCGGTAGAGAGCCTGGGCGCCCGCTGCGTTGTCGCCGAGTGCAACGTGGCAGACCCGGTGGCTTGTTCGGAGCTCGTTGAAGAGACTGCGCGGGCGGCAGGCAGGTTGCAGGGCCTCGTCCATGCGGCTGGCCTGGGTGCTCTCAAGCCGATTCTCGACACCCGTCCCAACCGGTGGCGCCTGACCTGGGATTCTCATGTGGGCGGTCTGCTTCATCTGCTGTCGGCTGGAGCTTCGCTGCTTGCCGGAGGTAGCGTGGTTGCGCTCACGAGCCTGGGGGCACGTCGGGTAATGCCGGGCTATGGATCGATTGCGGCCACCAAGAGCGGGCTCGAGTCCGTGGTCCGGTACCTGGCGGTTGAGCTGGCACCTCTCGACATCAACGTCAATGCAGTTTGCGGGGGACCGGTGGACACGGACTCGCTCCGGAGCTTCGAGACCTACGACACGGTCAAACGCATGAGTGCATCGAGCGTGGCCGGACGGCTCGGCAATCCCCAAGACCTCGCTCCCATCGTGGGCTTTCTCCTCGACCCTGCCTCACGCTGGATCCGCGGGCAGATCATCGTGGCGGACGGCGGACTCGGACTACACTGACATGCGTCACTATTGGGTGGACCGGATTACGGAGATCGAGCCGGGCGAGCGAGCGATCGGTGTCAAAGCCGTGAGCCTGACGATGGACGCGTTACACGATCACTTCCCGGGAAACCCGGTGCTCCCAGGCATCTTCATCATCGAGGGTCTTGCTCAGACAGGGGGAGCGCTACTGAGCAAGGCCGAAAACGCTCGCCGATTTGCGCTGATGAGCAGCGTGGATCGCGCCCGTTTCTCGTCCTTCGCCCGCCCGGGGGACGTGATCGAGTACGCCGTCGAAGTGGAGCACCGGGACGGCGACAGCGTCATTGTGATAGGCACCGCCTGCGTGGGATCGCGCTCGGTCGCGAAGGCGCGGATCACCTTTCGCATGGTGCCAACCGAACAAGTCTTTGCCAGCGCCTATCTCGGGTTCTGGACCGAGACATTACGTGGATGGTTTGGGGACGGGGCAAGCGATGATGACGCCCTGAAGGAGTCGGATGGTGCGTGAACGGGTCGTCGTCACGGGCATAGGCGTCGTGGCACCGAACGGGCTAGGCGCCGAGGCGTTCGTCGAGGGTCTTCGGGAAGGGCGATCGGGCGTCGGGCCGATTCAGGCCTTTGATTGCGCCGGGTTCGCCACGCGAATCGCCGCGGAGGTAGACACGGATGCTCTCGAGCTCGAGCGGTACGTCAAGCCCCTGAAGATGGTGAAGCTCATGAGCAGAGCGGCCAGGTTCGCCGTGGTCGCGGCTGGGATGGCCCGGCGTAATTCGAAGCTGGACTTCGACGCCGTGGACCCCGGGCGCGTGGCCGTATCGTTGGGCGCTGGCGGCATGGGTCCCTCCGACAACGATATGTTGGAGAACGAAGCTATGGCGCTGCTCGACTCGCACGAGTCCCGAGCCGCGGGACTGGACGTGCCGGCGTTCGCCAAGGCCTTCGCCGCCCGCACGAACCCCATCCTGCTTCTCCGCGGTTTGCCCAACATCGCGGCGAGCCACGTGGCCATTCAGCAACGCGCTCGTGGTCCGAACAACACCGTCACCACGGCTTGCACCGCGGGAACCCAGGCAATCGGCGAAGGCGTTCGAAAGATCCGATGCGGTGACGCCGACGTGGTTCTGGCAGGCGGTACGGATGCCATGGTCAACCCAGTGGGCGTTCTGGGGTTCTCGATGCTGGGAACGCTCTCCGAGCGCAACGATTGCCCCGAGCAGGCGGCTCGGCCTTTCGACCGGACCCGAGACGGGTTCGTGATCGGTGAGGGTGCGGCAATCCTCGTCCTGGAGCGGGAATCCTTCGCGCAGGCGCGCGGCGCGGACATCCTGGGCGAGATCGCAGGCTATGGCGCGACTTGCGACGCCTACCGGATCACCGACGAACGTCCCGACGCCTCCGGCGCGGTTGCAGCGATTCGGGCCGCTCTGCGTGACGCCGACGCTGTCGGTGCCGACGTGGACTACGTGAACGCCCACGGCACAGGGACCCGGATGAACGACGAAGTCGAAGCGCGAGCCCTGACGCAGGTTCTTGGCCCCAGTGCCGGAGCTGTCCCGGTGAGCTCCACGAAGTCCATGATCGGCCATCTCCTGGCGGCGGCCGGCGCTGCTGAGGCTGTGGCCTGCCTCATAGCCATCAACAACGGCTTCGTCCCTCCGACGATCAACTACAGAGAGCCGGACCCGGACTGCGCCGTGGACCCGGTGCCGAACCGGTCGAGGGAGTTGGACGTGACCCTTGCCCTGAGCAACTCATTCGGATTCGGAGGACAGAACGCATGCCTGGCTATAAGACGGTACTGACCCCAGCGTCGATCCTCGCCGGCTCGCGGGAGATCGTCGCCCGGGTGCTCTTCGTGCCTGTCGGCGACGTGCACCCCGAGTCTGAGCTGATCGCCGACCTGGGGGCCGAGTCCATCGACTTCGTGGACCTCGTCTTTCAGCTCGAGGACCTGTTGGGAGAGAAGGTTACGGTCGCTCGTTGGGACCGGTGGCTGCGCTCCGAGTCTGCCCGCCTCGACCGGGCCGCGGCAGTGACCGTGAAGGGATTCGCGGAGTTCGCTCGAGCCGTGGCGGACGGACGCGCCTGAGCCCTCTCGGACTCCGTCAGGTAGCATTCGGAACAGCAGCCAGGGGCTAGACGAGTTGGCCGAAGATGAACGACCCAACGCCTCTGCGGCGTGAGTGAGTAGGGGTGGGGCAAACCCCCACGTCGACCTGCTCCCCTTTCCCTACGCCCCTACCAGACTACGCGCATTAGTCTGAATACGGGGTAGTTTCGCCCGGCTTGGTTTCAGGAGCCGGGTGCTCCATCCGCCGGGAGCCTGACGAGTGGGTTGGCGCTATCGGTAGACGGAACGCAGGTCGTGGCTCGTTCGTCAGTGTCAGGACAGCTTGGCCACTACCGTCAGCACGCCCTCTCATCGTTGGCATGGACCTGACGATCCGAGGCGCGTGAGTCCGGGTGGTTGGAGTATAGAAGTATGTGCAGTGCGTTGCTGATGATGGATCAAGAGGTGCCCCAGAGGTTCGCCCGGGCGCTCGTCCGGTGGATGGCGCGCGCCTCAGTTGAGGCCCACCGCCTCTAACGCTGCCTCGTAGCGCGGGTTCCCGTCCAGGGAGCGGAATACCACGCTGCCACCGATGGTCATCATGTCCCAAACCCGGTCCCGCACGCCTCGCTCGATCACGTCGAGCGCCTCGTCGGTCTGTCCCACCAGCATCAGTTGGGCGGCGAGCCAGGCGGACGGGTCAGGGTAGCCGTCCCGGCCGGGAAGGGCCTGGGGTTCGCCAGTCGTAGCGTAGGCCTCGACAGCGTCGACGAAGGCGTCCATTGTGTCCGCACCGGTGCCCAAGAAGTCCCCGGCACCGCCGAACGCGTCCCGAGCGTCACTGAACCGGCCCGCTTCCAGGAACATGTAACCGAGGTCCAACCAGAGCGCTGCGTAGGTGGGGTTTCGATCCAACGTGTCCTGCGCCTTCGTGATGGCCTCGTCGGTCCGCCCCGCGTTCAGGAGAATCCTGGCCGCATCTTGTTTGGTCACGGTGGAGAGCCGGTCCAGGTCTTCAGCATGTGCAATGCGCTCCAACGCCTCGTCCCACCGCCGCTGGCCCATGAGCATGTTGGCATACCACTGGTGCGCGGTGGCGTACGTGGCATCCAGCGTCAGCGCCCGACGGAATGATCGCTCCGCCGCAGCCCACTCCCAGTCGAACATCTCTAGGAGCCCCAGCGATGCGTGGGCTTGCGCCAGGTCGGGCTCCAGGGCCAGGGCCTGCTCGGCGGCGTCCCGACCGGCCCGGATGGCCTGGACCGGATCCATGGCCGCGTATTCGGGGAGCAGGATATACGAGTCGGCCAGCCCGGCCCACGCCTCGGCGTAGCTGGAGTCGAAGGCAATGGCGTCCTCGAAGTTCGAGATGGCGGCCTCCAGTCCGGCCGCCGTGCGCCGGTTCCAGTTGAACCGGCCCCACCGGACCTTGTCCACCGCCATGACGTTCTCGGACGGCGGGATCCGGATGGCCGCCTCGGAATCGTAGGACAGCGTCATGCTCAAGGCGTCTGCGATGGCCCGGGCGATCTGGGCCTGGACGTCGAAGACGTCGTCGACGGTGGCCTCGTACTGCTCGGTCCAGAGGTCCAGGCCGTCAGCGGCGCTGAGCAGCTCGGCATTGATGCGAACCTCGTCGCCGGCCTTGCGCACGCTGCCCGCCAGCACAGCCTGCACGCCGAGCTGGCGGCCGATGTCCTGGGGATCGTCGGTCACCTCGCGCAGCGCGAAGGTGGAGGCGCGACCGGCCACGCGGATCCCGTCGATGCGCCCCACCGCGCCCCTGAGCTCCTCGGTGAGCCCGTCGGCGAAGTAGGCGTTGTCGGACTCGCTGCTCAGGTCGACGAAGGGCATCAAGGCGATGCGTTCGATGGGCGCGTGGTCGTCTACCGCGGTGGTGGGATCCGCTCCGGTGTCCTGGACCGTACGGCCCGAGAGCCACCACCCCGACACCACGGACACGGCGATGCCGGCCAGCACCGCCAGGGCTCCACCGCCGCGCCAGCTCGCACGGGCTGCACCAGCCCCGGTCCGGACCCACCCCCGGGGCGTGAGATCGTAGATCCACGACAGAGCCAGCGTGACCGGAAAGCCCACCAGCACGGCGGCCACCGTCGCCGAGAAGACCCGCTCGCTCAGGCCGAGGGCGGGCAGCACCAGATCCAACGCCTGAAGACCTGCGAACGCCACGGCCCCGTAGATGAGGGCCACGCGAACGACGCGTCGTCGCTTCAGCTCGGCGAGTAGGGCCTTGAACCCCGATTCGTAGTCCGACATATCGGCAAGCTACCCGGTTGAACGAGGGGACGCGACGACCTTCAGCCTCCGGGCTTCTTGAACTCAGCGTCGTCGTCGCGGCTCCCATTGTCCTCGTGAAGCATCAAGGGCGCCCCCCGAGCCGTGGACCAGGCGAGCGTCGGAGTGGACCGCCACCGAGGGCAACCAGGACTGTCGTCTTCAGGACTGTCTGGAGGGGCAGGGCGTTCCGCCGACACGGGACGCCCTGGTAGCCGTCGGGGCCTTCCCCTCCCGGCAGGAGAGGAAGGCCTTGTTCAAGCGCGCTAGAACGTGTCGGGGAATGGCAGGAAGACTTCTGGAAGCTCGGTGTTGCCCGGCGCTTCCGCGCCTGCCTCAGGGATGATCGGGC
>JBDHHQ010000063.1:0-33787 GCA_039589315.1 Gemmatimonadota bacterium
GAGATCAACCAGGTCCGTTCCGGCGGCGCGGTCCCCACGGGCGGTCAGGTCTACGATCTCTCCGGCTATACGATCCTTCCGGGTCTCATCGACGCGCACGTACACATCGGCGCGAACTTCGAAGACGGTGAGAGAGACGCCAAGACCGGGCTGCACGCCGCCTACAATGCCCGCAGTCTGCTGATGAGCGGATTCACGACCGTTCGCAGCCTCGGGACCGCCGACCGGGCCGCCCTGGACCTCCGGGACGCCATCGCCGAGGGTCTGGTTCCCGGGCCGCGGCTCCTGGTGTCCGGTGGCGGCATGACCGACCAGATCCTCCCGGGTGTCGAGGGTGACCGCGTCCAGGCCACACGCATCGTCGACGTGGGTGGGACCGCTACGGAAATGGGCATCGAGCCGGCGGGCGAGCAGGCAATACGACTCTGGGTCCAAGGCAAGTCGGAGATCGGAGTCGATTGGATCAAGATCTTCGCCACCCGGAGCAGCCGGGCCGGGGGGACGGCGGTCTACTCGCAGGAGCAGCTGGACTGGGCAATGGACGAAGCCCGCAAGGAACGCAAGCCCATCTCCGCCCACGCCCATGCCCCGGACGGGGCCCGCCGCGCGATCATCGCTGGGGCTCGGACCATCGAGCACGGCGCCCTGCTGGACGACGAGACGCTGGATCTCATGGTCGAGCACGGGACCTACTACACGCCGAACCTATACCTGTCCGAGTACTATCTCGCTCACGGAGACGAGTACGGGTATACGGAAGAGCAGCTTCGTTTCACTGCCGAGTTCCTGCCGATCCGGACCGAAGTGTTCAGTCACGCAGTGGACAAGGGCGTCAAGATCGTGTTCAGCACCGACACCAACGCCGGGTGGATCTCGTCGGGAACCACGGCCATCGAGTTCGAGCGGCGGCACGCCGCCGGCCAATCGGCGCAGGACGCCATCGTGAGCGCCACGACCCGGGCCGCCGAAGCGCTGTTCCTACCGGACGTTGGGGACCTCGCGGTCGGGAAGCTGGCGGACATCATCGCCGTCGAGGGCGATCCGCTCGAGGACATCACCGCGCTGCAACGGGTGGTCTTCGTGATGAAGGACGGGCACGTCTACAAGGCGCCGGGCATGTAGGTCACGCGGACACCAGGGAAGACGGAAGCCCCGCACCCCCTGACTCGGAGGTGCGGGGCTCTCCCGCAGAAGGTGGCTCTCCCCTCGTCACTCCGGCAGCGCGAAGGCCACGAGCTTTGCGCTCTCACCGGCTCCGACCGCGACGACCACGTATTGCCGACCGCCACGCGTCTGATACGTCATCGGGTTGGCCGAGCTCGCGCCTCCCAGTCCCTGCTCCCACAGCAGGTCGCCCGAGTCCTTGTCGAAGGCGTTGAGCGACATGGAGCCGCCCGTGACGAAGACCAGGCCGCCGGCCGTGACCATCGGTCCTGCTGGCCCGGGAGCCCCCAGCTTCTCGGGAAGGTCGACGCCCCGCAGCGCAGGGTGGAATCGAACGTTGGGTAGGTCTCCCACCGGAACCTGCCACAGCAGATCTCCCGAGTTCATGTCGATGGCGCTCAACGTGCCGTAGGGCGGCTTGATCAGGGGTAGGCCGTTCGGGAGGGAGATGCTCCGGATGCTCCGGTCGACCTGATACGTCGCCTCGGACTGCGCGGGATCCGCCTCGACCAACTTGAGCAGGGATGGGCTTTCAGTCCCTTTCACGTAGAACACGTTCGTTTCGGGATCGACCGCCCCGCCTCCCCAGTTGGCTCCTCCCTCGATCCCCGGTAGCATCAGCGTCCCGTCGAGGGACGGTGGGGTGAAGATGGGACTCATGCGGTAGCCGGCGATCGCTTCCTTGGCCATGGCCGCGAGCTCGGGCGTGAAGTCCATGAGCACGTCTTCGGAGAATCCCTGCCGGACGAACGGTGCCGGCCGGGTGGGGAAGGGCTGTGTCTCGGACGCCCGCTCCCCGGGCACGTCGCTAGCCGGGACGGGACGCTCCTCGATGGGCCAGAGCGGCTCACCCGTGACTCGGTCGAAAGCGTAGATGAAGCCCTGCTTCGAGGGTGCCACGACGGCGTCGACGTCCTGTCCGTCGTGACGCACCGTCATGAGCGTGGGCGGGGAGCTCAGGTCCCAGTCCCAGAGCCCGTGATGAACCGCCTGGAAGTGCCAGACTCGCTCTCCGGTGTGCGCGTCGAGACAGACCACGGACTCGGCGAAGAGGTTGTCGCCTTTCCGGTGACCTCCGAAGTAGTCGCTGCTGGGCGTCCCGACGGGCAGGTAGAGTAGACCTCGATCCGCGTCCAGCGAGAACGGCGCCCAGACGTTGGCGTGGCCCCACTCGCCCCAGGAACCGTCCTCCCAGGTCTCGTTTCCGAAGTCCCCGGGCTGAGGGATGAGGTCGAAGGTCCACCGGAGCTCGCCGGTCCGGGCGTCGAACGCCTGCATGACCCCGGGGGGGTCGCCCCGGTAGACGAAACGATCCCAGACCCCGTTCCCGACGATCACAAGGTCGTCGTACACCACTGGTGCCGAGGTCTGCGTCACGTGGAGCGGGATCGACGGCCAGGTCAGCGCCTCGGTGAGGTCGACGCGCCCCTCGTGCCCGAAGTCCTCGATCACCTCTCCCGTTCGTGCGTCCACCGCATACAGCCACCAGCGAGCGTTGATGAAGACCCGGCGCTCCCCGTCTCCGCTCCACAGCGCCACACCCCGGTGGACGAAGTGGGAACCGTTCGGGGGGAGACCCCAGTCGTAGGCCTTGGGGTCGAAGGTCCAGAACACCTCGCCGGTTTCGGCGTCGAGGGCGACGATCTTGTTGTACGAGGTGCTCAGGTACATGGTGTCGTTCAGCACCAGAGGCTGTGCCTCGAACCGGCCTGCGTAGACGTCCTGGCCGGGGATGGGTTGGCGCGGCCCTGGCACGGGCTTCTCACCCGTCTCCCATGTCCACGCCATCTCGAGGTCCCGGACATTCTCGCGGTTGATCTGAACGAGGGGTGAGTACTTCTGGGCTCCCGGATCGCCTCCGTAGACGGGCCAATCGCCCTCCTTGGCTGCCGTCTGCTGTGCCGAGGCAGGGGCGCTGTAGAGCAGGCCGAAGGCTAGTGCTGCTACGGCGAGACGCATGGTCATCATGCCCCCCTTTGAGCGTGATGGTGGGCGCGAAGGTCGGTCGTCGGTCAATGTAGGCCCCATGCAATTCCGGGGCGACCGATCTTCCTTGACGTCCTTGAGAGCGCTGCCCTATCATGCTGCCCAGGCAGTCGTCCGTCACAACTTGTGGCGCTTGCCGGCGACCACCACCGGAGGTCGACTGCCAGCAACTCTGCTCGGCTTCCCACCGAACAGGCTCTTCACGCCGCATGTGGGAATGGCTCCCCCCAGCCGATCGAGTTGGTGCTGCGCAACAGAGCTGAGCGCCTCACGGCGGTTCGATAGATCTTCCGCCTGCCGCCTCCAACAGGCGGTCGGCGGGCGACGCACCCCTGCCCCCGACCTCGGTCGTTGGCGGCGTGCTCCTAACGATGCTCAACCCAGGAGGCTCACGATGCGCACATCGATGTTTGCGGCGATCGGGACGGGCTCCGAACGCCCCCCTCGTAGGTCAGCATGCCGGCTCTGTTGTGCATTCCTTGTGGGCTTTCTCGCTTTCGCGCTGAACTCAACGACGGCGGCGGCCCAGGAACGAGGCACCGTGACGGGGACGATCGTGGAAGCGGGCAGCATGGCGCCGCTGGCGTCGGTCCAGGTCTCGATCCCGGGCACGGGGCTGGGGACGCTCAGCCAGCCATCGGGACGATTCATCATCCTGAACGTTCCGGTGGGGAGCCACACGCTTCGGGCGGAGCGCGTCGGCTACGCGACGGAGACCCAGGAGATCGTCGTTTCGGCAGGCGGGACCGTGGCAGTGGACTTCCAGTTGACCGAGACCGCCCTGGGGCTGGACGAGATCGTCGTCACGGGGACTGCGGGGGCTGCTCGGCGTAGGGAAGTGGGCAACTCCATCACGCAGTTAAACCTGAGCGACATCCAGGAGCCCGTGGTCGACGTCGACAACCTGCTCCAGGGCCGCGTGGCTGGAGCGGTCGTACAGGGGACCGGCGGGGCCGTGGGGTCCGGTGGCCGCATCCGGCTGCGTGGCAACGTGAGCGCCACGCTCAGCAATCAGCCGCTGCTCTTCATCGACGGCGTCCGCGTCCGTAGCGACGGGTACCCGAAGAGCGTGCCGCCCACGGGCTATGCAGGCCGGGGCTCGAACACGACGGCGAGTCCCCTCAACGACGTCAACCCGGCCGATATCGAGCGGATGGAGATCATCAAGGGCGCCGCTGCCACGACGCTCTACGGGACCGAAGCCTCCGCCGGCGTCATCCAGATCTTCACCAAGAAGGGTCGTCAAGGCCGGGCTCAGTGGACGGCCCAGATCGACCAGGCCGCCATGCACCTTCAGGAGTTCGGGCCCAAGTTCGGGCTGCGGGGCGAGGAGATCGTGGTGCCTCCGGGCGAGCTTCAGCCGTTCTACGACGACTATCGGCACATGTTCATGGACCCGTACATCCAGACGGGCTACCGCGGTAACTACACCCTCTCGGTCCGGGGCGGTCTCGAGGACCTGAACTACTTCTTGTCCGGCCAGTTCGAGAGCATCACCGGCGTGCACAAGTCCGAGGGGTCGCAGAAGTATGGCCTGAGGGCGAACCTGACCTTCACGCCGTTCAACGGCTTTCAAATCCAGACGAACAACTCCTACACCCGGACCAACCTGGACCACGTGCCCAACGGCGGGAACGCTCAGGGCATCCACCTCAACGCTCAGAGGCGGGACCAGAACTACTTCGGCAACGCGGATCCGGCGGTCGTCAGCGAGCTCTTCGACTACGACATCCGCCAGTACATCGATCGCTTCATCACCGGGCTCACCGCCACCTGGGCCCCGAGCCAGTCCTGGTCGCACCGTCTGACCTTCGGCTACGACCTGGCCCAGCAGGAGTCGAGACAGGTGCGGCCCTGGGGGTTTTCCCGCCAGCCGGAAGGGATCTTGTCGAATCAGCGGTGGCGCGAGAACACGCTGACCTTCGATTACGTGGGCAGCTGGAGCGTTCAGCTGGGTTCGGAGGTGCGTTCGTCCCTCTCCTTTGGCGGACAGGGAATCACCCGGGATCAGACCATCGTCGACGGTCAAGCCAACGAGTTTCCCGGGCCTGGTGACCCCACCCTCTCGAGCGGCGCCCAGACCCTGGCTTTCGAGGAGCGCATCAGGGTGGTCACCGGAGGGTTCTTCGCTCAGAACATCTTCGACCTGAAGAACCGCTACTTCCTCACGGTCGGCCTCCGGGTCGACGGCAACTCGGCGTTCGGGTCGAATCTGGGACTCCAGGCGTACCCCAAGCTGAGCGCCTCGTACGTCATCTCCGACGAGCCCTTCTGGAGCCCCGACCTCGGCGTGTTGAAGCTCCGGGCAGCCTGGGGGCAGGCAGGCCGCGCCCCCGGCGCCTTCGACGCGGTCCGCACGTGGTCGCCGGTGGGATTCGGTGGCCAGCCGGCGTTCCTGCCCAACAACGTGGGCAATCCTGACCTCGGACCCGAGCGCACCTCGGAGCTCGAGTTCGGGTTCGACGGTTCCTTCTTGGACAATCGCTGGGACCTGGACTTCACCTACTACAACCAGACGACGACGGACGCGCTCATGAACGTCCGGCAAATCCCGTCTGAAGGCTTCGGTGGTCAGCAGCTCGAGAACGTCGGCAAGATCCAGAACCGGGGTGTCGAGTTCACCACGAACTTCCGGATCGTCGACCGCCAGAATTGGGGTTGGAACCTGGGCGGCTCCTACTACACCAACGAGTCCGAGGTCCTCAGCCTCGGTGGCGCCCCCGCCTTCAGTTCGGGCGTGAGAGGATGGGTGATCGAAGGCGAGGCGGTCCCCGTGATGCGTGGCAACTGCATCACCAACCCCGACGAGATCGCCGATCCGGTGGTGGAGAGCAACTGCATCTACGGTCCCAACCAGCCCACGTTCGGTTGGCAGCTCATGACCGATGTCCGGATGCCTGGCGGGCTCTTGCTCGCGGCTCGGGGCGAGTACTCAGGCGGCAACTGGATGTACTCGAACTTCGAAGGTGAGGCCTACTCCCGGGGCATCCGCTGGCCCACCTGCTTCAACGTCCTTCCGGCCCGTGATTCAGGAGACACGAGCAGCCTGACCGCGCGGGAGCGCGGGCACTGTCTCGCGTCCAATGCGGACCGGGACTACGCGATCATGCCGGCCGACTTCTTCAAGGTCCGTGAGCTGAGCCTGAGCGCTCCGGTCCCCGAGCAGTGGATGCCGGGCGCCAGCAGCGCGACCGTCACGGTGTCGGGCCGGAACCTCTACCGCTGGACCAAGAAGGACCTGTTCGGCTTCACGGATCCGGAAGCGTCCGGCGACTGGAATCGTGACCAGAGCGGCAACCTCGGCAACGTGATGATCCTGGGCGCGACGCCTCCTCCGTCCGTCTGGACGTTCTCCATTCGCGTGAACTTCTGACCGGCCATGAGGGAGTCCACAATGAAGACGACACAGATGAATACTTCGAAGCCGAGAGCCTTCGGAGGCCTCCGGGTCCTCTGGGTCCTGGGCATCTCCCTTGGCCTGGCCGGGTGCAGCACCGACGTGACCAACCCCGGCCCGGTCCAGGACGACTTCTTGAACGATCCGGGCGCGACCGAGGCGGTGGTCGGAGGAATGCGGCGTGCGATGTCCGATGCGCTGAACTTCCTGGCTTTCCAGGCCGCCGGTATCTCGCGGGAGCTCCACCCCACGGGGGGCACGGGCTCTTTCGGTCTGGGTGTCCCCATCTACAACGGCAGGCTCCTGCCCGACGAGCAGAGCGACGTCTGGGACCGGGCCCAGCAGGCCCGGTGGGTCGCAGAGGACGGCATCCGCCGGTTCCAGGCGGCCCTGGACCCGGGCGATTTCGCGTTGGAGCCGCTCGTCGCCCAGTCGTACCTGTGGGCGGGCTACGGCAACCGGCTCCTGAGCGAGAACATGTGTGAGGGCGTCATCGACGGGAGCGCATCTCAGGACCGTGGGGTGTACGCTCTGCGGGCGATCGACAATTTCGACCAGGCCATCACCGTAGGAAACGCGACCGGTGAGGCCGACCTCGTGCTTGCCGCCTACGCCGGCCGTGCGTCGGTCAAGGCGTTCACGGGCGATTGGACCGGCGCGCTGGCTGACGCGGCCCGGGTTCCCACTCCCTACACCTTCGAGGCCGAGTACTACAACACCGGCGACATCGTGGAGGCCAACCGGATTCATCACGCCACGAAGAACCAGCCGTACAAGACCGCGACCGTGTGGGGCACCGTGTGGGAGCTCCATTTCGAGGAGTGGGCCGACGCGCGTACGCCCTGGACCGACTCCGGCGGCGACGGCGATGGCGGCGTGGAATGCTGCGGGCCGGTGCCCTTCTTCGTTCAGGAGAAGCACCCGGAGTGGGAAGCTAACATCCGGCTTTCCAGCGGCCGGGAAATGCGCCTGATAGAGGCAGAGTCCGACCTGCGGGACGGTGACATCGACGGCGCAATGACGATTCTGAACAGCCTGAGAGCCCTCGTCGGCGTAGATCCGTTGCCTGATCCGGCAGACCTGACCGAGGCGTGGTCCATACTGAAGCGGGAGCGTGGCGCGGAGCTGTGGTTGGAAGGGCGCCGTCTGGGTGACTTCTTCCGGTGGGACCGGGACGGAACGCCGGGAGCGCTGCACCCGAGGGAGTTGCCAGGCGAAGAGTCGCACCTGACGACCCAGGATCTGTGCTTCCCGATCGCCCAGTCCGAAATCGACACGAACCCCAACATCGGGGGCTAGTGGGCAAGGCGGGCGGCGCGGTGGATGATTCCCCCGCGCCGCCCGTTGTTATTGCATCGAACCCGAGTTCCGCAACCGACGTAGCCTGCACACCCACCCGAACTCCACGGAGCGGCAATATGAACTGGCGAAGGATCGGTCTCGAGCTCGTGACTTTCGTCGTCCTGCTCGCCGCGCCTGGGTTGGGCCAGGAGACGCCCGTTGTCCTCCAGGCTGCCCGCGTTCTCGACGGACGCGGCGCCGTCATCGAGAACGCCAACATCGTGGTCCAGAACGGCCGAATCGTCGAGGTGGCACCGGGCGCCACGGTGGAGGGGGCGCTGAGGGTGGACCTTCGTGGCTACACGGTCATGCCCGGCATGATCGACGTCCACGTCCACATCGGGAACCACTTCGAAGCGGCCACGAACCACATTCCGGGACCGGACAGCGACGAGTCGCCGGCGGAGATCGCGCTCTACGGGGTGGAAAACGCCTACCATACGCTCATGGCGGGCTTCACAACCGTCCAGAGCATGGGGTCCCCCTCGGACATCCCGCTGAGGGACGCCATCGCCAGAGAGAACCTCCCGGCCTCCAGGGTCCTGACCTCGATTCGCTGGGTCAGCGACGGGACCCCGGAGGAGCTGCGGCAACAGGTCAGAGAGGTCGCGTCGGCCGGGGCGGACCTGATCAAGCTCTTCGCCTCGGGTAGCCTCCGCATCGGAGCGCCGCCGACGATGACGCAGGAACAGCTCGACGCGGCCTGCGACGAGGCGAGCCGTCTGGGACTTCGGACCGCGGTCCACGCGCACGGACCAGTGAGCGCCCAGCGGGCCTCCAAAGCCGGATGCACGGTGATCGAGCACGGAGCCTTCCTGGACCGTGAGTCTTTGGAGATCCTCGCCGCGAATGGGACGTACTTCTCACCGAACATCTACCTGGTGTCCGAGAACTACCTCACCAACCAGGACAAGTTCATCGGGGTGGGGAACTACACCGAGGACGGGTTCCGTCGCACGCGGGAGTCCATTCCGGTGAAGCTGGCCATGTTCAAGGAGGCGCTCCAGGTCGAGGGACTCAAGATCCTCTTCGGCACAGATGGTGTCGCGGGATCGCACGGCAGGCAGGAGGTAGAGCTGGTCTACCGGGTCGAGGAGGCCGGTCAGGATCCGATGGCCGCGATCGTGAGTGCCACGTCGCTGGCTGCAGAGTCGCTCGACATGGACGACCGCATCGGGGCCATCGCGCCGGGAATGGAGGCGGACATCATCGCCGTTGCCGGTGACCCGTCGCAGGACATTCGCGCCGTGCGCCACGTCCGCTTCGTCATGAAGGGTGGACGGATCTACAAGAACCTGCCTCCGTCGGGCGCGGCGGCGACGCACTGAAGACGTCGTGTTGTCCTCCCGGCCCCGGCTAGGCGGGTCTTCAGCTCGGACACTCGTCACCACGCTGTGTATCTTGGGGCTCGGTCTCTCCAGTCCCGCCCGAGGGCAGGAGCTGGCCCTGGTGGCCGGGGGTGACGTCGAGTGGTCGCGGATCGTCAGCCACCCCGACGTCTTCTGGGATCCGCCCGAGGTCGAGGAGGGCGACTGGCATCGGATTCCGTATCTGAACCGACCAGAAGCGCGCGGGTTCTTTAAGGAAGCGGGTCAGACGGTGGAATCGCCGGAAGATCATCATCTCGCCGCGGAACGATTCGATCTGTCCTTCGACACGCGTGAAGCCGACGCGCGGTACCCGCTCGAGAAGCTGGCTCCGGTATTCCGATCGGCCGACGTGGCTTACGTCAACCTGGAGATGCCGCTCTCGGATCGCGCCCGTCGAAGCGGGGCGTTCCGGGGTCCCACGTCCTTCGCCGCCGGTCTCGCGTGGGCCGGGGTGGACGTGGTCTCCACGGCCAACAACCACGCCCTGGACGCCGAGGGCGTCGGACTGCTCGACACGGTGGAGGCCCTGAAAGAAGCGGGGGTGGCCTCCGTTGGTACCGGGCCGTCGATCGCCGAGGCCCGGGCTCCGTTCATCACCGAGGCCAACGGCGTGCGCGTGGCCTTCCTCGCGTACGCCAGCTATGGCAATGCGGGCACGTCGGCGTTCGCTACCGAGGACAGGTCGGGGATGGCGCCCCTTGATCCTCTGCTGATCGCTCAGGATATCGAGCGCGTTCGTGCGGAGGTCGACCACGTCGTCCTGTCGTTTCATTGGGGCCTCGAGAACACCAACTTCACCCACCCCGACGCCGTGCCGTTCGCCCGTGCCATGCTCGATGCGGGAGCCCGTGTGATCCTGGGTCACGGCCCGCATCTTCCGCAGGCCCTCGAGCTACGGGACGGGAAGCTGATCGCCTACTCCATGGGCAACCTGATCTTCGGTCACGGCCACGATTACTGGGGGGACAACCTCCTGTTGCGGATCGTTCTCGGGCGTTCCAGCGTCCTCCGGGTCGAGGCGATGCCAGTGGCCGGCACCGGGTCGGAGGTGGGACAGCCGTTCGTGCTCACCGGCCCCCGCGCCCAGCGGCTGCTCGAAGAGATCCGTTCCGCTTCTGCGGCATTGGGGACGACGATGACGATCGAGGGCGACGTAGGAGTGATCCGGCCCTGATCGTCCCGCTCGATGCACCCAGGGTGGCGCCGTGAGCTCCTCGCTCGAAGACCGCACGACGGGCGCCAGAACGAACGGGCGCCGTGGAGCTGGCCGCTGGATGATCCCGGGAGCCGCCGGCGCGTTGGCCGTGGTCGCGCTCGCGTCGTCCGCCTCCGATGTGCGGCCGATCCAAACGTCCCGTGGCCAGTCGGAAGAGGCGCCGCAGTTCGTGGGCTCCGAGGCCTGTGCCGAATGCCACGAGGTCGAGTGGGAGCGGTGGCGGGGGTCGACCCACGGCCGAGCCGGCGGGCCCGCCACGGCCGAGACCGTCATCGCTCCCTTCGACGGTTCGCCGATCCAGCTCGCCGACGCCCGGGTGATACCCCGCGTGACGGGTGAGGGCGAGTACCAGTTCCTCGTGGAACGGCCCGGTCGAGACGCCGTGATCTACTCGGTGGACGGAGTCGTGGGCCGGGGCCACATGGTCGGCGGAGGCACCCAGGGCTTCGTGAGTCGATTCGTGGACGGGACCATTCGCTTTCTGCCCTTCGACTGGAGCCGGAGCGAGAACACCTGGTTCTGCAACACCGGTGCGATCGAGGGCTGGTGGACCGCCAGCCGACTGGCGTCGCTTCGCCCCGCAGTAGGCTGGGTACCCATCACCCAGGAGACCCGACTCACCGACTGCGGAGACTGGCCCCCGATCCGGATCCTGGGCACCGACTTCCGCTTCGCGAACTGCCAGGGGTGCCACGGCAGCCAGATTCGTGCGCTCTTCCGCCCGGGGGAGGGGTACGAGACGGAAGTAGCCAGCTACACCGTCAATTGCGAGTCCTGCCACGGCCCCGGTGGGGAGCACGTCCAGTGGGCCGTGGAAGGCGCCCTCGGTCGCGATATGGGGCTGGGCCTCGTCACCCTGGCGGCTCCGAGCGAGGACGAGTCGCTGGAGACGTGCTTTCAGTGCCACGCCCTGAAGCGGGCCTTGCGAGAGGACTATCTGCCCGGCGACGACTTTGCGGAGGCCTACTCGCTGCTCCTTCCGCTGGTGGGCGACCGCCCCTTCAAGCCGGACGGGCGCGTGGCGTTGTTCGCCTACCAGCTCAATCACGTCGCGAGCGCATGCTACCTCGATGGGAACATGACGTGCACGGACTGTCACGACCCGCACAGCCAGAGCTACCGGGATCCGTCTGGATCGCCGCTTCCGGGCCGCTTCGACGACGGCCAGTGTACCGCCTGTCACGCGAGCAAGGCCACGGAGCCCTCTCGCCATACGCGGCATGCGGACGAGTCGGAAGGCAGCCGGTGCGTGGCGTGCCACATGCCGTACCTCCAGCAGCCTCAGCTGGGTGAGCAGATCCGCTACGCGCGGTCGGATCACACGATCCCGATCCCCCGGCCGGCGTTCGACGCTTCCCTCGGTGTGGAAAACGCCTGCGTACAATGCCATGAGGACCAGAGTATCGAGGAGCTCGAGGTCCACACCCGGGAGTGGTGGGGCGAGATGAAGCCACACGACGCGGCGGTGCGGGGCCTGTTGGAGGCGGAGAGCGGCACCGCAGCCGAGGCAGCAACCGGACCCCAGCTGATCGCGGCTCTGGATCCTCCCAGGCCCCACCCGATGGTCCAGATGGCCGCCCTCAATCTGCTGTCCGAGGGAATCCGACCCGACAGCGGGGTCTCGGCTGAAACGCGGAGGGCGCTCGAGCGGTTGGCTGGCCAGAGCAACCTCGACCTCCGGGCCGTGGCGTTGGCCACGCTCCACATCGCGGCGGGGTCGGAGACGGAGGTTCGAAGTGTCCTGGCGGGTCACCTCGCCGAGGTCGACTCGGCGGGTGAAGCACTCCGTGCGCGTTGGGTCGCGGCCCTCGGGTTCATCGGCGAGCCCCGCAGGCAGCGGGGAGAGATCGTCGACGCGCTGTTGATCTTCCGCAAGGCGCTCGAGGTCGATCCGGAGAGCACGATGGCGCTCAACAGCATGGCGACGATGCTGGCCAGGGCGGGCGATCCCGAGGGGGCGGTCGACTACCTGCAGGCCAGCCTATCTGCCGACTCCGTACAACCGGTCGCCTGGGTCAACCTGGGGATCGCCCTCGAGGAGCTGGGAGCGCTGCAGGATGCCGAATCAGCCTATCAGCGCGCCATCGACCTCTTTCCCCACGAACCTCTCGCACACATGAACCTCGGCAATCTCCGACTGAGGGAAGGGAACTTCGACCAGGCGGCCCTTCGCTACAGAGCCGCGCTGGCCACGGATCCCGGTCTGGCCCGGGCACACCTGTACCTCGGACTCGCCTATCTCAACCTGGGTCGCGAGGACCAGGCCGAGAAGGAGCTGCGGAGCGCCCTCGAGTTCGCGCCCGACGACGTCGACGCGCAGCGCCTTCTCCGCGAGCTGCGGGAGGGGCGGCCATGAATCGTGCCTGGCGCGGGGCGCTGGTTCTCTTGGCCGCGGTCGGCACGATGGCATGCGTCGAGGGAATCGTGAGCGGAGGGCGGCCGCTCAGCATCGAGCTGACCGCGACTCCCACGCGCACGACCGTCGGAGACTCGGTGGAATTCGCGGTAGAGGCGTCGGGCGTGAACCTCATCATTCTCCGGCTGGCTTTCGGAGACGGCGCAACGGACTCGCTGGCCGCACAAGGCGCCGTGGGCGCCACGCTCAAGCGGAAGCACGCCTACGACGAACCGGGCCCATACGTGGCCTCGGCGTCGGTCCTCGACGTCTCGGACAGTGGCCTGATCACGGTCGCGGATTCGGTGATCGTCGAGATCGTTCCGCGCTGAGTCGAGATCTTGCCCTGCCCAGCCAAGGTCGATTCCCGCCGCGTCGAGGCCCACTCGCCCTGAGCGGAGGTCACTCCCCGTTGAATCGACCCGCGCCTACCTCATGGCGCGCTCCACCGCCGCCGCCGCATTCACGATGCCACCCGTGGCGGAGAGCTCACCGAACGGCACGGTCTCCTCCGGCGCCCCCGGCCTGGCCACCACGTTCGCTCCCACGTCCGTGGCCGTCTCCAGGATGATGGCGCGGACCTCGGCAGCAGACAGTTCCGGGAAGTAGGCCATGAGCATCCCCGCAATGCCGCTCACGACCGGTGCGGCGACGCTGGTGCCATCGCTGGGCGAATAGTCGTTTCCTGGCGAGGCCGCGTAGATGGCTACGCCCGGGGCGAAGACGTGCACCTGGGCCGCGCCGTAGTTGCTGAAGCTGGCGGCGAGGCTATCGGCGCCCTGCCACCCGGACGCGCCCACCTCGACCCAGAGCTCGGCCGTGCCCCTATCCCCATGTCGGTGTTCGGGATAGTTGTAGCCTTCGCTCAGGTCACGGCCGTCGTTGCCGGAGGCATGGACCAGCAGCACGCCCCGCTCTTCGGCGTATTGGATCGCGTCCTCCACGACGTCCCTCCACGGAGAATAGTCCTTGCCGAAGCTCATATTGATGATGTGCGCCCCATTGTCCACGGCGTACCGGATCGCGTTGGCCACGTCCTTGTCCCGCTCGTCGCCGTTGGGTACCGCCCGGATCGCCATGATACGGATGCCGTCGCCGGCTCCGTCGAGGCCGATGCCGTTGTTCCGCTCCGCGGCGACGACGGACGCGACGGAGGTTCCGTGGCTCGGATCCGGGCCCGCCACATCCGGGTTTCCATACGCCCGTTGGGCAAGGTCCTCGTAGTCGTCCCCGACGATGGGTCGTGGGTCGAAACCAGTGTCCAGCCCGAACTCCAGACGTCCCCGTACGGACTCTCCCTCCCTTGCCAGGACCGTCTCGTCGATCCCGGCGGAGGCCAGCTGAAGGTAGATACCGCGGGCTTGGACGAGCTGCGGGTCGAGGGGGGCGAGCTCCGTGACGTTCTGGATCGTGGGCTCCGTTCCGAGGGCCCTCCGGAGCAGCTGCACCACGACCGGATAGATCTGCTCGATCTGCGTGATCTGCTCGGCCAACTCCGTCATCTCCACCACCTCGGCCGCGTGCGCCTCGGCCACCTCGGCGCAGAGGTCATCGTCGGGCCGAGGCGTCCCGTTGCCGGCAGCCTCACCGAGGCAGGCGCCGTGCAGGCGGGTGACCTCGTACGTGTCGAAGTTGACGCTCTCGCCGGTCACCCCTCCGAGGAAGTTCCACCCATTGATGTCGTCCGTGAACCCGTTCTCGTCGTCGTCGACGCCGTTGCCCGGCAGCTCGCCCCGGTTGGTCCAGAGGACGTTCTCGATGTCCTCGTGCTCGGTGTCCACACCGCCATCGATCACCGCCACGATCACCTCGCGGGCCGGGGACCGCCCGTCCAGCAGCTCGTACGCCTCGTCGATGCCGGCGCCCGGGACTCCGTCGACCAGGGTCGCATACCACCACCGGTCGGGGGCGGAGCGCGGCGCTGGCGGCTCGTGGGGTGGAGCGGCGGGCTCAGCGTTTGGGTTGGCCGGGGGTGCCGGCTCGGTGGGGGGCGGCGCATCGACAGCGGCCGGGTCGGCGGGCCGGTCGGCAGGCTCCGCCGGGCCAGGATCGGCGGGCTGAACGACGGTCGTGGCGGTAGGCTGGTCGTCCAGGGGCGGGGTGGGCCGAGAGTCGGCTTCGGGCCCGGAGGAGGCGCAGCCGGCACAGAACACGGCCGCGGCAACGGCAGGGAGAATACGGTACATCCGGGCTGTCCTCGCGGCGATGCGATGTCAGTGGTGGCGATAAGGGACGGGATTGTGCCACGAGCCTAGGAGGCGGCGAGGGGACGCGCAAGCGAGGCGTGGAGGGCGGGTCCGGCGGTGCTGTACTCTCCCGGTGTTCTGCCTGGGCCTTCGAGCACCGGACCAAGGGAGGGCGGTCGATGTCGCTTCGCTCAATGGCGGTCGCGTTCCTGAAGCTCTAGCGGGACCTCTGCACCACGACGCCAGGCGCGGCGGATGGAGAGCGAGGACCGCGGCGACCGGACAGCGCCTGAAGCCAGCCCGGCTACTCGCCCCTGAGCGCCACCATGGGATCCACCCGGGACGCCCGGCGCGCCGGGATCCAGTTCGCGAGCGCCGCCACCAGGGCGAGCACGCCGAAGGCGCCCAGGAAGCTCACGGGGTCGAACGAGCCGACGAACAGCACGCTCGAGAGGAAGCGTGCGCTCAGGCCCGCAAGGACGGCACCGACGACTCCGCCGATTCCCACGAGCACCATGCCCTGGCGAAGGACCAGTCCCACCACGCGATTGGTCTCTGCCCCCAGCGCCTTGCGGACGCCGATCTCCCGCACCCGGCGGCTCACGGAGTAGGCGATGACGCCGTAGAGGCCCACGGCTGCCAATACCAAGGCCAGGAGTCCGAAGACACCGATGAGCCAAGCGCCGGCGCGAATGGGGAAGAGGCGCACGTCGCCCAACTCCCGCATGGTGCCCGTGTCGAGGAATACCAGATCGGGGTCGAGGGACAGGAGCTCGCGCTCCAGGGCCGGCACCAGCTCGTCGGCCGGCGTCGTCGTGCGCACCAGGAAGTTGGCGAAGACGGATTGCCGCGGTAGCGGCAGGTGGAGATAAGGCTTGGGTGCCTCGCCGGGGGTGTCCACCTTGTAGTCCGCCACGATCCCGACGATCTGGTACGGCTGGCCCTCCCATGAGAGCCGGAACTCCCGCCCGAGAACGTTTTCCTCGGGCCAGTACCGGGCGGCCATGGTCTCCGAGACCACGACGACCCGGCGCCGCTCGTCCCTGTCGGCGGGCTCGATGCCCCGCCCCGCCACGACAGTGAGGGCCAAGGCCTCGAAGTAGTTCTCGTCGACGCTGGCGCCGTCCATGACGTAGGGCCGGTCGCTCCCCGAGCTCTGATGGCCGTCGATGAAGACGCCGAAGCCGTTGTTGTTCAGCGAGAGCGGCACCCGGCTGGTCAGCCCGACCGACTCCACCTCCGGCAGGGCGTCGAGACGGAGCCGGCCGGACTCATAGAAGATGCCGGCTTGCTCGCTGTCGTAGCCGTTCATCTCCATGGCCAGGCCCAGGTAGGCGGTCCGGTCCAGGTCGTAGCCCAGATCCACGCGCTGGGCGGCACCCAGGCTGCGCACCATGAGCGAGCCGGCCACGAGGAGCACCAGCGACACCGCAACCTGGACGACCACCAGGGCGTCCCGAAGCTCCACGCGGCGTCCCCGACGGCTGGGGCCCTCGCCGGTGTCCTTCAGGGCGGGGACCAGGTCGGGCCGGGAAGCCCGCAGGGCCGGGATCAGCCCGAACACGATGCCGGTTAGGGCTGCCGCCGCGAGCGTGAACAGCAGGACCCGCCAGTCAGGCGTGATGTCGAGTCCGAGCTCGATGGGGAGCGGTGGCTGGAAGCGGGCGATGAGCCGGGCGAGCCAGAAGGCCAGGAGGAGCGCTACCGTGCCGCCGGCCAGCGCCAGCGCCATGCTCTCGGTGAACAGCTGGCGGATCACTTGACCCCGGTTGGCGCCGATGGCGAGGCGAATGGCGAGCTCACGCCGGCGGGTTGCCGCCCGGGCCAGCAGCATGTTGGCGAGGTTGGCGCACGCCACGAGCAGCACGAGCCCGACGGCGCCCAGAAGCACCATCCCCGCCGGCATCAGAGTCCGGTCGAAGTCTGGATTCACGGCCACGTCATTGGTGCGGAGTAGGGTGAGCCGCTCCAGAGCGTTGGTCTCGGGATACTGCTGGGAGAGGCGGGCGGCGATGCCGTCGAGCTCGGTTCGCACCTCCTCGACTGCGACGCCCGGGTTCATGCGGCCCTTAAGCCAGAGCCAGTGCTGGCCGCGCCGCTCGAGGCGCGTGTCGCCTGGCGACCTGCCTGAATTCCGCTGGTTCCCGAGGGGCTCCACCTCTTCGACCATCGCGACGGGCACCCACATCTGCGCCGTGACGGCCGGGAACATCCCACCGAAGCTCTTGGGCGCCACGCCGATCACCGTGTAGACGATGCCGTTCATCCGGAGCGTCTGGCCCAGGACGCCCGGGTCCCCCGCGAAGCGGGTCTGCCAGAAGGGGTGACTCAGTATGGCGACGGGCGCGGCTCCGGGAGCCGCGAACTCGTCGGGCGAGAACGCCCGTCCCAGGGCCGGCTGGACGCCGAGGACGGAGAAGTAGTTGTCCGTCACGAGCTCGCCGACCACCAACTCCGAGCTGCCCTGAATCGAGAGGTTCGCGAAGAAGTTCGTATACCCCATGATTCCGGACAGCGTCTCGGACTGCTGCCGGTAGTCGAGGTAGTTGGGGTAGGAGCTCGTGTCGTGGCTCGACGACGTTTCGGTGTGCCCGTAGATGTCGACCAGCTCCTCCGGCGCCTCCACGGGAAGGGGCTTCAGCAGAATCGCGTTCACCAGGCTGAAGATCGTGCTGTTCACCCCGATCCCCAGGGCCAGAGTCAGGATCGCGACGAACGTGAATCCGGGAGAGTTGCTCAGCGCGCGGATCGCGTAGCGGAGATCCCGAAGCAGGTCTTCCATAGGTCTTCCGGGTCAAGGGCCGACAGGACCGTCGAGCGGATCTACGGGTGGGGATAAGAGCAGGTTTCGGCGGGGATCGCCAGGCGCTCGTCCACAACCTCGATGAGGTAGGCGCGCACGCCGGTTTGCCCCCCGCTGCCCGACCTTCGCGCGCCACGTCGTCCTTCGCGCGCCACGGTCGCCCTGGGCAGGTGCACCGTCGCCCCCGGTGTGCGCGAACGTTGCCTGCGCCCGCCACGGACGGCCTTGGGCTACGCACGCATAGCGACTGGCGGAGAAGACGAAGGGCGGAGGCATTTGTCCGTGAGTGTGGAAGAGCTGCAGGTTATGCTCGACGGGGGTGCCGACGACCCACGCGTCCCCGTCGAGATGGCCGCGATCAGGGCCGCACAGGGCGAGACAGCTGAAGCCGTGATCTGGCTCGGGTGCGCCTACCACGGTGGTTTCGTTCACCACCGCGACGTGGGGCTTGACCCGATGTTCGACTCACTCCGCGGTGATCCTGAGTTCGAGAGGGTCATCGTACCGGCCAACAGCGACGCGAAGAGCGCCGCGCCGCACCCACTCCCCGCCCGCCCATCTCCCTACACCCCCTCACCGACTTCCCCCGACAGCCTGTTCGAGCTACCCGCAGCTAGAATACGGAGTGACCCGAGGGCGCCGCTGTGTGTTGGCCTGTTGGCCGCCGACAGTCCTTGCCCTCCGACAAAGCTCACAAACGTATTCAGGTGATAGAACCATGGCCGTTCTCGAGACTGACATTCCGGCCGAAACCCTGATTCCCGAAGGCTTCCCGCGGGGGGTCAAGCTCCTCCACGACCCGGTCCGCAACAAAGGCACCGCTTTCTCGGACGCGGAGCGGGAAGCGCTGGGGATCCGGGGCCTTCTTCCGCCTCGAGTCCTGACGCAAGACCTCCAGGTCAAGCGCGTGATGGAGAACCTCCGCGCCATGCCCAGCGATCTCGAGCGCTACATCGACCTCGTTTCCCTCCAGGACCGAAACGAGATGCTCTTCTACCGCGTGGTCCTCGACCACCTGGAAGAGCTCATGCCCATCATCTACACGCCCACGGTGGGGAAGGCGTGTCAGGAGTTCGGCCACATCTTCCGGCGTCCCCGTGGGCTGTACGTCTCGGCGTACGACCGGGGACACGTGGCCGAGGTGCTCCGCAACTGGCCTCACGAAGACGTGCGCATCATCGTCGTGACCGACGGCGAGCGCATCCTCGGGCTGGGAGACCAGGGCGCCGACGGCATGGGAATCCCCATCGGGAAGCTCTCCCTCTACAGCGCCTGCGCGGGGATCCACCCCACGCACACCCTTCCCGTCATGCTCGACGTGGGGACCGAGAACCAGGCACTCCTGGAAGATCCGCTGTACCTGGGGATTCCGAGGCATCGACTCCAGGGTGACGCATACGACGAGCTCGTGGGGGAGTTCTTCGACGCAGTGGCGGAGGTCTTCCCGCGAGCCGTCGTCCAGCTGGAAGACTTCGCCACTGGCAACGCCTTCCGCCTCCTGCAGCGGTACCGGGAGCGGTACTGCACCTTCGACGACGACATCCAGGGCACTGCTGGCGTGGCTCTGGCAGGGATCTACTCGGCTCAGCGGATCACGGAGAAGGCGCTAGGCGACGACCCCTACCTCTTCCTCGGGGCCGGAGAGGCCGGCATCGGCATCGCCGACCTCATCGTGGCCGCGCTCCGCCACGAGGGATGGAGCGAGGACGAGGCCCGGGAGCGGTGCTGGTTCCTGGACTCCAAAGGGCTGGTGGTGAAGAGCCGGACCGACCTGGCGTCCCACAAGCTTCCCTACGCCCACGACGCCGAGTTCACCCCGAGCCTCCTGGAAGCCGTGGAACGGATCGAGCCCGGAGCGTTGATCGGGGTCTCGGGGCAGCCGAGCACGTTCGACGAGCCGGTGCTGAACGCCATGGCGAGGCTCCACGACCGCCCCGTCATCTTCGCGCTCTCCAATCCGACGTCGAAGTCCGAGTGCACGGCGGAAGAAGCCTACCGGTGGACCGAAGGCCGCTGCATCTTCGCTTCCGGAAGCCCCTTCGACCCGGTCGAGTTGGACGGCGAGAGGCTGGTCCCGGGGCAGGGCAACAACGCTTACGTGTTCCCGGGCGTGGGATTGGGGCTGATCGTATCCGGCGCTTCACACTGCACCGACGAGATGTTCTTCGTGGCGGCCCGGACCCTGGCGGGCATGGTGAACCTGGACGACCTGCGGCAGGGTCGCATCTACCCGGCCCTGAGCCGGATCCGGGAGGTGTCCTCACACATCGCCGAAGCCGTGGCGTCGGTGGCCTTCGAGCGAGGGCTGGCCCGCGTAGCGCCTCCCGATGACCTGGGCGAGGCTGTGCGCGACGCGATGTTCACCCCCGAGTATCCGACGTACGCGTAGGGGATCATCCGTCGGGCCTCGGTCCTACCAAAGACCAGCCCTGGTGCGCTGCCAGGGCTGGTCTTTTGATTCGTGCACGCTCCCAGGACGATGGCGCACCGGTAGCGCGCGTGAGGGAAGATTCAGGCGCGCTCCGCCTACATCGATGGCGGAGGGCGGCGATCGTGGGACCACGCCGACTACACCGTTTGCGTTGACCGCGCCTCAGCAGAATCCCTCGCTTCCCGCCTTGCACGCCACGAAGCCGATTCCTACCAGGACGACCAAGGTCCCTAGTACCGAGAGCGCCACCACGCCTGCGGTCTTGCCCGGGTCCGGGACCGCCACGTCCATCCCTCTCACGTAGTCGAGGCCGGCGGCGCGCGCGTTGCCTCGGTTGTCCACCCAGCCCGTGAGGGAGTCGCCCGAGACCTTGGGGTCGTGCAGCGTGACCGTGGTCCAGTCCACCATGTGGAGCCGAACCTTGTCGGGCTGTTCTTCCCGGATGACCAGGTCCGGCGCTTCAGCACGCGGTTGCCACGTGTGACAGGCTGCGGTGAGCACTAGCGTGAGCAGCGTGCCCCAACGGCACCGCCGGGACGAGCCCTTCGCGTTCCCCCCACCCATCCTCGACCTCCCCCGGACGTGTGCACCAAGCAGCACCGACATCGAACACGGCGACTGTCGGGAGGTTCCTGCGAGGAGGGATAGGGACTCCACGGACGGCTGTTGCCCGACGTCTGTGATCCTTCGATCACGCACCAGGCCCGGCCGGCGCACGTCCCAGCTTCAGGACCCGTCGGTCTTGACGGAATCAGGACCAGCCGAAGCGGAACCGTGCTTCTCCAGCAGCTCGACGAAGGCGGGACTCGACCTCAGGGGGTCCCAGGTCGGATGGAGCTCCAGGAGCCGCACGGTCAGCAGAGACGGGGCGCTGAGGACCCGGTCCAGGTAGGACATCGCCTCGTGGGCGTCGCCCAGATGTGCGTGGATGGCGGCCATGTTCACGAGGTTATCGGGCCCGTAGAGGTGATTCTCCTCGGGCGTCATCAGAGACAGGGCCAACCTTCCATGGTACAGCGCCTTCTCCCTCTGGCCCAACACGGCGTATACCCTGCCCAGGTTCCGGTGCAGCGCCACGCTACCGGGGGCTGAAAGAACGGCACGCTCCAGCACCACGCTCGCGGAGTCGTAGAGTGCCCGGGCGCGTGCAGCGTCTCCCGTGAGCCGGTATACCTCCGCGGCCAACTGCACAACCGGTGTCCTACGTTCGGAGGTGGGGAAGCCCGGAGCGAACACGCCTGGCTCGTCCGCGATGCGGCGCAGCGCGTCCTCGTACTTCCGGTCGAGGATGTCGAGCTGTACCCACGTGTAGAAGAGATCTTCGGCGCGCTGCACACCGGTCGCGGCCTCGAGCACCCTCCGGCTGGGGCCTGTGTCGCCCGTCCAGCGGGGATAGAGCATGGCCAAGTTGCGCCGGGGGTTCGCGAGCCCCGGGTTTACGGAGATGGCGCGCTCGAACATCCGTTCGGCATCCTCGAAGCGACCGACTCTCTGATACATGAGCCCGAGGCCCCGTATCGGCGTCCAGTAGGTCGGATCGTTTTCGACGGCCCGTTCGAACAGGTCGATTGCGTCGTCCCATTGGCCGCGTTCGCCCGCCCAGGTTCCGACGAACCAGAGAATGCGCGGGTTGTTCGGGTTCAGCTCCAGAGCCCTGCGATAAGCAGTCATGCGGGCAAAGGCATCGTCCTGGATCGAAGAGCCCAATGCGAGGTGGGCTTCGGCCAGACTGGGCTGGAGCCGCACGGCGGTCTCCGCTGCGACCCGAGCACTGTCCGCTCCGTACGGTTCGGCTCTCAGGTACTGCCTGGACAGCCCCGCCCAGGCCGGCGCGAAATCCGGGTCCAGGGCCACGACCTCTCGGAAACGCTCGACGCGAGTCAGGTCCTCACTCAGCTGGTCGAAGCGCTGCTCGAAGTCGACGGCCCGGAGGTAGGCGTCGTACGCCTCGCTGTTGGTCGTTGGCGTCTCGTCGAGGACCGCCCGCTCACCGGGGGCCATGCGAGCGCCCAGGGCGTCCGCCACTCGTTCGGCGATCTCCCGTTCGGCACGGATCGCGGCTTCGGCCGTATACTGCTGGTCGAACTCCTGCGACCAGAGCTGCCGGTCGGATGTGGCCTCGATCAGCGTCACCGACAGGTTGAGCCAGTCCCCCTCTCGTCTCACGCTTCCAAGCACCACGGCGGAGACCCCGAGCTCCTCGGCGATCTGGCTGCTCGGCACCGGTCGCGTCTCGTACTGCATGACCGAGCTCCGAGGTAGGACGCTGAGGGCCGAGATGGTCGACAGCTGCGTGATCACCCGGTCGTGGAGCCCCCCAGCGAAGTACGCCAGGCCGGGGTCCGGGCTGAAGTTCTCGAACGGCAGGACGGCAACCCTGGCGACGGCGCCGCCCCCGGCGGCACCAGGACGTCCGTCGGCCCGAAGGATGGCGAGCACCGAGGCCGCCATCGTACAGAGGATCGCGATCATCACGAGCTCGGGGCCCGACACTCTCTGGTGCCCTTGCTCGCCATGATACCACGCAAGAACCAGAGCGAGGCCGAACCCGACGACGAGTAGCAGGTCGATGCCCCGCTGCAGCCCGAGGGGGAGCGGCCAGCGGGCGGCCAGGACCTCCACGACCTGCATCAGGAGCCACGCGCCGGCCAGGTAGGCCAGCGCCCACTGGACCAGCTTGCGTTCCTTCAGACTGCGGACGAAGTCCTTCATGCGCACCCCGGCGGACAGGGTCGTCTACCATGAACATACGGTGGACGTCGCCGGTGACCCAAGCAGGTCCGGGTCCGCTCTTGCGTGGCCTGCTCTAGGGGGGAGGGCCCATATCGGCTTCGCTGGCTTCGGGCAGCGGGGCGTCCGACGGTGCCTGCAACCTCGCCGCTGCCCGAACATCCGCCACCTGAACCCGCTCCAGACCGTGTTGCAGCGTGGTCAGTAGTGACTCGCGCCCTCCTTCGAGGCCGCCAAGGGCCAAATGCACGGGCGTCCCGAAGATCCAGTGGTCCAACCGGAGGAACCAGCGTTTCCATAGTGGGAGTCGCTCGAGGACGGACTCGGCGTCGGTCAACCGCACAGCGACCATCCGGAATCGCACCGATTCGACGTCCGCGATCTCGTCCCAACGCACGCGACCCGCGCTGAACCACGTACGACGGTCTTCGATCCCCTTACCGTCGATGATCAGGACGGGGTCCCTGCGGAGAAGGCCGCTCACGCCGTGCAGCGCCGTCACCGAGAAGAAGCCCGCGGTCAGGAAGCCCCAGAACCGGGGGGGCAGAAGCTCGAAGATGCGCAGCGGCACCTCGGGCCCCGTGACGCCGATCCAGACACCCAACACGATGAGCACGAGGCTCAGGAGGACCTGGAACGTGCTGCCCACGCGGGTCTCCCGGACTTCGATAGGCTCGGCCCGCTCGTTGTCGCCGTGATCGACCGGGGCCGTTGGTTCCTCGTGCTCAGTCTGGGTCATCGGGTGCCGTGCTTGAGCCCGTGGTCGGGTCGCCCCGGCCGTTTCCCCGCCTTTCGTCACCCGGGTGGGGGACTACCTCGGCCCGGACCATCGTCGGATGAGCGCCGCCGGCGGCCATCACGGGGTGAGGCCATTGCGGCCCCACCCCATGGGCGGTGTTACGCGAGCTCGGTGGGTTTCAGCAGCGAGTCACCTAGCCGGAGAAGCCCAGCCAGCCGCGCCGGCTACTCGAAAGGCCGGGAGCGCTAGTTGCCCGCCAGCACGAAGCGCCCGGTTCCGTCGGCGTCGCGGGCCAGCGTCCCCACGCGCATAAAGATGTCGTCCCGGTGCTTGCCCTCGATCTCGAACGCTCTCTCCAGGGCCGCTTCGTCGACTGGGGCACTGGTGTCCGTCATGAACTCGGCGAAGTCGGACCACGACTCGTACACGCTCCACACGTCCACGTTGGAGCCGCTCCCCGCAGTGTGACGGCTAGCCACTACCATGATGGCCTGGTGATCGGCTGGATCCTCCCGAAGGAGGTTCTGGGCCGTCAGCTCCAGGAACTCGTTCGAGTTCGCGTAGGTCGGCCAGTACTGGGAGCGGGTGACGACGTGGGCGTGATCCTCATGGCCTGCGGGGTCGTAGTTGAAGCCCCAGTCCTGGACCGCAACGCGTACCTCGTCGGTATGGCCCTCGAGGTAGAGCCCCCGGAAGCGCGCCCACCGCTCCTGAAAGGTCTCGCGGTCCGCTTCCGACAGCGTCTCCCGGTAGGCCCGCATCTTCTGTCCGTCGGTGTTGAAGTCGGCGTGCAGGTCGTCCAGGCTCTCGTACGTGATGATCTGGAGGAAGGCGACGTCGTTGGCCCAGGAGTGCCCCAGCAGGTTCTTGGCCAGCGGCCGGACGCCTTCGCTCGACGCGTCGAACATCTCGGCCATCTCGGCGTAGAGCTCGATGAACTCGGCCGAATGCTGACGGGGGATGCGGATCTCGGTGATGGCGTTGGCCTGAGCGGTCACGCTCACGGGCAGAAGCAGCGATCCGAGCAGGAGAAGCGTGAGAGCGAACGGGGGGATGTTGCGGTTCATGGTCGATCCTCGGAGCGGGTGGACGGATCCTACCGGCGAGGGGGCCGCGTCGGGGGCGCCGTCTCGTTGAGTGGAAGCCCGCATGATGCCATTGTCCGGGCGCGTGCGCCAGGGTGATCGAGTGGCCGCGGCCTTCCGGTGGCGCCGTGGCTCGATCGGGTACGGCCCTCGATCGGGTACGGTCCTCGAGGGGCGCCGATCCTCCAGGTGGCGCCGATCCTGCAGGGTGCGCCTCCAGGATGTCCAGGGCCTTCTGGTGCTCTCCGGCCATGAAGTACACCCGCGCCACAATGAACTCGATGCGGCGCCGGTCCTGGTGGTCCTCGGGAGGGCCGTACTCGTCCCGGGCCTGCTCGGCGAGCTCCACGGCTCGTGCCGTATCGCCGAGGTGGAAGTGTGCGCGGCTGAGGTTGAGCAGCCAGAGGGACGATACGAACCCGTATCCTGCCACGTCGCGACCGCCTCCGTCGACCTTTGGACGGGCCAGGACCATCAGGGAGTCCGCGTACGTGCGGGCCATGTCCGTTCGATCTGTGCGGTCCGCGAGCTCAGCGATCCAGCCGAGGCGCACGGCGGTGCGCAGGTCGCTCCTCGGTACGTTCTCCAGCCACTCGTCGAGAGCCGCGTCGAAGTCGCGGCGAAGGTAGGGCAGTGACAGGTCCACCGTCGTCACGACGACCGGCGCCCCACTGCGCTCCGCCAGGGACCGGGCGGCGGCGGTATCGCCGCGCAGAGACAAGGCAATGTCGATCAGGTTCACGACGTTGCCCGAAACCGCTGCTCGCTGTGCGGCCATTTGTTCCGCTTCTTCAATCCGCCCGAGCATCAGGTACGCAGACGAAAGCAGTCCCTTGGTGAGGTCCCCGCGCGGCTCGATGGCGTTGGCCTGCTCGAAGGAGCGGGCGGCCTCCTCCCAGAGATCCATCCTGCGCTCGACTGCACCCTTGAAGAGCCAGGCGTACGCGTCGTTGGGCCGATCCGCGAGAGCGGCGGCGAATGCATCGCGGGCACCGGGCAGGTCCCGATCCACGTAATAGCGGACCGTCGCACGCGCGACACGCGTCTCGGGAGCCGTGGGCGCGATTCTCTCCGCTCGGTCCAGAACCGCTCGGATCGCCGGGACGTCCGTCCAGTATCCGTTCGAAAACCCGATCGCGTATGCCCTCGTGAGGCCGGCCCACGCCAACCCGAACTCCGGATCCAGTCGGGTCGCCCTCTCGAACGCGTCGACCTGGGTCCTCCAGCGGGCGAAGTTGCCGGTGGCGTAGGCATTCCAGGCATCCAGGTCCTGGGTTGGCCGGCTCTCGATCTGCGCCACGTCACCCGCGACCAGCTGAGCCGAGAGGGCGTCCGCCACGCCCCTGGCCACGTCGCGCTGGACTGCGAAGATGCTGTCGACGACGAGTCCGTACTCGAACTCCGCGGTCCAGACGCTTTCGTCGGCGGAGGCGCGGATCAGGTTGGCGCTGACCAGAACCCGGTCCCCAGCGCGCTGCACGCCGCCCTCCATGACGTACTCGGCGTCCAGCTCAGCGCCAATGTCCCGCATCGACTTTGGGCTGTCCCTGTACTCGAGCACCGACGTCCGGGAGATGACTCGCAGCGAACGGATCTTCGAGATCTGCCCGAGAATCTGCCCGTGGACTCCGTCGGTGAAGATGGTGTCCTCGGTGAGTTGGGAGCGGCTCTCGAAAGGCAGGACCGCGACGGAGGGGCGGGGGTCATGAGAGGACGCAGCACCAAGCTCGAGCGCTCTTCCTGCAGCGGACGCCGCTCCAACTGTCAGCGCCTGATCCGGGCGGTCAGGGGTCAGATCCACCCACAACAGGGCAGCGACCGCAACCACCAGAATCGCAGCCACCGCGAGGACTTCAACCGCCGTGACCCGCTGCCGGCCCTTCTCGCCGTGGTACCAGGCGAGGGTCAGCGTCACGAAGGACCCGGCGGCCACCAGTACGAAGACGCCGACCTGAACCGAGTCCGGCCATCCCAGCGGGTCGGCTGCCACGTCCATCACCTGGAGGACCACCCACGCTCCCGCCAGGTAGGCGAGAGTCCACTGAACGAGCTTGCGCTCCTTCAGGCGGGCGAAGAAGGAGGACACCAGGGGGCTCCTTTGGCTGGACAGGGCGGAGTCGGGGTCCCACGGCCAAGATGCGGATCGCCACTCGAAGGCGGCAAGGAACCGCCTGGCGCTGGTCACAATTCAAGCGCGACGAGTCGACAACAAAGACAAGGCTCCCGGTCCTTTGGACGGGAGATTCACCATGCCTGGTCAGGCATCTCGCCCTCTGTGGGTCTCAGCGCTGGCATTCCTCGTCGTTGCTTGTACCGACGCCACGGGCCCGGCTTTCGCGCCGGAGTTCGCCGCTGTCACGTTCCAGGACCTCGCTCAGGTCGACTTCCACCATTACCAGTTGGTCGAGTGTGCGAATGGTGGAGACGGAGAGACGGTCGAGCTCACGGGCACACTCCACGTGCTCGAGCGGAGCACCACAGATGCGCACGGAGCCGTGCATTCGCAGAAGCACTTCCAGCCCATGGGCATCGAGGGATTGGGCATGGAGACGGGTGCCATGTGGCGTGGCACAGGCGTGACGAGAACGACCTGGAACGAGGTTCCGAGTGGTGCCACGAACGTCGAGACCTTCGTGATGAACTACAAGATCATCGGGACCGCCGGACATTCGAGTCTCATGTGGCACGTGACGGCGCACTTGACGATCGACGCGAACGGGGAAGTCCGAGCCGACGTCTTCACGGAAAGCTTGGAGTGCTTCTAGCGGCGGGACGGCTACAGCAATGCCCTGCGCAACTCCGGAGGGACCGTCGGGACCTGGTGGGCTCGCCGGGATATCACGGCGACGGCTGGTGCCGCGCGAGAAGCGCCTGGAAGGCCGGATCGTCGCGAATGGGGAGCCAGGCCTGGCGGTCACGAAGGGTGTAGTACGTCACCTGTGACGGCACGGCCAGCAGCCGCTCGAGGTCTTCGACGGCCCGCTCCGCGTCGCCCATCTCGGCGTAGAATTGCGCCCGGCGCCGCAGGATCGTGAGCTGGTCGAATGCGTCCACGTCCATGGCCATGACCTCGTCCATTGTCGAGCTCGCCTCGTCGAATAGGCCGGCCCGGGCGAGGTCACGTGCCTGTAGTGCGAGCCACCCCGCCTCCGCCTCCGGCGTGGCGAACTCGGGCCGCAACTCGGCGCGATCGGCGACCAGGGAGTCCCAGTAGGCCCGCGCCCGATCGGTTCGCCCAGCCAGGCGATGCATCATCCCCTTCTGATAGTGACATCCGGTCCCGACCAGAATCGGATCGGAGATACAAGCAACAGCGGGGTCGTCGGATTCCGGATCCAAGCTGTCGATGTAGGTGTCCCACTCACCTCCGACCAAGACCTCGGGGCTGTTGATGAACCGGAACTGGATCGTGGCCGGGGCGACGTCGTAGCGCTCCCGCTCTTCGCGGAACACGCGCTTCGCTCCGTCGATCCCTCCGCCTCTAGCAACCTCCAGCAGAATCAGCTCGTTGTAGATCTGGGACAGGCCGGTGGCGTCGGTGGCCAGCCTGACCGCCCTGTCGAGATAGGACTGTGCTTCGTCGAAGCGCCGCATATACCGCGCCGTCTGTCCGGCGGTCCGGTTGTTGGCCGCTGAGCGGGGATCGAGCGCGGCAGCCCTGACTGCCGCGGCGTACGCCTCCTCCCAACGGTCGCGCGCGCGCAGCTCGACGCCCAGGTCGCGGAGGATGGCGGCGTTGCCTGGCTCGAGCTCGAGCGCCCGCTCCAGATAGCGAAGCGAGTTCCTGGGATCGGCTCCCGCCACCCACATGGCATGGTGTGCCTCGGCCAGGTCAGGGCCGAGCTCGAGCGCCCGCCGAGCCGCGTCTCTTCCGGCCTCGATGAGGGGAGCCTGCTCCATCAACTCGAAGCGTTCAGCGCTAATCCTCGCCCGTGCCAGCCGGGCATACGCCATGGCGAACCCGGGATCCAGCGCTACGGCCCGTTCGAGCTCTTCGATGGCCAGCAGAGCGCTCGCCGCATCCAAACGAAACTCGGCCAGATGGAGGTGCTGACTGCCCTGCAGATAGTGCTCGTAGGCCTCGAAGTTCTCGGTCGGGGGGGCGCCGGCCGCTACCGCGACGGTGGGCGCGAAGCTGGCCTGCAGCGCCGCGGCGATGCTGCGCGCGATGTCTGTCTGGATCTCGAAGATGTCCGTGACGGTGCGGTCGTACGTATCGGCCCAGAGGTGCTCGTCGGTCTCGGCGTCGATGAGCTGGGCCACTACGCGCACACGGTCTTCCGAGCGCCGGACGCTGCCCTCCAGGATCGTGGCCACCCCCAACTCGTCCGCTACGGTGCGGAGGTTCACGGCGCGGTCCCGGTACTCCATGACCGAGGTACGGGAGATCACCTTCAGGTCCTCGACCTTGGCCAGATGCGCCAGGATGTCCTCGTGCACCCCGTCGCTGAAGAACTGGCTCTCGGGGTCTTGGTTCATGTTCGTGAAGGGAAGCACCGCGACGGAGCGGGTGTCGCCCGCGTCACTCCGATCTGCCGATAGCCCTGCCGTGCCGGGCACCGTCAGCATCCGGCCGGCCGTCACGACGCCGAGCAGGGCGAACGCCAGCACGCCTCCGCCGATGGCGTTGCGCCAGGTGAAGAGGCTCCGGGCTTTGCCAGCTCCGGCGGCCTCAGGGGCCTCTACCCCGGACAGCGCCGAGGAGGCCGAGGTCGGATCTTCCGAGCCCTGCCCGGCGTCGACGGCTCTCCTGGGCTCCGGACGGATGCCCTCCTGCACGAAGGCCGTGGCCAGGACGATGGGGAGGCCGATCACGAGGAGAGCCAGCGCGAACGCGGGGAACCACTCTGGGAGACCGAAGTTGTTGGCCAGAACATCGACCACCTGAAGGGCGATCCAGGAGCCCACCAAATAGATGCCGAGCACCTGCCACAGGGAACGGCTGTGGATCTCCTCGATGAGTCGCTTCATACCGTCCAAGAGCGGCCCTCCATGAGCCTCGCCGGCGAACGGGCGCGTTGGGCTGTCATCCTGGGAAGATAGGCCTCGGAGCGAGGGAATCCCAAGGGACCTCGGACAAGTCGTCGATGTGCCTGCGAGGCCAGGGCCATCACCGGCTCTGGGGTGGAGATGGTGATCGGCCGGGATCGACCCGCTTCGATCCAGGTTTCGACCCGTTGCGGTGACAGCGCCGGTTCGGGAACTTCCGGAGCGGGATCGCATCGAGAGCCGTAGGTCCACTCCGGGCTCGCGAACCGTTCGATCGAGGAGATCGACGGGCCGAAAGGACGGATCACCCATGAATCGGGCCCTGCTACTGGCGACCTTGTGCCTCGCCGCGCCGTCCTGCGGGGGTGGAGACGGAGGCGACCCCGCCTCTCCGCCGGACGACCGCGATCCGGATCCCTATCCCTATCCGAGCGGCAAGGTCTTCTTTCAGTCCCCCCCGGTCGAGCTCGACCGGATCATCATCTACGAGAGCTTGGGGCTGCTCGCTCCGGATCCGGAAACGCACGGCGGATTCCACCACCAGGACATCGGGGCGGCCGAGCCGACCATCGCGGTGCTCGCCCCCGCCGACGGGCAGATCCTGGGGATCGGCAACCGCCCATTCCGGGGCCGGGACGACTACTGGCTGGTGCTGAAGATGAGCACCACGATCAGCGTGAAGTACGGCCACATCGGCCGCATCGCCGATCCGGTTCTGACTGAGAGCGGTCCCATAGGGGCCGAGACCCAGGTGCGGGTTCCCGTCACTGCGGGGCAGGTGATCGGCTTCGTGTCGCCCTTGTCCGCGCTCGATCTGGCCATCAGCGACACGGACCTGCGGCTCAGCTGGTACTATCCGGAGGACATAGGCATCGACGATCGCTGGGCAGCCGACATCTTCGACCATTACCGCGACCCAGTCCGTCAGGAGATCCTCGACCTGACCATCCGCCAGTTTCCGCCGCGTGGTGGGAAGGTGGACTACGACGTGCGGGAAACGCTGTCGGGGGCTTGGTACCTGCAGGGCACGAACCGCGACGAGTTGAGGAATGGGTTCAGCTTCGCGTACGATCACATCCACGGCGAGCGAATGAAGATCTTCGACGGCCTCGCGTGGATCGATCAGCACATCGGCCCCGGCTCCCAGTCCCTGTGGACCTTCTGGGTCAAAGGCAACGGACCGAAGCCCGAGACCGTCAACGTGGGGTCGGGCCGACTGACATACGAGGCGTTTCCCGCTTTTCCTCCGTGGAGAACGATCACCCCGACCGAGTGGGTCCTCTGGGACACCACCGGCGTGGAAAGCACTCCGGTCACCACGACCTACCTGGTCGAGATGCTGGCCCCCGAGACCGTGCGCCTCGAGAAGTTCGACGGCCGCACCGCAGACGAGGTGACAGACTTCACGTCGAACGCGCGGGTCTACGTGAGGAAGCCGTAGAGGGCGGTGTGGCATCTCAGCAGGCGAGGCCGATCGGGTCAGGGAGCTAGGTAAGAAAGCGACTCACCGGCAGCCTCTTCATGGGCACCGGATGCTCCAGCACCACCGCGATGCCCTCGCCATACGGTCGCAGCAGCCCGGGAAGCGACCACGACGGAGCGTCCAGGGTCTCGTAGCGCTCGGGGAACGCCTGACGCAGTGCGCCGTCGTCCAGCTCGAATCGGCCCATCTTCTCGAGCCGCAGCTTCTTCACCTCGGCCCGCGTCGTGGCGGTGACCTTCACCATTGGGTCGCGGGGTACGTAAGGCAGCCCCATGTGGAACGCGCTGATCACCGACCCAGCGCAGTCCTCCAACGTCGGCTTGTTCTTCGCCCTCACGTGGAGCCGGGCCACGAGATACGTGGCGAAGTAGCCGTAGCGGCGAGCGGTCGCCAGGACCACGAACGCCCCCCAGCCGTCGGGCTCGAACTCGGCGTCGATGTCCTTCGCGGTCTTGAAGGCGGGAGCGGCGTTCCCCTTGTGCGTGGGGAAGACGACGCAGTCTCCGGGCTCGAACAGCAAGGGCTCGGGCGCCTTCATCAGGCGGCGTGCCCGGGGCTTCGGGTGGGGGCGGCTCCATTTCTCGGCAAGGTCCGCTAGCACGCGCTCGCGCTTGCGGAGGTCGGACGCCGACAGCTCCAGCGCCCGCTTCATGTCCAGGTCGGCGTCGGTGGCGATGATCTCATTCGCCGTCTTCCGCACGCGGGCGTTTTCGAATCCAAAGGTGTGGAACAGATCCGCCAGCGCGAGCCAGAAGTCGGTATAGTCCTCGTCGTCGGGATCTCGTCCGGCCGGGTAGGCGTCCAGCAGCGCTTCCACCAGCTCGTCGTCCGACATGGGGACGCGGACGAGCTCGCGGAACGTGCCCTTCAGGTCATTGGTCAGGTCGGAGCTGTAGAGCCCGACGCCCCAAGCCCCCACGGCTTCTCCGGGTCAGTCCTGTTTGACCATGATGCGACTGACGGTGTCGTATCCGAGCGCGGCGTAGAACGCCTTCGCAGCATCGTTGAACTCGTACGCCTCCGCCTCGAATTGGCTGACGCCATGGTCCCGGGCCCACGCCTCGGCGGCCTGCACGAGCGCTTTACCGACGCCTTGTTGTCTCGCTCGCTGGCTGACCACGACATCATCGATAACGGCGTACGTGCGGGGGACAAGAAGCGGGTGGTCAGGAGCGGTGATGATCAGCACGTACGTGAGCCCGAGGATCCGGCCGTCACGCTCCGCCACGAAGATGGCGCGGTCCCGGCCGTCGATGGCTTCGAGCAGGAAGTCGAGCGTGGGCGACGGGCCCGCCAGGTCACCGAAGAGCTCCGGCAAAGCCCGGCGGTGCTGAGTGTCCAGTTCCGCCCAGAGCTCGAGGAGGCCCCGCGTATCGTGGGAGTTGGCCCTGCGAACGGTGAGGTCGTTGGGTTGGTCGGGACTCGCCTGGCTGCGCTCGTCTGTCATCTCGCTCTGTTTCCCACGGAGAGTGCCGGAGTCGCGGCGAGAGGGACACATTCACGAGGAAGTCCCCTCCAGGATACCGCGGCAGCGTAGGCGGGGGAACGCCCTCGGGCAAGCGCAGCCCTGCGTGACGTTGGGGGGCGCCCAGGATCGCGTCTCCAGTACCCAGAGGCCTGCGCGCCAGGGTGTGCTTCTACGACCGCGGCTCCGAGCCGGAGGCCGCCACGAAAGTCGACTACTCTTGCAGGAACAGTTGTTTAGGTGAATAGAGCAGTCTGGCTTTCCAAGTTGTGGCGGCGAATCAGCCGGCCATGCCGTCCCGCCCCCTGAATCGGGAGATAGCGATGAGAAAGACGATCATCACCGCGTTCGTGGCCCTGCTTGCGCTCGCGGTAGCGTGGAGCCCAGCCCATGCGCAGTCGTTGGGCGACCTGGCTGGAACATGGATCGTCACGAGTTGGGAAAGCGCCGACGGCGAGGTGAACTCGGAGCCCCAGCGTGGGCTGTTCGTCTTCGCGGTCACCCGACCCGACGGCGGCAGCTACAGCATGATGTACGTGAATACGGAGGAGCCCCGTCCGCGGTACGAGGGTGACGAGCTGACCGACGAGGAGAAGCTTCGGGCCTACGACTCTTTGACCGCCAACTCCGGGCGCTTCACGGTGGAGGGCAATCAGCTCACCTGGGAAGCCTACGTGGCCAAGGACCCCAACTACATGGCCGACTGGGGGGAGAACGCTCAGACCGCCGATTTCGAAACCGACGGCGAGACGCTCACGCTGACCTTCACCAGCGGGTTCGGAGACGGCGGGAAGGCCACGTTCCGCCGGCCCATGGCAGAGAGCAACTAGCGAACCGGGCGCAGTATCGAGCAGGTTCGGGAGAGGCAGGGGGCTGGTTGAGCTCCCGGCCTCTTCGCGTCAGGGGGTCACGGCCGGTGAGGGTGCGACCAGGAGTGCCAGCCTCTCTCTCCTATCGGCGAGCACCACAGGGCCTGGCCCCAGGCGGTCTGATCCCCTCTGCGTGGC
>JBDHHQ010000064.1:0-24207 GCA_039589315.1 Gemmatimonadota bacterium
CCACGACTACGATTGGGGCTGTGACACCAGCAGCCCGCCCCTGGTCCTGGCGGTTGCCGACGACGGGACCGACACGGAGGGAGCCGGCTGAGCCGGTCCTGACCGCTCTCCGTTGTGAAGGTGTCCCTCCGAGGGGACAGCCTGGCCCAGTCGCCTCTCGCTCGCCCTACCCGTCAAGATCTTTCCGTCCAACGCGTTACACCTATGGACACGCTCAGGCACGGGCGTTGCCTGACGTCTGAACCGCTGGCGAGAGCGTGCCGGCTACGGAGCCGGAGCGTGGGGACCAGCCGGGTGGTCCAATGGACGGGGAGGGAAGATGAACATCCGGATCGGCTGGAGCGTGGTGGCCGCGTCGCTCGCCCTCGCGGGTGGAGCGACGCAGGCCCCCGGACAGGAGAGCGAAGGCGGGTACACCGGCCCAAAGCAGGTCATCTCGACGAACCCCTTCGGCATGGTGTTCGAGTGGTTCAACCTGGAGTACGAACGGCGGCTGAGCGACACGTTCTCCTTCGGGTTCGCCGGCTCGTACGTGCCGCTGGACTCGGGGGACGACCACTACATCAGCGGGAATGCGCTGGCCCGCTACTATCCACAGGGGAGAGCCCTGTCCGGCTTCTACTTCGGCGGACGTACGGGCATCTATGACGTCAACGACGGCGGTGGGACCGAGGTCTTCTTCGGCGCCGGCTTCGAGATCGGCTACACGTGGCTGCTGGGCCCGAATCGGAACTTCCAGCTCAGCCTCGGCGCCGGGGCCAGCCGGCTCTTCGGGGGCACGCTCGACGACTCGGCGGCCATCCCGACTGTTCGGCTGCTGAACGTGGGGTTGGCGTTCTGAAGTTGATCGAGGCGCCGCACGGGTGTCTCGCTAGACCGAATGCAGGCGTTCCCGGAGCGCCCTGAGATGGCCGCCGCGCCGCTCGGGGCGTGTTCCTGTCGCGCCGCCCTCGTCGAGGACCGGCACGTCAACCGCGCCGAATCGGTGTTTGAAGAGAGCGACGCCGGGTTGACCCTCGCTGATACCCAGGTTGACTGCCGCCACGCCGTCCCGGGCCGCTCGGCTCAGCAGCTCCTTCACTGCCAGGTACATGGCGCTGATCGCTCGTCCGTCTGCCGACTGGGCCGCGAGCCAGGCGACTCGGTGCGACCCACGGTCGAGCGCCAGGACGGAGGCCACCACGTTCCCGGCGAGCTCGACCTGGTGAAGCCGCCCCAGGCCCCGCGCGCAGACCTCGCGGATCAGCATCTCGGGGTAGCGGTACCAGTGGCCTCGAGACGATCCGGCGTACAGGGCGAGGAACGCCTCGGGATCGCTGGTTACCGAGGGGGTGGCACCGGCCAGTGCTGCCAGGCGCAGCGCTCGCCGGCCCTTGGACCGCAGCCGAGCCTCCACGCTCGTGCCTCGGGACAGGAGCACCACGCCGGTCCAGCCGCCCACGACGCCGCCGTGGTGATGCGTCGTGGTGCCCTTCGCCCCGGGAAGTGGCACGGACCGGCAGTGGATCCGCTCGACGCCGGCACGCCGCCGCGCGAGCTCCAAGACGGCCTTGACCTCGGCCTTGTGGAGCCGGCGGGTCGCGTGCACCCCTCCGTAGCTCAGAGGGAGGGACTCGGCCCGGCCGTCCTTCGCCAAGAGCGCCACGGCCGCGAGTGTGCCGTCGCCCAACGCGAAGCCGCAGCTCACGTCGGTATACTGGGGGAAGCAGGCGATCCACGCCTCTCGGTACTGGGGCAGGTCGAATGGACCGCCGCTCCGCTCCAGGAGCTGCAACGCCCTCTCGTCGTCCACCAACCGGAGGCTCACGACGGGCCCCTGTGGCAGAGATAGTACAGCCACCAGTGCTCGCTCAGGTCCGCCTCGAGCCGCGCCGTGCACTCCCGCCCATCCGGAGTGAAGACGCGCACCTGGTGGAATCCCGCATCCCGAAGCTGCCTGACCTGCTCGGCGGGTCGCACGTAGTACTTGCGGATCTGGATTCGCTCGTCCGGCGCGTCGTAGAAGCCCGGGGAGAACTCGTACCGGGGGCGCTCCTCGGAGATCAACCGATACGGCACCCTCGCCAGGCTCGCCGGAGCCCCGTTCAAGCGCCGCCAACGCACCGCGCCCGCGACGGCACGCCGCAGGAGCCGGGCACTTCGCCGGACACGAGCCCCGGACCGCAGGCCGACCGTCATGGCTTCAGCGGCGGCCCGAGTCACGGAGCTCCGGCGCCGGGCGAAATCGAGGTTGTGGGAAGAGAAGACGAAGGCCCCTCCCGGCCGGCTGAGTCGAGCCATTTCGGCAAGGCATGCCAAGCGGTCCGCATGGTCCCCGACGAGGTCGATGCCGTTGAAGCTGAAGAGCACGACGTCGAAGGAGGCGGTCTCCAGCTCCGGCAGCCGACGCGCGTCGCCTTCGGCAAACCGGCAGTCCCGGTGGAAGCGATCATCGAATCGCGCCGCTGCCGCGTCCACCATGGGTCGAGACACGTCCACGCCCAGGTAGCTGGCCACCAGGGGAGCGAAGTGGAGCGTCGTGCGTCCCGCACCCACGCCCATGTCCAACATCCGACCGCCCTGCAGGGAGGGTCGGAGGACGTCCAGGATCCGCCGTTCCGGCTCCAGCAGCCAATCCAGCGCTGTGTACTCGCCCACGACGTCGGACCGCTCGAAGTAGGCCTCTGTCGTCTCGGGCGTCGCCGGGATCCTCACCGAACGCCGCCGCCTCCCGCGGAGCCGCTCGCCAGGCCGGCTGGCCAGTAGGCGGCGGCCTGAGCCTCGAACAGGTGGGCGTACGTGCCGCCCAGGCCCATGAGGTGCTCGTGCGTGCCCACTTCGATGATGCGGCCCCGGTCCATGACGTAGATGCGGTCGGCCATGCGCACCGTGGAGAAGCGATGGCTGATGACCAGGACCGCCCGGTCCCGTGCGATTCTTCGCAGCTCCTCGAACACCTGGGCCTCGGCGGCGGCATCCAGCGCGCTGGTCGGCTCGTCGAGGACGAGCAGGTCCGACTCCGAATAGAACGCCCGAGCCAGCGCGATCTTCTGCCACTCCCCGAGCGACAGCTCCTCCCCCTTCTCGATCCACGTCCCGAGCATGGTGTCGTAGCCACGGGGCAGGCTGCCGATAACCCCATCCGCCCCAGCCCTCCGCGCCGCCGACTCCACGTCCCCCGGGACGGGATCCCTCGCGACAGCGCCGAGCCGGATGTTCTGTCTCGCCGACATCTGGTACCGGGAGAAGTCCTGGAAGACGACCGCGATGCGCCGGCGGTACTCCCGGGGGTCCATGTCCCGCAGGTCCACGCGGTCGACGGTCACCACGCCGTCATCGGGATCGTAGAAGCGGCAAAGCAGCTTGACGAGCGTCGTCTTTCCCGAGCCGTTCGCACCGATCAGAGCCACCATCTCGCCTGGTGCGACGTCGAGGGTGACGTCGTGGATCAGGTCACGGTCGCTCGTCGGGTACCGGAAGCTCACGCCTTCGACGGCGAAGCCGACACTGATCGGGGCAGGGACCGGCTGCGGTCGCTCCGGAGCGCTCACGGACGGCTCCAACGAGAAGAACTCGTCCAGCATCCCGATGAACAGGTTGTCCTCGTAGAGGCCGGCCGCCGCGGAGAAGGCCGACTGGAGCAAGGACTGTCCTCGCTGGACGGCGCCGAAGTACATGACCAGGTCACCGATGGTCAGTCGCCCCTGGACCGTCTGATAGGCGATGAAGGCATACGATCCGAAGACCACGGCCGAAACGACGACGTGCGTGAGGACTTCGGCCTGGCTGCGGCGCCTGGACAACGCGATCCGCTCGCCGCGGAGCTGAGCTCGCAGCCGTCGGAACCAGTCGTCCAGGAAGGGGCCGAGATCGTAGAGGCGCACCTCCTTCGCGTGCTGCTGCCCTGTCAGCAGCCACTGAACGTAGTTCGCCTTGCGCTGGATCCCGGCCCGGTCGACCTGCCACTGGTAGGTCTCGTTGGCGAACCTGATGCGAACGATCAGAGCAGGAATCACCGCCACGAACAGCAGGGCGGACAGGAGCCAGTGGACCGCCGCCAGCAGCACGATGATCCCCACGATCGTCGCGCTACTTTGACCCAGCGTCAGGAGGTTGCCCAGGATCCGCTGCGGCCGGAAAGGCCCCTCCAGCTGCGCGCGGTGGAGCGTGTCGAAGTACTTGGGGTCTTCGTAGTACGAGAGGTCCACCTCCAGGGACTTGCGGTGCAGCTCCTCGAGCACGTGGTCCGTCACCAGGTGGCCCTGCGCCTCCGAGGCCAGGCCTCCTAACGTGCGCGTCACCGCGGTGACCAGCGCGATGCCTCCGGCGATCGCGATGAGAACCAGCACCCCTCCGAAGCCCTCTTCGCCCTCGCCGGCCACACTCAGAGTGACGGCGTCGACGACGAGCTTCATCAGATAGAGGGCGATGAGCGGAAGGGCGGCCTGCACCAGAACGAGGCCCGTGCTCACGGCGGTCCATCCGGGGGCTGCCGTCGTGACGAGCTTGAGGGCCCGGCCGAGGCGGACATGGCGCCGTACCCACCGCGAGAGAGCTCCGGGCACATTCATGACGTCGGCCGATCCGATCGGGCCGGCCCCTGTGGCTCGGAAGCTCCGGTCAAGGTCGGAAACACGGCGTAGCTCGAGGGAGAGTGCTCTCCGCCGATGAGGATCCGTCCCTCGCTTTCCACCCATGCGTGGGCCTCGAAGCGTCCGTCCAGGCGCGTCGCGCCGAGGCGTATCGTGGCCGGAGTCCCGACGCGCCGAAGAAGCAGGACGAGAGCGACTGCCTCCACAAGGCAACGATTCCGCCGGACGAGCCTCTTGCTCACGGCTCCGACCGCCCAGGACAGGCGCTCGGGATCGGGCCCGAGACGTTTGCGGGTGGAGATCCGGCCAGTGAGGTCGACCACGCGAGGGAACGGAATCACGAGTAGACACAGCCGGGTCAGAGGAACTGCCCAGAGGGCGGACCTCAGGGCTCTCCGTTCCCCCCGGCTCAGTTGCGTCAGCCTCCAGAGCGTCTTCAGGTTCTCATCCCCGCGTTGAGCGACCTGGCTGTCCGGTCCGCTTCCTCGCTTCGGGACCGTGCGCCGCCTGCAGGGGCGGCGAGACCCCGCTCACCGAGCCGTCCATGCAAGATTCGTACGCCCGGAGCGCCCAGGGAGCCTGCTACGGCTTCGAGATCCAATCCGCGCTGCCGTTCCGTTACCTTCGCACCGGCGGTGGCGTCCCCCTCGCCGTCGAAGAGACCGAAGACGATCTGTCCCGCGGTCCCGGTGACCTTCTGCAGACCTGGAGCCCCGTTACCGGCCGACGTGCGCTGATCGAGGTCTACCGGCGCACGGACGGCCACACGGTGAGGATCGGCGAGGCGGCGCCCCACTGGTTTCGTCTGTCGACCGACGGCGAATCGATCCAGGTCTCGGCGACCCCCGACGTGCTGTATCGCGAGATGCTCCTGTGGACGACGCCGGTCACCGTGGCTGCCGTCCAGTCGGGAGCCCTGGCCCTTCACGCCGCTGCCGTGGACCTGGACGGAGGGGCCGTCCTGTTGGCCGCCCCCAGCGGGTCCGGCAAGACCACCACGGCGACGGCATTCCTGGATCGCGGTCTCCGGGTCCTCTCGGAAGACCTGACCTGCTGCCGGGTCGAGTCGGGGGTCCAGGTCCTGCCGGGACCGGGCCTCGTCAAGCTCCGCCACGACGTCAAAGCGCTGCTCTCTTCGGAGGCTCTCTCCCCGGTCCTCGAGACACCCGAGAAGGCACACTATGCCATCGCTCCGGAGCTCAGGGGAACGGGGGACCCCGTGCCGCTCCGTGCGATGGTCTTCCTGGCGGTTCACGACGGGGCCGTCGAGCTCCGGGACGTCTCGCCCGCTCAGGCCTTGAGGGATCTGTGGGCCATGAGCTTCTACCTGCCCGACGACGAGAGCCGAGGCAGGTGCTTCGAGGGACTCGGCCGTCTTGTCGCCGGCGTACCGACGTATCGACTCGCCAGGCGTCTGGACCCCGAGAGCCTCGCCGCAACCCTCGACACGCTGGTCGAGCGATTCGGTGGCTGAGGCCGAGATCTGCGCTCGGAAGCTCAGCACGTCGAGAGAAACGCGTGGACGGCAGCCAGATCCTTGGCCCAGAAGAACTCCCAGAGATCGCACTCCTGCCTCCTGATGCGCTGGTCGAGCAGCGCGTAGTCCACGCCGGGCATCCGGAAGTCTCCGGGGTCGCTCAGCCACCGGCGGAGGGCGCCGTAGTCGATTCGGTCGAAGATGGCGTCGTTGAAGATGGTCTTGTCCTCGCGATCCAGGATCACGTCGGGGACCCGGCCCCGTAGCAGATCCCGCACGAGAGGCTTGCTCCCCCGTCGAGGGAACTTCACGTCTGCGGGTAGCCCGAGGAAGAGCTCCCACAGGTCCAGGTCGGCCCAGGGGCGACGCACGCTGACCCCGGTGAGCGACTGAATGGCGTCGTCGGCCTCGAACGCCAGCGTCGGCCCGTCGAAAGGAGACAGTTGCTCGTCCCGCCACCCCGTCCAGCCGCTCACCGGCAGATCCGGGTTCATTCGGGTGGGGTCGAGCCAACGAGGGCGGCGGCTCTCCCGCCCGTTCGCCAGGTGGGCACCGGCCCTCGTCCTGCGCCAGAGGAAGTAGGCCTTGGGCATGAACGAGTGGGCGACGGCGCGGGCCTGTCTCTTCAGAGGTTCCCCTTGTGCCCGGCGGCCGGAGAGCTCCCGGAGCGCGGGACCCAGCTTGCCCCTCGTGAGGAGGTGGCTCAGGAGGTGCCGCCTCATGTCGAAGACGAACTCGGCCATTTCGCCGGTGAGGGTGTTCCGGTACCCGAGCTGCCTAGCCAGCGTCAGGTGCTCCACCGTCTCCGCCAGGGAGATCACAGGAATGGGACTGTCCACCAGGCGTACCCAGTCGCGGATCCGGTCCGTTGGCCTCGCCGTCGACTCGTACGTGTGGAGCGGCATTCCCAGCTCCTCGGCGACGGCCCGGATGTAGTAGGACTCGTCCACCGCCGGTTGATCCGGATAGACGGTGGAGAGGGCCGGCAGCGGCCGGCCGAACCGCTCGGGGTAGAGCGGGGCTCCATACGCCGCGATCGCGGGTGAATCCACCCCACCGCTCAGGGACACCACGTCGTCCCCAACCAGACAGCGATCCACGGCCTGGGTCCAGAGACCGTCGAAGCGTTCCTGGAGCTCTCCGGGCCCGATCCGGCTCCGCTCGAGGTTCTTGCCCGGTGCCCAGTACCGGAGACTGCGTTCCGATTCGCCGCGGGCCGTGAGGAGACGAGCGGGCAGGAGCCTCGCCACGCCGGCGAGGGCGCACCGGTCGGGGGTACCCCGGCGCCCGTAGAAGATGTCCTCGAGCATCTCCGGATCGGGGGAGTACGCGATCTGCGCGCCGGCCACCACCTGCTTGGCCTCGGCGCCGACGTAAACGCCCCGGCGATCGGCACGGAAGAAGAGGGGGCGTGAGCCCAGCTGGTCGCGGAACGCCCAGAGGGTCCGCCCGTCGGTGACCACGACCTGATACGCACCCCGGAGCCTCTGGGGAGTGTCGGTTCCGAAGGCCTCCCAGCACGCCGCGATGGCCTGGGCAGGAGCGCGTCCGGGGGCGCCGTGTCCTTCCGCCCGCAGCGCGCTCCGCAGCTCGTCCAGGTTATCCAGGAATCCCGAGAACGCCACGACGACGTCACGACCCTCACAGAGGCCTGAAGCCCCGATGCCGTCGCCTTCGGAGACTCCCAGCACCGCCCGTTCGCGGACGGCCAGGCTGATCTCCCGGCCTCGGTGGGGGGACGCGGCCAGCATGGCCTTCACCCGGGCGGGCCTCAACTCGGAGTCCCTGAACAGTATACCGGCCACGCACCCCATTTGGCTCAGTCGAGCGACCGGGACCGCCCAACCGGTCCGGCCCACATCCCGCCGTGCCGATGGCGAGTCTGCTCTGGGGCACGTACGAACGAGGGCCCTGGGACAGATGCCCCAGGACCCTCGAACCGCAGTGCGGATGTTGCTTCGAACGATCGGGTTACTTCGACCCGCAGCCCGGCCAATCCGCGTCGCTTCCGCCTGACATTTCGCAGAACTTGTCGTAATGCCAGGTGGCTCCGCCGCCCTTCTCGTTCCCACCGGGAGTGGTCCACGTGTTGTCGGCGATGGAGCCCAACTCCCTGACGAACGGCTTCTCGTAGTCCACGAAAGCCTCCTCTCGAGGATGGTGACGCGTCACTGCCAAGAGAAGGAGTTGCAAGCATCGTACCCAGTGCCTCGCTTGGCTGCTTGCCCGACCACCGTGGGTTTCCGCGTCCCTCGAGGGGTGCCAGGTGTTGCATCGGTCCACCGATGGTGACGTGCATCAGCGACGCTCCCGGTTCCTCGATGCTGACCGCGTCATTCGACGAAATCGACCAATCCAAGCTCTGCCAGGTGCTGGCAGAGCTCCAGCACGTCGTCCGTGACGACCTCGGGTGCGGCGCCGTACTGCTCGACGATCGCGTCCCGTAGCTCAGCGATGAGGCGCGGCTCACCGATGAGCTCCCAGATTCGCGCGCCCACCTTCTCGAGCGAGAAATAGCCTCCCGAGCGCAAGCTCAGAATCACGATCTCGTCGTCCAGCCGCGTGGAAACCTGGTCGGGAGCCGCCACCACCCTGGTCGAGAGGTCGGCCAGGAACTGCGGGTCACCGGATTTCACGGTTCGATAGGCCTCTCCCCGCGGGGCCGCCGGTGGCCCGCGGGCTGCACGTTGCACCTCGTTCGGGATCGCGGAATCAAGCCGCAGGTTCCGTGCCACGGGACGGTGCTTCAGCATTACGATGACCGCGCCAGATTTCCTGCAGGCGAGTGGGATCGCGCAGGTACCCGCCTCCGAGTCGTGCCCAGCGAAGGGCCGGGTACACGAACGACAGGCTTCGGGGCAGCCGTGCCGCACCGAGATCGCGGTGCGTGGGCGTGAACAGCCGTCGACCGAGATACCGCACTCGATCCCGACGGCGCTCCCGGACCGACACGTCGAACGAAACTCGCTCAGCGAGGGCTGGGACCGGCCGGGATTCGAACAGGAGCCACCGTTCCACGTCCACGGCCAGCCGGCGGGCGGCGGGATCGTCGTCGAGGGCCCGAGCGATCAGCGGCGGCACGGCGGCGTCCAGGACACGCTCCGCCAACGCTACGCCAAGGAGCAGCATCCGCCGCACCCCCAGCTGCCGTGCCAGGACCAGCGCCTCCTGCCAGTCCTCGGGTGAAGTGATCCCCGCGATGCCCGCCATGTCGGCGATCCACTTGACCCTGGGCCACGGATAGGGTCCGTGCTTGGCACCGTGGACCGCGAGCACGATGGGCGTGAGCGCCGGGGGAAGGAGCAACGCGTCTCTTCGCTGGAGCTGTCCCATCACCGCGCGGTCCCAGACCAGCTCCTCGTCCAGGTCGGCGGTGAAGAACTTGCGCGCGAATGCCCAGTGGAGGTCGACGCTCATGCGGTCTCGCGCCCGAGAGAACGGCAGGGCGTATTCCACCGCCCGCGCCACGCGATGCCGTGCCCCGGAGGGCTCGTACCACGGTGCGTATCCCCGGTCCCGCAGGATCGTCGAGGCCCGGTCCACGTGCTCGGGCTTGACCAGGACGTCCAGGTCCGAGAACTCGCGAAGAGCCAGGTTGCCGTACACCTGCTCGGCAAGGACGGGGCCCTTGAACGGGATGGCTGGCACCCCGCCATCGCCCAGGTCCTTCAGGAGCCCCATCAACTCCACGATCTGGTACAGGTTACGGCGCCCGAGCTCGTGGAAACGACCTCGCAAAGAGGTCATCAGGGTGCCGGGGACCTTGTCCGGCGCAGCGACCGACAGACCGTGGTACAGGAGCGGGACGGTGCCGTGACGGCGGGCCAGCTCCACGACCCGGTCCCAATCGACTTCCTCGTCCAGCAGCTCCGACACGAGACGGGAACGCGCCTCGTCCATATGGGCCCGCGCACAGTGGAGGAGCAGCGCCACCTCCAAGGAGCGATCAGACGGCCGGGCCGTCGTTCCCCGGGCGTCCGTTCCCGCCGTCGTGCTACGAGCGTGCGCGGCCACGCCGTCCCTCGGTTCATGGGTCGAGTAAAAGTCCCTGGGCGGGCGCTCACGAAGGAGACGACCGTCGGACCGCCGGCGACCGACCCTTCGAGCCACGCCCAGGCCCACTGAACCGCAGCAAGTGCCATGCCTGGGCAGGGCGACACGTGCACCGCACCCTACCGAACCACCAGATCCGTCGTCGCGCGGTGGACGAGGGCGCCCTCCGCCCCGCTGACCGTGAGCTCGTCCGTCCCCGTTGGCGTGCCGCCGGTGGGCGGTCCGCCCCTCGTGCGGCGCTCCCTCCCTGTCCTATCTTCGCCGACGGACAACTCCCTCCCCACCCGAAAGCTGGCATGGAGCCTGGCCCTGGACGAGCGAGCCGAGCCCGCGGTAGCCGGTTTCAAAGGAGATCGCTTGAGCGGAGACACCGAGGATCGGATCACCGAGGATCGGATCAGCGAGGTTCGGATCGAGCAGGGCGTCGCGATCCACGGAGGCGTCGGGACGCTCCGTCGGGACGAGATGACCCCGAGCCTGGAGGCGGAGTACCGGGAGGCGCTGACACGCTCACTCCAGGCCGGCAACGAGGCGCTTCGCTCAGGAGGTACGGCGGTCGACGCGGCCTGCGCCGCCGTTCGGGTCATGGAGGATTCGCCGCTATTCAACGCGGGACGCGGGTCCAACTTCGACGAGCGTGGCGTCGTCAGCATGGACGCCTCCATTATGGACGGAGACACCCTGGACGCCGGTGCGGTGGCCGACGTCACGGATGTGCGGTACCCCGTGGATCTGGCGCGGCTGGTGATGGAGCGATCCGAGCACCTCATGCTGACGGGGCCGGGCGCCGCAGCGTTCGCCCGTGCGAGCGGCGTGGAGGCCACGGAGGCGTCGTTTTTCCACACGGAGCGTCGTTGGTCCGACCTCCAGCGGGCGAAGGAGAGCGGAGGCGCTCGGCCGAACGTGATCGGATCCGCGGGTCCCACCGGGCGCGCCGGGACGGTGGGCGCGGTGGCCAGGGACCATGCGGGTCGGCTCGCGGCCGCCACTTCCACCGGCGGCATGGCCAACAAGACCTGGGGACGCGTGGGAGATTCACCGATCATCGGGGCCGGCACGTATGCGAGCCGGCTGTGCGCGGTCTCCTGCACGGGCTGGGGCGAGTACTTCATCCGCCATGCGATCGCCCACGACGTCCACGCCCGTATGGCACACGGCGGGGTCAGCCTCGCCCGAGCCGTGCACGGCGTCATCTGGGACACGCTGGAGGCCCAGGTACCGGGCGCCGGAGGGCTCGTCGCCATCGACAGGGACGGTAACGTGGAGCTGTGCTTCAACACGCCAGGCATGTATCGCGGCTGGATCGATAGCGGCGGGGCGCACCACGTGGCCGTCTACCGGGAGGGTTGAGCGTTGGCGCGGTGTCCTGGGTGGCGGCTGATCGCCTGCGGCATCGCCGCGGCTTGGGGATGCGAGACCGCCGAAGAGGTCACCCCGGCGGCGCCGGCCGGGGGGCGCCCGGCCCTGGCCCACGTCCGGGTCGAGCCGGCCAGCGTGCAACTGGCATCCCTCGGCGAGTCCATCCGACTCACGGCCGCGCCCCTCGACATCAATGGCACCACCGTGGATGGGGCCCTGGTCACCTGGGCGTCGTCGAGCACGGCCGTTGCTGTGGTCGGCTCCACGGGTCTGGTGACGGCGCGGAGCAACGGCTCCGCCACCATCGCGGCCTCGGTCACCGCACGGGGGGGGCACGCGGTCGGCAGCGCGGGCATCTTCGTGGCCCAGCAGGCAGCCGCCTTGACAGTGTCCCCACCGGACGGTTCCGTGGCACCCGGCGGCACCGTGAAGCTCGAGGCAGCTGTGGTCGATGCCCGCGGCAACCCCATCGCCGCTCCCAACGTCATCTGGAGCACGACCGACCCGTCTGTCGCGACCGTCGACGAAGGGGGGCTCGTGACGGGACTGAGGGAGGGACGCGTGACCATTATCGCCGGTAGCGGCGGCGCCTCCTCCAGGGCGTCGGTGACGGTGGAGCCACGAGGTCGTACGAAGCCGTAGTGAGGGCCGCCGCGGGGGGCTCCCCCGGCCCAGCACGGTCCCGCCCGGCGTGCCCCGGGGGCGCGAGCCACCCCCTCGCTCCCGGTTACGGCGACTCCGGCAGCGGGAGGCCCGGTCGCCAGCCTCCGGCGTGCAGCGCCTCCACGAGTCGCAGCACGGCGTCGCGTTGGGCCTGGGAGGAAAGCAGGATCAGGTCCCCGTCTCGTGCCCACTCCAGCAGGGTTCTGGCGGCCGATGTTTCGTCCTCGTGGACCGACACCGTCTGCTCGGGAGCACCGGCCCGCGCGAGCTCGGAGCGGATGATCTCGGGAACCTCGCCCCTCTGCCGGCCCCGCAAGTACTCGCCGAGCTCCTTCACGGCCACGCGCTCCGGCCCCAGGGCCCAGGCGGCCCGGGCCAGGTCCCGGATGGCCTCGTCGCCCCGATCGCCGGCGTGGCCAACCATCAGACCGACCCGGCGGGGCGCGAGGGCCCGCACCAACTGCCCGACGGCCTGGAAGCCGTGGGGATTATGGACGTAATCCACGAGGATCCACAGATCTCCCACCTCGAATAGGTTGGTGCGGCCGGGGCTCCGCTCGGGCGTCGGGTCGAAGGACACGAGCCCCTGCCGGATGGCATGGTCGTCGATCCCCAGCGCACGGGCGAGCGCGGCGGCGCCGAGGGCGTTGGCGACGTTGTAGGCGGCCAGGCCGCCGAGGGCGGCGGGGACCATGGTCACATCCAGCAGGGGCGCGGTGGACCCGGGCTCCTTTCGCACCAGCCAGCCCTCGCGCACGATCCACGCCACCTCGTCGGGACCGACCCAGGACGGCAGGCCCCGGCGGCCCGAGCTGGCTGCGGGGTGCGCTCCGTCGGCCGAGATCCAGGTGATGGGCCGGCCCAGCGCCCGGGCGGAAGGCGCCAACACGGGATCGTCGGCATTCACGACCAGGGGCACCCCGTGGCGCACCGCCTTGGCCACCACGAGCTTGGCGGTGGCGACGTCCTGCACGGTGGCCACACCCCACTCGCCCAGATGGTCCTCCGCTACGTTGGTCACCAGGGCCGCATGGGCCCGGTCGAGTGCCAGGCCCCGGCGCAGCATGCCGCCCCGGGCCGTCTCCAGAACGGCCACCTCGACGCGCGGGTCGCGCAGCAGCGCGCGAGCACCGCCCGGACCCGACCAATCGCCGCCATCGGCCAGGGCGCCCTCGACGTAGATTCCGTCCGTGCACGTGAACCCGACCTTCCGTCCGGCCGCCTCCACGATCTCGGCCACCATGCGCACGGTCGTGGTCTTGCCGTTGGTCCCCGTCACGAGCACGCGGGGGATGTCGTGGAGTTCGGCCCAGGGCACCCGGGCCGGGTCGGGCAGGTCGTCCACCGCCCAGACCCGGCTTCCGGTGCCCAGACCGACCGACGCGTGGTCGTCGTCGGACAGGAACGTCAGGCCTCGCTCGGCAGCTGCGGCTCGCAAGCGCAGCAGCGCGGGGTTTCGCTCCCGGTCGATCAGAGCCTGGAGGCGTGGTGTGACGACGGCCAGTGGTTCCACCGACTCCGACCGACCGACCTCCGCGGCGGCGGCGGCCCAGGCCCATTCGTTGACCTCGGTGGCGGCGTACAACGCATCCACCGGAGCCGAATGAAAGACGGTCACGCCCTGTTGATATGTGCGCGTGGCGAGCTCCCGATCCCCCCAACCCACGCCCTGGAGGATGCTGGCGGCATGGGTCCGCCACGCCTCGAGGAAGGGATCCCGCACGGTCTCCTCGACCCGGCCGTCGATGACCGCCCCGGCGCTGTCGGCCAGGAGGTTCGGGCCCGTCAGGCGCCTGGAGTCCTCGAGCTCGACGATGGCCATGACAGGGCGGCGGAGATCAATCGGACTGTTCGGGCGCCAGGTGTATCCCGCGCTCATCCCGGATCAAGCGGCCCCCCAACGCCACCGAATGCTGGGCCAGGTTCGGCAGTGCCGCCGCTGGAGCCTCGTGGTCCGGGGCCTCTGCTTCGGACGACGGCGCCGCATCCGGATGGAACTGGGTGATCTGATTCCAGGTGCGTTGGAGCGCATCCCCGAAGATCAGGATGAGGTCATCGGGCTGTCCCATCCTCAGCGCGGCGTCCACGGCATCGGCCTCAGGCGGAATCACGTCGACCTGGTCGGGTGAGACGCCTTCCTCCAGCAGCGTCTCGGCCAGCATACGGGGAACCTCGTCGGGCTGTCTCCCCCGGAGCACGTCGTCGCGGCGGCAGATGTAGTGGTCGAAGTGTCCGGCGACGTTCCTCGCCACCTGTTGGATGTCCTGGTCCCGGCGATCCCCCGGCGCCGCCACGACCACGAGCTTCCGGTTCGAGACGGTGAGCTGATCCACGAGGTGGCACATGGCTGCGACCGCGTCGGGGTTGTGGGCGTAGTCCAGGATTACGCGGAACGGATGCTCCGCGAAGACGTTCATCCGTCCGGGCGCCTGGAAGAACGAGGAGTCGAACGTCCGAAGCCCGTGCCGGATGTCCTCGAGCTTCACGCCACCGCAATACGCCATGGCGGCCGCGAACATGGCGTTCTGGACGTTGTGCAGGGCCCGGCCGTCGAGCGTCGCGGGCACCAGGTGGGTCCACAGCAGGGGCATGTGCCCACCCCGGTCGTACAGGGTGATCATGTGGCCGTTGATGCCCTCCTCGAGGCCGATGGCCCGCCCGCCCGCACGGACGTGCTCCCTCACGAGCTCGTGCCCGGGATTGGTAGTGACGTAGAGGATGTGATCGGCCTCCGTGTGACCGGACATCCGGAGGCACAACGGGTCGTCGGCGTTGAGGACGGCCGTGTCCTTGGCGGCTTCGATGACCACGCGCTTCACCTCGGCGAGCTGCTCGATGGTCTCGACGCCCCTGAGGCCCAGGTGATCCTCTCGGACGTTGAGACACGCGCTCACGTCTGCCCGTTGGTACCCGAGCCCGGACCTGAGCAGCCCACCACGGGCCGTCTCGAGGACGGCAACGTCGACGGAGGGATCCCGGAGGATCATGCGGGCAGACCGGGGCCCCGTCATGTCGCCGGCCAGGGTCAGCTGACCGTCGATGTACACCCCATCGGTCGTGGCCAGCCCGACCTTGTGTCCCGCCAGCTTGTAGATGTGCGCGAGCATGCGGGCCGTCGTGGTCTTCCCGTTGGTGCCCGTGACGGCCAGGATGGGGATGCGCGCGGGAGTTCCCGGAGGGAACAGCATGTCCAGGACCGGCCCGGCCACGTCGCGCGGGATGCCCTCGGCGGGGTTGGTGTGCATGCGGAACCCTGGGGCCGCGTTGACCTCGCAGATGATCCCGCCGCCACCCTTGTAGGACAGCGAGATGTCCTCGGTGATGAAGTCGATCCCCGCCACGTCCAGACCGACGGCCCCCGCTGCCCGCCGTGCCATCTCGGCGTTGTCCGGATGGATCACGTCGGTGAGGTCCACGGCGGTGCCGCCCGTCGACAGGTTGCCGGTGGACCGCAGATACACGACCTCGCCACGGGCGCACACCGTGTCGGGGGTGTAGTGCAGGAGGTCAAGGAGACGCTTGGCCTGGTAGTCGAGCTCGATGCGCGTGAGCACCTTCTCGTGGCCGATCCCCCGGCGCGGATCCCGGTTCACCTCCTCCACCAGCTCCGTGATCGTGCTCTCGCCGTCGCCCACCACGTGGCCGGGCACCCGCTTGGAGACGGCCACCACCTCGCCATCGATGACAAGTATTCGGTGGTCGAACCCTCGGGCGAAGCCCTCGACCAAGACGCCCCGCGAGTGCTCTCGCGCCTTCTCGTAGGCGACGCGGACGTGCTCCGGGTCGGCGATGTCCAGCGATACACCCCGACCATGGTTCGCGTTGAACGGCTTGACGACGACCGGATAGCCGATCTGCGCAGCGGCCCGCACCGCGTCGTCCTCGCTGTACACGAGCCGTTGCTCGGGAACGGGAAGTCCCAGATCGGCCAGGATCCGGTTGGTCTCCTCCTTGTCGGACGCGATCTCCACCGCGATGTGCGGCGTACTGGACGTGACGGTGGCCTGGATGCGCTGTTGCCACCTGCCGTGTCCGAATTGCACCAGCGAGTAGTCGTTGAGGCGCAGCCAGGGAATGTCGCGTGCCTCCGCTGCGCGGACCAACGCGGCGGTGCTGGGGCCGAAGGCCTTCCGTTGGACGAACTTGATGAACGAATCCCGCTCGGACTCCCAGTCCACGTCGGTGGGGACGTCGCTTACGCCTTCCCGGGCCGCTTCCGGGAGCAGGCCCAGGAGCAGCCTGCGGGCCAGGCGCCCCGCGGCGAGGCCCACCTTCTCGGCATGGTATTCGTATACGACGTCGTACTGTCCGGGCTCGCCGTTGCTCCGCGTCTTGCCGAAGGTCACGTCCTGGCCGGCGACGTTCTGGAGCTCGATGGCCACGTGCTCGAGGACGTGGCCCAGCCACGTGCCCTCGTCCTCGTGAAGCCTGCGCACGAAGCCGCCAGGCTCACCGTACGAGCAACCGTGCTCACGGAGTCCGGGCAGCGTCTCCAGAAGTGGGTCGGTGAAGGCGGGCCCGAGGCGTACCGAAGGCCACGCCTCCAACGGACCCAGGTCCACACGGAATCGGATGACGGGGAAGGAAGCGTAGATGCTGGGGCCGACGTAGACGGCGTGCTCGACGATCTTCATCAGACTGGCGTCCATCTCACCGCCCGGCCCGCCAAGGACCTAAGCGGGCAGAATGTGCTCGTGCGAGGCCTCTCGGGTGTTCAGATCGAAGGACCAGCCATCGATCAGGAAGTGGATTCGCACGTTGACCACGCAGACGGGCTGGCCCTCGGAGCGCGCGTAGAGGTTGGAGTACTCCATGTCCGCGGGATCCACCACCGTGATGCTGCCGCTGCCCACGACCTCGAGGCGGTCGTCGGGACCGATGAAGGCGGCGGTGTCCTCACCGAGACCGAGGCCGACCGCGAAGGGGTTGAGACCCAACGCCGTCATGAGGCGCCCGAGGCGGGCCCGTCGCACGAAGTGGTGGTCCACCACCACGCGGTTGGTGAGCCCGAGTCCGGGCGCCATGGTCACGAGCCCGCCCTGGGGAAGGAGGCCTTCGCCGCCGAAAGCGATCATGTGCTCCGACATGAAGCCCGCGCCCGCGGAAGTGCCGGCAACATGGGTCCCTCTCGCGCTGGCGTCGCGGATCGCGCGAGCCGCGGGCGTGCCACCGAGGATGGTGGAGAGACGGAGCTGGTTGCCGCCGGTCATGAAGATCCCGTCTGCGTCGCGCAGACCGCGGATCCATTCGGCCCGTTCGCAGTCCTCCCGCCGTGCGAAGGGAAACGCCCGAGCCGCCCGGACCCCGAGGTCGTGGAAGATCTGCTCGTAGCCCGAGCCCGTGTCATCCAGCTCCGACGCAGTCGGGATGATGGCGATCCTGGCTTCGGCCCCGCCGCAAAGATCTGCGAAACGGGAGAGGATCTTCGGATCCCGGAACTTCTCCTCTGCCCCGCCGATGGGCACGATGAACCCCTCGCGCGTGCCGTCGCGCGTGCGCGCCGCCGAGGGATGGCGCTCTGTGGACTGGGTGCTCGCCAAGATCGATGGACCTCCGAATCCGCCAAATGATGTCCCCGCAGGGCGCGTGCGCTCAACCCCCTCACCCACGGCTCCGGCGTGAAGATATCCCTTTTCCGGGGACAGGTAAGGGGAGCGCCGGACGGTGGCGCCTGTCCGGGCTGGCCAACCGCTCAGGGGGCGGCCGGTCGCGTGCGCCGCTCCTCGCCCGATCCTATCTTCCCCCCTGACCCGTAGCGTCTCCACCACCCGAGGGCACCATGACGCTGACCGCTGCATCCGCTTCGACCACGGATCCCGTCGCGAACTTCGTGGGCGGCCGCTGGGTCGGCGCCACGGCCACGGAGTACCTGCCGGTCACGGATCCGGCTACCGGCGAACGCCTGGGACAGGTACCCCTGTCCACCGCCTCGGACGTCGACGCCGCCGTCGCTGCCGCGCGAGCTGCGTTCCCGGCGTGGCGCAGCACACCGGCCGTGGAGCGGGCTCGGGTGCTGTTCCGCCTGAAAGGCCTGCTCGACGAGCACAAGGAGGAGCTGGGCAGGAGTCTGAGCCGGGAGCACGGGAAGGTCCTCACAGAGTGCCTCGGAGAGGTCCAGCGGGGAATCGAGAACGTGGAGCATGCCTGCGGCATCCCCACGCTCATGATGGGCGAGGCCCTCGAGGACATCGCGCCCGGGATCGACTGCTCCACCGTGCGCCAGCCCCTCGGGGTGTTTGCCGTCATCACCCCATACAACTTCCCCGTGATGATCCCGCTCTGGTTCTGGCCGTACGCGGTGGCTACGGGGAACACGGTGGTGCTGAAGCCCAGCGAGCAGGATCCTCTGACCCACCAACGGATCGTCGACCTGGCCGCGAACGCGGGGCTGCCACCGGGAGTACTCAACGTGGTCCACGGCGCGCGCGACGCGGTGACCCGGATCCTGGAGCATCCCGACATCATGGGCGTGTCCTTCGTGGGCTCCAGCGCCACGGCCCGCCACGTGTACGGCGTCGCGGCGGCCCACGGCAAGCGGGTACAGGCGCTGGGGGGCGCGAAGAACCACATGCTCGTGCTGCCCGACGCCGACTACGACGTGGCCACCAGGGCACTGATGGGCTCGATCTTCGGATCGGCGGGTCAGCGCTGTCTCGCCGGAAGCGTCGTCGTGGGCGTCGGCGAAGCCTACGGACCCATCCGGGAGCGCCTGCTCGACGGGGCCCGGGCGCTGCGGTTGGGCCGTGGCCTCGACGAGGGCGTGGACGTGGGCCCGGTGATCTCGGCGACTCACCGGGAGCGGGTTCGGGGCCTCGTGGACGAGGGCGTCGGGGGCGGCGCGACGCTGGCATTGGACGGGCGGGATGCCACGGTCGACGGCCTGCCGGACGGCCACTGGTTCGGTCCCACCGTCTTCGAGGACGTGGCCCCCGACATGAGGATCGGGCGGGAGGAGATCTTCGGGCCGGTGGCGGGCCTCACCCGGGTCTCGTCGCTGGACGAGGCCGTCGCCCGGGTCCACGAGAACCACTACGGCAACGCGGTCTCCATCTTCACCACCAGTGGCAAAGCGGCCAGGGAGTTCCGCTACCGGGCCGGCATCAGCATGATGGGTGTCAACATCGGGGTCGCCGCTCCCATGGCGTTCTTCCCGTTCGGGGGATCCAGGGCCTCGTTCTATGGTGACCTCAAGGCCCAGGGAACCGACGCCATTCAGTTCTACACCGACCGGCGGGTCGTCATCTCCCGCTGGTAGCACGAGGGAAGGCTCATGCATCAGACCGACGAATCCACACGAATCGGCGGAGCCGTGGTCGCCCACCGCAGCGCGGAGCTCCAGCGGTCAGAACGGGACCATCTGTACTGCCTCATGCACTACTACGAGGACCCCGTGGTCATGGACCACGCCCTGGGCGCGTGGGTCACCGACGTGGACGGTCGGCGCTACCTCGACTTCTTCAGCGGGATCCTCACCACCTCGTTGGGACACTGTCACCCCCGCCTCGTGGACCGGATCCGGGACCAGGCGGGCCGCCTGGGTCATACGTCCACCCTCTACGTGACGGAGGCCCAGATCGACGCGGCTCGGCGGCTGGGGGAGATCGCACCCGGCCGGCTCAGCCATTCGTTCTTCACGAACAGCGGCACCGAGGCCATCGAGACGGCGATTACGCTGGCCCGCATCGCCACGGGCCGCCACGAGGTGGTGGCGCTTCGGCAGGCGTATCACGGGCGCAGCTCCCTGGCCACGGCGCTGACAGCCCACGCCGGCTGGAGGCCTCTCGCCAGCTCGGTGACCGGGATCACGCACACCCTGTCCCCCGATCCCTACCGCTGTCCCTTCAGGCAGCCGTGCGACGAGACGTGCGTAGACCGGTTGGCGGAGGACCTGGTTCAGGTGATCGAGACGACGACCAACGGGCAGCCCGCGGCTCTCATCGCCGAGACCATCCAGGGCGTCGGTGGCTATGTGGTCCCACCGGATGGCTACTTCCAACGCATGGCGGAGGTCATCCGTTCGTACGGCGGGCTGCTCATCATCGACGAGGTCCAGGCCGGCTTCGGGCGAACCGGCACGCATTGGTTCGGGATCGAGCACTGGGGCGTGGAGCCGGACATCATGGTCATGGCCAAGGGCATCGCTGGCGGGATGCCGGTAGCGGCCACCATCACTCGACCCGAGATCGCCCGGCGTTGGACCGGGAAGACCATCTCGACGTTCGGCGGCAACCCGATCTGCATGGCGGCCATGGCCGAGACGCTCCAGGTCATGGCAGAGGAAGACGTGCCGGCGAACGCGGCGGCCAGAGGTGAACAGCTGCGGCAGGGGTTGCAGGCGCTCGGGCGAGAGCACGCCTGGATCGGGGACATCCGCGGCATGGGCTTGATGCAGGCCATGGATCTGGTGGAAGACCCCGTCACCAAGGAGCCGAGCCCGGCCAAGGCCAAGGCGCTCATGGAGGCCACCCGGGACCAGGGGCTGCTCCTGGGGCTGGGCGGCCTGCACGGCCACGTGGTGCGTATCGGACCGTACCTGCTCGTGACCGAGGCAGAGGTGGACGACGCCCTGGGGCGCCTCGCCCGGGCGTGCGCCGCCATCGACGAGTGAGCCGCATCCCTTGATCGCCGGCCTCCCGCTGCCGTCCTGGATCCTCATCGTTCTCTCGGTGGGCCTGGGCCTCGGTCTCGAGCTCTCGTTCTACCGCTCGTATCGCAGGCGAACGGGAGCACAGCGGCGGCGCGGGGCCTCCGGCACGTCCTCACCGAGGCACTGACGACCGTTGCGATCCGCCACCATCGTCGGCGTTCTGGTCGTGTACCTGATCGTCCTCCTGGCCATCGGCGTGTGGGGTGGCCGGGAATCGAAGAGCGTCGCCGGCTATTTCGTGGCCGGGAAGAAGCTCCCCGCGTGGGTCATCGCGTTCAGCTCGAACGCTACGGGCGAGAGCGCATGGCTGCTGCTCGGGCTCACCGGGATGGGCTACCTGGTGGGAATCCACGCCTTCTGGATCGTCATGGGGGAGGTGCTGGGCGTGGCCATGGCCTGGGTGTTCGTGGCGCGGCCCTTCAAGGAGTACTCGGACCGGTACGACGCGATCACCGTCCCCGACTATCTGGAGGAGCGCTTCCGGGACACCGGCCATCTGCTCCGCTTCATCGGCGTCTTCATCATCATCACGATGGTCATGGCATACACCGCCGCCCAGCTCACGGCGTCGGGCAAGGCGTTCGACTCCTTCCTCGGCACGAGCTACGTGGGCGGCGTGCTCATCGGCGCGGTGGTGATCCTCTACTACACCACGGTGGGCGGCTTCAAGGCCGTGGCGTACAGCGACTTCTTGCAGGGTGTCCTGATGCTGGGCTGCCTGGTCACGCTGCCCATCGTCGGGATCGCGGCGGCCGGCGGCTGGACGGAGCTCATGGCGGGCCTGGGAGCCCAGGACCCGGCCTTGCTCCGCCCCATGGGTTCGCTGGGCCTGACGGTGCCGGGCATCGTCAGCGCAGCCGGCTTCCTGGCGGTGGGGGTGGCGTTCCTGGGCTCACCCCAGCTCCTGACGCGGTTCATCGCCGCTCGTGACCAGGAGCAGATCGTCCAGGGAGGGCTCTGGGCGGTGCTGTGCATGATCGGCTTCGACACGGGCGCGGTCCTCGCCGGGATGAGTGGCCGCTACCTGTTCCCCGGCCTCGAGGATCCGGAGACCATCCTGCCCGTCATGAGCGAAGCGCTCTTCCCGGCGTTCTTCACGGGGATCTTCCTGGTCGTGGTGCTCGCGGCCATCATGTCCACCGTGGACTCGCTCCTGATCCTGGCGTCTTCTGCAGTGGTGCGCGACCTGGTCCAGCAGGTGTTCCACCCCCACGTTCCCGAGCGACGCCTGTCCCTCTACGGGAAGCTCGTCACCGTGGTTATCGGCGCCGGTGCTCTGGTCCTGGCCTTGGGCGAAGTCCGGGTGATCTTCTGGTTCGTCCTGTTCGCCTGGTCGGGCCTCTCCTGCGGGTTCACGCCGGTGGTGCTTTGCTCCGTGTTCTGGAAGGGCACCACGCGGGCGGGCGCCGCGGCGGGCATGGCGGGTGGCTTCCTGGTCACCGTCCTGTGGGTGATCCTCTTCAAGGCCGCCACCTACGACCTCTACGAGATGATCCCGGGCTTCCTGAGCGGGCTGGCCCTGACGGTGGGGGTCAGCCTGATGACTAGACCGCCCGAGGGGGCGGCCGAGGAGCTGGAGTCGGTGTGGAACGTGGTCGGGCGGCCGTGAGAGCGGGGCGAGCGCGGCGGCGAGCCATGAGTCCCCGAGGCCCCGCTCGGCGCCCGCCCGGATTGTGGAACGACGAGGCGTGAGTGGCACCCACCCGTGAGTGACCAGCGTGGGGCGAGCGACGGCCCCTCCGGCGACGTGGGCCAGGAGGATCCGGGCGAACCTCGGTTCTCGGCCTGGGACGCGCTCCTGGCAGTGCCGGTTCTGGTTGCCCTGTGGCCCCTCGTCCGCGGTTGGCCTCGCGGTCACGATTGGCGCCATGAGCTCGTCAAGATCGCCGAGTTCGGACACGCGGTCGGAGCCGGCCAACTGCCGCCGCATTGGGCCGAGAACCTCTACGGCGGGCTCGGTTCGACCATCTTCCTCTTCTATGCCCCCGTGTACGCCGCTGTGGCCAGCGCTGCCGGCGCGGCATTGGGATCGGTGCCCCGGGGCGGGGTCATCGCACTGATCGGATTCACGATCCTGGGCGCCTACACCATGTATCGCGCGGCTGTCCACATGACCGGCGGTGAGGCCCAGGCCGGGCGGATCGCGGCAGCCGTCTTCATCCTTCATCCCTATCTGATCGGGGACGTGCTGCTGCGGAGCGCCACCTCCGAGTTCGCCGCCCTGTGCGTGGTGCCCCTGGCCTTGTGGGGGGTCTTCGAGCTGCGTCGTCGACCGCACAAGGGCGCCGCCCTGCTCGCCGGTGGCCTCGGGCTCACCGTGGTCACCCACAACATCACGGCGCTGGTCATGTCCGCCATCGTGGCCGCAGCGGGAGCCTGGCTGTATCGGGGCCGGGGTGAGCGTTCGGCGTGGCCTTGGCTGTTGCTGGGCATGGGACTGGCGCTGGGCCTGTCGGCGTTCTTCTGGCTACCGGCTCTGGCGCTCAGGGATCTGGTGCAGACCGACAGCATGGTCACCGGTCGGTTCGACTTCCGCGAGAACTTCCCGGCCTTCGGCTCGCTGTTCGGTTACTCCCGCTTCTTCGGCGCCGGCTGGCTGGCCGCGCTGATTCTGGCCGCCGGCCTCGCCGGAGCCCTCCGGTGGCGCCGTGACGCGTCCGCCGGGGCGATCCGCTTTCTGGTCGCCGTCGCCTTGGCGCTGGTCGCGCTGATGACGCCCCTCACCACGGTCGTTTGGGAGCACACGCCTCTTCTGCCCTATCTCCAGTTTCCATGGCGGCTCCAGGGGCCGTTGGCGGTCGTCACCGGGTTGCTGGCGGCTGGCCTCTTCTCGCAGCGAAGTCGGCATTGGCCGTCCGGGCGGCGCCACGGCCTCGAGGCGGCGGTCCTGGCTCTGGCCCTCGCGAACTCCCTGCCCCACCTCCTCGCCGGCCAACCGCTCACCCCCGAGGAAAGAGCCTGGACCGAGGCGGCACTCACCCCGGCAGCCCTGAGCTCCGGCGTCTTCAGGGCTTCCGTCCTCGACGAGTACCTGCCCGTCTCAGCCGATCCCAGCGCCCTGGCGGAACGATCCAGCCGCGGAGCTCCGGTGCGAGCCCCCCTGGGAGCGGTGACCACCGTGCACCGGGACCTGGGCTCGCGGATCTCGTTCGACGTGGCAGCGGAATCGGAGAGCTGGCTCACCCTCCAGAGGTGGGGTTTCCCGGGCTGGGAGGCCCGGATCGAGGGTCGGATCGCCGCCACCCGGGTCGACTCCCTCGGGCGGCTTCAGGTCCGTGTCGGAGCCGGCTCTGGCAGGGTGGAGCTGCGGAAGCGCGCTCCCGGGGCTCGGCGCGCAGCGCTGGTGCTCAGCGCGTTCGCCTGCCTGCTTTGGACGGGCCTCGTCCTGAGTGCCCGGCGTGAAGGGCGCGCGTAGGGATAGGTTGGATTCCCACCGC
>JBDHHQ010000065.1:0-37239 GCA_039589315.1 Gemmatimonadota bacterium
CAGCCCCGTTCGATTCCACACCCCCGTAGGAAGTAGGTTGTAGACACATCGGACCGGACAGGTTCACGGGCGTCGACCGTGAACCGGAGTGCTCCCCAAGTCCAGGCAGTTGACCATGATCGTGGACGCTCTCCGTGACGTGAGGTATGCGATCCGTTCGTTCGCCCGGCGCCCGCTCTTCACGGGTGTGCTCCTGCTGACGCTAGCGCTGGGAATCGGCAGCAATGTGGCGATGTTCAGCGTCGCGAACGCGGTGCTCTTCCGCGCGCTGCCGTTCACCAATCCGGAAGAGCTGGCCTTCGTATGGACCCGGCTACCGGCCACGAACGTCGAGCGGACCCTGGTTTCCGGGCCGGACCTCCAGGACTACGTCGAGGCAACCTCGCTCTTCCAGGGCTTCGCCGGTGCGATCGCTCTTTCCGGCACGCTTACGGGGGACGGACAGGCGGAGCAGGTCACGAATGGGTACACGACCTGGAACCTGTTTCACCTGCTCGGCATCACACCGGTCGTGGGCCGGAACTTCACCGAGGACGACCCCTTCCCGATCGACCCCGAGATGTTCGGAAGCCCGAACCCCGACTTGCCGCCGGGAACGGTCATCCTGAGCCACGCCCTCTGGCAGCGTCGGTACGGCGGCGACCCCTCGGTCATCGGACGCACGATCATCATGGACGGCTTCGGCTCGGTCGTTGCGGGTGTGCTGCCGCCGGACTTCCGAATCTATCTGCCGGCCGACGCGGCGATGCCACCAGACGTCGACCTTTGGGGCGTCATGCCGAGCAACATCGGCGAATTCGCCCGGGACGCGCCGTGGCTCACCGTCGTCACACGCTTGAAGCCAGGGGTGACGGAGGCACAGGCGCAGCAGGAAATGGACGCGCTGGCTGCGCGCCTCCGGGACGCGCACCAGTTCCACGCCAACCAGAACATGCAGATCGTGGTGAGCGGCATGCACGAGGACGTGGTGAGTCACGCACGGCCCGCGCTGCTGGCGCTCCTCGGAGCGGTCGGATTCGTGCTTCTGATCGCCTGCGCCAACATCGCCAATCTCTTGCTGGTCCGCGCGACTGGGCGAGGCCGCGAAATCGCCGTGCGGGCGGCCATCGGCAGCGGCCGAGGGCGGATCGTCCAACAGATGCTCACCGAGAGCGTGGTGTTGGCTGCGGGTGGTGCCCTCCTCGGGGTCCTGCTGGCCTGGTATGGATCCCGGCTGATCACGGCGCTTAGCCCTGGAAATCTGCCGCGCCTCGACGAGGTCGCGATCGACGGTCAGGTGCTCGCGTTCACAGCGGGCGTGGCGGCGCTGGCAGCGGTCGTCTTCGGCCTCGCGCCGGCTCTCCGAGCAGTGGGTGGCAACCTCGCCGACGCGCTCAAGGATCGAGGGAGCGACGGGAGCGGCGTGCAGGGCAACAAGCTGCGGACCGGGCTCGTCGTGACGGAAGTGGCGCTGTCCCTGGTCCTGTTGGTGGGGGCCGGCCTGATGCTTCGCAGCTTCGCCAGCCTTCAGGAAGTGGAGCCCGGGTTCGATTCGGAAAACGTCGTGACGTTCACGGCGCCGGTCCAATTCATGAAGTACTACACAGCCGCGGCCCGTGCGAACTTCGCGGGCGAGCTGGGCTCGCGGCTGAAGCAAATCCCCGGTGTGGAGAGCGTCGGTGGCGTGACGCCTCTCCCATTGGCCGGCGGGGAACAATACTCCGTCGGCTCCTACGGTCGGATCGGAGATCCGGACGACGTCTACCAGGCCAACAAGGCCGACTACAAGGCGGTTCTTCCGGGCTACTTCGAGACGATGAAGATCGAGCTGGTGTCGGGTCGTACCCTACTGCCGGCGGACAACGAGGCGGACGCGCTCGACGTCGCGGTCATCGATCAGAAGCTCGCCGAGCGCCTGTTCGGCGACGAGGATCCGCTGGGCAAGGAGCTCCTCGTCGACCACTTCAACGAGGAGACCTTCTCTTTGGAGCGAGGCACCGTTCAGGTCGTGGGCGTGGTGGCCAACGTGAGGTCGGCGTCCCTGGCCGCCGAGGGGCGCGAGACGGTCTACGTGCCCTACATCTTCGGCCCGTGGCTGCCCATCACCTACGTCGTACGAACCGCGGCCGAGCCGGCACAGGTCATGTCGCGGATTCGTGAGGAGGTGGTGGCTCTGGATCCTGATGTGCCGGTCTCCGGAGTGGCCACCCTCGAGTCGTATGTTTCGAACGCCATGACGCCGACTCGCTTCATCCTCGCACTCATCGGCGTGTTCGCCGGTCTCGCTTTGGTGCTCGCATCCCTCGGGCTGTACGGTGTGCTCTCGTATTCGGCACGACAGCGAACCAGGGAGATCGGCGTCAGGGTTGCGTTCGGCGCAGCCGAGCGAGACGTCGTGCGTCTCGTTCTGGGTCAGGGCCTGGTCGTCTCGATGGCCGGCATTCTGATCGGGCTCTTCGCCGCCTTCGCCCTGACCCGGGTCATGAACAGTGTGCTCGTGGGTGTGAGCTCCACGGACGCGATCACGTTCGGCGGTGTGCCGTTGCTCCTGCTGACCGTCGCAGTCGTGGCGTCGTACGTGCCTGCTCGCCGGGCGAGCCGCGTCGATCCGGTCGAGGCCCTACGGGAGGAGTGAGGCTGGAGAGGGGCGGAGAGGTCGTCGACCCCAACGACGTCCGGGCAGCTGTGTCATTCGGCCACTCACTGCCGCTCCGCGAGTTGGAGCCGTTGTAGGACCAACGGCTCGTCCCAGGCGCCGGCCGCGGCCTCGTTCGGATCTGCGGCGACCCGTCCAAGCCAGTATGGGCTGGACCTGGCAAGCGGGAGTCGAGTGGGGTGGGAGGCAAGACATCCGGATCGACGTCGCAGATCAGGGCGTCCCGGGAGCCAACGCGAAGGCCTGGCTGCCCCGGGATCCACCTCCTATCGTGCTGTTTCGTCCAACGGGGCATCAGGCATCCCATCCTCCCGACACGCAGGGGGTCATGATGAGCAGCCGAATCGTGCTGAGATTGAGCGTCCTGCTGGCGATCGCGCTGGGTCCACACCAGCTGCGAGCCGGTGCCGCACAGGATCCCGAGCGTGACCAGGAGCTGTTTCAGACCGTTGATCGGAATCGGGAGTCGCACGTCCAGTTCCTGCAGAGCCTGATTCGCGCCCAGCCGGATGGTGAGGAGGCCGTCCAGGCGTTGGTGACCGCGCGGTTCGAAGAGCTGGGTCTGGAGGTCGAGACGCTGAGGCTGCTGCCCACCAACCTCAGCCTCAATCTCGAGTTCGCCGCGGAAGAGGCCATCGACATGACCGAACGGATCAGCGTGATGGGGCGACTGCCGGGAACCGGATCCGGCAAGAGCATGCTGTTCTTCGGCCACCCCGACGGAATGCCTATCACGCCTGAATCTGTGGCGGATTGGGAGCACGACCCGTTCACGGCCGAGGTGGACGATGGTCGGCTCTACGGGTGGGGTGTCGCCGACGACCTGGCCGGTGTGGCCATCATGGCCGAGGCGGTCGCAGCGGTGCTCGAGACGATCGGGACTCCGCGCGGCGACATCCTGCTCGCCAGCACGCCCGCCAAGCGCAACGCGCGCGGCATACTCGGCCTGTTGAATCAAGGCTATGACGCCGACGCCTCGGTGTACTTGCATCCCGCCGAGTCCGAGAAGGGACTCCGGGACATCAAGGCGATCACCTCGGGCATGCTGCAGTTCCGGGTCACGGTGCAGGGCAGGGCCCCTGACACCCCTGAGCCCGGGCACACCGCCTTCACCCATATGGCCATCAACGCGGTCGACAAGGCCGACCTGGTGCTGGGTGCGCTCAGCGAGCTCGGCGAGCTCCGAGCGGGTCGGGTGCATCATCCTGCGCTCGATGCTGCGGTAGGTCGTTCGACCAACTTGCTGATCAGCCACGTGTCTTGTGGCACCGAGGGCAGAACGACGAAGGTACCGACCGATTGCGTGATCGAGGCGTCGACCACGTTCCCGCCGAATGAACGGATGCCTGAGGTTCGGCAGGAGATTCTGGATGCGCTCGAGCAGGCCGCGAAAGGAGACGACTGGCTGAAGGACAACCCACCGGTGGTCGATTGGCTGTTCGGCACCCAGGGCGTGGAGGTGCCGAGCGATCATCCACTCTACCAGACGGTCCACCACGCGGTCGTCGAGGTCACGGGTGTCGAGCCCGAGGTGAATCCGTTGCACTCGGCGAGCGACATCAGGAATCCGACGCTCTTCAGCGATATCCCTTCGGTCGGTATCGGGCCCCTGGCTGGAGATCTCACGCAGGCTGGCGGGCACGACGAGTGGGTGGACGTCGACGACTACATCCGCGCGATCAAGATCTGCGCCAAGATCATTGTCGACTGGAGCAACTGACCGGGTCTTGCGGCCGATCCGTCGAGCGGTCGAGATCACGATCGTAACCCTCTTTGCGGTGCTGACGATCGCCGTGTTCGCTCAGGTCGTCGCCCGATACGTGTTCAACCAACCCCCCGCCTGGACGGAAGAGCTCGCCCGCTTCTGTCAGGTATGGATTGTCCTGCTCACGTCCTCGATCTGCTTGCGCAAAGGCAGCCACCTGGCCGTCGACTATCTCGGGCCCACCCTGCCACCGGCAGCACGAAGCGTGGTGGCTGTGATCACGGGTTGTCTGATCGCGCTCTACTCGGGGGTGGTAGTGATCTGGGGCATCCGCCTCCTGATGATCGGGTGGACCCAGACCTCTCCCGCCATGCAGCTGAACATGGGGGTGGTGTATCTGGTGTTCCCGATCGCCGGCGGACTGATGTTGGTGGAATCGATCCTGGCGACGCTCAAACGCGCTCGAGCTTCGGAGGCGTCGTGATTCTGCTGGTGTTGATCATGCTCGCGCTGATCGTCATCGGCATGCCCGTGGCGTTTTCGCTCGGCGTGGGCGCACTGGGGGCGCTCCTCGCCGAGCCGAGTCTTCCGATCACGCTGGTCCCGCAGCGCATGTTCACCGCGCTCGACTCGTGGCCGATCATGGCGGTGCCCCTGTTCATGCTGGCCGGAGGGCTGATGGACAAGGGAGGCATGTCGCAGCGGATCGTGGAGTTCGCATCCGCCTGTTTCAGCTTCGTGCGAGGAAGCCTCGGGATGGTGACGGTGATGGCCAGCATGGTGTTCGCCGGTATCTCGGGATCCTCGACGGCAGATACGGCCGCCGTTGGCTCGATCCTGCTGCCGGCCATGCGGCGCAGGGGTTACGACATGCGTTTCGCCGCCGCACTGCAGGCGGCCGCAGGCGCGATCGGTCCGGTCATACCGCCGAGCATCCTGATGATCGTGATCGGGTACGTGACCGGAACCTCCGTGGCCCAGTTGTTCCTGGCGGGGGTCGTGCCGGGGGTGCTGATCGGGCTTGGCCTGATGGTGGTCGCCTATCGGCAAGCACTCAAGGAGGGACCGGAATTCGATGCCCCGGTGCCGTTCGATGTGCACGAGGTCCTGGCCACCGGAGTGAAGGCGCTCCCGGCGTTGGGACTGCCGGTGCTGATCGTGTTCGGGATTCTGGGAGGGGTATTCACCGCGACCGAAGCCGCTGCCGCAGCGGTCGTGTATGGTCTCGCGGTTGGGCTCTTCCTCTATCGCGAGATCGGCTTGCGCGATCTCCCGTCCATCGCACTCGAGGCAGCCGAAAGATCTTGCGTAGTGCTGTTCATCGCGGCGACGGCGATGCTGTTCGCCTGGCTGGTGGCGGTGCACCAGGTGCCGCAGGCCCTGGGGGCTCTGCTAGATGCCCACATCAGCGATCGCATCTTGTTCTTGATCTTCCTGAATGCGACCCTGCTCCTGATCGGCATGTTCCTCGAGAGCTTCTCGGCGGTCATCGTGTTCATGCCGATCTTGTTTCCGCTGGCGCTCGATTTCGGGATCGAGCCACTGCACTTCGGGATTCTGGCCACGGTGAACCTCTCCATCGGCTACATTACACCTCCGTACGGCGCCACGTTGTTCGTAGCCTGTGGGATCTCGGAGCAGAGCGTGCGAGACGTGAGCGGGCAGGTGGTGCCGATCTTGGTCGCCATGCTCATGGTGCTGCTGGTAGTGACTTACTGGCCCGACTCCGTGCTGTGGCTACCGCGGCTGGCCGCCCCGTGACCGGCCCGATCTTCGCGATGGTCAGCGCGTCGATCGCGCGGACGGCCGGTGCACGCTTGGGGAGGACGGCCAGAGCCAGGATCGCGGTTGCCGCCGCCCTGCTCATGGCCGCAGGATGCGGCTCGGGAGAGCGTATCACCATCCTGAAAGCTGCGCTCTCTCAGGCCCCGTCCGAGCCGCAGGTGCGCGCGGTCGAGCTGTTCGCGGATCTGGTCTCCGAGGGCACGGAAGGCCGCATTCGCGTGCAGGTCTACCCCAACAACCAGCTGGGCAATCAGCGAGACGTGGTCGAGGGGTTGCAGATGGGCAGTATCGAGCTGGCCAACGTCGCCAGCGTGATGGCCAGCTTCGTCCCCGAGATCAACCTCTTCGAGCTGCCGTTCCTGTTCGACGGGCCGGAGCACTTCGATGACGTGGTGGACTCGTCGATCGGGCAGAGCCTCGCGCCTGCATTCGAGCGCCGCGGGCTGCACCTGTTGGGCTACTTCGACGCGGGCGAGCGTCACATCATGACCACAGAGCGCCCGGTCGAGCGAGTGGAGGACTTGAGCGGTCTCAAGATCCGCACGATGGAGAACCGGTTGCACCTGGCCACCTTCAAGGCGTTCGGTTCGAACCCGCTGCCGATGGCGTACGGCGAGCTGTATACGGCCTTGGAGCAGGGGGTCATCGACGGCGCGGAGGCGGCGGACCCCAACTACTTCGCCAAGCAATTCTACGAGCCGGCGCCCTTTTGGGCGCGAGTCGGTTGGATCAGACTGGTCGAATACGTGGTGATGAGTCGGTCGTTCTATGACGGCCTCTCGGCGGAAGACCGCGCGGTGATCGACCGCGCGGCGCGTGTCATGATCCAGCAGCAGAGGCTCTGGTATCGCGCGGAGGCCGATTCGGCGCTCGAGCGGCTGCGGGAGGAGGGTGTGAGCATCAGCAGCCCTGACAGAGAGCCCTTCCGAGCCGCGACGCGTGGTGTATACCGAGACTGGGCCGATCGAGTGGGTGGGATGACGACGATCGAAGCGATCCTGGAGCGGGGCGAGGGCCGCAGATAGGCGCCGACGGATCGTTCGCGGGGGCGGCGTGCCCCGTGATTCGGTGCCGGTGAGATGACGAGAAGCCATCACAGGATTCATCAATGGAATACAGAGTACTCGGCCGAACTGGCGTGAGGGTGTCGGCGTTGGCCCTGGGTACGGCGAACTTCGCCGACCCGACTCCCGAGGAGGAGGCGAAGCGGATCCTGAAGCGGGCGGTCGACGCCGGTATCAATCTGATCGACTCCGCCGACAGCTACGGAAGGGGGGAGACCGAACGGATCATCGGTCGGGCGTTGAAGGAAACCGGGCTGCGCAAGCAGATTCTGCTCACCACCAAGGTCTTTCCACCGACCGGACCCGGGCCCAACGACCGTGGCAACTCGAAGCTGCACGTCATACAGGCCTGCGAGGACTCTCTCGACCGGCTACAGACGGACTACATCGACGTCTACTTCATCCACCGGTTCGACCCCGATACCCACCAGGAGGAGACGCTGGCCGCGCTCGACGACCTGGTCAGGGGGGGTAAGGTCCGCTACGTGGCCTGCTCCACGCATCCCGCCTGGCGGGTCATGGAGGGGCTGGCCATCAGCGATCGGCGGGGGTATGCGCGCTACTGTTGCGAACAGCCCCCCTACAACCTGCTCGACCGGCGCATCGAGAACGAGTTGGTGCCGCTCTGCCTCGAGCACGGACTGGGCCTCCTTCCATGGTCGCCCATCGCCCAAGGTGTGCTCACGGGCCGCTACGCGAATGCGAAGGCATACCCCGAGGACTCGAGAGCGGCGTACAGAGGTGGGATCTATGCGGAGAGGATCGACGAAGCCGGCGTCGACGTGGGCAGGCGGTTCGTGGCTCTTGCCGAGGAGGCGGGCATCCCGCCGATCCAGCTTGCCGTTCTCTGGGTAAAGGACCAACCGGGCATCACGGCACCCATCGTCGGCCCCCGCACCCTCGGCCATCTCGACGATCTCCTGCCTGTCGGTGACATGCAATTGAGCGACGACGTGCGGCGGGCCTGTGATGAGTTGGTCCCGCCGGGCGGCATGGTCACCAATTTCCATAACTCAGCGGGGTGGGGGGCGCAGAGTCGGACGCTCGGGGTGGCGGACAGGGGGACCGTTCCGGCAACATCCTAGCCGTAGACCTTCCGGAATCGCTCCCGCTCGTCGGCGCTGCCCAGCGCGACGAGCGCCGATCCCTTGGTCAACCGTCGGTCGGGCGGCGGATTCGCCACGATCTTGCCGTCCTCCTGGATGGCGACCACCTGCAAGCCGGTGCCGGCTCCGATCCCCGCCTCCCTCAAGGTCTGGTTCGCCAGCGATGCGGGGACGGGAACGGAAAACAGATCCGCGCCTTCGCCCAGGATCACCAGCTCTCGCCCCTGCACGATGGAGAATACCGTCTGCACGCCGAAGGACGCGTAGCTGAGGACGAAGTCCGCCCCGGCGCGGCGCACCGCCTCGACGTTGCGCTGGTGAGTCACCCGCGTGAGGATCCTGGCCTCGGGGTTGAGCCGACGACAGTAGACGGTCAGGTAGATGTTCATCGCGTCGTCATGAGTCGTCAGGAGGACCGACGGTGCCTCCGCGATCCCCGCCCGGTCCAGGACCTCTCGGTCGGCAGCGTCCCCCAGAAAGAGCCGGTCCGGAATCCCCGTGAGCTTGGGTTCGAGCTCCCGGTTGCGTTCCACGATGTGGACGGGGACCCCTCTTCGCTTCAGGGCCTCCGCCGCGGCCCGCCCCACCTTGCCGCCTCCGATGATGAGCACCGGATTGGGATTGGCGTCGTAGATCGCGAGCACTTCGTTGAGCTCCTCGATCTGCTCCGGCGTCCCGATCGCCACCGGCACGCAAAGCGGGCCCAGCTCGAGCTCGGGTCGGGCCGGGTGTAGGCGACCCTGGTCGGAAACGGCGACGATGGACACGCCGAGATACTCCCTGAGCCGAGTCTCCCGAACGGTCTGCCCCTGCATGGGGGTGTTGTGGACCGGGAATTCGGCCAGCACCAGGTCGTAGAACTTCCCGATCACGTTCGCGTGAGCAGTCCCGGCGCTCACCCGGTTGGACAGGTGCTCACCCAGCTTTCGCTTGAGAGGCAGGACGTACGAGGCGCCGCTCAGCTCGAGGACGTCGATCGAGTCGTCGGACTCCGCGACCGCCACGACCGGCACCGATTCGGTCAGAGCGCGCACGGTCAGGACGATGTTCGAGTTCACGGTATCGGACGCGTTCGCCAGCACGAGTCGGGCCCGTTCGACGCCCGCCCGGCGGTACGTTTCGACCGAGTCGACGTCTCCCCACATCACGGGTAGCCCCACGTCCTGCATCCGCGTCGCGAGCTCGGCGTCGGGCTCGAGCACGTAGGCCTGCACCCCGGCGAGCTCCAGGCGGTGGACGAGTCCGACGGCGATCGGATCGTGGCTGCAGATCAGGACGTGGTCCTGGACGGCGGCGGGAACGCGCTGCAGCGCCCGAATCCGGCTCCGTCCCCGCTGTTCGAGCCACGGAGCATACACGTAGCGGATGAAGAGGAAGGGCAGGATGATCAGAAGCAGGAGGACGCCGCTCAACAGCACCACCGTGCTGAAGGCTCGACCGAGATCGCTCTCGAACGTGATGTCGCCAAACCCGAGGGTGCTCATGACGGTGAGCGCCCAGTAGACACCGGTGAACCACGAGTGGTCCTGGCCCTCCCACGCCATGATCACGTGGAAGAGCCAGCCGAACAGAAGGACGACCACGATCAACAGGACGACGTAGCGCGCGAACGGCATCAGTTGCCGCCGCAGGTTGTGGCCGGAGAGGAGCGCGGCCAGCTGTGAGCCGACGGTCTTCATACTGGAATGGTAGCGCCCTGGGGGCTGGCGCGCCTCACTCGTGTTCGGAACCGAAGCCGTTGTGGGCGTCTGGCGGGGAGCTCGGGGACGGGGTTCGAGTTGATCTGGCTGGACGGGCCGGGGTCCCTCACGGGGCTCGGTTGGTCCATCGTGCAACCGGACCCGCGTCACTACCTTGAAGGGGCCCTTCAGGACCCAACGTACAGGCGAGGAAACGCAATGAAGGCTACGGCCGACATCCAGGTCATCCCCATCGGAGCCGGGGTCTCCGTTCGGAAGGAAGTGATGCGGGCCCACGCCGTGCTCAAGGAATCCGGCCTGCCCGTAGAGCTGCACCCCAACGGAACCAACGTCGAGGGTGAGCTGAGGGAGATCCTGGAGGCCGTGGCGCGCGTGCACGAGACCCTCCACGCCGAGGGCACGGTCCGCATCGCTTCCTACGTGAAGATCGGCACCCGCACGGACAAGGACCCGTCGCTCGCCGCCAAGATGTTCGATTCCTCGTGAACCGGCCGCGCCGCCGGCACGAACGTCAGGCGGACCGCAGAACCCGGCGCCAACGGCTCGGATCCGCCCCGTACCCGGGGAAGACCGCTTCCAGATCCTCCGCACCCAGGTGGCCGTAGGCGATCTCCGCGAACACGTCCCGGAAGTCCGTGGTCAGAGCCAGGTCCCGCCCTTCGTAGAGCTGCTCCCGCTCGAGGCCCGGCCAATCCCCCAGAACCCGACCGCCGTTCACGGGGCCACCGATAGCGAACATTACGTTCGCGTGCCCGTGGTCGGTGCCTCCCGAGCCGTTCTCGGCCGCGGTGCGGCCGAACTCCGACATGGTGAGGATGACCACGTCTTCCATTCGATCACCCAGATCCGCGTAGAGGGCTCCGATCCCCCGGGCGAGCTCCGTCAAGCGGCCCGCGAGCTGACCCTGGACGCCTCCTTGACCGACGTGCGTGTCCCAGCCGCCCAGATCCGCGAACGCGATCTCCAGGCCCACGTCCGCCTTGATCAGCTGAGCGATCTGGCGGAGAGCCCGGCCGAAGTCACCGTTGGGGTATTCCGCACCCGGCTCCGGTCGGTACCGGGCCGGATCGATGGACTCGAGGACACCCACGGCCTCGAACGCCTCGCCGGCCGCCGCGCTGACGGCGTCTCCTCGGTCCGTCCTGTAGAGGCGGCGGAACGCCGCGTCCAGGTCGCCCGCCACACCGAAGCTCTCCAGATCCGGGACGGCCAGAGCCGGATGCGCGCCCACGAGCGAGCGTGGGAGGGCGGACGCCATGGCGATTCCCCTGAGCGTCGCGAGGTCCGACGCCATAGCGACCTGTCCGGTGGCGTGATCCGCCGCATGCGCCTCGCCGTCGCTCAACGTCCTCCCGTCGCAGCCGCAGCGAGTGGTTTGTAGCACGCGATTGAGCCAGCCGTCCTCGGTGGACTTCATGCCCGGCGTGCCCGTCTCCATGAAGTCCTGGGCGTCGAAGTGGGACCGGGTCGGGTGGGGCGAGCCTACGGCCTGAACGATGGCGAGCTCTCCTCGGCCGTAGAGCTCGTGGAGCGGCGCGAGGGCCGGATGTAGACCGAGATACCCGTCGAGGTCGAGCGCGCCCTCGTCCCCGGTGCGTCGTGGGGCGGGAATCGCGATGCCGCGGCGCATACGATAGTAGGCGTCCTCGCCGAAGGGCACGACCATGCTCAGCCCGTCCACGGCGCCACGCTGGAAGATGCAGATCAGGGTCTTCTTGCCGGCCGGGCGGCCGACGCCTGCCGTCAGTGGCCGCACCAGGAAGTCCGGTGGCAATCCCAGGGCGAGCAACGCCATGGCTCCCTGCTTCACGAAGACTCTTCGTCCGATGACCATCTCGGCCTCCTCTATTCATTAGAGCCGGTGTCGAAGCCGTGGCTCCGACGGGCAGCTCGCTCAGTGCGCTTGGAACTCGGGTGACCCGAGGATCAGTCCGAGCGCCCGTATCCCGGCCTCCCGGTCGGATGCGGGCGGATCGCGCTCGAGGTCTTCTCGAATCACGGCCAGCAGCTCAGTGGTGTCCGCACCGGGGAGGATCACGGCTGCCAACCCCTCCACCACCGTCGGCCCCGTCGAGGCAGCGGCCACGAATAGGGACTCGGCGCCAGGCCGCACGCCACGGAGGCTCCCCGAGGCCAGAGCGATGGAGAAGTTCATTCGATTCAACATGGCGCCGCTGGACACCCATCCCGCACTGGCTTCCTCATAGCCCGTGGGCGCATCTGCCAGATAGGGGGCCTGCTCCAGCGACCGGAGCGTTTCGATGAGCGATCGTGGGTTGATGATCTCGGCGCTCGTGACCCGTAGCGCGCTCGCCACCAGGATCACCGGAGACTTGGTGCGTGTCCCCATGTGCTCCGGCGCATAGAACTCCTCGGCCGTGAACAAAGACCGCGTCACCTCACGCAGGTCGCCCCCGGTATCCAGGAATACGTGGGCCAGGGCCTCGACCAGGGCCTCAGGCGGATCGTCGGCCACGAACCGAGTCGCCAGCTGGGTGGCGATGTGCCGCGCCGTGGACGGATGCGTGGCGAGCATCTTCAGAACCTGGCGGCCCTCGTCCTGTCCGCCACCGCCTTCGAACCGGTGTCCCAGGATCGTCTTCTCGCCCTTGTCGTGAACCTCGTCCCGGTAGACGAAGCCGTAGTCCCCTTCCCGCTGCTCCATGACCGCCCCGTCACCCTGCCCGTCCCGACCCCGTCGCCCGTTCCGTGGCATCTGGAGCGTCCATCCGGTGAAGGCCCGGGCCACGTCGATGACGTCGTCCTGCGTGTACCCACCGTCCACTCCCAGCGTATGCAGCTCCAGGAGCTCGCGGGCGTAGTTCTCGTTCAGGCCGGGTAGTCGAGCCAGACGCTCGTTCAGCGTGGCCTGATCCACGGGCCCACGTCCTCCGAACGGATGAGCCTGATCCTGGTCGCTGTTTCGCCGGATCGGGAACATGACGCCGATGCCACCCCGGCCATTTCGTCCGCGCGTCCGTTGAGTTCGAGGCCCGAACCCGCTCCGGCTCCCACGCGAGGCCTGTTGCTGCGCCCGCGTCACTCGCTCGCGGATCGCGGCAGTATCGGGAGCCATGCTGCGCCAGTTGTCCAGGTAGAACAGCATGGCCGGATGGGATGCAGTGGCCACCAGCATATCCTCGAAGGAGCCGAAGACGTGCGGTCGGATGGCGCTCCGCTCGTAGTCGGCCACGAGCCAGCGGTCCGCGCCCTTGCCCCAGAAGACCGAGCTGTCGCTTCGAGAAGGCCGCACGAGTCAGCTTTGCCGCGGTCATCTCGCCCAAGACGCGGCCTGGCGCCTTTTCAGCGAGCTCACGGCGGAGTCGGCGTCGCTCTTCGTCATCCAGGGAGGTGCTGTCCTGTAACCGGACCCGGAGGGCTTGGAGCTGCTGGGGCGGCGGGTAGGTGGCGAACAGCTCGTCCAGCTCCATCCCGACCGAAGCGTAGCGCTGCAAGACGTCCTCCTCGATGGGGTCGTCGACCTGCTCCGGCCGAAGCTGTTCCTCGAGCCACGCCTCCACGCCCATGGCCCTGACTCGCTCCACGTCCGCTGGGCGGACGCCGAACGTGGCCCGGTTGAGCAAGTGCACCGTCTGCTGCTCCTCGGACGGACCGGGGTCTGACGCCTGGCCGAGGGAAGGATGGGCCCACGCCAACGCGAGTAGCGTTGCCGCCTGGGAGATCAGGAAGTTGTTTCCACGCATGGAGCCACCTCGGTATCTCTCGCAACCTCAACCCGTTTGATGCGGAACTGGCCGAAACGTTAAGACGGCTGGGGGGTTTGTAGGTGACCCTGGCGTGAGCCAGGCAACGAAGTGAGATTCCCCGGCCGCAGCCTCCGCCCCCTCGGCGAGGTGGGTCTGTCGCCCGGGAGACAGACAGGATTCCACACCTCATTACTGACAAATACGTGAAGTCCAAGATCACCACACTCTCCGTCACGCTCGTCGTGATCTTGCTGTCGGACATCGTGACGAAGCGGTGGGCGCTCCAGGCCCTGGCCGACGGCAACAGGATCGACGTGCTGGGTGGGCTCGTGCCGCTGACCCTCGCCTTCAACCAGGGCGCGGCCTTCGGGATCGAGATCGGCAACGATCCGCGCATGTTCTTCATCCCCATCACGATCATCGCACTCGTTCTGCTCGGCATGCTGCTGGTGCAAGCCGGGGACGACGACAACCTGCGGATCTATTCGGTGTCGCTCGTGATCGCCGGCGCAATGGGGAATCTGATCGATCGCGTCCGCTGGGACCGCGGCGTGGTGGACTTCATCGGCCCCATCGATCTGGGCTTCATGGACTGGCCCATCTTCAACGTCGCCGACATGGCGATCTCCTGCGGTGCGGTGATGCTCGCCATCAGCTTCTGGTTGGAGGAGCGCGAGCACAAGAAGGCGATGGCCCAGGAGACCGAGGGCTCCCTGGCGGATTCGTCGCCTTCGTCGGCTTCGTAGCGAGCACCCGGCCCCTTCACCGCTCCCCGCAATGGAAACCGGGTCCGGAGCAGCGTGCCCCGGACCCGGCAGGTCCTCGTGAAGGACGCGGCGCCGCCTACAGCACCATGTGCGTCTCGATGTCGAGGGGCGAGACGTAGAGCCGGAACTTGTCGGCTTCCCCGATCTTGGTCTCGATGAGCTTGGCGTGGAGGTCCTCACCCACCGCCTCCTTCAGCCAATCGCTGTACTCCGCGACGTGGGCGGCCTCGAAAAGGTCATGGGGTAGGGAGCCCACGTTCATCTCCTCCCGTTCCATGGCCGTGAGCTTGTAGAGATCCACGGTCATCGGGTCGGGGCACGCGGTGGACTTCCGCACTCCGTCCAGGCCCGCGGCGAGCAGGACGCTGAACGCCAGATAGGGATTGCAGGTCGCGTCGGGGAAGCGGGCTTCCATGCGCGTCGCGACTTCCTTGCCGGGCTTGTACAGGGGGATGCGGATTGCCGCTGAGCGGTTCCCTTCGGCCCATCCGATGTAGCACGGCGCCTCGTACCCGGGGACCAACCGCTTGTATGAGTTATAGAACTGGTTGGTCACCACCGTCAGCTCCCGGGCGTGATCCAGCACCCCGGCAATGAAGTGCTTCGCTACCGGGCTGAGGTGATGGGGGTCGCTGGAGTCGTAGAACGCATTGGTGCTCTCGTCCTTGAAGATCGAGAGGTGCGTGTGCATTCCTGAACCGTTCTCACCCTGGATGGGCTTGGGCATGAACGTGGCGAACACGCCGTTGCGGCGAGCCACCTCTTTGACCAGGTACTTGTAGGTCTGGAGGTTGTCCGCCATGCGGAGCGCCTCCTTGTACCGAAGGTCGATCTCGTGCTGGGACGGGCCGACCTCGTGATGTTGGTACTCGACCGGGATCCCCATGGCCTCGAGAGCCGCGACGGTGACCTCACGAAGGTCGTCTCCAACGTCGACGGGGTTGATGTCGAAGTAGCCGGCCCGGTCGATGATCGTAGGTTCGGATTGAGAGGCGAAGTAGAAGAACTCGGCCTCGGGTCCGATGTTCATGTGGGAATACCCCATCTCGGACAGCGCCCCGAGGTTCCGCATCAGCACGTTCCGGGGGTCGGACCCGTACAGCGAACCGTCGGGGTTCCGCACCTCGGCGAACATCCGGATCGCCCGGGAGCCCCCGACCCGGAACGGCAGCACCTGAGCCGAGGTGGCGATGGGCACCGCCACCATGTCGCTCTCTTGAATCCGCCGGTATCCCTGAATCGAGGAGCCGTCGAACCCCATGCCCTCGTCGAAGGCTCCCTTGAGCTCTTTGGGAGTGATGGAGAAGGACTTCAGAAAGCCGAGAATGTCGGTGAACCACATCCGAATGGACGTGACACCGTACTCCTCGACGTAGCGCAGAACCTCTTCCGGTGTGGACAGGGACAGCCCGTGCCGGCAGTCCATCTCGTCCACGTACTCTTCCATATCGTCCCGGAAGGCTTCCACCTGGTACAACAGACCATCCAAGTTCATGGGCGCACTCCATGCGGTGCAGGGTGGGGGAATGACGGGCTGGCCAGGCCCCAAAAAGCGAAGACCAGGTCGGAGGAGACACTCCCTCCGAGACCTGGTCGGAATCGGTCCAACCGTAGGCTTCGGGCCCTCATGGAGCCCCGCCCAGCGGACAGGTTATCGTCGGCACGCGCGACGATAATGGGACTGCGACGGAGTGTCAAGACGGTGCCGGCGACCCGTGCGGTAGGTACCCGGATCCGCGCGCGATCGCTTGCAGGGCGAGGCCGCGAACAGCAGGTTGCTCGTCCCGACAGACTCGGTGACACGACGCCTGCCGACGGGAGGCCACGACCTGGGAGAGCTGCGCAAGAACCTGTGGACCGGACGCTGGTCCGTGGTCGCGCCGGGTCGTGCGCATCGGCCTTTCGACACCCGCCTGGCGCGAAAGGACCGGCGCCCTCGTCTCGACCCTGCTTGTCCCTTCTGTCCCGGGAACGAGCACGAGCTGCCGGAGATCCTCTGGGAGCTCCCCTCGGCCGGCTCGCCCCCCTGGGCGGTTCGGGCCGTGCCCAACCGGTATCCGGCCTTCGGCCTGCCTTCCGCGGAATCGTCACCCATGGCCGGAGGAGAGGGCCAGTTCGAACCGACCGCGCATCCGGCGACGGGCCGGCAGGAGGTGGTCATCGAGACCCCCCGCCACGACCTGGACCCCGCCATCATGTCCGACGCGGAGCTCGGGGCCGCGGTCGAGGGTTACCACGCGCGCTACCGGGCCCTGTCGATGGAGGACCCCGAAGCACACGTAATCCTCTTTCGGAATCGCGGGGCAGAAGCGGGAAACTCCCTGATCCACGCCCACGCTCAGCTGTACGCCGTTCGCGAGCCGGTGCCCGACATCGATCGTCGGTTCGAGCGGGCGCGCCGGTTCCACGCGGACAACCGCGAGTGTCTGCTCTGTGCCCTGGAAAGGTTGGAGCCCGAGGCACACGCCCGGATCGTGGCCGAGAACGAGTCTTTCGTGGCACGGGTGCCCTGGGCGCCGGTCACGGCCCTCGAAGTGTGGGTCCTGCCGAAGCGGCACCACGCCTCCTTCGCGTCGGCCGGGAGATCCGAGCGCGCCGACCTCGCCGCGATCCTCGGATGGGTCTTCCGGAGCTACGGTGAGCGGGGTGGGGACCCGTCGTACAACGCCATCTGGCACAGCGCCCGTATGAGAGATGCCACGGCGCCCCACCAGCACTGGTTCGTGCAGCTCCGCCCGCGACTGGCCCGACCTGCCGGGTTCGAGCTCACGGCAGGTGTGGACATCTGCCCCAGCGACCCCGTTGCGGACGCCGCCTTGCTGCGCGGCTGACGCCCGGCCGGCCCACGGCGAAGGACGGACACCACCGCTCAGCCGTCGTCTCGCGGCTCGCCCTCGGGCTTCTCGTCGGAAGGCGCGGTACTCTGCGCTTCGTCCCCGGCCTCCGGGCTGCGCTGCTCCTCGAACACCACCCAGATGACCCGGCGACCCCGCATCCGTTCGACGCGGAACCGACCACCTCTGACGCCCACCTGGTCTCCCGGACGAGCCATCCGATCCAACTGCTCCACCAGCCACCCACCGATCGTGTCGTGGGCTCGGCTCTCGAGGACCACGTCCAGCCTTTCGGAGACGTCCCGCACCGGAACACCGCCCCAGATCCGGACCCTGCCGTCGGCCCGCCGCTGAAACTCGACGGGCTCATCCACCTCGTGCTCGTCCTGGATCTCGCCGACGATCTCCTCGAACAGGTCTTCCAGCGTGACGATGCCGGCAGTCCCCCCGAACTCGTCGACGACGACGGCCATCTTGGCTCGCCGGCGGCGCATCTCCGGTATCAGGTCCTCCACCTTCTTGCCCTCCGGGGCGAACTGGACAGGGCGGATCAGCGGTCGGATCTCCGTGGCGCCGGCGCGGGCCGCGCGCCAGAGGTCCCGTGCCAGCAGGATGCCGACGATGTGATCCAGGTCGCCTTCGTACACCGGCAGGCGCAGGTGGCCCTCGTCCAGCATGACGTCCTTCGCCTCTGGCACCGACGCCTCGGCCGGGATCGCGATCACCTCGGTGCGAGGCGTGAGCACCTCGGCCAACGTCACCTCCTCCAGCCGCATGACGTTGGAGACGACCTGCCACTCGTCCTCGTCGAGGGTTCCCTCTCGACGGCCGATCTCGGCCAGCACCTCGAGCTCGGCCCGGCTGACCGTCGGGACAGCCTCCTCGGGGGCGATCCACCGGTTGAACACGGACAGGGGGACGAGCACCGGCTTCATCACCACGATCATGCCGCGCAGGACGTAGGCCGCCGGGGCCGCCAGGGTCTGCCAGTAGGTGGCGCCGAGGGTCTTGGGCACGATCTCGGAGAAGAGCAGGATGACCAGGGTCAGGATCGCCGAGAACAGGCCGATCCACCGGCTTCCCCACAACTCGAGGGCGATGGCGCCCCCCATGGCGGCGCCAACGGTGTGGGCAATGGTGTTGAGGGTGAGGATGGCCGCGATGGGCTCGTCGATCCGCTTCTGCATGCGGTGGAGGAGCTCACCTGCGCGCTCCCCCCGATCCCGGAGCACGGCGACGAACGAGTGGCTGATGGAGAGCAGCACCGCCTCGAGGATCGAGCAGAGGAACGAGATGGAGAGGGACAGGCCCAGTACCCAGACGAGCTTCAACGCACTCCTCGGGCCAGAGGTGGCATGCAAGCGGATCCCTGGCGCTGCAGCCGGTTGCGGGTCGACCACCGGCTACCTGGCCGCGGCGAGGGGGAGATTGTAGTGTTCGGGCCGGAATCCGGACAGCGGGGGCCTGCGGCACCGGGGGTCCTGGGACTGGCGTGCCGGTAGAGCGCCACCAGTGCGGATCCGGAGGTCGCTCCCATCGAGCGAACCCCCAACTGGAATCGTGGACGCGATGCGCGAACGGGATTTGCCGATCCCTTCCCATTTCGATGCAGCTCGGGTCGGGAAGGTGTGGCGTGTCGCCTACGAGGACCGGGCGGCAGAGGCCCGATCGTGGGCCCGTGAGCATGACATCACCCCAGCCGCAGACGACGACCGCCGCGCATGCCTACTCCTGGTGGACGTCCAGAACACCTTCTGCATTCCCGGTTTCGAGTTGTTCGTCGCCGGACGGTCGGGGACGGGGGCCGTCGACGACAACCGCCGCCTCTGCGAGTTCGTCTACCGGAACCTCGGCAGCATCAGCCGGATGACGGTCACGCTGGACACGCATCGGCCGATTCAGATCTTCCACGCCATCTTCTTCGTGGACGCCGACGGCCGGCATCCGCCACCGTTCACGCTGATCACCGCCGAAGACGTGGAGTCCGGTCGGTGGAGAGGCAACCCCGCGGCCGCGGCGGCGTTGGGCGAGACGCCAGAGAGCCTGCAGAAGCATCTCTCCCACTATGCCCGGGCGCTGCGCGCCGGAGACCGGTACGCGCTGACCATCTGGCCGTATCACGCCATGCTCGGAGGCATCGGCCACGCACTCGTGTCCGCCGTTGAAGAGGCGATCTTCTTCCACTCCGTGGCGAGGGTCAGCCAACCGGATTTCCAGGTAAAGGGAGACAACCCGCTGACCGAGAGCTACTCGGTGCTGGGTCCGGAGGTGCTGAGCGACGCGGTCGGGAGACCTGTTGCCCATACGAACCACGCCCTCATCAGGGCCCTCAACGAATACGACGCGGTCATCGTGGCGGGCCAGGCCAAGAGCCACTGCGTCGCCTGGACCGTCTCCGACCTCCTGGACCGAATCGTAGGGCGCCTCCCCGACGCCACCGGCAAGGTGTACTTGCTGGAGGACTGTACCTCTCCTGTCGTGGTGCCAGACACCATCGACTACACGGCCGAAGCGGACGCCGCGTTCGGCCGTTTCCGGGATGCCGGCATGCACGTCGTCCGGTCGACCACACCGCTCTCCCAGTGGCCCGGGATCCTCGGCCACCAGCGGGTGTTCAAGCCCGGTACGGAGAGACTCCCCTGAGAAACGGCCGAGCATGAAGCGAATCGCGGTTCTGGCAGCTTGCACGTTCCTGTCCGTCGCCTGCGGCGGAGGCGGCGGCGGCGAGGGAGCTCCCCCGGCACCGGAGCCGGGAGAGCACCGGCTGGCGCCCGACGTCGACGCGGTCAGGTCTTCCGGAGCGGGGGACTTGCCGGATGCCTCCACGAACGCGGATGGGCGTCCGGCCCGGACCGCCGCCGGCGACACGGGCGAGCCGCGGGCCACCGCAGAGTCCGGGGCGACCTACCACGTCTACGTTGGCGCGGAGTCCGCGGACCTCATGCACCGCATCAGCTGGGGACCCGACGGGGCTTCGGTGGACCGCACCACGGAAGTGGGGGAGTTGCCGGTGGAAACCGAGGGGCCACACGGCTTCATGCGGTCGCCCGACGGCCAGTACATCTACATGACCACCGGGCACGGCCTGCCGGACGGCAAGCTCTGGAAGTTCCACGCCGGGCCCGACACCCTGGTGGGCGAGCCCACGTCACTCGGGCGCTTCCCCGCGACGCTCGATGTGACGCCGGACGGGCTGTACGCCTTCGTCGCCAACTTCAACCTCCACGGCGAGCACGTCCCCTCGTCCGTCTCCGTGGTGTACACACCCGAGATGATGGAGGTCGTGCGCATCGAGACGTGCGTCATGCCCCACGGCGCGCGGACGGAGCCACAGGGCATCCACGTCTACTCGGCGTGCATGATGGACGATCAGATCGTCGAGGTGGACACGCGGACCTTCGAGGTCTCCCGCCGCTTCTCCGTCGCCGCTGGGCAGGAGATGCCCATCGAGGTCCGCCCGGTGCCGACTCCGGTGGCGGATTCGGCGCCCGAGGCGCCCGAGCTGCAGCCCACCTGCTCGCCGACGTGGGCCCAGCCTTCAGCCGACGGCAGCCGGATCTTCGTCGCCTGCAACGGCGCCGACGTGGTCCTGGAGATCGACCGCGAGTCGTGGTCGGTGACCCGCCGCTTCGAGACGGGCCGGGGCCCCTACAACCTGGCCGTATCGCCGGACGGCCGGCTGTTGGTCGCGACGTTGAAGCAGGCCGCGGCCGTGCAGTTCTTCGAGCTGGAGAGCGGGGCATCGCTGACCACGATGCCATCGTCCACTACCGTGACCCACGGCGTGGTGGTGTCGCCGGACTCACGGTACGCCTTCGTCAGCGCCGAGGGCGTGGGCGCCGAGCCGGGGAAGGTGGATATTTTCGACCTCCGCTCCTTCGAGCGCGTGGCCGAGGTCGAGGTCGGCCAACAGGCAGGCGGCATCGTCTTCTGGAGGATGGACGACGGCCGTTGACGAGGCCGCGACAATCCAAGAGACTCAGGCGTTCTCCCGGCGAGAGTCGGTCCGGACCCCATGAGCCCGTCATCTACCCGAGGTTCCCATGCTGACACGCATTCCACGCCTGATCACGGCGACGCTGCCGTTGCTCCTGCTGGCCCTGACGGGTCCCACGCCCGCCCGGGCGCAGGTGGCGGGCGCCATACAGGTCACCACGCCCGCAGAAGAGTTCGGCCACGAGCTCGGAGCGGACTACCAGCTCATCAACTACCAGCAGTTCACGGCCTACGTGAACAAGCTGGCGGACCAGTCCGACCGCATGACCGTCCAGGCGATCGGCCAAACCGAGCTCGCTCGCGAGCAGTTGATGGCTGTCATCACTTCACCCGAGAACCACGCCGACCTGGACCGCTACCGGGAGATCGCGCGACGCCTTGCCCTGGCCGACGGCATCTCAGCAGACGACGCGCGGGCGCTGGCTGAGGAAGGGAAGGCGGTGGTGTGGATCGACGGAGGACTCCACGCCACGGAGGTTCTGGGCGCACAGCAGCTCACGGAGCTGATCTACCGCATGGTCAGCTACGACGACCCCGAGACTTTGCGCATCCTCGATGACGTGATCCTGCTCGCGGTGCACGCGAATCCCGACGGCCACGACCTGGTGGCGGACTGGTACATGCGCCACGACGACCCCATGGAGCGCACGACCAGCGGTGTCCCGCTCCTCTACAACCACTACGCGGGTCACGACAACAACCGTGACTTCTACATGTCGAACCTGGCGGAAACCACGAACATGAACCGGGTCATGTACCGGGAGTGGTTCCCGCAGATCATCTACAACCACCACCAGACGGGACCGGACGGGGCAATCATGTTCGCGCCCCCGTTCCGGGATCCACCGAATCACCACCTGGACCCCCTGATCATCACGAGCCTGGACCAGGTTGGCTCGGCGATGCATGCCCGCTTCGTCAAGGAAGGCAAGGGCGGCACGACCATGCGTTCCGGGGCCAGCTATTCCACCTGGTGGAATGGAGGACTCCGTACCACGCCGTACTTCAAGAACATGATCGGGCTCCTGACCGAGACCCACGGTCACCCGACGCCCATCGAGATCTCGTTCAGGCCGGCCAAGCAGATCACGCACGGAGACCTTCCGTTGCCGGTGGAGCCGGGCCTCTGGCATTTCCGGCAGTCGGTGGAATACTCGCAGACGGCCAATTGGGCCGTGCTCGACTATGCTTCGCGTAACCGGGACCGGCTGCTGTTCAACATCTGGCGCATGGCCTCCAACGCCATCGACCGCGGACGCACCGACAGCTGGACGGTTCTGCCCGACCGGATCGACCTTGCCGCAGAAGATGTGGGGGAGAGCGGTGACCGGGACGACTGGGAGCGCCTCCTGCGGGCCCCGGGGGACCGGGACGCCCGGGCCTACGTCCTCTCCGCCCATCAGGCGGACTTCCTCACGGCCACGAAGTTCGTCAACGCCTTGCTCAAGAACGGCGTGGAGGTGCTTCAGGCCACCAGTCCGTTCAGGGTGGCGGGCGAGGCGTACCCGGCGGGCTCCTATGTCGTCCGGGCTGACCAGGCGTTCCGCCCCCACGTCCTGGACATGTTCGAGCCCCAGAACCACCCCAACGATTTCGCCTACCCGGGTGCGCCGCCCACGGCCCCATACGACAACGCCGGTTGGACCCTGGCCTATCAGATGGACGTCGACTTCGAGCGGGTGCTCGAAGACTTCGACGGACCTTTCGAGGCCATCGAGTGGCTCGCCGAGGCTCCGGCTGGAGAGGTCACGGGAGAAGGCGACGTGGCCGGGTGGATCCTGAGCCACGAGGTGAACGACGCCTTCCTGGGGATCAACCGCCTGCTGGCCGCCGGTCATGACATCTACTGGCTCAACGGCGGAGGGGAGCATCACGGCGACTTCTTCGTCGATGCCTCCAGTGGCTCGGAAGGCGACGTCCGTGAGTTGGCCGCACAGGTCGGTCTCGACTTTCACGGAGTCGCCGGGCGCCCGGCGGGAGAGGTCATGAAGCTCAGGCCGGCAAAGGTGGGCCTGTGGGACCGGTACGGGGGCTCCATGCCGTCCGGATGGACGCGCTTCGTGCTGGAGCGCTTCGGCTTCGATTTCGACCTGCTCTACGCACAGCAGTTGGAGGGCGATCTATCCGACTACGACGTGCTGATCTTCCCGGACGGCGCCATCCCCATGACCGACGAGACGAGCGGCCGAGAGCGGCGCCGGGACAGCCAGCCAGACGCCCAGGACGTGCCGGAGCAGTATCGTCACATGTTGGGCCGCACATCCGTGGCCAGCACGGTACCCGCGGTACTCGACTTCGCCAGACAAGGGGGCACCGTGATCGCCGTGGGCAGCTCGACGAGCCTCGCGTATCACGCCCAGCTCCCCGTCGAGGATCACCTGACCAGGGGCGGCGTGCCACTGCCGTCCGAGGAGTATTACGTGCCCGGTTCGGTCCTCGACGTGAAGCTCGAGCAGGTGAGCCCCGTCACCCATGGACTGGGGGAGCGTGCCGACGTGCTCTTCTCGCGAAGCCCGGTCTTCAAGGTCCGGGACGGCGCGGCCGGTGTCCGGACTCTGGGCTGGTTCGATCGCACCGATCCGCTGCGGAGCGGTTGGGCCTGGGGCCAGCATCACCTCGCAGGAGGAGCGGCGCTGCTGGAAGCCGACGTGGGGCAGGGCAAGCTCTTCCTGTATGGGCCCAGGGTCACGTTCCGTGGTCAGGCCCACGGCACGTTCCCGCTTGTGTTCAACGCCATCTTCTACGGAACGGCCGAGACCCTGACGCTTCAAGCGCAGGACGGACAGCCGCCGCAGGACCTCTGACGGCCACCGACGCTGAAGACCGGGAGGGGCGCCGCCGACCCGGCGGAGCCCCTCCTTCTTCGATACGGTCCAGGGCCGCCCTCTCAGGCCGTGTGCTCAGATCCAGCGGCGGCTCCCGGGCAAATGTTGCATACTGGATTAGCTGGATCGAGTTAACCCGGCTTGTGACAGTACGATGAGAAGCGCACGCTGCACGCCGACGTGGCCGTTGCGGTTCACGAATCCCTCGTCCGGCGAGTGTGCGGCGATACCGTCACCACCGCCCCCGATCGTAATGGCGGGCACCCCCATTGAAATGGGGATGTTGGAGTCCGTCGAGCTGACGCCCAACTCGGGCGACAGGCCCATGAGCTCGGTTGCGGCCCGGGCTCGCTGCACGAACGGCGCCTCGGCCGGGATCGTGCCGGACGGACGATCGCCGATCAGGTCGACAGACACCGTCAGCGCCGGCCCACGGCGTCGCAGACCGTTCTCCTCCTCGAGGGCACGGAGCATGGCAGCCTGGAACAACGAGTCGATGTGCTCCAGGCTCTCGTTGCTCTCGGAACGCATGTCCACCTCCATCCAAGCCTCGAACGGGACGGAATTGATGGACGTGCCTCCCCCGATGCGGCCTACGTTGTAGCTGGTCCGGGGCCCGGATCGGGTGAACGTGTCGGCGTCGTCCTGGAAGTAACGCACGCCGCGGCTCATGGCGTGAGCGGGGTTGGCCAGCCCGAACGCGCCCCAGGAGTGCCCACCCGGCCCCTCGAAGGTCACACGATACCTGTGTGATCCCAGGCCGCGGTGGGTGATCCGGGAGTCACTGGTTCCGTCCACCGATATGAACGCGTCGATGCGCGGTCCGTCCTCCCGGAAGAGGTGCTTCATGCCCCTGAGGTCACCGAGGCCCTCCTCGCCTACGGTCCCGATGAACAGGATGTCGGCCTCGGTCCGGACCCCTGCGGCGTTCATGGCCCTGAGCACTGCCAGGACCGCGGCGAGGCCGCGGGTGTCGTCGCCGATGCCGGGCGCGTACAGCGTGTCTCCGGCCGTGCGCACGCGGGTATCGGTCCCGTCCGGAAAGACCGTATCCAGGTGCGCCGAGATCGCCACCACCCGGCCTCCCGCGGTCCCCCGGCGTCTCGAGATCACGTTGCCCTCGGCGTCTATGTAGGCCGTATCCACGCCCAGCTCGAGCAACATGGCCATGAAGGCCCGCGCTCTTTCGTGCTCCATGAAGGGAGGGGCCGGAATCTCCGTCAGCGCTACGAGATCGGCCATGGTCTGAGCGTCGTGCTCCTCGACATGCAGGAGGGCGGCCTGGACCGCCGGGTCCTGGAATACGCCGAGCACCTCATCGGAGAAGGGATTGGCCTGGCCGGCGACGGGCGAGCCGACCGCCGTGGCCCAGCCCGCGACAGAGAGCAACGCCCACGCCGCCCTTCTGGCGAGGGCCGGCAAGGGGCGGGAAGAGGGACTTGGTACAGGCATGGCGACTCCAGGGAAACTGTTGCGCGTGTCTTCGATTAGGCAGCGGATCCGGCCCGGACCCCATGGATCGGATCGTCCGTCAGCAGGGTATCACGCTCCCGTCGCCGGGACAATGAGCCTCGGACAGGCCCCGAGTGCTTGATTTTCCCAGGACGACGGCGAAGTTTTCAGGGCTGTTCGCGTGAAGCCCGGAGGGGGCCGCTTCGGCGGCTCCGACCCTCCGGGCGCCTTTTTGGGAGAGTGGATCACCGTGAACTACGATGGGGCATCGGTTCCCCGAACGCCGATCCCGATCAGGTGGCTCGAAGCGCTAGGGCGCACCGCGGAAACCGTAGCGGAGCACGCGGGACAGATGGGCGCTCTGGTGTGGGCCTCGATCGTGGCCACGGTACGGCTCCGTGTCCCGTTCCGGGACATCGTCAGACAGCTCTACATCATCGGCGTCGGGAGCATTCCCATCGTCCTGGTGACGGCGACGTTGGCGGGCATCGTGACCACGCAGCAGGGCGGGTACCAATTCACCGGATCGATCCCTCTGTACGTGCTTGGCAGCGTCGTGGCCTCGTCCGTGATCCTGGAGCTGGGGCCGGTCCTCACCGCTATCGTCCTGGTGGGGCGAGTGGGAGCCCGCATCACCGCGGAGCTGGGCACCATGAAGGTGTCGGAGCAGATCGACGCCCTCCATTCGCTCGGTCGCGATCCGGTTGCCATGCTCGTGGCGCCGCGCATCATCGCGGGCATCATCGCGACGCCGCTGCTCGTCGGGATCGCGGACATCACCGGACTGATCTCCGGCATGATCTCGGCGAATGTCGCCCTGGGGTTGGGCCGCGACTCGTTCCTGTACGGTGCACGCCTCTTCTGGCACAACTGGGATCTCTTCTACTCCTTCTCCAAGGCCGTCGTCTTCGGTGCAGCGATCCCCATCATCTCCACCCACATGGGACTACGGACAGGTGGTGGGGCGGCAGGCGTCGGCCGCACGACGACGGCGTCGGTGATGTTCATGACCCTTACGATCCTGATCCTCGACGCCCTCTTTCCCCCCTTGATGCTCCAATGAGGCGGGCACGGAACGTGACGGCGTCTCCCTCGATCGGAGACCGGAGGCGGAGCCGATGATCGAGTACCGGAACGTCTACAAGGCGTTCGACGTACCCGTGCTCTCCGGCGTGGACCTCACGGTCGAGACGGGAGAGATGTTCGCGCTGTTCGGCCCTTCGGGGACGGGCAAGAGCGTGTTGCTGAAGACGACGATCGATCTGATCTGTCCGGACAAGGGCGATGTCCGCGTGGATGGGGAGTCCGTGTACTACTCCGGCAAGGGCACGCTCGAGAAGGTCCGCAGGAAGGTCGGGTACGTGTTCCAGTATGCGGCGCTCTTCGACTCCCTCAGCGTTCGGGAGAACGTCCTCATGGGGCTTCCAGAGGACGAGGTGCGCCGCATGGGCGTGAAGGAACAGTCGGCACGCGTGTGGAAGATCCTGGAGCAGGTGAATCTCGATCCGAGGGTGGTCATGGGGAAGCTCCCCGCCGAGCTATCAGGAGGCATGAAGAAGCGTGTGGGGATTGCGCGGGCCATCGTGGGCGAGCCCGAGATCCTGCTCTGGGACGAGCCCACGACGGGCCTGGATCCGGTCAATACGGCGGCTGTCGAACGGCTGATCGCCGAGCTCGACGAGGAGCTTCAGGTCACTTCTCTGATCGTAACACATGACATCGAGGGGGGACTCCTCATGTGCGATCGTGTCGCCCTCCTGGAGGGTGGGCGCGTGCGCTTCCTGGGGACCCCCGACGAATTCCGCATCTCGACGGACCCGGTGGTCCACGCATTCGCGGACCGAAGCGCGGCTGAAGCGGCCCTCGACGTACTCGAGGTTTCATGAGCATGGATGACACTTCCCGGACGAGAGTCCGAAGAGACGGCCCGAGCGAGCAAGATCTCCGCAACGCGTCTCCCGCAGCGGCGGGCAATCGATACGCCCGGGTGGGGATCTTCGTGCTGGTCGGGTTCTTCTCGTTCGTCGCGGCCCTCTTCCTCCTCACCGACCCGTCCACGTTTCGGGGCCGCTATTTCCTGACCACGACCGTCAGCGACGCCGGGGGGTTGCGAAGAGGCGATCCCGTGCAGATGCGAGGCGTGAACATCGGTCGGACGCACGACTTCGAGCTGCTCGGCGACCAGGTGCGGGTCACCCTGGAGGTCGAGGGCGAGTGGCGCGTGCCCACCGACTCTCGCAGCCGTTTGGTCGAGCTCGGCGTCCTGGGCGGCAAGATCGTCGAGATCCTGCCCGGCAATTCGCCCGAGTATCTGGAGCCTGGAGCGAACCTCCCGGGCGTGGAGTACAGCGGGCTGCTGGGAACCGCCGAGGTCCTGGGAGAGAGAGCCGACGTCATCATGGGCCGGGTGGAGGAGATGCTCTCCGAGCCCACCATCGAAGCCGTGCAGGCGAGCGCGCAGGACCTGCGGGAGCTCCTGAAGGAGTTGAGCGCGTTGGCCCAGGATCAGAGCAGTCAGGTCGCCCAGCTCACCGCCAGCCTCAACCGCACGGCCCAGAGCCTGGAAGAGACGAGTGCGGCCGGCCCGGATCTGGCGAGCGCCGCCACGAGCGCCGCAACCAGGGCCGACTCCACGCTGGCGCAGCTCAATCGCACCAGCGTGCGCCTGGACGGGGTCGCCACGAGCCTCGGCTCGATCCTCGAGCGCATAGACCGTGGAGAGGGGACGCTGGGCCAACTCGCCACGAACGACAGCCTCTACCACACGCTCACGTCCGCCGTCGAGAGCGTACAGCTGCTGGCCACGGACCTCCGCGAGCATCCGGAGCGCTACGTGAAGGTCTCCGTGTTCTGAGTTGGCGGAATAAGCGGCCAAGAGGAACGGCCCGGCTCCTTCTCGGGAGCCGGGCCGTCGCTTTTCTCAGTCGATTCAGGCCCGCCTGGTCGGGGCCATCGCCCTGTTCCTACCAGCCGGGCGCGATGTTGAAGCCCCAGTGCCAGCCCTTCTGTGGGCGCTGCCACGGATATGCGTAATAGGCTTCGAAGATCATGAAGCCCAGGATGTTCATCCGGGCCGAGACCCCCGACGCGAACACGGGTTGGGGCGTCACACCGTCCACGACCCTCGAGAACGTGAGATCCGGCGTGCAGCTGGCGTTTTCCAGGCCCTCGCATCGCGTGCCGTCCCAGGCCACGCCTGCGTCGGTGAAGAGCACCAGCTCGGTCGGCAGGTACGGGAGGTTGAATAGGCCGAACTGCTCCGTGCCGAACACCGGGACGCGCAGCTCCATGTTGGCGACACCCATCCGGTGCCCGAACAGGTTCTCCCAGACCGGGCAACCGATCACGCCGACGCTGTTGTCGGCCCCGAGGCCCGTGGTCTGGCACTCCCGCGCCTCGAAGCTCTCGTTGGCGTAGCCGCGGATCAGCGTTTCGTACCCGATGAAGAACGGCTGGATCAGGTTCGTCTGCTCGATCTGCGGGCCGTAGCGCCCGATGTGGAGGCCGCGGACGGCGAAGGTGAGGTTCCGGGCCGGGTTGAAATACTTCCGCCAATCCAGCGTCAACGTCCAGTAGTCAATCGTGCCCACCGTGGCCCCCACCTCGAACCGGGACCGGCCGCCCCGGATCGGAGAGGTGAAGCCGAAGAAGGAGTTGTCTCCGACCAACGCCACCGACGTGGAAGCCAGGTTCAGCGGATCGGGGGAGGGCAGGCTCTCCTTTTGCCGGTCCAGCACCTGCCCGAACGGGTCGGTGATGAACGTCTCCTGCTCGTAGTCGTAGCTGTAGCGGGTGAACCCGCCGTTGATCTCGAACCGCCGGGTCTGCGTGAACGGGTAGGCCAGCAATCCCCCCACCTGATCGATGAAGAGCCGCTGTCGCAGCAGGATGACGTCCTGGGTCCCGTTGGGATTGAAGCGGACCGCGCTCCTCGTGAAGTTCAGCGGCGTCCGACCTCCGGACACCCCCCAGTTCCAGCGGCGCTTCATGTTCTGGTAGAAGACGTGCCCACCGATGTCCTTGAGCGTTCCGTTCGCCTGCACGGCCACGCCGAGTACCCGGTCCCCGAGCATGTCGCTGAAGTACGCAGCGGCGCCGCCGCCGATATAGGTGCCGAACCGGTCCGCGGCGACGCCGAAGCTGGGCTGTCCCACGTAGTCCAACTGAAGCCCTGACGAGTAGTCCTCCACCTGGGACATGGCCGCCGCGGTCTGGAGACCCGTGGACCAGTCCTCGAGGTAGCGGGCAACCCGGCTGGCGAACTCGGGCTCGGCCGGGGGCAGCAGACGGCCCACGGCCTCCGCTGCCGAGGCCACCCGAGACACGCGCTCCGGCGACCCGGAGGTGACGTCCAGGGTGTAGATGTGGAACTCGAACTCGTCGAAGACCGAGAACGCCATGGTCCCGGCCTCGTTGGCCACGCTCATGGCCGGCGCCATGCCGGTGATGCCGCTGACGCCCGTCGCGATCCGGGTGATGCGGTGCACTTCGTCGGTCGCCAGCGTGAGGCGGTAGACGTCGCTGAACCCGTCCGCGTCGGAGATGAAGTAGAGGCTCTCACCGTCCGGCGCGAACTGCGGGTTCATATGCTTGACGTCGCCGAACAGCTCCAGGAGCTCGATACTCCCGGACGCCACGTCCATGAGGGCCAGCTGCGGCTGGCTGTAGGTCAAGCGGTCGAAGTCGGTCTCCGAGCCCCGGTCCGTGGAGAAGACGATCCTGGTCCCGTCCGGCGACCAGTCAGGCTGGAAGTCGCCATGGCGGTCGTACGTGAGCTGACGGGTGACGCCGACCTCGAGGTCGTGCACGTAGATGTCCGTCATCCCGCCCTGGGTTCCGGAGAACGCGATGTGCAGGCCGTCGGGGGACCAGGCCGGGTTCGTGATGGCCCCCACCTCTTCCATGTAGATGCGGTCGAGGACGTTACCGGAGTCCGTATCCACGACCACCAGGGCGTTGTCCCCGTCCGCGAACACGACGAACGCGAGCTTCGAGCCGTCGGGGGACCACGATCCCGACGAGTCGACGAAGCGGAGCGCGTCGAAGTGGGGGTCCGAGCTGGCGCTGGACACCTTCTTTACGACCTCGCCGGTCCGGGCGTCCGCGATGAAGAGATCGAAGGAGAACAGGTCCTTTTCGGAGATGAACGCCACATAGCGCCCGTCAGGGCTCAACGATGGCGCCACGTTCTGCCGCCCCGCGCCCGTTGCGGGTGAGAGCAGCATGGTCCCGATCTCGCCTGGCACGGTCCTGCCCTCGATGAGCGGCAGGTACGCCGACTCGACGGATCGCCGCCAGCGGCCGGACAGGGAGTCGGACGTGGTGCCGAGAACCTGGTTCAGCGACGGCTCCCAACCCACGCGCAGCGCGCTCCGGAAGAGCTGGACCACGGCGTCGTCGCCATAGGTGCCACCGATGTAGGCCCACAGCGCCTGCCCGAAGCGGTACGGGAAGAACCTGGACTCCCGGGTCATCTGTTGGATGGTCGGGAAGTCGTCCCGTCGGACGGCGTCACGGAGCCACATGGCCGTCAGGGCATCCTCACGGCCCACGGACAGATACTCCGCCATCCCCTCGATCAACCACAGCGGCAGCCGATACAGTCCCGGAAGACCCCCGCCGGCGCGGGACTGGGCGATGTTGTACTGAAAGGCATGGACCAACTCGTGGCCCAACACGTGGTCGGTGGCCGCGTACGACTCACCGAGCGGCATGATCACACGGTTCTTCAGCGACTCGGTGACACCTCCGGTGCCCTCGCTGATGAATCCGCTCAGGGTGTTGGTCTGCTGGAAGTCCGGGTGATCGGCGTAGAAGATGACGGGCTTCGAGGCTTCGAACTCGTGCTGGAACGTTCGGGCGAGGCGCTCGTACCAGCGCTCTCCCATCCGCGCGGCGTCGATGACCGCGTCGTACTCCTCGGGGTAGAAGTGGATGTCGAAGTGATTGGTCTTGAGGATGCTGAAATCGAAGCTCTCGTACTGGACCTTGTTCCTCCCGAAATACTGCGCCGAGGCGGGCGTGGCGACGACAGCCAGAAGGGAGAGAAGCAGGGCCGACCGCAGGATGGCACCCATATACTTCGAGTGGCGGACGGAGGTCAGGTCAGTCATTCGGCACACCTTCCAGCCGGGTGGTTCAAGACACCCACCGGACGGAGGCCCGCCGGATGACTCGTCATCACACTACTTGGTTCACGGATCTTTTTTATCTTATCGTCCCCTACACGCTCTCGCACCTCAGGGTCCCCAGGGCGAGGCCGCATGGGAAACGCGTATGTCGGAGAGAACGGTTCCCGGCAGGCAATTTCTCGGGGCGTCACGAGTGGGCCCGTCCTTCACGAGAGGATCATACGCTCATGATCCGGATCCATTCCATCGCTTCGCCGACTCGACGCGAGAAGCGTGGCCGGAGGGCGAGGCGCCTGGGCAGCCCTCCGGTGTTCCTGACTGCGGCGGCAGTGGTCCTGGCCGGCGCGGCGGCGTGCTCGCCCGGTTCTGACAGCGCTGCCGGGCTCAGCGTTAGGGAGCTTGCCTCACCGGCTGCCCCGAAGAGCGGAGAGCCACACCTGGAGGCCGTTGGCGACGGGCTCCTGCTCTCCTGGACCGAACCGGCGCCGGAGGGGGGACACCAGGTCATGCTGGCGACCCTGCGGGACGATGCCTGGACGGATCCGGTGCGCCTCGTTCGAAGCGACAGTCTGTTCGTCAATTGGGCCGACTTCCCCATGGTGGCGTCGACAGCCCCGGGAATGCTCGCGGCCCACTGGCTCGTCCGCGGGCCTGCCGGCGGGGTGGACTACCGGATCGAGGTCGCCCTGTCCGGAGATGGCGGTTCATCGTGGTCGCCACCGTGGACGCCCCATGAGGACGGCACGTCCGCCGAACACGGCTTCGTGAGCCTCTTCGGCACACCGGGCGGCGGCACGGGCGTCGTGTGGCTCGACGGGCGGGACTACGCCAACCGAGAGGACGGCGGCCACGACACCGACGGCGGGCACGGCGGTGGCGACGCCCAGATGAGCCTCCGGTTTCGAAGCCTCGGGTCAGACGGCACGCCCGGGGAGGAGACGCTTCTGGACGACCGCAGCTGCGACTGCTGTCAGACGGCTGCCGCCGTCACGGCCGCCGGACCGATCGTGGCCTACCGCGACCGCTCGGCCGACGAGATCCGGGACATCCACCTCGTTCGCTGGACCCCCGACGGTTGGACCGATCCGGTGGCCGTCCACGACGACGGCTGGCGCATCGCCGGCTGTCCGGTCAACGGACCTGCCATGGCTGCCCGCGACTCACGAGTGGCCCTGGCGTGGTTCACCGCCGCCCAGGACACGCCCAGGGTCGAGCTGGCGTTCTCCATGGACGACGGGCGCTCGTTCACCACTCCGATCCAGGTGGACGATGGGCATCCCGAGGGTCGCGTGGACGTGGTCCTGGACGCCGAGGGGGCCACGTGGGTCTCGTGGCTCGAACGGACCGGCCAGGGCGCCGATGTCCGGATCCGCCGCGTCTGGCCGGATGGAACGGTGGAGCCGGCCGCGGTGGTCGCGGCGTCGAGCGAGAGCCGGGCCAGCGGCTTTCCGCGGATGGTCGAGGATCCCGCCGGCGGCGTCGTCATCGCGTGGACCGATCCCCGGGACCCGGCTCGCGTCCGGGTGGCGAGACTCACCGCGGAGACGCCGTGAAGCAGCAGACCGTGGAGACCCCGGCCGCGCTGGTCGACCTGGGGCGCGTGGAACGAAATGTCGCACGCATCGCCGCCTACTGCCGGTCTCACGCGCTGGCGTGGCGCCCCCACGTGAAGACACACAAGAGCCGGCGGCTGGCCCGACTGGAGCTCGAGGCCGGAGCGGTTGGACTGACCGTTGCTACGCCCTTCGAGGCCGAGGTCATGTCGGAGGTGACCGACGACCTCCTTCTCGCGTACCCGCCGGTGGGACCGGAGAAGCTCGCCCGACTCATGGCGCTGCCCGACACAGTGCGCCTGTCGGTGGCCCTCGACTCGGTCGAGGCCCTCGAGGCGATGGCCGCGGCCGCCGCCGCGAAGGGCCGGTCCGTCCAGGTGCTCGTCGAGCTGGACGTGGGAGCCCGCCGGGTGGGGGTGGCCACGCCGGGCGAGGCGGTCTCCCTGGCCGGCAAGGCGGCAGACCTGCCGGGTGTGACCTACGGAGGGGTCGCGTTCTACCCCGGCCACATCCGGCAACCTGAAAGCGAGCAGGGCGCCGCTCTGAGCGAGCTGTCGGCGCTGGTCGGGCGGTTCCGCGAAGCGCTCGAGCGAGCGGGCCTCCCGCCCCGGGTGGTGAGCGGCGGCTCCACGCCGACGGCCTTCGGGAGCCACCTCGTCGAGGCGCTCACCGAGATCAGGCCAGGCACCTGCATCTTCCACGATCGGGACATCGTCCAGATGGGGGTTGCCGGCTGGAACGATCTGGCGTATACCGTCGTGGCCACCGTGGTCAGCACCGCCGTGCCCGGGAGGGCAGCCATCGACGCAGGATCCAAGGCACTGTCCAAGGAGTCGTTCCGGTCCGGCGCATCCGGCTTCGGGGTGCTGTACGACCACCCGGAGGTCGAGCTCGTCTCCCTTTCCGAGGAGCACGGGGTCCTGGATCTCGGCCGCACGGATTGGCGGCCCACGGTGGGCGACCGGGTCAGGGTCGTGCCCAACCATGTGTGCGTGTCGGTGAATCTCCAGGACCGGCTTCTCGTGCAGACCCACGACGGCCTCGAGGCCTGGCCCATCGACGCGCGGGGCAGGGGGCTCTCGCCGAGCTGACCGGCAGCGTCGCACCCCCCGACGAGCGACGGGAGTCACGCCTACGCCAGGGTTTACACGGCCCGGTGCCTCGGATATGTTGCCGCGCTCCTGACCGTCCGCCCCGGCCGATCCGGCGTGCCCCGACGTTTGTGCGCCGAGGTCCGGGGGCTCCTCGACTCCCGTATTGGTACCCTTGGACCGCCTCAGCCCGAGCCGCATCGAAGCGATCCTCCACGCCGCGCGTGACGTGACCGCGCTGGTGGTGGGTGACGTCATGCTGGACAAGTACATCACCGGCCACGTCGATCGCATCTCCCCCGAGGCGCCGGTGCCGGTCGTCAGAGTGGAGTCCGAGTCGTCGGCCATCGGAGGGGCGGGCAACGTGGCCGCCAACGTGGTGGCGCTGGGAGCCCGGGCCCGCATCGTGGGCTGCGCGGGCGAGGACGAGAACGGTTCCGCCCTGAAGGCCGAGCTGGAGTCGGCCGGCGTGTCGACGGAGGGGCTGGTCACCACGCGGGGACGACCCACCACGGTCAAGACCAGGGTCCTGGCCCGGCACCAGCAGGTCGTGCGGGTCGACCGTGAGGACGCCGCGGACGCCACCGAGGCGGTGGCCCGCGCACTGGCGCAGCAGGTCGAGGAGCTCTCGGGCTCTTGCCAGGTCGTCATCATGGAGGACTACAACAAGGGCGTGCTGGTTCCGACCGTGGTCAAGGCGGCGATCGAGGCAGGGGGTCGGCACGGCATTCCGACCGTGGTGGATCCCAAGCGCCTCCGGTTCTGGGCCTACGGCGGAGCCTCCGTGTTCAAGCCGAACGCCAAGGAGCTCGAGGAGAGCCTGGGCGAGCCCATCCACCCCGACGATCCGGACTGGTTGGAGGGAATCCGTGAGAGGCTGGAGTGCGAGGTTCTCCTCCTGACCCTCGGCGAGAACGGCATGGCCGTGAAGGGCAGAGACAGCTCGTATCTGCGGGTGCCGGCCGTGGCCCGGGACGTTTACGACGTGTCCGGAGCCGGCGATACCGTCACCGCCGTCGTGGCCACCTCGCTCGCCGCGGGTGCCACTGTCGAGGAGGCAGCCATCCTGGCCAATCACGCGGCCGCCATCGAGGTGAGCCGCGCCGGCGTGGTGACGGTTACCGCGCACGAGATCCTCGAGCAGTACGAGCGGTACCGCAGGCGCTGAGACGAGGGGGTGCCGCGGCCACCGCGCCGCCGGGTCTCCCATCCACGACCATGACCCCACGTGACGAAGAAAGCGGGGAGCACGGAATGAGTGAGGCGAGAATCGTACAGACCGAAAAGGCCCCTGCCGCCATCGGCCCCTATTCCCAGGCGATGGTGAGCGACGGGCTCGTGTTCTGCTCGGGACAGATCCCCATGGACCCTGAAACGATGCAGCTCACCGAGGGTGACGTGGCGGTTCAGACCGACCAGGTCATGCGCAACCTGGCGGCCGTGCTCGCGGCAGCGGGCGCGTCGCTCAACACTGTGGTCAAGACGACTGTCTTCTTGTCGGACATGGGCGACTTCACGGCGATGAACGAGGTCTACGCGCGTCACTTCGGCGACCACAAGCCGGCAAGGGCGACGGTGCAGGCCGCCGCCCTGCCCAAGAACGTTGCGGTGGAAATCGAGGCCATAGCCCGGGCGGTGTGACGACAACGGACACCCCGCCGCTGGACGGCTCGAGTCTTCCGGCAGCGCCGGAGACGCTCTCGTACAGCCACGACAGGTGTCGCGCCTTCATATCTTGAAAGGACAAGAACATGCGCGAATGCGCCTCACGTAGAGCTTTTGGTTGGGCGGCGGCTGCCGCGACGGCAGCGGTGATGCTCGTGGCGGACCAGAGCCTGCACGCCCAGACGTATCCGACGGAGGTCTTCGATGCGCTGCAGTGGGAAAGCGTAGGCCCCAACCGGGGCGGACGCTCCATCGCGGCGGCAGGTTCGGAGGCACGCCCCCTCGAATACTACTTCGGCGCCACGGGCGGCGGCGTGTGGAAGACCACCGATGGCGGCACGACCTGGAACCCCATGACCGACGGCAAGATCAACACGGCCTCCATCGGGGCCCTGGGCATCTGCGAGTCGGACCCGGACGTCGTGTACATCGGGGGCGGGGAGACCGAGCTCCGGGGCAACGTCCAGCAGGGCGACGGCGTCTACAAGACCACCGACGCAGGCGAGACGTGGACCCACATGGGGCTCGCGGCGGTCCAGAACATCGCCCGTATCCGCATCCATCCCACCGACTGCAACACCGCCTGGGTGGCGGCCTTCGGCGTCCACTCGGCCGAGAACCCCGAGCGCGGCATCTACAAGACCACCGATGGTGGAGAAACCTGGGACCTGGTGCTGAGCCGTGACGCCAGGACCGGCGGTGTCGACGTCTCGGTGCATCCGACGGATCCGGACATCGTGTACGCCGGCCTCTGGGAGGCGTGGCGCAAGTCGTGGGGCATGTCCTCGGGTGGCCCGGGCAGCGGTCTGTTCCGGAGCACGGACGGCGGCGACTCCTGGACGGAGATCACCCGGAATCCGGGGCTGCCTCAGGAGGGTCTGATCGGCAAGGTGGGCGTGAGCGTCTCACCGGTGGACGCCAACCGCGTCTACGCCATCCTCGAGAATGACGAGGGCGGCGTCTTCCGCTCGGACGACGGCGGCGACACCTGGGAGCGGGTCAACCAGGACCGTGACCTCCGACAGCGGGCCTTCTACTACACGCGCATCTACGCCGACACGCAGGAGAAGGACCGCGTCTACGTCCTCAACGTCCGGTTCTGGGTGTCGGAGGACGGCGGCGAGACGTTCGAGCAGGTGGAGAACCAGCCGCCCCACGGCGACAACCACGACCTGTGGATCTCCCTCGCCGACAACCAGCGCATGATCGAGGCCAACGACGGA
>JBDHHQ010000066.1:0-24079 GCA_039589315.1 Gemmatimonadota bacterium
TGCGGCGGCTGGTCGCGTAGGACATTACGCCGTAGATGCTCACGGTCGTCAGGACGGCCGCGGTTCCGGCAAAGAGCATCATGAGGGTGGTGATGAAACCCATCTAGTCCTTTGCAACCAAGGGACCGGTCCTGGCTGACCGGGCACGGCGGGTCGCCGGGTTCTAGGCGGTCGGCGGTAGGGGTCCGGCTCCAAGGTCCCCACCCAGGACGTGAGCGGGTTTGTGTGCGGGTTCTCGTTCAGGGGAACCTTGAAACAGGGCAGGGCCCTGTACCGAGAAACCAGAAGGATGCGCCCGAGTCATGCGGTTTCCCCGCAAGATCAGGCCTCTGGCGACATGCTTCCCAAGCTGAGGGTCGCCGGTTCGAATCCGGTCGCCCGCTCTGGAGGTAAGTGAAAGCGGCGGTTGGCTTTGGCCGGCCGCCGTTCGCCGTCTTGGACGGGAGCGGCGAAGGGGACCACACGGCGGTCGGCCCCACCAATGGGTCACCACAGGCCGCGGATTCGTCGAAGCAGCCGGCGGAAGGGTCCCTCGACACATTGATCCCACTTTCTGTAGCGCCGCGTGTCCACGTGGAACCGCGTTCCGCAATATAGGCCGAGCCCCACCGAGTGGCCCGGACCCGTCTCCGCCCAGATGCTCTTGAGGGTCGCGAACAACTCGCCTCGCCCGATGGGCTCCCTCGGCACGAGGTCGACCGCGGAGAAGCGCCGGTGTTGGCTGCGGCTCGCTCCGCCGGCGGCGCTGTTGTACTCGGGCGTCCGAAAGGCCGATACGACCTCGACCTCGCCGATCCGCGGCCTCAGCTCGGCGCGAATGAACCGTAGCGTCGGTACGATATTGGGCCAGGCGGCGCGCGGCGGAACGGCGAACGGCGGCAATCCGAGCTTCCGGTAGTCGGTTCCCTGACGTAGCAACTCTGGCGGATCGACGACGGTCCCCACCTGATGGTCGTGGAGGAACTCCGTGAACGCCCCGACCTCCCGTGCTGCTTCCTCGTCCTCCAGGAACGCGAGCCACTCCTGCTCCGTTGGTGGGTGGTCGGATAGCCCGCAGCCCGGGAGGGCCAGTGCTCCCATGACGAGCAGCAGCGCCTCGAGTGGTCGCCGGTGAATCGTCGGCGTCGCGCTCATACTCCAGCCGGTCGACGAGTGGTCGGTCCCGCCCACCTCAGCGGCCCTTCCGGACAGACAACTTGCGCAACATGAGGAGCCCCATACGTCACCGACGAATCTTGGTCACGGCAACCTCCAAGAGCCTTCGACCGCTGACCACGATAACGCTCCTCGAGGGCAGGCACACGGTGTTCGCGACCACGCGCGATCCCACAGGGAAGAACGGTGATTCTGCCTCGGGTTCGCGAGGTTGGTTGCGTTGCTCGGATTTGTCATCGATGCTACCGACGGACGTCGACGCAACGAGAACAGCGACGACGGGCAACGCCGAAGCTGCCTGCTCAGCATTGTTGGCGCGAAGACCCCCCTCGTTCGTAGCACACGACGGAGCCGGACACTGAAAGACGACCATCCGACCATCTCAGGGGGCCAGAACCGGCGGTGGACGGCGCGACGGCGGACGCTTCCGACCCTGCTGGCAACCCTCGTCGCCGGCTGCGGCTCTCCTGAGACCCAGGGGCCCTCGGCACCGCTGAGCTCGAGCGACAGCGCATCGATCCACCAGCTCCGGCGAGCATTTTCAGAGACGCAGCTTTCCGGAGCCTGGCGCCGGCAGGCTGGACTGTTCACCCCGGACGGGGCCCTCCTCGAGGGGCGACGGCGACCCCTCATCGGCAGAGCCGCGATCCGGGGAGGGCTCGGGGAATTCGACATCGCCGTAGACACCTTCGACCTCAGCTCCCGAGAGGTGGCAGGCAACCGGACCCTGGCCGTGGATCGAGGACGTTACGTGATCGGGGTCCGGACTTCCAGGTCGGGGCCTCTGGTTCGCGATTCCGGGTGGTATCTGATGGTCCTGAAGGGACAGCGAAACAGGTGGCGGATCGCGGCTCTGACCCATCACTCAGACGGAAGATCCGAGGCGGATTCGGCATGGCAATCAACGAGCACCAACCGGTGAGGTCCGCTCGGCATCCAAGAGCCCGACCTCGACCACCCTCGTCGCTCACGGCCTCTTGCCTGGTTGGGGCAGTCGGTCTTTCCTTGGCCGCATGCTCCGACGATTCCGGTACCGTTGGGCGTTTGCACGAAGCGGTCCCCGGTGTCGAGGTCTGGCAACGGCGTACGTGAACGCCGTCCTTTCAAGAGATTCCGCGGATTTCGCGGCACTCTACCACGCGGAGGCCGTCCAACTCCCCCCGGGAGAGCCGGCCGTCGAAGGCCGTGGTGCCATCATGGAGCGTTTCGCGAGGTCTCGGAGCGACACCGAAACCGGTGGTCCGGTGAGCTTCTGGGGGTTCTCCTGGAGCGTCGACGGCATCGGTGGAGATCTCGCCTACGACCATGGGATGTATCAATTCCAGGTGACGTACGAGGACGGCGAACCCGGTAGCGGCCGGGCTCTGGGGGTCGGTCGCGCCGGCCTTCGAACGTACCGTCCCATATCGCGACCTTGTGGCCCGGCGTCGGATCCGTCCAGGTGAAGGTCCTGCGCTCTCCGCCGAGGGTCCCTCGGCGCGACACGACGAGGTCGATGCACCCAATCGTAGGAGCCACGGCTCTGGAAAAGCCGGCCGCCTCCGAGCGTCGATCTCGAACGGTGAAGGTGATGCGGGCAGACTCGCCCTCGTCGACGCGCGACAGTCGTGGTCGAACCCGGAGATCGGTGATCCAATCGCCAACCGTGGTCGGCTCGGCGCACGCCGCAGTCGCGGTCCAGGCGAGGATCAGGACGATTGGGACTCGCACGCTCGGAATCTTCGCTGTGAAGCGGCCCCGTGACGAGGAGTCGGAGCAACGACCGCCACCTGGGGTCGGAGGTGGCGGTCGTCTCCTCTCGCGGAGGGAGGGAACCGGGCTAGGACCTCTACCTCTTCCCAGGGCGCTCGCAGGGAGTCGTCTTGCCGGGAGCCGCCTCGACACTGGTGCCGCTCAAGTCGGGGGGCCCGCCCACGTTGTTGTCGACGGTCACGGTCCGGCTGTCCACCCAGCCCTCGCACACGTAGCAGTCGGCCGGGTGTCGCTCTGGAGCTGCCTCATTCCGTTCTTGAAATGGGATCTTACGCATGACCTCCCCGGGGCGGCCAACGCCATCTCTCTCTCTCTCGCACGCGCAGCACGTCCCTTCAACCCCCCACCGCCCCACATCAGGGAGGGCATGCGGTAGCGTACGCCTATCCGAACCGGGCCGGGAACGTGTGCACCGTCCAGCCGTCGCCGGCCTCCTTGATGGTTGCGCACAGGATGGTCCCGCCGTCGTCCGGACGTTGACCAGGCCGAAGTGGTTCCTGGTCATGATCCGCGATTTCCAGACCGACCGGTTGCCGTACCAGATGCTGAACAGCTCGTGCACCGTCCGGCTGCAATCCTCGCAGCGAGCGCGAGCGAAGCCGTCGTGACCCGCCACGGAGGACGATTACCATTCCGCCGTTGGTGGGGCGTCGTACTCCAGGTCTAGCAGGTCCGATATGGTGGCGAAAACGTAGCCTTGTTCCCTCAACGTCCTAATGATCTCGGGTAAGGCCTCGGCCGTGTGCCAGCCCCGGCCGTTGGCATGCATGATTACGATCGAACCGGGCCGCACCTGTTCCACGACCCATGGAATCATCCTCTCGGCGGTTATCTCCGGGTCCGGGTCGCCGCTAACGACATCCCACTGGATAGTGTGCAAGCCGTGAGCTTCGATCACCGCCAAGGCTTCGTCAGTGTACGTGCCGTATGGTAGCCGGAACAACCTTGATTGCCGACCCAATAGGTCCCACATCGCTTGTTGGGTCAGGATGACTTCCGAGGCCATCTGATCGGGCGTGATCTGAGCGAAATCGAGGTGGCTCCAGCCGTGATTACCCAATTCAAACAGTTCACTCGCCGCCAGTTCCTTCGCTGCCTTTTCATTATGCGTCATCCACAGGCCACCCAGGAAGAAAGTGGCCGGCACGTCGTTTTCAGTGAGCACCCTGACTATCTCCGCGTCGTATCCCGCCGGATCTCCTTCCCGCTCGCCAATGTCAAACGTCAAGGCAACCTTCATGTCCGTTCGAGTCCCGTTCGTGATCGGACCACCTTCGTTGGCGTTCAGAAAGAACTGTGCGAGATAGACGAACGCCGCACAGGCGATCAGGCCTAGTACCGCCACCACGACAGCGACGACAAGACGGTGCGTTCGCAGCCCATCATCGCTTCGCGATAGAGAGTCCCTGTCCCGGCCATTGAACCCCATAGCGGCCTACGTCAGTCCAAGTAGCTCGTCAAATATCGTCACGCTAACCACACTGGTCGCGTGTGCCAGGTGCCCGACGTCATCATGTGTGAGCCAGTGCCATCGCTCTTCATTGGGCCAGATCTGGAGAGTGCCGGAAACTCACGTCACGTAAGCGGTTTGTCGGCGGGTCGGCGACCAGCCTTGACCGGTGCTGTTGACGTCCGTAAGCCTGGCTTCGCTTCCGGTTCCCACATCCATCTTGCATATGGCGGCCTGGCTGCTGTCCAGAGCGCAGGCACTGTAGCCGACATACCGGCTGTCATGCGACCAACTGGGCCAGAAGCTCTCACGTTGGACCAGCATATGCTGTCTTGCCCATCCCAGTCCATGAGGTGTACCCAGCAATTGAGATCCGAGCATGACCGTCGCCTCGGCAACCGCGATCCGGCGCCCCACTCTCACCGTCGTCGCGGTCGCTGTGACCGCCGCACCGACCCGGCCGCTCGCGAGGAAGTTGATCTTGAACTCGATGCCGGTGATGCGGCTTCGGGGGCGGAAGAGCGCGCAGGACCGCGTAGACGCACGCCGTGTCGGCAGCAGCGGAAATCACGCCGCCATGGAGCACGCCGTTCTCCTGCATGAGCTCGTCGCGAGCATCCAGCTCGACACAAGCCCTGCCGGGCTCAGCCCGTTCGCCGAGGCGAAGGCCAAGGAGACGGTTGAACGGTACTCGGTCGAACGCCTCGCTGGTCGCTTCCATGGCCGTCTCCGCCGTCTCGATGAAAGGACGGAAGCGGAGGGCCGTGTACGTGTCCGCTGCCGAGTTGCCCACGATCACACACGGAATTGCCACGGCCGCTCCCGCCCTCCAATTATGGAGCGCAGGAGAACGGACGCCAGCGCAGGAGAGCGAGGGCCGGGCAGGGGAGTGAGGCGCCGGCAAAGCCTCGACCGGGGCCGAGCGTACAGGTTCCGCCCGCACGCCTGAGGCTGGGAGGATCGTGACCAAAGGGTGGGCAACGTGGAGCTAGAGACCGGGCGCGGGCGCAATCTCAGCCGTGCACTGCCGGCTCTGGGTGCTGGCGCGCTCCTCGGCGCCACACTCGCTTGTGAGTCTGTTACGGCCCCTCCCGCTTTGCCCTTCTCGGGTGCAGAGATCGGTGTCGACTTCGAGGGCGCTTCTCTGGGGAGCTGGCAAGAGGTGGATGCCGGCCGATTCGTCCTGGAGATCCGGCGGGACACGAACTCGGACTTCGCCAGGTGGTACTCGTTCCGAGTCCGGAGCGGCATCGACACACCGCTCAACTTCGAGGTGCAGAACGCGGGGGATGTCTCCGTTCCCGAAGCGTGGCCCATGAACCGTCCCGCCGTGAGTGCCGATGGCGGATGGACCTGGGGCCGGATCGCCGACACACGGTACGACGGGATGACCTTCGCGTTCCGGCACACGCCGCGGTCTGACGACGAGTGGATCGCCCTCGCCCCGGTCTACAACTTTTCGCGCTGGTTGGCGATGGTCGACGAGATCCGAGACCATCCCATGGTCGACACGCTCGAGGTGCTGGCGAACACGTTGGAGGGACGCCCCGTGCATCTCGTGAAGGTCACGGATCCGGCCGCTCCGGATGCCGAGAAGCGCGCGGTTTGGGTCATTGGGCGGCAACATCCCGCGGAGGTAGGAGGATCGTGGAAGGGCGAGGGACTTCTGCGGTGGTCGCTCGGAGATGATCCGCAGGCGGCGGAGTTCCGGCGGCGGGCCTCCCTCTACATGATTCCCTTCATGAACCCCGACGGCGTGTGGAACGGCAACTACAGGGTGAACGTTGCGGGGGCGAACCTGAACCGTGAATGGGAGAACCCGGATCCGGCCACGGCCCCGTCGGTCGCCGCTGCTGCGGCTCGGATCGAGAGCTTCGTGGCAGCCGGAGGTGACATCGCCTTCTTCGCGGACCTGCACTCCTTCACCATCCTGCGGAAGAACTTCTTCTTCTATGCCGGTGCCGATCGCGCTCCCCCCGAAAGGGTCCAGGAAGTCGAGGCGCTCATGGCCCGGTTCGAGGAGATCAACGGTGACTTCACGCGGGACGGGTCTGAGCCATCGGCGGATGAAAGGCGGTTCGCGCGCGGGTGGATCCACGAGACCTTCGGGGTCCAGGCCGTGACGTTCGAATCCGCCTACCAGGACGTTACCTATGGGCCCCACGCCGGGATGTTCATGACTCCGGAGCGCTACATGGCCCTGGGCGAAGGACTGGGAGGGGCCGTGGCCGAGGTTCTGTTTGCCATCGCCGCTCAGTAGAGCTGGGGAGATGAATCCGGAAGCGGTGCGGATGAACGATTCGCGCGGGTTCGGCGATCGGCGGTGACGTGGCGGCTGCGTCGGAACTTGAAAACCCGCGTCCGCAAGGGCTCGCGGCTTCGAATCCCGGCCCCGCAGTTGTCTGTTTGCAACCAGGACGTAGGCCGGATATCGGCGGCCGCGAAGCGGACCTCGGGGACTCCGTCGTGGGCCAGCGTGTGAGGGAGTCGCTGGGCGTGTTCGGATGTGCGGCCGCAGTAGCACGGAGCACCGTGTCTTCGGCCTCTGCCAGCCGGGCGAGCGTGCCTGCTGCGGTGTTGGGGTGCCGGGCCACGATCCGGGCGGCCCAGGGCCCGAGCCGGGCGATGGACTCGAGCTCGAGGGGTTCGAGGGCCGAGTCCGGCGGCACCGATCCAAGGGGCTCGCGCGAGCTACCCGCGCGCTCCAGGAGGTCCAGGAAGTCACCCGGCATGTTGACATGCCGAGCCGCCCACTCGCGCGAGCCGCGGATGCTGTCGGACTGGCTCCTATTTTCAAGAAGCTCCTCCGCGCATGGCTGCGCAGGCACTGCTTTCCAGTCAGGGCCAAGTGATGGAGGAATCATGAGTGATGTTACGTCGCTGACACAGAACATCATCAGGGCGAATGGCCTTTACGACTGGCTCAAGGACTTCCCTTGGCTGACCGGGCACTTGGGTGACCCCCATGCCGCGGTCTGGTTTGTGGCCGAGAACCCGAGCCTAGCGGGCGTAAGGGGGGTGGACGCGCGGTTCACCGACAAGTCAGCGAACCTACAGTGGACCTGCCTTCCCGGAACCTCCAGCCGACTTTGGCGCGACGCGATCACTGAGGCCGGCCTCAAGAGGGGACACCCGTGCGACGATGAAGGATGGCGATGCTACATAACCAACGCGGACAAGGAGCTCCAGCAGGTCACGGCGCGCAACCAGAAGAAGAACTCGTCGTTCATGCGGCAGCAGGCGATTCGTTGGCTGCCCGTCCTCCAAGCGGAGATCGACGAGGGGAACCCGAAGGTGCTCGTCGCACTGGGCGCGCAAGCCGAGAAGCTCCTGCGGAGCCATCCCTCGCTACACTGATCCCACCTTCTGTACTTGCGCGTGTCGACGTGAAACCGCCTTCCGCAATAGAGGCCGAGGCCAACCGAGTCGGCCGCGCCGTGCTCCGCCCACACGCTGTCGAGGGTCCGCACCAGCTCACCTCGCTCGACAGGGTTCTTCGGCACGAGGTCCACCGCGGAAAAGCGCCGGTGTTGACTGCGGCTCGCTCCGCCAGCAATGCAGATACGTGACCACGATAACGCTCCTCGAGCTCAGCCACACGGTGGTCGCGACCACGCCAGCTCCCACACGGAAGAACGTCGGCCACACGCGTGACCGTGAGAGCTTGCGGCAAACCCCCCGCCTGTCGACGTTCCCGATCAGGACGTCAGGCGAAGGCGCCGCACCCGCGCCGCTGTGAGGTCGGACATGAGCTTTCCGGAGTGTGTACCCGCAGTGTCTGAAGCGGCCGTTGGCGTCCCGCGGCGGGCCGCGATCGTGTCGCTGCCGATCCTGCTCGTGGCCCTTGTCGCCGGCTGTGGCCCCCAAGAGACCCCCTCTGCACATCTGAGCCCGAGCGACAGCGCGTCGATCGACCAGATCCGGCGGGCGCTCGCGGAGACGGAGCTCGCCGGGTCATGGCGCGAGCAAGTCGATCTGTTCGTCCCGGATGGCGCGCTTCTCGAGGGCCGGAGGCCACCCCTCGTCGGCAGAGCAGCGATCCGGGCAGGGCTCGGGGAATTCGACATCGCCGTGGACACCTTCGACCTGAGCTCTCATGAAGTCGCGGGCAACCGGAGCCTGGCCGTCGATCGAGGGCGTTACGTGATCGGGGTTCGGACCTCCAGGTCGGGGCCCATGGTTCTGGATTCCGGATGGTATATGATGGTCCTGAGGCAACAGCGAAACCGGTGGCGGATCGCCGCTCTGACCCACCACTCCGATGGAAGATCCGCGGACGCAGCGATGCGCGCCGTCAACGAGCGCTAGCCTGGTGACGTCGGCCTGGTATCGGAGGCGTCTACGACGATTGCGGTCGCCCCGCATGGGCTCGTGGATGATTGGGACAGTGAGCCTTTCCCTCCTCGCATGCTCCGACCACTCTGGTGCCGCTACCTCCGTGCGCGAGGCGATCCCCGGCATCGAAGCTCTGGCGACGGCGTACGTGAGCGCCGTTTTGTCCAACGACGCTGCGGGCCTCACGGCACTCTACCATTCTGAAGCGGTCCAACTCCCTCCAGGAGAGCCGGCCGTTGAGGGTCGCACCGCCATCGTGGACCGGTTCGCGAGGTCTCGGAGCGCCTCCGAACCCGGTGGTCCGGTGAGCTTCTGGGGGTTCTCCTGGAGCGTGGACGGGTTCGGAGGGGATCTCGCCTACGACTACGGCATGTACCAATTCCAGGTCACGTACGAAGAAGGGGACACGTCGGAGCTTCTCGAAGGGACCTACGTGGTGGTGCTGCGGGAAGAGGGAGGTGCCTGGAGGATCTGGCGGGAGGCCTGGACCGAGGGGGCCACCGACGATCCCTAGCCGGACACGTCTAGGGAACCCTGCCTCGCAGGCGCTCGATGTTCGACCGATGCTCGTCGAACGTGGTCGAGAACACCGACCGCCCATCCGGACCCGCCACGAAGAACAGGTACGGCTCGTCGGCCGGGGAAAGGGCGGCATCGATCGCGAGCTCGTCCGGGGCTCCCACCGGACCTGGCGGCAGGCCGTCGATGAAGTACGTGTTGTAGGGATGGTCCGCGAGCTGGTCGATGTCCCTGAAGGATACCCCCGCCCCTACAGGCAGCGCGTACCGGATCGTCACATCGGCTTGCAGCTGCATTCCCTGGCGAAGGCGATTGTGGAAGACGGCCGAGACCAGCGGCAGCTCGTCGTCCCGGAAGGTCTCGGCTCGGATCAAGCTGGCGAGGGTGGCGAGTTCCCTCTCGGACATTCCAAGGGAATCCAATCGCGCCTGCCGGGCCTCGGTCCAGACCTCCCGGTATCGCTGGTAAAGGAGGCTGGCCACACCTTCGACTGTCATCGGCGCCTCGAGGCGGTAAGTGGCCGGAAACAGGTATCCTTCCATGGTGGGGCCCGGAGCGCCAAGCGAATCGGCGAGAGACGGTCGCAGCAGCTCCTGGACGACGGTCTGGGGAGTCAGTCCCACGAGGGGGCCGATTCGATCGCCGATCTCGGCAATGCGAGCACCTTCGGGAATCGTCAAGACATACCCAACTGACCGACCGGAGACCAGGACGTCCAGGATCTCCGCCCAGGACGCCCCACTGGGCAGGTCGTAGGTACCCGGCTTCACGGCCCGGTCCACGCCGCGGAGGCGGGCGTAGACCCGTAGCCGAAAAGCCGAACGAACCACGCCTCGGGCATGGAGGGAGTCCGCGATCTCGGCGAACGTGGCGCCCTCGGCGACGGTGACACGCTCGAGGTAGTGCTCCGTGCGTCCACAGCCCACCAGAAGACACAGGAGCAGACCAAGGCCGCCGGCAGTCAACCGGCTCACGAGCTACCGTAGTCCACGACGAAAGGCACGCTGTCCTGAGGCATCCAGGAGAGCAGCGACATCATCTGATTGAACCGACCTTCATCTGCGGGATGGACGCCGATGCAGCCGGCGGTACCATCGTCGGCAGGATCCAGGTGAAGGAAGAAGCCGAAGCGGGTGTGCGCCTCTGCGGGGTGCATGGGCACGCGTATGGGACCCCACTGCTCCAGCGTCCCGCCCGTAGTGTACTGCAACTCCCCGTTCCGGACGTCCGGAAACTGAACCTGATCCTTCAGAACATAGTATAGCCCCTGTGGGATCGGGCCCCGGTCGGTAATCGACTGATACCTCGGGTGTGTGTAGTCGATACCGGTCTCGTTCTCGGGGTTGTCGGCTCGCAGGCCGGACACCGCCCGGACCCGGATCTCGTTGCCTCCACGATCGAGCAAGCTGACCGTTTCTCCGTCGAACCTGAGCAATGCCAGGCCCAGTCCGGAGTGCGTCCGGGGTAGGACAGATCGGCCCGCGGCATTGGAGAGCCGAACGGAGCCCGAGACGGTTTGGCGCCGTCCGCTGGAGTCCGTCACACGGGCCCGCACCCGGTAGCGACCGGACTCGGGCGGCCGGTTGCGCTGGCCTTCGAACGTGCCGTCCCAGATGGCGACCTTGTGCCCGGGCGTCGGATCGGTCCAGACGAAGGTCCTGCGTTCTCCACCCAGCGCCCGCCGTCGCGACACGACGACTTCGATGGACCGGATCGTGGGAGCCACGGACCTCGAGAAGCCGGCCGCCCTCGAGCGTCGATCTCGAACGAGGAACGTGATGCGTACGGCTTCACCCTCGTCGACTCGCGACGGTTGCGGTTGGACCTGGAGGTCGGTGACCCACTCGCCCACCCCTGCCGAGTCGGCGCACGCGACAGCCGAGGTCCACACGAGGATCAGGACGATTGGGACTCGCACGCTTGGAATCCTCGCTCAGGAGCGGTCCCGTGACGAGGAGGCGAACAACGACCGCCACCTGTGGTCAGAGGTGGCGGTCGAGTCCTTCCGTCGAGGGAAGAGACCGGACTAGAACTTCTTCCCCGAGCAGGGGGTCGAGGAGGGAGTTCCGCCGACGTTGTTGTCGACAGTGACGGTTCGGCTGTCCACCGACGCCTCGCAAACGATGCAGTCTCCGTTCACGTCCATGGGATGACCGGTCGCGGTCCTCGGAGCGAAGTGCAGTGGACAGAGCCCCTCTCCGATTGCGGAGAGCAGGGCCTCGGATTCGGGACTGAGGACATCGCCGTCCATGGCTTCACATGCGAGCCACGAGGTCGTACCTAGCACGAGCGTGACGAGTAGGACCAGCTTTCTCATTCGCGGCCTCCAGTCGTAGTGGGTCTGGCAACGAAATCCGTCTCGGCGCTGTCCCGGCGAACGTAGGACTCGCGTCCGTGCCGGCGCAACGACCGGCCGTGCGCATGTTAAGCCGGCATCGTTATCTCACCGTTACCTGGGTATCCCGCGTCCGCTCGTGATCCCGCTGCAGACGTGCACCAGCGGGAGTGAAGAGCCACCGGCTTTGGAAGGCATCCCCTCGAGACGCCATCCCAGGGATTGGCGGACAGCAGCAGGCGGTTGCGTTCGCCTTGATGAGGGCTTCAACACCGGCGGTGACTTGGCGTGGACCGGAGGAGCCTCCAGGATGCCGGGCTTCGGTATGACGACCGATGGGTGCCGTAGCCTGCGCCCGACCACTGGCTCTGCGCTCGGATGTGGGCACGTGGTGGCCGGCGTCATGTGCGTCGCCGTCTCACCCCGAACCATGCTCAGGGAAGGAGCGGGAAAGATGAAGGACCTGAGAGCGAATCTGGTTGCCCCTGCGTTGCCTTGCGCGGCCATCGTCCGTGCTGTCGTGCGCGCCGGCGTGGTGGCCGTTGCCGCCGGGCTCGTCCACACCGCCGCGATCGCACAGGAGCCCGTCTCGTTCGTCGAGCCGGACCCCGAGCTGTTCCCACCCAACACGCTGGTGTCGCGCATTCACATCGACGACGCCGTGCTGGAGAACGTGACGAACACCGCCCAGTTCGTTACTGCGCTGAGGGAGCACCTCATGGTCGAGGCCAGCATGCCGTTGGACGAGCCGCTGTGGGTGACCCCTCGTTGGAACGTCGTTGGTGTGCCGGACGGCATGCCGTACACGATCGAGACCGGCCGGCTCGGTTTCGGGCTCGAGGGCGGCTCGGCAGTGTCGTCCGACCTCGCATCCGCCGTTCGCGCCTCTCACGAGGCCGACACCTTCTCCGACTGGGAGGAAGAGGCGGCTTGGGCCTGGTTCCTCGAGGCCCTGGAAGATGCCCTGGCTGATCCCGCCATGATGCAGGGGTTGACGCCCCGTGGACGAGACGACTCGGGACGTGTGCCGGTTCGCATCGCAGCGGTCCATTCCGTGCCGTTCGGAGAAGAGGCGTTGGACCTCAAGGAGAGCTTCGAGCGGGACTACCTGGAACTGGGCCCCGGCGCCAGCTTCGGTTCTTCGGCGATGGCGGATTGGGAGGCGCCGGAGGGACTTGCATACGACACCCAGATGTTGTTCTTCGAGCTCGAGCCCAGCGCCGAAGCCGAGCGGGCGCAGCAAGCCAGGGACGCGTTCGGGGCTGACCTGACCGCGATCGAGCTTCCGGCTGATGCGCTGGACCGATTCGTGGGCAACTACGAGATCCAGCCCGGCGTGATCCTCGAGGTCTGGCGCGAAGGCGGTTCGCTGATCGCCGCGACCCGGGACGACAAGACCGATCTGGTCACCCTGATCCCGTTCTCGAAGACGGGATTCTGGACCGAAGTGGAGGGTGAGCGGATGACCCTCACGTTCGCCATCGATGGCGACGGCGCGGTGGAAAGCGCGACGATGGAACGGACCGATTTCACCATGACGATGCCGAGGGTCCCCTGACCTGGGACGTGGGATTGCCCGGCCGGGAGGAGACACCGTGGATGTCGATCGCAGGACCGACGTGCGGATCGCCCGTCGCCTGCTCGGGGCTCATGTAGTGTCGAGCGCCGAGACCCAGGCCGGTCTCGGTTACGCGGTCCCCTCCGGCGTACGGCTGTCCTTTCCGGTGTTCACGAACCGGATGCACTGCCCCTGGTTGCGGAACCCGAACGCCTGCCATCCGCCCTTCTTGCACTCGTCCTTGTTCGCGGGATCGTCGCGTGAGAGCGTTCCGACGACGTTGTCGATGAGCAGCGCTCACCGACCCTGGGTACCGGTACGGCGAACCGGCCGAGGCCGGGCCAGCCGCCCTGGGGGCGCGTCAGCCCTGCTTCTCCTCCGACGGACAACGGATCGGCTTCATCACCGCCGGTCGCGAGCTCAAGGTGGCCTCGCTGGGGGGAGAGCCGCCCTTGACCCTGTTGGATACCGGCCTCGTCCGGGGCGGCGGCTCGTGGAGTGACGACGGATACATCTACTTCACGAGAGGGGCCGTGGTCGGGGGGACAGGAGTGACCCTCGGGCTCGGTCGCGTGCCTGCAGTCGGAGGCGCCCCCGAGATCGTCTCCGAGCTGGACAGCGCACGCGCCGAGGTGGGTCACATGTTTCCGGACGCCCTTCCGAACGGCCGCGGCGTGCTGTTCACGATCTCCCGCGAGCGCCTGTATGGGGGCCGAGCGGCGCTCGCCATCACCGAGGGGTCGGAGACCCAGATGTGGATCAAGCGGCTCGATCAGGGCCCGCTTTCCAAGCTGTCGTTCGAGGGGACCGTCAGCGGACGGGCCAACTGGCATCCCGATGGCCAGTCATTGGTCTTCCGCTCGATCCGCGGCGAGAATAGCGATCTGTATTCGCGTCGCGCAGATGGCAGCGCCCCGACCGAGCTGCTCATGGACGACGAGCTGGACCTGACCGAGGTGCTCTATTCGCCGGACGGGGAGTGGCTCGTTTATCGTCGCGGCCTCGATCTGTTCGCGCAGCGCGTTGGATCCGACGAAGCTCCCCTCGCTCTGGCAGCCGGCGAGTTCGCGGAGCTGCAGCCCGCGATCTCTCCCGACGGCCGCTGGCTGGCCTTCGCCACGGACGAGGCTGGGAGGGACGAGGTGTACGTCCACCCGTTTCCGAATACGGCCGACGCGCGCTGGCAGGTTTCCTCGGACGGAGGCCTGGAACCGGTCTGGGCTCACAGCGGGCGCGAGCTATTCTATCGGAGCCTGGACGAGCAGCTGATCTCGGTGGACGTCCTGCCGGGCTCCACGTTCATCGCGGGAGACCGCAGGGCGCTGTTCTCGGTTCAACCGTTCGCAAGTAGCGTCCAGAGTCGATTCTACGACGTCGCACCTGACGACGAGCGCTTCGTGATGGCCCGCCCCGTGGCCGACGAAGGCCTCGGTCAGATGGTGGTCGTGGAGCACTTCCTCGAGGAGCTGCGGCGGCGGATCGCGAATTGAGCGGACGCGATTCGAGCCGCTGCCTCCTTCGAGATAACGGCTGGATAACGGCCGTCGCAGAGATTGACGGTTCTGGTGGACATCAGGGCCCCTGTAGGCCGTGTGGGGTCCTCAATGCCTGGCTCACCTCGAAACGACCCGACCTCGCACAGGCTGCCGCGCATTCTCATGGAGGGAGTCCGATGAACCGAAGCGCCCTTGGCACCGTAGCGATTCTTCTCGGCGCATTGCCGTTGGCATTCGGATGCGCCGAGCAGGCGAGCACGCCAACCGACGCGAGCGATGCCGCCCGGGCCGACCTGATGATCGTGCCCGAGGTGGCTCACTTCCTGGCTCACCTGGACGGCGGCCAAGAAGTCCCGCCGGTGGTGAGCGACGGAAATGGCTTGGCCACGTTCAAGCTTTCCCCAGACGGCACGGAGTTGAAGTACACCCTGGTGACGAACCACCTCGAAGAGGTCCTCCAAGCTCACATCCACCTGGGCCCGGCAGGCGAGAACGGACCCGTGGTGGCCTTTCTCTTCAGCGCCGGAGTTGTCTCGCAGAACGGCGTGCTGGCCCAGGGGACCATCACCGAGTCCGATCTGGTCGGCCCGCTGGCGGGGCAACCCCTCCTGGTGCTGGCCGAGGAGTTGGAGGGCGAGAATACGTACGTGAACGTGCACACGCTCAGCCACCCACCGGGAGAGATTCGAGGGCAGATCCAGGTCACGGGGTTGGGGCGCTAGGTCCCGCCGTCACTCCGCGGCGATCGCCTTCAAGGGATCCACTCGTGCCGCGTGCACCGCTGGCACCACGGACGCCGCCAGAGCAACGGCCGCAAGAAGCCCGACGGCCATGACATAGGTACGGACGTCGGTCGCACTGACTCCGTAGATCTGCGTCGCGATCGCCTGGCTGAGCGTCAAGCTGACCAGGATCCCGAGGAAGAGCCCGATCAACACCCGGGCATAGCCCTGCCGTACTACCTGGAGAACCACTCCTTCCGGTGGTGCGCCGAGCGCCTTGCGGATACCGATCTCTCGACCGCGCTGGGCCACGGAGAAGCTCAACACGCCGTAGAGTCCAGCGCCTCCCATCGCGAGCGCCACCAGGGCGAACACCGAGAGCAGAAGCATGCGGTACCGGCGAGGGGCGATGGCGTTCGCCACCACCTCGTCCATGGTCAGCAGGCCGTACAGAGGAAGGGCGGGATCCGCTTGTTTGACCGCATTGCGCACGGCGGAGGCGACGCTGTGGGGATCACCCGAGGTGCGGACGACGAAGGTCGTGTGGTTCAGGGCATTCTGGCTGTGAGCCAGGAAGACCTCGGGCTCGGGTGAACTGTCCAGACCGCCGGTGGTGACGTCGGCCACGACCCCGATCACCGTGGCCCACTCCGTCTCGGGATCATCGGGATCTCCCCAGAACGTCAGGCGCTTTCCGACCGGGTCCTCGCCGGGCCAATACCGGTCGGCGAGCGCCTGGTTGATCACAGCCACGGTGGTCGTCTCAATTCGGTCGCTGCCGTCGATCGAGCGGCCCCGCAACAGAGGGATGCGGAGCGTGCGGAAGTAGTCCGGGCTCACGACCTGATAACCGGCCGAAGGAAAATCCACCGCGTCCTGAGGCCTCCCCTCTATCGCGAAGGTGAACGTGCCACGCATTGCCCAATGCATCGGCAGCGTCAGGACCGTGGCCGCCGACTCCACTTCCGGGATCGCTCGAAGTCGCGCCAACACGTCGTCGTACAACGCCGCGATCGCGCCCTCCTCGGCGTACTCGGCGGTCGGCAGAGAGACATGAGCGACCAAGGTGTGTCCTGGATCGAATCCGGGATCCGTGTCCTGGAGCTGTTGAAACGTGCGAACCATCAATCCGGCGCCGACCAGCAGCACCAGTGAGAGCGCGACCTCAGCGACGACCACGATGTCGCGGAGGCGCGAGCGGTACTTCTCGGTCGCCAGGGATCCACGCAGCCAGGGCGACAGACCAGACCCACGGTCCGACACGCCGAGCAGGGGAGCGAGGCCAAAGAGGACGCCCGTGACAAGTGCCAGAATGGTGCTGAACCCGAATACGCGAGCATCGACCTCGACCTCGCCCAGCCGGGGGATGCCCTCGGGAGCCATCGCGACGAGTCCCCACGTGCCCCCCACCGCCAGCGCGAAACCGGCGAGTCCCCCAAACAGGGACAGCAACACACTCTCCGTGAGGAGTTGGCGTCGAATCCGGGCCGCGCTGGCACCCAGCCCGAGGCGAACGGCCAGCTCCCGCCCCCGTTGTGACACGCGCACGGTCAGGAGGTTTGCCACGTTTGCGCACGAAATCAGCATGACCAGACCCACCGCTCCGAGCAACAGGAGAAGGGTGGGCTTCACTTCGCCAACGAGCGCGTCCCGAAGCCGGACGACCGAGACGCCCTCATCGGTCTGGGTATCAGGAAACTCGAGCGCGAGCTGTGCGGCCAGTCCGTCCATCTCCGCTTGGGCAGCAGCGATGCTGACCCCGTCGGCCAGGCGACCCACTACCGAGAGGTACTGAGCGCCGCGGTTGTCGCTCATGTCCGTCAGGTCGCGCGGTTGCAGTGGGACGCGGTGAGGCGAGGTGACGAAGATCGACGCGTCTGGTGGGAAGTCGAACTCGGGAGGCATCACGCCGACGATCGCGTGCGCCTCACCATTGAGGATGACGGTCCGTCCAATGATGTCCGGATCCGCTCCGAATCGAGCCTGCCAGAACGAGCTCGCGAGAACGGCGAGGCGACTCCCGACGGGCTCACCGCTCCGTGGAGTCCGCCCGAGCGCCGCCGGGACGTCGAGGACATCGAAGAACTCGGGTACGACGGATACGCCTGAGATGCGCTGGGGGAATTCTCCACCCACGAGGTTGAAGCTCAATCTCCGATACGCAGCCAAGGCCTGGAACGACTGCGCCTCCGCGCGCCAGTCGAGGTAGGTAGCCCCCGCAACCACGTTCGAGAATTCGCCCAGCGCGGGCTCGGTGGCATACACCTGGACCAGTCGTTCCGGCTCTGGCAGCCGCACGGGTCGCAGGAGCAGCGCATCGGACACGCTGAACACAGAGGTGCTGGCCCCGATTCCGACGGCCACACTCGCGACCGCAAAGGAGGTAAACCCTGGTTTGCGCCTGAAGCTGCGGGCCGCGAAACGGAGATCTCGGATGAGCTCAGGCGGTACCGCCCGCGTTCTCTCCCAGAAGAAGGCCGCGCAGACCTGCAGCGTGGACCGCCAATACCAGAGGCGGGCGTGGGCCGGGTTCCGAGCTGATCGAATCCGATACTCCTCCGCTAGATCGCCGAGCAGCGAATCTCGTGTGAGACCCTGCGGCAGAGCCGCGCGCAGCAAGGCGACGGCAACCCGTGGTGGACGGGACGAGGCCGGGCGGCTCGGGTCGGTGGGAGGCCGAAGCTTCACGGCGTGTCCATGAGGAGCTCGTCGATTCCCTCCCACGAGGCGAGCAGGGAGGCTCGGGCCGCGCGAAGCGCGTTGCGCCCGTCGCGCGTGACCTCGAGGTACCGTTTGGGACGCCCCTCTCGCCCCGGCCCGGTGTCGCCTCGGTTGGACCTGAGAAGCGACTTCTTCTCGAGACGGTCCAACGTGACGTAGAGGGAGCCGCGGTTCACGTCCCGGCCCGTCGTTTCTTCCAGCCAGGCCAGGACCAGAGGGGGGTATGCGGCGGGGCCGACCTGCAGAACAGCGGACAGAACCAACTGTTCGAAGGTTCCAAGCAACGGATCTCGTGTCATGCTTTCATCGTAAGCATAACGGACGAGGCAGTCAACGGAGGATCTCTGGATGGGTCCGAGCTTGATTTGTTCAATCCAATTGATAAAATACGGTATGGCAAGGAACCAAACCCTCGGGGAGACGGAGCACCTCGTCCTGTTGGTCGTCATCCGCCTGGGCGATGACGCCTACGGCATGCGCATCTCGGAGGAGCTGGCGGACCGCGTGGGCCGCGACGTGTCCATCGGATCGGTCTACGCGGCGCTCGATCGCCTGGAAAAGCGCGGGTACGTCACCAGCCGCGTGGGCGATCCGACTCCTCAACGAGGGGGACGCGCGAAACGGTACTTCGCGGCGGAGCGCAGGGGCGTCGAGGCCCTCGCCGATTCCCGGGCGCTTCTGACCGATCTCTGGGACGGGATCGAGCTCGATCCCGAGAGCTACGGGTGACGGACTCCAGGGCGGCACCACCCGGCCTGGCCAGGCTGATGGTCACCCTGGCAACACCCCCACGGTACCGGCAGTGCGTTCTGGGCGATCTGGAGGAGGCCTTCCACCTTCGGGCCGCCCGGTGGAGCCTGGACGAGGCGCGACGATGGTACTGGCGACAAGCCCTCCGATCGGTGCTGCCAGGGCTGAGCACACGACTTCGCAAGTGGGAGGGCGACCGAGAGACCGAGATCGATCTCGGCGAGATGAGACGGAAGAGACGTGCCACATGGGCTGAGGAGTGGACGATGGGCGGATGGATTCGGCATGTGAGACTGGCGGTGAGATCACTGGCCAGAAAGCCTGGCTTCGCGCTCTTGGCCATCGTCACGCTGGGGCTCGGAATCGGGGCGAACACGGCGATCTTCAGCGTGCTCTACGGGTCGCTCCTGCGGCCGCTCCCGTACTCCGACGTCGACCGGCTCGTCTACCTGTCCGACGGGCATGAGAACTTCGGTGGTGCGGGGGTCGATCAGACCATTCCGAATCTGCTCGATCTGCGTGAAGGATCACGCCTCATGCAATCGTCGGCGATGTTCACCTTCACCGGCGGCAACCTCTCCACGAGCGAGCAGCCCGAGCGCGTTCGAGTGCTGCTGACGTCTTCGGAGCTGCTCAGCGTGCTTGGCGTGGCCCCCTCCCTCGGCCGGGACCTGGTCCCTGAAGACGACTTGAATGGCGCGGAGCGGACGGTGCTGATCAGCGATGCGCTGTGGCGTCGCAGCTTCGGGGCCGACCCGGGTGTGGTCGGACGAACGACGATCATCGACGCGGCTCCCGTGCGCATCGTTGGGATCACGCCTCCAGGATTCTCGTTTCCCGCCGCGCCGGACGTGTTCATGACGCTCCAGCACGTGGGCGGGGACTACCCACGGGGGAATCGGAACTACAACGCGGTCGGCCGGCTGGCGGCGGGCGCCAGCGTCGAGGCTCTGCGGGAAGAGTTGCAGGGGATCTTCGACGGGCTGGTGGAGAGGTACCCGGACGCGAACGGCGGAGGGTGGTATACGTGGGCGGCCCCGATCGACGAGTTCGTGCTCGGCATGAACCGCCGGTCGCTGTACTTGCTGAGCGGTGCTGTGGTACTGGTGCTGCTGATTGCGTGTGTGAACGTGGCCAACCTGCTCCTGGTGCGCTCCGAGAGTCGGCAGCGGGAGCTCGCCGTGCGGTTCGCGTTGGGCGCAGGGCGTGCCGGTCTCGTCCCGCACTTCATCAGTGAGGGCCTGGTGCTCTCGGTGCTGGGCGGTGCCATCGGTGTGCTGGCGGCGATCGGCGGGATCGACCTCCTGGTCGCCCTCTACGGCGGCTCGCTCGCTCGATCCGAGCAGATCGACCTGAACGGAACCGTGCTGTTCTTTAGCGTTGGGGTCTCCTTGATCGTGGGACTGGTGGTCGGATTGGTGCCCCTCTTCCGCGCGCAGCCACAGCGGTTGCAAGCCTCCCTCAAGGAAGGGGCGCGCGGTTCGTCGCTCCGGAGCAGCCGGCTCGGTCGGTCCCTCGTGATGGCGGAGGTCGCGCTCGCCCTGGTCATCGTGGCCGGAGCGGGGCTCCTGATGAACAGCATGTGGAGGCTCCAGCACGTCGATCTCGGGCTCGCCGATACCGACGAGATGCTCACGTTCCAGCTCACGCTACCCGAGGCCAAGTACGAAGAGGGGGCACCGGTCGTCGGTTTCTTCGACGAGCTTTCACGGGAGCTCACGTCCATCCCCGGGGTGGAGGCGGTAGGGTTCGTGAATCGCTTGCCGCTCCTTGGGGGGTACAACACACGGATCTCCGTCTGGGGAGACCCGGAGCGCGAGGCCAACTTCGTATCCTATCGACCCGTGACGCCCGGGTATTTCGACGCCCTGGGCGTGCCGCTCCTGTCAGGCCGCTGGTTGGATGCCGCAGAATATGCCGACGGAGCGGAGAGCGTGCTCATCAACGAGACGCTGGCTCGTCGGCTGTTCGCGGGGGCGGATCCGATCGGGCAGCGGATCGGGAGTTGGGTCGAGGGAGGTATGGCGGTCGTCGGCGTGGTGGGCGACGTGAAGGGCGGGGGGCCCACGCGGCCGGCCCCACCCGCGTTCTACTTCCCGTTCGCCACATTCGGAGGTGAGCGCGCCGCTTCGGCGATCGTGAGGACCGCCGGCAATCCTCGGGCGTTGATCCCCCACGTCCGCCAAGCGGTCGAACAGCTCGACCCCCAGGTCCCCGTCTACGGGATCAGAACCATGGAAGAGGTCGCGGTCCAGCGGTTGGGATCCCGGCGGTTCGCGATGTCGCTGTTCGGTGTCTTCGCGGGACTGGCCCTGCTCCTGGGCGCGGTCGGGATCTACGGCGTTATGTCGTTCTCCGTCACTCAGCGAACCCGGGAATTGGGGGTTCGCCTGGCGCTCGGAGCGAGCCGAGGCTCGGTGATGCGGATGGTGTTGAGCCAGAGCGCTCGTCTGGTGGGGCCCGGCCTGGCGCTCGGGTTGCTTCTGGCACTCGCTGCTGCCCGACTGCTCAGCAGCTTGCTCTTCGAGGTGAGCGCGGTAGACCCGGTCACCTACCTGGCGGTGGCGTCCGTGCTCGCGATGGTAGCCCTCGGGGCGACCTTCGTTCCGGCGCTGAGAGCGACCCGGGTCGATCCGCTCACCAGCATCCGCAATGACTGAGGCCCCGAGGCCGGAGCTTCAAGCGGTTCCACCGGGGTCGCGCCACATGAACCAGTTCGTGACACCGTGGATGACGGCTTCATCCATGACCTCGAAGGCGAAGCGTTCGTAGAACGGTACATTCTCGGGTCTATCGGTCTCCAGGTAGCTCGGCATCCCGTCCGCGTCCGCGAGCGAACAGAAGCGGCGCATGAGCAGTGTCCCGATCCCGCGGCCTTGACGGTTTGGAGCGACGCCGACCGGGCCGAGATGCCAGTGCGGGCGATCGGGATCGTGGCTGCCCCAAACAGCCTGCAGCTTTGCCGCGCGCGCCATCACACCGCGGAAAACTCCTCCGCCCGCTATGAGGATCAGCCTGGGAATGGCCCGTGCGGTGTCGCGACCCTTCATCTGGCATCGTGGCCAGGGAGCCATATTGAGGACACCGACGAGCTCTTCGGCGTCGTGGGCGACCAGTACCTTCGAGTACGGGCGCTCGAGCTTCAACAGCCTGAAGATCGCAGCCTGCTTGGCCTTTTCTGCCTCTCCCTGCCGCTGCCAGATCGCGATGCTGTTCGGATTGGTGACAAACGCGGCGCCGAGTATCCGCGCAGCTGCTGAAACGTCTTTCGCGGCGAGGAAGTCTATGCTGATGTCCACGGTCCCACCTCCATGAGCGTACTACGCAAGGCATCGGCACCTTCCCGCCGGCGATGGCGAACCGCCGGGCAAGGGGGTTTGCGTGCGGGTCCGCGTGTCGCAGAACGCGGCATGAGATCCAACTCACCGGATGTAGCCGGACTCCACAGTGCCTGCAGCTGCTCGCGTGTCGGCGTCAGGGGGTCCGAGCGAATGAAGAGCTCACTGGTGATCACCGTATGGCAATCGGCTCGATCCGGGTGCCCTTCCGAACGAGCGTGACCTCGCCGTCCTCGCCGACCGCGTACAGATCCACCCAGAGGATGTCGTTGGTCCTCACGATCGCTCGGGCATCGCCTGCGGCCCGCTGTGCCGCCCCCCCTCCTGCGGGCAGCTGGTACGCGTCGGCCTCGTCTTGGTTCACCTCGGGCCAGCCGACGTCGGCAAGGGACTGGAGGGTGACAATGCTCAACGGTTCGGGTTCATTCTGCTCGGCGAACGGGGTCATGAGCTCCGCGCCGAATACCGACTCTCGCCAATGGACGTCTACGGAGCCCTGCTCGCCCTCATTCTCGACCGGTACCTTCGGACCGGAGTAGTTGGCGCCGCCGACCTGATCGAACGCCTCGATCGCCAGCGGGCCCGTGAAGTGTGGTTCCGACGTGCCCGCACCCACGAGCTGATCGCGCCAGAGCGTACCGACTCCCAGGACATGGCCGAACTCATGCATCGCAGTCTCCAGGAGCTGGCCCGACGTCTCCATGCTCGCGAGATCAGCCTCGTCGAAGAGCAGCACGCCGATGATGGGCAGCCCGTCGACAACGCGCGTGAAACAAGGCGACGCGGCAGCGAGCGTGCCGCCCGGCCCGTCGCCGTCGAAGTCGGAAATCCCCACGAAGACACCGAGATCGTCCGCGTAGTCGTTCATCCCGAGTCCCTGGAGACCACAAACCGGGGCGGTCTCCGCGTCGGTCTCGATCCACAGTCCGATCAGGTCCCGAGGCAAAGCCGGCTCCCACCGGTTCGCGGCCTGTCGGACGATCGCCTGTTGGTTCGCGGTGAAGTCGCTCAAGAACGCGAGCTCGACGTCAAAACCCTGCTCGTCGTCCCGCATGCGGACGGTCAGATCGACGTCCGCGTAACCGGGACCGGTTCCGGTGTTGGGATCGACGAACCCGTCCACCAGGAAGAACCATTCGCCCGGCGTAGGATCGAGAATCTCTATCCACTCGTTGTTGGCAGGATTGCCTGACGACTGCTGATCGGGGTCGTCGAAGTCATTCGTGGGCATCTGCCCGAGCCGGGCGAACAGGTCGAGATCGCCCGGTCCCGCGCCACCGAACGCCGTTCCTCCGCCCGTGGCGAAGTGCAGCTCACCGGTCCCCGGCAACACGGTGATCCGGTAGAAGCGCTGTAGCCCTGCCGGCCCCGAAAGGCCCGTGATCCGGTCACCGCTACTGAGCTCGGTGACCCCGCCGGACCCGACGAATACTTCGACCGGATTGCTGGTCATCCCTCCGGATGACGCCGTCAGGGCGGTGACGCCCTCGCGCCGGGCCGTGACGGTCACGCTCGGGCCCTCGGGATCGACGGTAGCGATGCCCGCATCGGCACTGACCCAGGTGAGCGGTGCTCCCGCAATGGCGGTGCCGAGTGCATCCAGGACCTCAGCCATCGCGGTCCCGGTTTCGCCCGGGCTCTGGAGAATCAAGAGCCCCGGTTCCGCGGAAACCGAGGCGGCCACCTGCTCGACCGTCACCTGAACCGGATCCGCCGGCACGCCGTCAACGCTGATGGCGATCTGGGCCTGCCCGTTCCCCGTCGCCGAGATCAGTCCGTTCGCGTCGGCAATCGCGACGGTGGGATCGCTCGACACGTACGAGCCGTTGGGCGCTTCGATGATGCGGTCCAGTGCGTCGCGCGCCTCCACGGTGATCTGGCTCGTCTCACCGATCGAGCTCAGTGCGACGGACGCGGCGCTCGTGAGAGATGCGGAGACTGCGACCTG
>JBDHHQ010000067.1:0-24042 GCA_039589315.1 Gemmatimonadota bacterium
CGATGAAGTTGGCGGTTTGCGACTCCGACAACGACGTCTGGCTGACCTTGCCCAGGTAGGTGACGATGTGGCCGTGAAGGCCGTCGACCCGGTCGTCCATCCTCTCGATCCGGGTCAGGTCTTCCGGAGTGCCGCGCGTCATGGCCGGGAGGATCGCCATCAGCATTTCCCGTACCTGATCCCCCATGTGCAGGATCTCCAGGCGGGCCCGGTCGAGTGCCAGGCTCGGCGTTCGGAGCAGCTCGATGTCCAGGTACTTGGCCCGGATGATGGCCTCCTCCGCGAGGGGCCGATCGGGGACGAGCCGGTCGACGATGCGGGCGATCTGCGGGGCGAACCAGATGAACAGCAGGGTGTTGCCCACGTTGAACACGGTGTGGGCATTGGCGATCTGTCTCGGCGTCTCCGCCGCCAGGCGAGCGGCGCCCGTGAGGGTCCCGGCGCTCGGCGACAAGGAGGTCACCGCCAGGGCCAGCTGGTCGATGAATGGAAGCCAGACGAGGACACCCGCCACGTTGAAGCCGACGTGCACGACCGCCGCTCGCACGGCCTCCCGCGGCTTGCCGATGGCCGCAAGCAAGGCCGTGACACAGGTGCCGATGTTGGCCCCGAACGCCAGCGCGATGCCTGCGGGCAGGGTGATGAAGCCTTGCGAGGCCATGACGATCACGACACCGGTGGTCGCCGAGGACGACTGGATCAAGGCGGTGAACAGGCCCCCGGCCAAGATCCCCAGGCCGGGCCGCTCCATCCGGCTCATCCACTGGAGGAACGGATCGTAGGTGCGCAGGGGGTGCATGGCATCGCCCATGACGGCCATGCCGAAGAACACCAGTCCCAGGCCCATGACCAACGTCCCGTACTGCCGCATGCGCTCGCGCTTGCCGAAGAACATGGTGCCGAAGCCGACCGCCACCATGAGCAACGCGTACTGGGTCACCTTGAAAGCCACGATCTGGGCCGTGATCGTGGTGCCGATATTGGCGCCCATGATGATGCCGATGGACTGAGCCGCGGACATGAGCCCCGCGCTGATGAATCCCACCACGAGAACCGTCGTCACGGATGACGACTGGATGACCGCCGTGACGAAGGCCCCGGTGAGCGCCCCCATGAACCGGTTCGAGGTGAGGCGGGCCAGAATGCCCTTCATCCTCTCCCCGGCCACGGCCTTGAGGGCTTCGGCCATCTGCTCCATCCCGAGCAGGAAGAGGGCCAGGCCGCCCAGGAGCCCCATCGTCAGCGTGAACGCGTCGATGGAACCGTTCTGGACGGGGGCCGCCACGAAAGGAATCACGGAAGCCCCCTCATGACGACCACCGCCGAGGTCACTCGGGGACCTCGGCGTCGCCGTTCTTCACGATCGTAACGGGGATGGGCGACAGCTGAACTACCCGCTGCGCCTTGGACCCCAGCATCAGATGGGCGATGCCCGTGAGTCCCCGGCTACCCATGACGATGAGCTGAGCCCCCAGGGTCTCGGCGACCTCGAGAATCCGGGTAGCCGGCAATCCCACGACGAGCCTCACATCGAGCTCGGGCAGCCCCATGAGGTCGGGCTCACCCGCCAGGGAGGCGACGAAGTCGTCCAGGCGCTCCCGGGCGGCGTCCTCCAGGCTGCGGATGTGTCCGCTCGGGCTCACCTGCTGGTAGTAGCCCGGAGTGGCCGCGGGGTCATGGACGACGTGGAGCAACACCACCGACGTCTCGAACGCTTTGGCGGCACGGGCAGCCCACCGCAACGCAACTCGGGAATGCTCAGAGAAGTCCGTCGGCACGAGGATCGGTCCGCCCGGGGCCCGTGGCTCGTCCGCCATCTGGTCTCCGTACTCGTATCGGGTACTCGCGGCGCGTTCGAAGGGCGCGATCGTCAGGGAGCCGTCGCCGGCGGCCCGAGGCGTGCTCCGGAACCGGACGCGTGATCCGCGGGGCCGTGCGACGGGCAGTATTGTAACGATATGCCAGTCAATCTGTAACTAATAGGCCACACTATTACAGAGCGGGGTGTTCTTCTGCAACAACTCCATGTAGAGTCCGGCGTCTCGAAGCCCCGCACCTTAGTCGAGAGCGTCGCCATGAGACCAGCCGCACTCTTCGTTTCCGCAACCGTGGCCCTTGTCGCGCTGCTTCCTGCACCGTCACCGGCCGCGGCCCAGGTCGAGATCTCCGCCCGGTCCGCCAACATCCGCATCGGAGGCCGGCTCCACTTCCAGATGGCCCACAGCTCGGCACCCGACCGCGAGGCCCCGGACTTCTTCGTCCGCAGGGCCCGCATCGTCGCCGATGTCCAGATCACCGACTTCCTCGACGGCCGACTTCAACCCGCCTTCGTGACGGGCAAGGTCCTGCTCCAGGACGCCTACTTCCGCCTGAAGTTCGATCCTGCTTTTCGACTCTACTTCGGACAGTTCAAACAAGCGTTTGACATCTTCGAGCTGACGTCGAGCACCGAGATCAACGTGGTGGAACGGGGTGGCTTCATCCCGGGCATCGACGTGTGTCGTGGTGTCGGGCGGCTCTGCTCGTACGGCAGGTTTGCAGCGAGCCTGCAGTACGGCGGCCGGGACACCGGCATTCGGGCCGACGGGACGTTCGGGGGCGGCAAGTGGTCCTACATCGCGACGGTCACCAACGGTGAAGGGATCTTCGAGAACGCCGACGAGAACGGCCGGAAGTCCACCGCGGCGAGGCTGGCCTTCACGCCCGTGGAGGGCCTCACCTTCGCCGCGAACGTGAACGCCCACGACTACGCGTTCGAGTCGGGCGACGAGGAGATGGCGCAAACCGCCATCGGTTGGGGTGGCGACATCCAATGGGGCGACTTCCGTGAGGGGTGGCTGTTGCAGTGGGGTCTGATGGCCGGCGAGAACTGGAAGCTCCTGAACGACACGAACGACCCGTCCTCGTTCCTCACCACACAGGCAATCGTCAGCTACTACCACGTCCTCGAGGAAGGAGGGAGGCTGGAGGGGCTCGAGCCGGCCTTCCGACTGAGCTGGGGTGATCCGGACACCGACGCGGAAGATGACGCCGGCTGGCTCATCACGCCGGGCTTCAACATCTACGTGTTCGGGCGAAACCGGATCAACGCCAATGTCGACATGTGGGTTCCTGAGCAGGGCGATACGGAGTTCTCCCTCCGGGCGATGACGTACCTGTACTTCTGAGGCCGCGCCGGATCCGGGCCGTCCCAACTCAAGAGGAAGGACCAATGAACACCAAGCTCATCCCTGCGGCTCTGTTGATTGGCCTCGCCTGTGGGCCGGGCGGCGATCGAGCCTCCCGGACGGTGCTCCAGAACAAAGGCTCCGACACCCTGGTCAACGTCGCCCAGGCCTGGGCTGAGGCCTACGGATCGGTGGACCCCACGACGGCCATCGCGGTCACCGGCGGTGGATCCGGGACCGGGATATCGGCCATGATCAACGGGACAGTAGACATCGCCAACTCCAGCCGGAAGATGCGGGACAGCGAGATCGAGGCGGCCCGTGCCAACGGTCAGGACCCCATCGAGTTCGTCGTCGGGTACGACGCCGTGGCAGTGTTCCTCCATCACGACAACCCCATCGAGGAGCTCTCCATCGCCCAGCTCGCCGCCATCTACGGTGAGGGCGGGAACGTCGAGAGCTGGGAGCAGCTGGGCGTCACCGTGCCGGGCTGCAGCAGCGGCGAGATCGTACGGGTGAGTCGGCAGAACAACTCGGGCACCTACGCCTACTTCCAGGAAGCTGTGCTGGGCGAAGCCGAGTACAAGCTCGGCTCCCGCGACATGCACGGCTCCAGCGAGGTCGTGGAGCTCGTGACCAACACGCCGTGCGCGATCGGATACTCGGGGCTGGCCTATGCGACGCCCGAGGTCAAGTCGCCCGCGGTCTCGGTCGAGGAGGGCGGAGCCGCGGTGGGACCGTCCGTGGCCACAGCCATCGATCAGTCGTATCCGATCGCCCGGCCTCTGTTCATGTACACTGCCGGTCAGCCCGAGGGCGCCGTGAAGGTGTACATGGACTGGATCCTGGGCGACGGGGGCCAGTGTATCCTGCTCGACCAGGGCTACGCGCCGGTCCGCGCGGTCCAATGCGGTTGAATGGATGATGCCTCGGTGGCGGCCACGCCGGAGCTGTCCCCGCCGCCGCTTTGGCGTCGGATGCACCCCGCTCGAACCACCGGCGACGCGGCATTCCGGCTAGGCGACGGAGCGACCCCGTGAGTCACTACGAACAGAGATTGTCCAGGGATCTGGAGGCGATCCGCGACCAGGTCCGATCGATCGGGACCGCGGTCCACCAAGCGCTGGTGTCGGCGGTGAGGTCCCTTCTGGAGCGAGACGAGGCGCTGGCCAGCACCACCATCCTCGGCGACGGAGCCATCAACCGTGCCACTCGCGAGTGCGACCGGATGGCCCATGCCTTCGTCGTCCGCCACCTCCCCTCCGCCCGGCACCTGCGTTTTGTCTCGTCGGTGCTCCGCATGGACGTCGCCCTCGAGCGCGTCGGTGACTACGCGCGTACGGTGGCGCGGGAAGCGGCGATCCTGTCCGCGCCCTTGCCCGACGAAGCCGCCCGCGACGTGGAGCGGTTGGGCCGCGAAGCGACGAGCATGCTCGAGCAATCCGTCAGGGCGTTCGTCCAGGGCGACGTCGAGCTCGCCCGGGAGGCGCGTAAGCGCGCGCCGGAGGTCGACGAGATCTTCCAGCGGGTGTACGGCGACCTGCTGCAGGCAGGCGAACGACACGAGCGGCCGACGCAGGACCTCTTCGCTTTTCTGTCCGCCGTTTCCTGCCTAGAGCGCGTAGGCGATCAGGCGAAGAACGTGTGTGAGGAGACCATCTTCACCGCAACGGGCGAGACCAAGGACCCCAAAGTCTACCCCATCCTTTTCGTGGACCAGTACGGCGACCTCCTCGCCCCCATGGCATCGGCGTACGCCAGAAAGGCCTATCCGAACTCCGGCCGGTACGACACGGCGTCCTGGGCGCCGTTCCATGAAGTCGACGGCCGTGTGCTGGCGTTCCTGGACCGCCAAGGAGCACCGCCGTCAGACCGGTCGCCGCAGCTCTTCGATCCGAGCCGCAAGCTGCTCTCCGGCTTCCACGTCGTGGTCGGCCTTCAGGAAGGCGTGCGTGAGCGGATCTCCGAGGTCCCGTACGGGACGGTATTCGTGCAGTGGCGGCTCGACGGCGACCCGGCGCGGAGCGGCGACGAGGAGGAGCTGGTGGCGCTCTATCGCGCCATCGCCCACGAGGTGGCGGGGCTGATGGAGGCCCTGCGAGGGCAGGACGCCGACTGAGCATGGCCACACCCGGGTCACTCCCTCCCCCACCGTCCTCGATGGCCGGCCGGTCTGCCGTGGACCGCCTCGACCTGGCCTGGTACATCGACCGGGTCGTTTCCGCCCTCGTCTTCATCGGGGGCATCTCGGCGATCGTGTTCATCGTCGGGATCTTCGTGTTCATCACGAAGGAGGGCGTGGGCTTCATCCTGGGGGCCTTCGACTTCAAGGAGTTCTTCGGATCGCCCGCCTGGCGCCCCACTTCGCGAAACCCGACCTACGGGGCCCTGGCTCTGATCGTGGGCACTGCCAGCATTACGGGCTTGGCCATGGTGGTTTCGGTCCCGTTCTCGCTCGGCGCGGCCATCTTCATTGGCGAGTTCGCCAGGGGCAAGCTCCGAGAGACGCTTAAGATCTTGGTAGAGCTTCTGGCTGCAATTCCTTCTGTCGTATGGGGTTTTATTGGACTTAGTGTCATGAACCCCCTCATCATCCGGTGGTTCGACGTGCCGGTCGGGCTCAACATGCTCAACGCCGGGGTCATCCTCGGTCTGATGGCCGCGCCCATCATGACCACGATCGCCGAGGACGCCCTCAAAGCCGTGCCGGACACGTACCGGGAGGCCGCTGAGGCCCTGGGTGCCACGCGCATGCAGGTGATCTTCAAGGTGGTGATTCCGGCGGCCAAGAACGGCTTGGCCGCCGCCGTGCTGTTGGGGGTCGGACGAGGCTTCGGAGAGACCATGGCGGTCCTGATGGCCAGCGGGCATGCCATCAACATGCCGTCGAGCATCCTGGACTCCGTTCGGGCACTGACCGCCACCATTGCCACGGAGCTTGGCGAGGCCCCACGGGGCTCCGACCACTATCAGGCCCTTTTCGCGCTGGGAATCCTGCTGTTCGTGGTGACCTTCATCATCAACCTCACCGCGGACCTGGTCGTCCGGGGCATCCGGAAGGAATAGGCCGTGACAGCCGCTTCCCGAGCCGCCCTCTTCCACGCCACCCCGCTGAACGTACGGAACCGTCAGGTTCAGGTGCTGGTCCGCGTTCTCCTGGGGGTGGTGACCGTGCTGCTGATCGTGCCGGTGCTGATCATCCTGGGCATGTTGGTCTACAAGGGCGGCCCCGCCATCAGCACCGAGTTCCTGTTCGCCTCGCCCACGGACCAGCTTCGTGCCGGCGGAATCTTCCCGGCCCTGCTCGGGACGATCTGGCTGGTGACCGTGGCCCTACTGGCCTCCGTGCCTGTGGGTCTCGCGGCGGCGCTCTACTTGAGCGAGTACGCGCCGGACAATTGGCTGACCCGTGCCATCAACCTGGCCATCATCAACCTGGCGGGTGTGCCGTCCATCGTTCACGCGCTCTTCGGCGTGGGGGCCTTCGTTCTGTTCTTCGGCTTCGGCGAGAGCATCCTGGCAGCCAGCCTCACGCTGGCCGTCATGACCTTACCGGTGGTCATCGTGGCGACCCGGGAGTCCCTTCAGGCGGTCCCTCAGGCGTTTCGGGAAGCCTGCTGGAACATGGGCGCGACGCGGTGGCAGACGATTCGCAGGGTGGTGTTGCCGAACGCCATCAGCGGACTGCTCACCGGCATCATCCTGGAGGTCTCGCGGACCGCAGGGGAGACGGCGCCCATCATGTTCACCGGAGCCGCGCTCTTCATCCCCTTCCTTCCCCAGAGCGTCTTCGACCAGACCATGGCCCTGTCGTACCACCTGTACGGGGCCTCGACCATGATCCCCGGGATCAGCGAGGAACGGAAGTTCGGCGCCGCCCTGGTCCTGATCTCGATGGTCCTTCTCATGAATGCGACTTCCGTCCTGTTCCGCATGTGGCTGAGGAACAAGAAGAAGTGGTAGAGGTGGACGACGTGTCGGCTCCGATGCTCGACCCAGCCCGCGTCGTCGCGGGAGCGCCCGGAGGACCGTCGTGAGCGTCAAGCTGGACGTGCGACACCTGACGATCCGCTACGGGTCGAACGTGGCCCTTCGCAACGTCAGCCTGCAGGTCCGCGAGCACGAGATCTTCGGCATCATCGGTCCCGCCGGGAGCGGCAAGACGTCGTTCCTGAGGGCGCTCAACCGCATGGACGACTTCGCGTCCGGCATGTCGGTGCACGGCGAGGTGATCTTCGACGGAAAGGACGTCCGCGATTGGCGGAACGTGTACGCTCTTCGCCGGCGGATCGGGGTCGTCTTCCCGCTGCCCGTGGGCTTGCCCATGACCGTGTACGAGAACGTAGCGCTCGCCCCCCGCCTGCGCGGTATCCGGAAGAAGGCGTTGTTGGATGACATCGTGGAGCGCTGTCTCACACGGGCCGCGCTCTGGGACGAGGTGAAGGACCGCCTCGACTCGTTGGGTTCTCTCCTCAGTGGCGGACAGCAGCAACGACTGACCATCGCACGAGCGCTGTCTCAGGACCCGGATCTACTGCTCCTGGACGAGTTCTCCATCGCGGTGGATCCCGTCACGACCATGCGCATCGAAGACGTGCTCAAGGAGCTCAAGAAGGAGGTCACGATCATTCTCGTGACCAACCTGGTTCAGCAGGCCCGGCGACTGGCGGCGCGAACGGCGTTCTTTCTCATGGGTGAGCTCGTGGAGGTGGGAGACACCGAGTCGCTGTTCACCGGTCAGGTCGAAGACCAGCGCACGCGGGATTATGTGGAGGGGCGTTTTGGCTGAGCGACCCGTCCATGCCATCGAAACCCGGGACCTGAACCTCTGGTACGGGGATTTCCAGGCGCTGTTCGACGTGAACCTGCGAGCCAAGCGAGGCATCATCACGTCGATGATCGGCCCGTCCGGCTGCGGCAAGTCCACCCTGCTTCGGAGCGTCAACCGGATCGTGGAGCGCCTCGGCTACGTCCGCACGACGGGGAGCATCGAGGTGCTGGGCCACGACATCCACGGCCCCGCCGTGGACCTGGTCCAGGTCCGCAAGCAGATCGGCATGGTGTTCCAACGACCGAATCCCCTGCCCCTCTCCATCCGGGACAACATCACCTTCGGCTACCGGGTGCACTCGGGGAAGCGTCTGCTGGCCAAGGGAGAGCGGGACGAGATCGTCGAAGGCGCGCTCAAGCAGGTGCTGCTCTGGGATGAGGTCAAGGACCGGCTGGACGGTCCTGCGACGGGCCTCTCTCTGGAGGCCCAGCAGAAGCTGTGCATCGCGCGCCTGCTGCCCGTCAAGCCCACGGTTCTCCTCATGGACGAGCCCTGCTCGGCCCTCGACCCGAAGGGTACAGAGGCCGTGGAAGAGCTGATCTGGGAGCTCCGGGGTGAATACACCATCATCCTCGTCACGCATAACATGGCCCAGGCGCGGCGCGCCAGTGACGAATGCGTGTTCATGCTCCTGGGCAAGCTCATCGAGCACGAGCGTACCGAGGACCTGTTCCTCACCCCCAAGAACCAGCAGACCGCCGACTACATCGAGGGACGCTACGGCTGATCGAGCCGATCGTCGACTCCGCCAAGTGACCCACGGCTGAGCCAGCCATCACTCGATTACGGCGAGGAACGCCGCCGGCTGAGGATGTTCGGCTATCTCAGCGTGGCACCAACCCGCTCACGCCCGAGCCAGCGCCCTGCCCACTGCCGGCGCCACCCCCCACGTTGTCCCGGTTGAAGAGCGCGAGGAAGAGCCCTCCCACCACCAGGCCGCCGCCGGCAATCAACGCCGCCGTCCGGCCTCTGTGGACCTTCTGCTCCTGAACCTGGGCGATGCTGACCGTGGCGATGCCCACGGGCTCACCGAGGGTCCGGTTCCTGGATCCCCGCTCCGAAACCACCCAGTTGCTGGAGACCAGCACGCTGTCGGGCGACCAGGACAGAACGGGACCCTCGACGCTGACGATATCGCGCAGCGCCGCTTCCGAGAAGTCCACCGTCTGCGGCTCCTCCAGCTCGAGCCGCACGGCAGTGCCCGGTGTCGGCGTTCCTGCCTCCGGCGCCGCGTAGTAGTGACACCCGACCGTGGCAAATAGAGACCCCGCCAGAATCGATCGTATCCATGAGCGCATTCGCCCCCTCCCCCCTTCCTGGCCGGTTTCTTCCCCTTCCAGGGCGATCCCGGCCGACTGTCCGTTCATGAAAGAGACCCCGCCGGGCCCCGGAGCTCGGGGCCCGACGAAGCCTCGTCCGTACCGAAGCCCACGTCGGGACTACGGACCGGACGACCGCCCCCTCAAGGGCAGCTGCCCGGATCGATGATGCATGTATTGGACTGCCGCTCCCCCGCCGAGATGGGGAAGATGGTCCCCGGCACCTGGACGGCGATGGAGGCGTCGTCCCAGTTGTCCGAGGTCTCGCCGAATCGGTAGATGTCGTTCAGGCGGCGGCCCGTCAGGTACAGGTTGGCCTGCCTCGCGTAGACCAGGAGCTCCTGCGCGGTGATCTCATGTACAGCAGGATCGTACGGTGTCAGCCCGTCCAACGACCGCAGCGCGTTCAGGGCGAGCACCGCGCCGGCCTCGTCGCCGTCGGCCAGACGGGACTCGGCGATGATCAGGAGCATCTCACGGGTCGAAGTGAGCGTGAGGTTGGGATACTGCCCCCCGGCCTCGACCCGGTCCATGATGGCGTCGGCCGCCGGGTCGGGAACGCCGTCTATGGGGTCGGCGAGCAGTGTCTCCGCACGGCGCTTGTTATCCGCGGTCGGCACGATGTAGCGGTCGCCGAAGCGGTGCTCCAGACGCTGGTTCACCTGCCATCCCAGATCCATCCATACCGTCTGAGCGCTGTACGCGAGCTCCCAGCGGACGTCCCGGGGAATCGCCACGCTGGCCCCCACACCCTGGAGAGCCGTGATCGCGTCTGCCTCTGCCCCGCTGGACGGACCCACGAGAGGATCGGACGGCACCGAGCCCGCGGGATTCAGCATTTGCCACACGGCCTTGCCGTGCTTCGTCCGAGCCCGTTGCGCCATGATCTGGGTGGCGAGGCCGTTGGCGCCCTCGGATTCCGCCACGGCCAGGCTCCGATCCAGGTAGTCGAGGGCCTGGTCGAAGACCTGGTCCATGTTGTCCTGGCCCAACGGCGGTGAGCTCTGGGACCGGTCGCTGAACGCGAAGTCGTCGAGCCAGTCGCCGACATAGGTATAGGCGACCCCGCCGAAGTAGAGGGCCCGAGCCAAGTCCAGTCGATCGACGATCGTGCCCTCGCTGTCCTGCAGGGACAGGATGCGAATCGCCTCGTCGGCCATCCAGCGGCCTTCTCCCAGCCAGTTGAAGGCGAAGTCGGTGAACTCGTTGAAGGGGTTATTTACGTTGCCCCGGTTCATCTCTCCCCAGGCGTCTCGGGAGCCGATCCACTCCAGCTCGTCCGAGGCTGTCAGGGCCGGTACGACGTAGTATCCCAGACCCCGGGCGAGCGTCGCCTCGGCCCCGTTGGCCAGGGAAGTGCCCGCAGCGGGGTTCTCCAGATCGTCCGCAAGCAGGCTGTTCGGGTTCTCGACGTCCAGGACGTCACAGGCTCCCAATGCCCCGGCAGTCACCAGGGCAAGGGCAGACCAACGCCAGGCTCGTGCGTTCGCGAGCCCGGGCCTAGGCGCCTTGGCGCCATGCTCGTTCAACATCGTTCGATCTCCCTCGCTCGAGATACGCATCAGAACCGGAGCCGGGCCGAAACCGTCCACCGCGTCGGCAGTGGCAGCGGGAAGGCCTCGGTGCCCAGCAAGAAGTTGTTGTCCTGCGCCGCGGTCGCTCCGCCGCCCCGGCCGATGGCGTTGGCCTCCGGATCGACGCCGGAGTAGCCGGACCAGAGCCGCAGGTTGCGGCCGGTCACGGTCAGACTGAGACCGTCGATGCCCGATGTGGCGAAGAGCCTGGAAGGCAGATCATACGTGAGCGACAGCTCCCGCCACCGGACCCAGTCCGCGCTCTCGATGGAGTTCAGGCCGGACTGGGGAGCGAGCGCCACCAGGTCGAACATCCAGGTCTTCAGAGCGTCCAGGCGCTGCTCGGCCGTGCTGGCTTCGTTGAGCATCGTGGACTCCACCTCGGCGGTCTCCCGGATGTTGCGCCCGATGGCGGGGTTGGCCTGACGGAAGGCGTCCGTGAGGTTCAGGATCTGAAAGTTCCCGGCCTTGTACTCGAACATGGTCGAGAGGCTGAAGTTGGTGAGGAAGCTGAGGTTGAGACCGACCGCTCCTTGCCAGTCGGGTGAAGGCTTGCCCAGGAAGTGGTCCAGGACGTCCTCGTCGCCGTCGTCATCGGCCAGCAGTAGCGTCGGGAACTGGGCTCGCCCAACGTCGAAGGGTTGGTCCAGCTCGGCGAGCACTGCCTCTTCCGAATCCGGCAGTCCGTCGCCGTCCAGGTCGATGGGCAGGAAGCCGGGATCGGTGTCGGCAAGCTTGGCGCCGAAGAACGCTCCCGGAGCAGCCCCTTCCTGGATGAAGTTCCGGTACCGTGTGTAGCTCCCCCCGCTCTTGATGTCGGGGGCGCCGCCCATGTCGGTCACGACCTCGCTGAGGTACGAGGCGTTGGCGAAGAGGTCGATGGACAGATCCGCGCTCTCGTACACGATGGCGTTGGCTGTCAGCTCCACGCCTTCGGCGTCGATCTGGCCGATGTTGTCGAGCTGGGGATTGACGAAGCCACCCGTGAGCGGGAACTGCCTGGCTACCAGCGCGTCCTTCACGGTCCGGTTCCAGTACGTGGCCTGGAGACCCAGGCGGTCCTGGAAGAATCCGAGCTCCGCACCGGCCTCCCACTCAGTGGCCACCTCGGGTCTGAGCTGGTCGTTGCCCAGGTTGTTGGGCGCCACCCCCGCCCCTGACTGGGAGCTGAGCGACTGGAAGGTCGTGAACTTGTCGAAGGCGCCTGGCTGCAGCCCCGACTGGCCGATGGCGCCCCGGAGCCGGAAGGAGGAGAGCGTGCTGCTGGTCCAGTTGCCCAGGCTGCTGGGAACGATGGAGAGGCTGGCCTTGGGGTAGAACTCCCCGGTCTCCGTCTCTCCGAACGCGCTGTTGAAGTCCAGCCGCCCGCCGACCGTCAGGAACGCCCAGTCATCGTAGCCGAGCTGCTCCTGGATGAACCACCCGGCGTTCACGACCTGCCGGAAGCCCTCGTTGATGGTCAGCGTGGCGCCGGCGCCCACGACCTCGAAGCCGGGCCCGGGAAAGATGTCGCCCGAACCCCACTTCTCGTCCACCTGATCGAGGAAGCCCTGGCCGCCCATTGTGAGAGTCGAGGTCCATACGTCGGCGAACGCGGTGTTCCACACGCCCTTCAGGTCGAGCGTGATCTGCTTGGCGTTCCGGTCGTTCACGAACCGCTCGCCGTCAGGGCTGTCACCCACGACGCCGTCCAGGTCGTAGCCGAAGGGCTTGAACTCGCTGGAGAGCTGATTGACGAAGTCGATGCCTGCGGTGGCGTCGAAGTTGAGGCCGTTCACCGGCTCCCAGTTGGCGCCCAGGCTCCCCGTGAAGTGCTGGACGTTCTGCGACGTCTCTACCTGGATCGCCTCCCGGGGCGTGGCAAAGGCGGGAGCTCCGGTCGGGTTCCCCGCGCCTGAGCACTGACGTAGGCCCGAGATGGACGAGCTGTTGCACTCTGCCAGTTGGGGCTGACTGAACATGTACAATGAGCTCACGCCGAAGATGTTGTTGTTGGTGTTCGGCGTCTCCTGGTCGACGTCCGAGTAGTTGGTGCTCACTCGGATCCGCAGGTTCTCGTGGGGAAACACGTTGATCGTCGCGGACCCCTGGATCCGTTGGTTCCGGTCCCGGCCACAGCCCACCTCACAGAACTCACTGGCGCCGAAAGGCCCATCCTCGAACTGATAGCGGCCGCTCAGGAAGTAGGTGATGGCGCTGGTGCCTCCGTTCAGCGACAGCGACTGCGTCGTGAACTGACCGGTCTCGTAGAGGAAGTCCTCGGTGATGGTGGACTCCAGCACCTCGTACATCTCGAGGTCCGGACGTCCGAACAGCTCTCGCATGTTCTGCAGCTGTTGGTCGTCCCGGGCGAACCCGGCGTTGGGCTTATAGGCCCCCGACGGGTAGTTCAGCACTCCGAACTCCGACGTGAGCGTCCATCGGGGCTCTCCGGAGACGCCGGACTTGGTGAAGATCTGGATGACGCCGTTCGACGCCTCGGAGCCGTACAGGGTCGCAGCGGCGGGCCCCTTGAGCACCTCGATCCGATCGATGGCGTCGGGGTTCAGGTCGTCCAGTCGCGACGGCGACCCGCCGCCGCCTGCCCCGACGCCGTCATTGGCGAGGCCGGTAGAGAGCACCTGTAGCTCTCCGAATCCACCGGATCGATCCACCCGGACGCCGTCTACGTAGATGATGGGCTCGTTGGACTGGGACAGGCTCGCCGAGCCCCGGATCCTGATGCGGGCACCCTCGCCCGTGAGCCCGCCGGACGGGAGGCCCACGAGGCCGGGCTCCCGGCCGGTGAGGATCTCGGACACCGTAGAGACGGCGGCATGCTCCAGATCGCGCGAGTCGATGGTGGCGATGGTGTTGCCGAGCTTCCGGACTTCAGTCTGCTGTCCGGCCCCGGTGACCACGATCTGGTCGAGGGCGATGGCCGTCTGGGACATCGTGACGTCCGCGATGGCGGTCTCGCCGGCCGTCACCGTGATTGTGGTGATCACCGACCGATAGCCGACGAGCTCGGCTCGCAGGTCGATGTCACCGGCAGGGACGTTGAGGAGCAGGAAGCGACCTGCCTCGTTCGAGAGCGTCCCGATGCCCGTTCCCTCGACGTAGACCTGGACGGACGGCAGCGCCCGTCCGGTCCCCGCGTCGGAGATAGCCCCGGCAACCGTCCCTCCCTGCTGGGCCGCCGTCGGCTGGGCCGAAGACGCCAGCACTGTGGCCACGAGTGCTGCCAGTACCGGACGGACCGGTCCCGGGACCCACGATACGAACCGTGGAAACTTCATGAGCTGATCCTCCTCGAGAGGAAGTGGCTGGCCCATGGAAGAGGAGGTGTACAGACGCACGCCCGCGCATCGGCCGAAGCCGAATGTGCACAGTCGTACGGGTGGTGTGGGGGGTTGTGGGGGGACTGCCACTCAGTGGCGTGCCGTCTACCCGTCGTCCGCCAGTCCTGCTTCCCCTCGCCCCCGTGGCGAGCGGGCCCTGCTGTTCGCCGGCCGGTGCCCCAACGCTCCGACTCGGCGGGTGCTACGTGTCTACATACGAACCGCCCGGCTGGGCTTACCGGTTCCCGCGACCTCCGGCCTCCAAGGCCGCGGCCACCTGCAATGACGAGTGGCCGCCCAAACCCGAACCGGTCACTCTTCCCGTCAGACGGCCCTACCGAGGGAAAGGTTGCAGGGGCACGATCGCGACTCGGATGCGTCCACCGTGGCGCTCACGAGCTGGAAGCGACACACTGTGGCCGGCCAGGCGCTGCGTGGGCCGCGGTGCGGAACGTGCCCCAGGCCCGAGTCTGCCGGCGTTGGTGGGGCTCGCGCACCGTCGTCCGAGGTCCCCACCTGGGACCCACCGCCGACCCAGCTCCCCATTACGATGGTCCCTCGAGAATCAGGAGATTGATGACCCGGACCGGACTACCGCCCGGCGGTCCCGAGACCGCCTCTCCGGCCCGGCACGACGTCCGAGCCTGGCGATGGGCCCTCTCCGTGGTTGGGGTCGGGGTCCTGATACGGCTGTTCCTGGCGGTGGTCGTCCCCCCCTTCCCGGACGAAACCTACTACTGGGAGTGGTCTCGGCAGCTCGCGGCCGGTTACTTCGATCACCCACCCGCGGTGGCCGCCCTCATCGGCGCCGGTACCGCCATCCTGGGCCACACCGTCCTGGCTATCCGACTGGGCGCCCTGCTGGCCGGAGCAGTGACGTCCCTGGTGCTGGTGACCCTCGCAGCCCGACTCGGAGCTGGCGCTTCTGCCCTCCGGGCCGCGGTGACGTTGGCGTGCATGCCGATCGCCGCACCAGGTCTACTACTTGCCACGCCGGACGCGCCGCTCCTCCTTGGCGCGGCCCTTACCGTCGCCGCCGTTGACCGGGCCCTTCAGCTACCGCCGGGATCTCGGGACGAGACCGCGTGGTGGCTCCTCGCCGGTGCCGCCGCCGGCGTGGGGTTCATGTCCAAGCTCACGGGCGTGCTGATCCCCTTCGGGATCACCGTTGCGCTCCTGGCTCGGACCGGTCTGCGCCGGCGCCTCCGGGCACCCGGCCCGTGGCTGGCCGCTCTCGTATCCCTCGCACTCTTCCTTCCCTTCGTCTGCTGGAACGCTCGGCACGGCTGGATCTCCTTCGGCTTCCAGCTCAGCCACGGACTCGGTTCGGCCGGTGGCTCCGCGCTGCTCCGCGAGTTGGAGCTTCTGGGCAGCCAGATGGGGCTCGTGTCACCCATCCTCTTCGTCCTGCTGGCAGGGGCGTGCATCGCCGGCCTCCGGGATTCCGACCCCCGGCGTTTCGTGCCCTCTGTGGTCGCATTGACCGTGTACGGCTTCTTCACCGTCAGCGCGCTGCGAGCGTCGGCGGAAGCGAACTGGCCGGCCCTGGCCTACGTGCCCGCCGTCCTGGTGCTGGCTACGGCGAACTGGTCGACCCGGGTCCACCGGTGGTTCGTGGGCGGTGCGGCCCTCGGCGGCGTACTCGTGCTGGCCATCTACGTCCAGGCATTGGTCCCCTGGTTGCCGCTGGACGTTTCGGCCGATCCCATCACCCGGGCCCACGGGTGGCACGAGATTGGCACCGTGACCCAGACCGAATCGGCGGGCATGCAGAGCGAAGGCTGTTCGGCAGTCTGGCCGGCCGCGCGAACGTTCCAGCATGCCTCGGAGGTGGCGTTCCACCTACCGGATCAACCGTTCGTCCCGTCCACGAACCTGGCCAGCCGGGCCAATCAATACGACCTCTGGGACGGGTTCGCCGAGCTGGCCGCTCCCGGAGACTGTCTGGTCCTGTTCGGATCGGAGCCGGGAACCGAGGTGGCCATCCAGGAGATCACTCCGGTCTTCGCTCGGGTGGTTCGAGGCCCCGTGGTCACCCGCACGAGGGCCGGCCAGGAAGCCGAGCGGATCCACTTCTGGCGCCTCTACGGCTGGAGCGGCGACCCTGCGCCCTTCCGCTGAGCTGGTGTCGTATCAACGCGATCCTACAGCAGCACCTCACGGCCACCAAGCGGGTGCTGTGCACCCGGGCGTGGTCGAGGAGCTCACCCGCTCGCTGGAAGCGGTACGCGGGCGACAGGCGGTCCTTGGGTACCGGGCTCCCCTGCGCAGCTCCCAGGAGATCAGCTGGAGAAGTAGCCGACCCTGGTCAGTCCAGGACGTATCCCTGAGCGAGAGACTGGAACGCCTCCGTCTCGGCCCGCTCCCACTCGGGTTCGCGGTCCAGCTCCCTGGCCATCGTGGAAGCCACGATGGGTGCCGCCTCCGACGCGGCCCGGGCATCCAGGATGAGCGACCGCGTGCGCCGGGCCAGGAAGTCGTCCACCGTCCGGGCCATCTCCCCACGGACCGCCCACGCCACCTCGGCAACACGAGCGTCAAGGCGCGGATGGATGGGTGCCGCCAGCGCCGGGTCCGAGTCCACCAGCTGCTGGACCTCGACGGCATCGGACCCGTAGGCGGCCAGGCTCCCGAATCGCTCTGCGTGCACGTGGTGCCCGTGGATGTTGAGCGATCGGGTCACGCATTCCCTGAGGTCCAGGTCCCCGAGGGTGGCCGCCGCGTCCACCACGTCCTCCGCCATCTTGCGGTACGTGGTCCACTTTCCCCCGGCGATGGTCAGCAGCCCGGAGCGGGCCACGGTGATCGTGTGCTCCCGGGAGATATGCGCCGTGTCACCGTCGCCCCCGTCGGAAGCGACCAACGGGCGTAAACCGGCGAAAACGCTCAACACGTCGCTCCGCTCGGGGTCCTTGGTGAGGTACCGGGCAGCGTGGACGAGGAGGAACTCCACCTCCTCCTCCAGCGGGCGGGGCTCGAGGCTCGCGGACTCGATGGGGGTGTCGGTAGTGCCCACCACGACCCGGTCGTGCCACGGGATGGCGAAGAGGATGCGGCCGTCGTCGGTGTGGGGCACCATGATGGCCGACTCTCCGGGCAGGAAGGACTTGTCCAGGACGACATGGACGCCCTGGCTGGGACGGATCACCGGCCGGGCGTCGGGATCGTCGACCTGCCGCAAGCGGTCGGCGAACACGCCGGTCGCGTTCACCACGACCCGCGCTCGGACATCGAGGGCCCGGCCTCCCTCCACGTCGGTGACCCGGGCGCCCTCGACGAAGCCGTCTTCGTTCTTGAGCAGGTCGTCCACGCGTAGGTAGTTCAGCACCACCGCGCCTTGCTCCGCCGCTGTCATGACCATGTGGATCAACAGGCGGGCATCGTCGAACTGACCGTCGTGGTAGATCACTCCTCCCCGGAGGCCGTCCGTCTCGATGGTGGGCAACCGCTCGATCGTTTCTTCCCTGGATAGGTTGTGAGAGGGTCCGAAGCCGTACTTGCCCGCGAGGGCGTCGTAGACCTTCATGCCGATGCCGTAGAACGGTGCTTCCCACCACGCGTAGTTCGGCACCACGAAGGGCAGGTCATGCACCAGGTGGGGCGCATTCCTCCGCAGGATGCCCCGCTCCTTCAGTGCCTCCATCACCAGGGGCACGTTGCCCTGCTGCAGATAGCGGACGCCGCCGTGGATCAGCTTGGTGCTTCGGCTCGACGTGCCCTTTCCGAAGTCGGACTGCTCCAGGAGCGCGACCGAATGGCCTCGGGAGGCCGCGTCGATGGCGACGCCGACCCCGGTAGCGCCACCACCCACGACCAACAGGTCCCAGGGTTCACGGGCAGAACGGAGTCGCTCCAGCATCTCTCGTCGGTCCACGGGAGCTCCAAAGGGCGAAGGATGGAAGCGTGATCCCCCTATTCTGTCCTGCCGGAGGGACGGGTACAAGCGGTCATGGCAGGCGGCTCGTGCTTGGGCTGGGGATTGTCGGGGGCGGCGAGTGCCAGTAGTCGAAGGTCGCGAACTACCCGGGGGATCGCAGCTCAGCAAGATCAGAGCGGAGGGATCAGATGTCGTCGATCGCCCAAGCCGGTTCGGGAGTGCGGCCGTTCGTCGTCGAGTCGGAGGGGCCCCTGTCGGGTACAACCACGGGGCTCTGCAGCCGAGCCAGGGGCTCCACCTCCGGGTGCTTGGAGGATCGGCTCCAGTAGCGGGCGGCCGCACGAGCGAGGGCCGGGTCCAGGTGCGCTAGCTCCTCGGGCCCGCTGAAGGCCTCGAGGGCGCGGACCTTCCGCCCCATGACCCGCTGGACGCCGGCGAAGACGTTGGGACGAAAGTCCAGGGTGCTGGTCCGTGTCTGGTAGGCGAAGACGTGGCAGTGCGGCAGCACCACGGTCAGCGCGGCGCGGTGGGCCGCCAGTCGATGCCGATCCCGTTCATGCTCTGACGGGATCAGTACCGTATCCGGGGCGTGGATCTTCAGGTAGCGCCGGAGCATGGACGCCGCCTCCAACTCGTCCATCGGGGTGGGGTCACCCAGAACCAGAGTGACGCCCAGTCGCTGGGCCGACTCCTGGGCCAGATCGCTGAGGTCGGTTCCACTGGAGAAGGACTTCGAGAGCGTGAGGACGACTGCCCTGCCCCCTTTCCGGATGTGGCCGGCCAGGATGCCGCCCACGCCGAGCTCGACGTCCCCAGGGTAGGCGCCCACGGCCAGGATCGTCTGGGCTCCACCTTCCATCCCGGATCCGCCCCGGGCCAATAGCGCCCAGAGCGCCTCGAGAAAGCGCTCCCGGTTGAGAGGCTTGGTCAGGACCCGGTCGGCTCCGGCCTGCCGAGCTCTCTCGTGAATCTCGGGGTCGGCGTATCCGGTAGTCACGATGATGGGCCGCTCCGGGTACTCCTGCTTCGAGGCCCGGACGACCTCGACCCCGTCGGTGCCCGGGAGGTTCAGGTCACAGACGATCAGGTCGAAGACACCTCCGCGTCCCAGGTGGGCGCCGTGGACGCCGTCCTGCGCCACCACGACTTCGCCCAGGCCCTCGGATTCCACGAGGGCCTTGACCAGAAAAGCCTCTTCGATGCTGTCCTCCACCAGGAGGATCCGGAACCGGCCGGATGCTGCGACGCTCAATCGGGTCTCCCGATAGTGGATGTGCGGGGGTTCCTGCATCCACCTCCCATCAAAGGGATCGACCCACCAGCATGGATTCTTGAGGTCGCGGAGCCCGCCTCAATAAGCCCAGCGCAGTCCCACCAGAACGCGGTTCAAATCGAAAAAGCCGATTCCCTGGAACTCCGCGAACCACCCCCACGCACCACCGCCCAGGCCCGCTGCGATCTCGGTTGATTCGCCGGTGATGCCCACGACCGGAGTGAGCACGAAGTCCGCCCCGCTCCGATCCCCGATGGGCTCGCTCATAACCAGGACTCCCGCGCTGAGGCCGCCGTAGAACTCGACTGCGCCGTTGGTCGGGAAGAAGTAGTGGAGTCCCCCCTGCACCACGGTCGTGACGCCGCCGGCGCCGAAGCCCAGCGCCACTTCCGGCACCCAGGACCACCGATCCTGCTGCCACGTGGTGTTCAGGCCCAGGCGTCCGCCGAGGACGAACTGGCCGCCATTGGAGAAGTTGGCACCGGCGTACGGTGCCGCGAAGCGACGGCGCGACCTGCGGAGCTCGAAGAGCCGCCGGGCCTGGTCCTGCTCCGCGTCCACCGTGACCCGATGCTCGGCTATCAGGGCCAAGCGGGCGTCGAGGACCGTATCGGCCCGGGCCATGACGCGATCGGTGGCCTCCTGCCCGACGCCCTCGGCGTTCAGTTGCTGGTACAGGGCCAGCCGGATCGCCTCGGTCTCCACGGCCATCAGGTAGTCGAAGGCCTCGTTGAACCGGGCCGCCATCCTCCGCTCGAGCGTGTCGGCCCGCTCGCCGGTGATGGGCTCACGTCCGCCCTCGAGGCTGGTGGACTCCGGGAAGATGGCGTCGAGGTAGCCCAACTCCGTGGCGAGCAGGCGCTGAACGGCCGCGGCCGAGGCGGCAGCCCCAGCAACGAGGATCGTGTCACCCTCCGGAGTGATCAGGACGGCGGGGCCGCCCGTCGCTAGGGCGCCGGTTACGGCGCCGGCACCATAGGTGACCCGGATTTCGCCGGTCTCCGGCACCGGGACCACGGCGACATCGCCCGCCGCAATCGCACCGGCCGGCCCACCGGCAGCACCACCCGCTTGCACGCGCTGCGGCTGCCCGCCCAGCCGGAGCGCGATCCCACCGGAGATCATCCACGAGCTGACCAGGTCGTTGCCGGAGGCCAGCGGTTCGATCACCGGGAAGCTGGGCGGCTCCATCAGGTAGTTGCGGGCCGAGCCCTCGAGGCGTAGCCAACGGTTCACGTCCCAGGCCAGGCCGGCGCCCAGGATCAAGACGCTCTGGTCGTCCCGTTCCCGGTTCTCCGGATCCAGGAAGTCCTCTCGGAACACGAGCCGTCCGGCGCCGCCGAGTAGATACGGCTTTACGGGCCCGCCCAGGTGAATATCCAGCTGGATCTCGCCTCCCCAGCTTTCGATTCCCTCTACCCGGTCGAACTCGTCGGTGACCCCCCGCCAGTAGTAGCCGAGCAGGCCCACGTCTCGCCCGAGCTTGATACCGCCGAGAGCACCCGCGACAGCCTGCTGGTCCAGAAAGAGCTCGTCCGCGAAGTCGATGGAGCCGGCAAAGGGCTCGACCACCAACCCCGGACCCCAGTCGCCTTCCACCAACACCTGGCCCGTAGCCGGCGCCGCCCAGCTCGCGATCGCCATCACCGCGATCGCGAGGCCGGAAGGAAGAGGTGGACGGCCTGGCTGCATGGACATGGTAGGTTGAGCCTCGGGGACGGACGGCCGGGTTTCTCCGGGGGTGGGTAAACTTTCTCGGGAGCGCCCACTGGACAAGGCCTGGTAGGCGCTCCCGCCTGTCGCGCTACTCCCGTACTGTGAACCGCACCGTGTCGACGACCAGGGGGCTCAGCGGCACATGGGCGAAGTCGCCGACCAGGGCGATCACCCGGTACTCTCCAGGCGTCAGGTCCGTGAGCTCGAACTCGGTCTGGGCCGCACCCATGTGAACCGACTCTCCGGCGACGTTGGGGATGGGCTGATCGAGAGGCGGCAGGTCGACGTTCACCAGGAGATGATGGTGCCCGGAGCGAGGCCGGTCCTCACCGGCCGGGACGATCTCCAGCCCGGACACGTCCAGAGTGACCAGAACGTCGGGTCCATCCACCGTGGCGCCCTCCGCCGGCGTCGTGATCAGCACGGTCATGGGCTCGTTGGGTGTCGCCTCCGCGGTGGGGGGCTCTTCCCCGGGGGGCCGGGATGCGGCCTCCTGGTCGCTGGGCGCCTCGCCGCCGCAGCTGGCGGCCAGGCTCGCCGCAAGCATCACCGGTAGGGTGTGTCTGATTCGTCTCAAGGTTCTCCAGCCTCCGGTCGGATCCATGGTACAGGATGTCAGGTGGAAGTATGGGGTACGTAGCCGCCTCAGGAAACACGTCGACAGAAAGTGGCCCGCGGCCGGGCGCATCCGGCCGCGGGCCCCGGGGTCATCCGGCCCGATCCGCCATTGGCGGGGCTGACCTACGAGCGATTGGCCTCCACGGCGATGTCGATGTCCACGTCGCCGCCCACGACCAGGGTAGCCGCCCAGCTCCCCGTGCCGACGCCGTAGTCGCCACGGTCCACGGTAGTGCCACCCGCGAAGCTCACGACTTCGGTGACGCCCCCGAGCATCTGCTGCAGCTCTGCCGGGATCTGCTTGACGCCGAGGAGGCGTAGCGGAAGCTCGACTTCGCGGCTCACGCCTTTGATGGTCAGGTCACCCGCCGCGACGAACTCACCGTTGCCCGTGGAGCGAAAGTCCTGACTCTCGAAGGTGATGTAGGGATAGGTCTCGGCGTCGAAGAAGTCGCCCGAGAGCAGGTGGTTGTCCCTCTTCTCCTTGCCGGTATCGACGCTGGCCACCGCGATCTGCACCGAGACGCGACTGTTCGAGACGTCCTCGGCATCGAAGAACAGATCGATGTCGAAATCCTGGAACGATCCGGTGACGGGCGTGAAGAAGTGCGTGACAGTGAAGTTGATCTCCGTGTGCGCGTCATCCACGTTCCAGGCCATCGGTGCCGTGTCGGGGCCGACCGTGGCCGTGATGGATAATCCTGCGAGCACCAATGCGGATGTCTTGATGAGCGTCGTCATTTTTCTCGCAACTCCATTATTTGTTATGATAATATTTGTTATACCATATATTATCCGTCTTACCCGAAGATGGTTCCCCGAGGGCGTCTCGAGTGTCGAAAGGACCTGATCGCGCCGCCGCCGAGGGGTCCCGGGGGCTTGCCGGAAGGCGCGTCCTCCTGGGCCTCTGCGCCTTCGTGCTGCTCGGCGCTCTCGGAGCGTGGGCTGCGGGCCGCCTGGACCCCACGGGCTCTCTGTCGCTCCGGAGCGTAATCACCGCCGTGCCGCCCGGGTCCCTGGCCGTGGCGGTGGTCCTCATGGGACTCGACTACCTGATGGGCGGGCTACGCCTGCACATGTGGGTGCGACGGCTGGCACCGGGGACGCCCTGGCACGCCTCCCTCGAGACGTACGTAGTCAACATCTTCGCAGCGGCGATCTCACCCATGGGCTCGGCCAGCGGCCCCGCTCAGGTGGCTGTGCTCTACCGCTATGGCGTCCACCCAGCGCGTGCCGTTGCTGCCCTGCTACTCAACTTCATGGGGGTCCTGGGCGCGTTCCTGCTGGTGGGAGGTGCTGCCGGTCTCTACCTCACGGCGGGCGCCGACCTGGCCGGCACGCTTGGAGGCGTGGTCCGGGCGCTCCTCTTCGTCGCGGCTGGCGCAGCGGTCCTTCTGGCGGTGATCATAGGCAATCCCGGCCTGGGTTCCACGCTGGCAGACAGGTTGGTAGCTGCAGGTCAGGGCGGCGATGGTCGCCGGCACCACTTCATTGCCTCCGTGGGCAAGAAGCTCGCCCGCGGCGTCGCAGACTACCGGGCAGCTCTCGAGACGCTGCGGTCCGGCTGGCACCGCCCGTTCGTGGCTGCGACCGCGCTCTCCGCGCTCATGCTCCTGAACAAATGCGCGGTGGGGTACGTCTTGGCTGCGGGTATGGGGTTTCAGGGCAGCTACGTGGAGGTAGCGGCCCGCCAGTCCCTCCAGTGGCTGCTCATCTACTTCAGCCCCAGCCCGGGTGGCAGTGGGATCGCCGAAGCCACTGTCCCGGCCTTCCTCTCGGGTATCGTGCCCGCCGGTCAGATGGTCGAGTACGCGCTGCTCTGGCGATTGCTGACCGCGTATCTCGGAGCCGCGGTCGGGGCCCTGACTGCTGCCCGGGTCCTCAGCTCGCGGTCGCGGACCTCGCCTGCTGCCACCCCCTGACCTGGGTGAACAGGTACCCCGCGACCACCCAGTCGTAGGGCACGCAGAACTGGACCGTCCAGTCGGGCTTGTAGCTCGGCACCCATCCCAGCAGATAGGCCAGATCCCAGCCGCCGTGTGCCACGTATGCCACGGCGAGCCAGACGGGGTGGAGAACCATGCCGAGGCCCGCGAGGAAGAGGAAGGCCACCAGGGCGACGGCCTCCGCCACCACTCCGGCCTGGTGGCCCTGTTCTGCTGGAAAGCCCACGAAGAGGAGCGCCACAGCCACCATCACGACCGTGAAGAAGCGGTGCGCGCTCTTCGGCTTCATGGGACGCGCGGCGAGGATCGTGACCCAGGCGAAGAACACGCCCAGAAGGTAGGCTACGGCGTCCTCATACACGGAGCGGCGCTCCCTTCCCGGCCGTCAGACCGCTGCCTGC
>JBDHHQ010000068.1:0-23684 GCA_039589315.1 Gemmatimonadota bacterium
CTTCTGGCCCTGGCCAGTGATCTCTTCCACCCGTTCCCTGATGGCGCGCATGTCGCTGGCCTCGATCCTCCGGTCCAGGCGGATCGCGATGACGTTCGGTGCGTCGTCCGTGGGGATAATGTGCATTCGGTGTGTCTCCCGTGAGCGGTCGGTGCGGCCGGGGCCGTCCGGCGTCTACCCTCTAGGCGTCTCCTGTCCCTGCCCCTGTGGATCTGGTGGCCCGGAGCCACGCGCCGGCGGCGAAGAGCAGCCCGAACAAGGAGGCTGCCGCCCCGAGCCTCTCGGCGAGACCCGGCCGGAAGGTCAACTGCACCTCGTTCGCCGTGGGGACGACCATCATGAGGGAGGGTCCGGCCCGGTAGGGGCCCAGCGCCCCTGTGGCCCGCCATCTCGGGAAGTAGGGCACGCGCACGACATGTGCTCGGCCCACCGCGGTCGTGTGGAAGGTCAGTCGCTCGGCGGCGGTGAGAATGACCTCGACGGTCGGTGGCCGATCGGCCTGGGCCGGGTCCGGCCCCGGCGACTCCGAGCCCACGACGACCTCTTGCCACTCGGCGGCGTCGGCCTCGACAGGCCACGGCCCACTGGCCCCCTCGTCCCACCACGCCAGCGCAGCGGCGGGGAAGGCGTCCGGGCTCACGGGTGCGGCGGGTCCCGGCGCCACCTCCACGATGGGCACAGCACCGACATCGAAGAGCGTCCACGAGTCGCCGGAGCCCACCTCACGGAGGCCGGGCTCCGACCGGGCGGCCTCGGCTACACCCTCGGTGAAGGCCAGGAGGTACCGCACGCCCAGGACCTGCATGTGGTCCCTGCCGCGAGCCAGGTCCAGTCGGGCGGTCGGCAATTCGAGGTACGTCCGGGTATGCACGCGGGTGGCCGTCTCGCCTCGGAGACGCAGATGGAACGGCGTCACCCGGGAGGACTCAGCCCAGAGCCCCCCCAACACCGGATGGTCGGGTCGCCAACGGGGGAGGGCCGTCATGGCGTAGGGAGAGCCGAAGCGTGAGATCTCGTCGGTATCCTCCCAGTGGATTCGGCCCGGAGGCAGCTCGCCCAGACGGTCCAGGAGAGCCTGGTAATCCGGCCAGGCATCCCTCGCCTCCATGCCCCCGTGGTTCTGCACGGCCCACCGGACGATGGGCGCTGGATCCCTGAGGACGTTCTGGAGTGAGAAGCAGCCCAGCGCCACTGCCGCCAGGATCAACGCCAGGGGACTCCGGCTTCGCATCCACCAGCCGGCTGCCGCCGCGAGCCCGAACCCGGCCAGGAGGTGCACGCCCAGGAACCAGTACGGCAACAACCTGGCACGCATGAACGCGCCTTCAGGCGCCAGATACGCCAACAAGCCCAGGGCCATGACGGTGGCCATGGGGCCGATGGACCAGCGTTGGCGCGCGACGGCGACTCCGCCAATCGCGGCCGGTAACAGCAACCAGGCGAGCTCCCCCGGCATCACCTCGGCGAAAGACCGTCCGAACTCCCAGGGCAGCGTTGCCATCTCGGCCCGGTAGACCAGGAAGGGCACGCTCCAGAATCCGGACACCAGGAAGCCCAGACCCCAGCCCGCCAGAAGCTCGCGGCGGCCACCATGGCGCACGAGCAGAGGAACGATGCCGGCCAAAGCCGCCAGGGTAGGAATCAGGTGACTGGTGGCGGTCGCCGCCAGGAGCAGCGACGCACCGATCCACCAACGCCCCCCGTGGCGGCTGGCTCGAAGGGCGCAGCCGAGGTAGAGGAGCGAGAAGCAGAGGCCCAGCGAGTAGGCGAACTCGCCGTTCAGCGTGGACAGCGCGTTGCCGCCGAACAGCTCGTAGCTGGTCATGAGCGCCAACGAACCGCCAGCGGCACTGGCCACACCGGCCGTCCCCCGCCCCACGCCCATGGAGCGAACCAGGAAGTAGGCCGCGAACGGGAGGACCACGAGCCCCGTGATCCCCACGACCTTGAGGGCCACATTGAAGCCCAGGAGGGGAGCGAGCAGGACCACCATCAGGCCGGGGAGCGGGAAGTAGAAGTAGAAGAGGGGGAAGCCCCCGAACCACCCACCGCTCCAACCCAGGATCGCCTGCCCCCGAGCCGCGCGGTCCACCAGCTCGCCGAAGGGAAAGACGTGTCCCGCGAAGTCCCCCAACGCAGGGGTCGTGTCGGTGAGGACCAACCGGGGCTGGAGGAGGCCGAGCACGACGGCCGCCATCAGCAGGGGCCAGATCAGGTGGACCCGCCCGCGCGCTCGATCCTCCGACCCGCCGTCTCGCCCCTCCGATCCGTGGCTCACTGGGCCACGATTTCCAGCTGGTACCGTGCCGGCGCCCCGGAGCCTGTAAGCCGGACGGATCGCGGACCGTACTTCATTGGGTGAGCACCCGGGGGTGCCGTGGGGTGGATGGGGCGCGCTCCGTGGGGACCCAGGATTGGGTGGTTGAGTCGAATGAGCCCGAATTGGGTACGGCGCATGGCTGGGAGGTGGAAGTCCTCTGGGGGCCTCGAGTGACAGGAACCCCTAGCCGGCCGACGGCCGCGTCCCCGTGGGGGGAGGCGCGAGCGGGAAGCCCAGGCAATGCTCCGTCGCATCTGCAGTCGAGCCGTGACGTCCGGGGGCGAGAGGGTGCTCTCACCTCGAAGCCCCATGTCACTGGAGTACAGACGACCGGTGATGCGATGCGAGTGGAGCAAGAGTCATGTGTCCGTGCCCGTTGGGATCACCGCGGTGGCAGGTATCCGCCGGCAGCACACGCCTGCGCGACACTGATCTGGCAGTCACCCGGCCAAGGGTACCGCCCCTATTCTCAGGCCACGCGCAGGGACGCGCCAGCTCCGCCGTGAACCCGGGTCATCGGACACACGTCGGGCACCGGACCCATCTCGGGGATAGACGCCCGCCAATTCCCCGGTGAGCGGAATGGAAGGGATGGAGGATTCCGGTTCAGTCGACCGCGGCCGCGGTTCGGGCCAGCTCCATCAGCTCGCGCGAAGGCACATCGCTGACAAGTGCTTGCTCTAATGAGGCAGACGCCCAGGTGATCACCGACGGCCCACCGTCCCCGGCCTGCAGGCTCTCCCCCAGCGCCGGCGCTCGGTCGTCGCCTCCAGCCCGGGGTACCACGTAATGCGAGATGATCTCACCCTCTCGCTTGTACACGATCATGGCCCCGCGCCGGCCCTCGAGCAGGCAGATCTCCGCCCGCTCGAGCTCTAGCCCGGCATGGCGCAGGGGCGCCAGCGGCACACCGAGCTCCCGTGTCAGGAACCGCTTCACCTCGCCGGGATCGGACGTTTCGATGTGGTCCGCGCCTACTGCCCGCCGTACGTAGTCCTCGACGAACATGGCGTCGCCCGAGATCTGGGCTGGATCTCGGTTCGTCAAGATCGCCGTGGTTCCGAGGGCGACGAAGGCGACGGCAGCCGCGGCCAGCGACGGAGCCCAGCGCTTCCAGCCCGTCACGGCCGAGTCGGTCGTGATGGCCAGCCCTGCTCGCTCCCGGGCGAGCACGTCGAACACGCGTTCTCGCACCCGACGTGGAGCCTTACCGCGCCGGATCCGATCGTACGCATCGAGCAGCATGCGGTCCTGCTCGAAGTACTCCCTACACCCGGGACACTCAGCGATGTGATCCCGTGCCCGCGTGACATCGCGGTTGGCCAGACGGGGCCGTTCGGGCGGCCACACTCCGGCTCTGGCTTCGTAACAATCCATGGTCACCTCTATGCCCCCGAGGCCCGGCGGGCCCCGGCCTTACCACTGAGCCCTCCCAGGATCGCGCCCATGAGCGTGTGGCGGTACCTGAGCAGGTCCTTCAAGACTCCTTCGTCGACGCCCATCACGTCGGACGCGTCGGCGTAGGGCCATCTTCGCAACAGAACCAGCCAGAGGGCCGCTCGTGCAGCCCACGGGACCGCGGCAGCAGCCATGTGCAGGCCCGGAGCGTCCAGGCCTGCGAAGATCTCGTGGCTATGCGTCGGTATCCGCTCCAGAGGCGCGGCCGGTCGCCCAGCTCGGGCGTCGCGGGGATGCGTCTCCAGGAACGTCGACACGAGTCGCCCCTCGAGCCACCGGCTGATGTCCTCGACGTCCTGGCTCGCCCGAAAACGGTTGAAGGAGCGACCCAGGGTGTCCAGGAGCAGGTTCTCGGCGTCGTCCTCGTCGCCGGCGGTAAGGAAGAGAGCTCCCTGGTAGAGACCGTCGATCTCCCGCGTCGCCAGTTCTTCGAATGTCCGCGACATTGCACCCCCGATTCGCGCCACCCCGGCCGGCGCAGTGTGCTCCGACCTGCAGCCGGGCTCTCTCGCCGGTTGACCGGGCCTATTCACCGGTTCACAGGACGTAATACGGGAATCCCGTCAAAGGTTCTCCGCCAGCTGAGCTGTCCCTGGAAGGGATCCTGGGGCTGTGGCCCGATGGTGACCGCCCTGGCCGCCCGACGCATATCCGGGCCATAATGCCCTCGTCCCGCCCGCGCCCTGTTGCCGAGATTCGCGAAGCACCAAGGGCGGGGTGCCGCGGGGACCGACACCCGTACCAACCCATTCAGTGAGACGTCGTGGTCGTGCCCGTGCACCTGAACCGGATCGGAGTCCAGATCCCCGAGGGCGAGGCCCGCCGGAGCTTCCCCTTTCACATCCCGGCCCTCCACGACGTGGAGGCCCTCACGCTCGAGGCCCCGATCACCTTCTTCGTCGGCGAGAACGGCTCCGGCAAGTCTACGCTCCTGGAGGCGCTTGCCGCCGCGACCTCGCTCCCCACCGTGGGCAGCCGCAGCGCCGCGACGGATCCCAGCCTCGAGGCACAGCGGCGCCTCACACGTTGTCTCCGGCTCGCGTGGAGGCAGCGGACGCATCGAGGATTCTTTCTGAGGGCCGAGGACTTCTTCGGCTTCGCGCGCAGCATGTCCGAGATGCGGGCCCGGTTCGAGACGGAGGCCGAGGAAATGGCGGAGCGCTTCAAAGACCACTCGCCAATGGCGCGGATGCTGGCCCAGGGACCAGCACGGCGCTCGGTGCACGAGATCGAGCAGAGATACGGTGACGGGTTGGACGCCAACTCCCACGGCGAGAGCTTTCTGAAACTGTTTCGCACCCGGTTCGTTCCGGGCGGTCTGTACCTGCTGGACGAGCCCGAGGCGGCGCTGTCACCCCAGAGCCAGCTGGCACTGATCGCCATGCTCCGCGACATGGTGGAGCAGGATTCCCAGTTCATCATCGCCACTCACTCCCCGATCCTCATGGCCATCCCGGGATCGGTCATCTATTCGTTCGACGAGCGGCCCGCCGCCCGGGTGCCCTATGAAGACCTGGAGTCCGTGTCGCTGATGCGGGACTTCCTCAACGCACCGGGGCGGTTTCTGGGACACCTCTGGGGTTGAGCACGCATCCGGCCTGTGGCGCGGCGATGGTCCGAGCCCGTCCGACACCTCAGGTATCCGCCTCGCTCCCCGGTTCGCACGGCTGATCCTCGTTCTGCTCGGCGGTGACGAAGTACTGTCCGGCCGACGAGGCCCTCAGGACCAGGTCTCCGTGCGCGTTCGTGCACCACGTCTCGATGCTCCGGGACAGAAGCTCGGCCGTGGCGCCCTGACGGGGGTGGCTGATGCCGTTGGCCGTGACCAGCGCGGCTTCGGGCCTCGTGTGGTCGAGCCAGATCGACGGCCCCGAGGAGCCGCTGTTGAAGATGGCGTCGTTGGCGCCGTGGTGGCCCACCTTCAGGACGTGCACCACGCGGGTCAGTGTGGGAAAGGTGTTGCGCCAGCGGTTGTTCGCCTCCAGCTCGCCGTCGCCCGTGAAAAACATCTTGAACTCGCCGAACACCACCAACGTCCCCAGCGAGCCCTCGTTGATCATCGAGTTGTCCGCATTGGGCAGACCCAGGAACGCGCTGAACGGCGACAGTACGGTCATGATCGGCGAGCCCGGGTCCTTGAAGCCCCGGACTACGGGCGTGGTGGGCACGAACGTCGTGTCCGCGGTGGCCTCGGCAAACGCGATCGTGGCATTGTAGCGGGCGAAGTCCCGGACCTGGCCGTTGTGGAAGAAGCGGCGCACGTGGACGTCCCGCATGACCGGCGGGATGCCATAGAAGTGGTCGCTGTGGGCGTGGGTGAGCACCAGAGCCTCCAGCGTGTCCACGCCGAGCTCGCCCAGCCTCCGCGCCACCAGCGTGGAGTCGGCACCGTCGACTCCCGCCGGACCCGCGTCGATGAGGACATGGAACATGCCCGTCGACGTTGAATCGGTCAGCACGATGGCGTCGCCGCCGCCGCCCGACTCGTTCGGACCCAGGTCCAGCATTCGGACGATCAGGATGCGGTCGCCCGACAGGGTGATGAAGAAGACCACCTCCTCGCTGGACGTCGCTTCCCCATCCCGCGCGTCGACCACCAACCGGTAGGTCCCGACGTCCGACACCGTGGTGCCCGAGAGGAAGTCCTGCCCGTTGAGCGTCGCCTCATAGACGCCACGGTCCACGGAGATCCCGATCGTCACCGGCTCGGTGTAGGTCACGCCGTCCTCCACGCCGCTGATGGTGATCACGGGGGCAGGCGGCGGGGCAGTGCTGCTGTCGCTGCTGCACGCTAGGAGCACGAGCGTGGCCAGCGTCGCCAGGGCGACGGTGAGACGACGAAGGCCACCAAATCGTGACGATCTCAGGAGTGAGGAAGAACGCGACATGGGGTCTCGCGGGAACGTACTTGTGAAACAGATGGCGGTTGCCTAGGCTGCGATTCCTGACCTGGCCCGAGACGCTGTCGGGACCCCCGCCCCTCGGCACTTCGGACCTGGCTTTCCTCAAGCTAACCGCCGCCGTCAGGTGCAACCATGACACGCTTTCTGTACGCCCTCGGCGTCGCGTTCGTTGCTGCGGCGCTCACCTCGGCCTGCGATGAGGCCACGGCTCCGGCGGGCGACGCCAGTACGGTGGAGATCACGGTCTACGTGGACACCGACGGCTCCGGAGACTTCACGCCCCCCGACACTCCGGTGGCTGGACTGACCATTGGACTGGTGGGCGGGCCGCAGGCGCTGAGCGCCGAGACCGGCTCCGACGGCATCGCGCGCTTCGCCACGGTGCCTCCGGGCAGCTACCAGGCGGTGAACGACAACGCACCACCCAGCGGCGCCACACTTGTCACGGCCACCACGCCCGTGGTGGTTGCCGAGTTCACCGGAGGGACGGTCAGGTCCGAGTTCCGGTACGCCTACCTGCCGGGTAACATCCGGGGCCTCGTCTACCGGGACGACGACGGGAGTGGCGACTTCGACCCGGAGCTGGACACGCCGGCCGCAGGCCTCACGGTGTCGCTCTCCTTCGCGGCCGGAGGCGAGGACATCGCCTCGACGACCACGGACGCGACCGGCGCCTACGCCTTCGACGGCGTGCGCCCCACCTCGTACAACGTGACGGCCACGCCCTTCGAGTCCATCGAGTTCCCCGCGGGGAACGCCCAGACGGTCACCGTTCCGCCTGACGGCACGGTCACCGCAGACTTCGTCTTCACCGGCAACCTCGTTGTCGAGATCGCCGAGGCGCGGGCGAGAGACGCCGGATCGGTGGCGACGGTGGAGGCGGTCGCCACGGTGGGCACAGGCCCCTTCGGCTCAAGCTCCTTCTACCTACAGGACGCCACCGGAGGCATCGCCATCTTCGACGGCAGCCGGCCCGACGTGGAGATGGGAGACCTGCTCCGCCTCACCGGGACGGTGGGCGCGTTCAACGACGAGATCCAGATCTCGGGCAGCATCACGATCGAGAATCTGGGGGCCGGAACGGTGCCCGATCCCAGACCCACCAGCGGGGCCGACCTCAACGCCTTCATGTTCCAGGGTGAGCTCGTGGCCCTGAACGGGTTCACCGTGGAGTCGGTCTCCAACATCGACAGCTTCGACAACCACAATGTCAACGGGAAGGATACCGCGGGCACCGACATCGTACTCCGCGTCGACAGCCGCACCGGCCTCGGCTCGGCATTCTGGGAGGTGGGCACCACCTACTCGGTCGTCGGGATCGCCAGCCGGTTCCGTGACACCTTCCAGCTCAAGCCCCGCATGCCGGACGACATACAGGCGGGCGGCGCCCAGAGCATCCAATCCGCGCGGGACGCCGACGAGGGCACCGTAGTCACGGTGGAGGGGACCGTCTCCGTCGATCCCGGACCGTTCGGCAGCTCCAGCTTCTACTTCCAGGACGCCAGCGCCGGCATCGCCGTCTTCCAGCCCGGCGCACCCGAGATGGACATCGGCGACGTGATCCAGGTGACCGGCACGCGCTCCTCGTTCAACGACGAGATCCAGTTGGGCAACGTCACCGTCACGATCATCGAGGAGGACGCGGGCGAGCCCCAGCGAAGAGCCATCAGCGCCGCCGACCTGAACGCCGACATGTTCCAGGGCGAGCTGGTCACCGTTGCAGGATTCACGGTGGACTCGGTCACGAGCGTCGACGGCTTCGACAACCACAACGTCAACGGCAAGGACGCGAACGGCGACGACATGGTGGTCCGGGTCGACAGCCGCACCGGGATCGGATCGGCCTTCTGGACGGCGGGCATGACCTACACCGTCAGCGGTGTAGCGAGCCGGTTCCGCGACACTTTCCAGCTCAAGCCGCGCATGCCCGAGGACGCCGTCGGCGGAGCCACCTCGACCGTCGCTCAAGCACGAGCGTTGGCCGACGGCGAGCTCGTCACTGTCGAGGGTGTGGTGGGCGTAGGCCCCGGCCCCTACGGCAGCTCGGTCTTCTACTTCCAGGACGCCACCGCCGGCATCGCGGTGTTCATGTCCGGGGCTCCACCCCTCTCTCCCGGCGACATGATCTTGGTGACGGGTCAGCGGAGCTCGTTCAGCAACGAGCTCCAACTGGGCAACACCACGGTCAGCGTACGTGGATCAAGCGATCCGCCCACGCCCCGCGTCGTGACGGGTGCGGAGATCAACGCGGGCCAGTTCCAGGGTGAGGTGGCCAGCCTGGCCGGCTACACCGTCACCGGCATCGAGGTGCTGAGCTTCGACAACCACGTGCTCACCGGGACCGCTGGCGGAGAGACCGTCACGGTGTTCGTGGATAGCCGATCGGGCATCGGCTCGGCGGACTGGACGGTGGACAGTGCCTACGACCTGGTGGGAATCCTGCGGACCAGCGGAGACTCGTTCCGCTTGAGTCCCAGGGGCCCCGCCGACGTGACAGCCCAATGACGGCGGCGAATGAGCACGACGATCACACCGGATTCGGGTGCGCGCGAATGGACACGGGAATGACGAAACGGCGAAGGGGCAGGGAGGCGCGACCCGGCAGAGCAGTGGTTCTCGCCCTCATGGTCGGAGCGAGCCTGGCTGCTGGCGCGTGCGACGACGATCCCGCGCCCCAGATCGTGATCACGGAGAGGGGCGCCCTGGAGGGGTTGCTCTACTTCGACAACGACCGGAACGGTTCCTTTGATCCCGCCGGTGGCGACTTCCCGGTCGTGGGTACGCAGGTGGCGGCGCGGAACCGGGGCAGCACCGAGAACGTGGACGGGGCCACCACCGGCACCGACGGGCGATTCGTCATCCAGGGTCTTCCCGTAGGCACGCACGACCTCTGGATCGACACAGCGACCGTGGCCGAGGGCGTCGTCTACTGTCAGAACCCCATCCCGTTCACGATCTACATCAGCGAGGTGCGATTCCAGGAGTTCGTGGGTTTGAACGGCTGCGTCATCACCATCGCCGAGGCCGAGTCGAAGGACCCCACCGCGGGTGAGTTCGTGACCATCAAAGGCATCATCACCTCGGCCCCAGGAGAGATCGACGGCGGCGTCGGTGCCATTCAGGACGCCACGGGCGGGATCAAGACGTTCGACAGCTCGCTGGATGGCGCCGGTCTCGAGCGAGGGGACCTCGTCGAGCTCTCCGGCACGCTGGGCGCCTTCAGCAACGAGCTCCAGCTGAACGGCGTTACGGTGAACGGCGTCGAGAAGGCAGTGGGCGAGCTCGCACCGGAGCTCACCACCACGGGGGCCATTGCGGCCGCCGGCCCCCAAGCCAGAGACCGTCTCCAGGGGCTGCTGGCGAAGGTCGAAAAGGCCGAGCTGGTCGAGGCCTTCGGCTCGGGCAGCTTGAACATCCAGAACGGCCGCATCAACGATGGCAGCGGCACGACCACGATCCGGGTGGATGACGGTGTGTGGGACCGAAACGACCTGGCCAACTTCATGCAGGCCGGAAAGTGCTACGACATCACGGGCATCCCCTCGAACTTCAACGGCGACGGGCAGATCTTCCCCCGACGCGCGGACGACGTGACCGAGGTTCCTTGCAGCTGACCGAGACGGGGCACATTGACCCGGCCCCTGACGACGGATCGAATATCCCGAGTGGTGGATCGGATATGAAGATGACGATTGGAACGCGCAGGCTTCCCCTCACGGGCCTTTGCACGCTGGTGCTCCTGCTCGGCGCCGACGTCCTGGCGGCTCAGGTCACCACCACCGGAGCGATCCGTGGGCGTGTGATGTCGGCCGAAGGGGCCGTGATCGGCGAGGCGGCGGTCACCGCGACCGGCATGGAGACGGGCTTCGCCCGAAGCGCCCTCACCAACTCGGAAGGCGTGTACATGATCCGCCTGTTGCCGCCGGGTCAGTACTCCATCCGGGTCGAGATGGTGGGCTACGGGACCGAGATCCTCGAGGGGATCAACGTCACGCCGGGCACCGTCTCCAACGGGAGCGTCACGTTGACCGAGCAGGCGCTGGCCGTCGAGGGGATCACGGTCACCAGCCAGCGACGGGAGATCGACGTCACCGACGCCTCGGTCGTCCAGTACGTGGAGCGCCAGCAGATCGAGGAGCTCCCCTCCAGAGGCCGCGACTTCACGGACTTCATCAACCTGTCGGGTCTGGTGGCCCCGGACCCGGGCGCGACGACCGGTGGACAGTTCTCCATCGCGGGCCAGCGGGCCTCCCAGACCAATGTCCAGATCGACGGGGTCGACGCGAACAACTCGTTCTTCGGGGAGAACCGGGGCGGCTCCAGGGTGCCGTTCACGTTCTCCATCGAGTCCATCGAGGAGTTCCAGATCATCACGAACGGCTATGACGTGGAGTACGGTCAATACTCCGGAGGCATCGTCAACGTGGTGACCCGCGGCGGTCAGAACGACTTCGAGGGCGTGGCCTACGTCAACTACCGAGGCGACGCGCTCACCGGCAGCGACTTCACCGGGGCGGAGGCGGCCGACTTCGAGGCCACGCAGTTCTCGGTCCGTGCCTCGGGTCCCATCATCCGGAACAAGCTGTTCTACAACGTGTCCGTCGATGGCCAGCGCCGCCGCGACCCGCAGATCCCTCTGACCCGTGACCGATTCGCCCCCGGAGGAGAGCAGGAGAACCCGGTCGTCTTCGACGAGATCGGGGAGTACTGGAGGATTCTCGAATCCAACTACGGCATACAGGATCCCGACCTCGGCTACCAGCAGTTCCAGACGACCAACGACGAGCTGGTGTTGTTCGGCCGGGTGGACTGGACCATCGACAACGTCCACCGCCTGACGGCTCGGTACAACCTCGCCAACTTCGAGAACAAGGACGAATGGGACGGCAACTTCGACTTCCTCTACGGCCAGTCTCGCGCCGAGCTGTTCGAGAGCAAATCCCACTCGTTCGTGACCGAGCTCCAATCCGTCTTCAATGACAGGGTCTTCAACGTCGCCCGCCTGCAGTTCGCGTACGAGGATCGGCCCCGGAACGGCAACGACCTGCGTCCCACCCTCACGGTCAACCTCTCGGACGGTCAGCAGATCCGCTACGGCGGCACTTTTGCTGCGTTCCAGAACCTGCTGCAGGAGCGGAAGCTCCAGTTCATCGACAACCTGAGCATCGTTCAGGACGACCATACGGTGAAGCTGGGTGGGACGGTGCTGTTCACCAACATCCGCAACCAGTTCCAGAACTTCGGATCGCAGTTCCAGGGCGCCGGGGCCTACAGCTTCCCCAACCTCGAGGCGTTCGAGAGCTTCGCTCCGTCCTCGTATTTCCGGCCTGTCCGGTCAGGTGGTGGCGTCCCCTTCGCGGACTTCGGCGTCATCGAGTGGGGGCTCTACATCCAGGATGAATGGCGTGTGACGCCGCGGCTGACGGCAACGGCCGGGATTCGGTGGGATATTGCCAAGTACACGGACGCCCCCGGACGGGTGATCGACGCCGAACGGGCGTTCGGGATCCAGACGGGGATCGCGCCGGTCGACAACAACAACGTCTCGCCCCGTCTGGCCCTGGCCTACGACTGGAATGGTGAGGGGCGTAGCGTTCTCCGGGCCGGCGTGGGGTACTTCTACGGCAGGGCGCCCTACGTGCTGGGCGGCAACGTGCAGCAGACCGAGCGACCGGTCCTCGAGGTCAACTGCCTGGGGTCGATCCAGGACGGGGACGCCAACGCGCCGCCGTCTCCCTCTGGATTCTCGGGCTGGAGCACCAACGGCGACGACAACCCTACGCAGTGTGCCCAGACCGCGGCCGCAGGGATTCCGACCTACACGTTCTGGCAAGACAAGTTCGAATACCCCGAGACCTTCAAGGCCAACCTGGGCTTCTCGCAAGCCGTCTCGAACAGCGCGGTGCTCTCCCTGGATCTTCTGTTCGCCCAGAGCACCAATCTGTACACCGTACGGAACCTCAACCTGCGTGACGTGCAGTTCCAGGTCAGCGGCGAGTCGGGACGCCGAATCTTCCAGCCCGAAGAGGTCTTCGATCCGTCGGCATCGGACGCCACCGCCAACCTCATCCGTTCCCGGCGCAACCTGGAGCTGGGCGACGTCTTCGTGAACTTCAACGACGGCCGCGCCCGTGCGTTCTCGGGAACCGTCGAATGGAGCCAGCGATTGACCGAGACGATGTCCCTGCAGGGTTCGTACACCTACACGAACTCCAGGGACAACTCGTCCTACTCGTGCTGCACGGCCGCCGGGGGCTTCACCGATCCGCAGGTGGGCGCGTTCGGTCCGAACGACGTAGGTGGCATCGGGGCCAACGAGCGTGCGTGGGGTCCCAGCAACTTCATGCGGGAGCACACCTTCATCTTCGCCGGCAACTCCATTCTGCCGTGGGACATCCGCTTCAACTGGTTCTGGCGCTGGCAGAGCGGCCGGCCGTGGACCCCTGCGGTGTCCGGCGATCTGAACGGAGACGGTGTGCGCTTCAACGACCGGCCTTTCGTGTTCACGCCGGAGTCCCTGCCGCTGGCCTCGACCGGTACCGAAGCGGAGGAGGAGCGGGCGCTGTACCGGCAGTACCTGGCCGACTGGAGCTGCGTGAGCGACGCCCAGGGTGGAATCATCGATCGGGGCGCCTGCAAGTTCCCCTGGTTCAACAGCCTGGACATCCGGCTGGGGCGCCGGTTCCCGACCGTGAACAACCAGGCCGTTGAAATCCAGATCGATTTCTTCAACGTGCTCAACGGGATCAACAGCGACTGGGGCCGTTTCGTGGGCGTGTTCGGCTCGGACCAGAACCTCCTGAACGCCGTGTCCTACGATCAGGCCAATGATCAGATCCTGTACTCGGTCCCTTCGGGTTTCGGCGAGGAGGACCAGATCGGAAACAACCTGACGCTGCAGTTCGGCATGCAGCTGGGGCTCCGGTACTTCTTCTAATGGGGTGGTTCGAGGGTCTAGGTCAGGACATCAGGTACGGGGTCCGCACGCTGGTGCGGGCCCCGATCTTCACGGCCACCGCCCTGATCACGCTGGCTGTGGGTATCGGTGCCACCACGGCCATCTTCTCGGTGGCGCGAGCAGCCCTGCTCGAGCCGCTTCCCTACCCGGACGAATCTCGGCTCGCCCGCGTCCAGCAGTCGTGGGAGGGTACGCCGGCAGCCGCCATCTCGCCGGCTGAGTACCTGGATTACGTCGAGGGACTGGAAGGTTTCTCCGATTTCGGCGTGTATGTGCACGAAGGCTTCGAGGTCGTAGCCGAGGGAGTCCCGGTTCGGGTCCGGGGAACATGGATGAGCCCAGGAGTTCTGGAGGCCCTGGGAGTCACGCCGACGCTGGGTCGATTCTTCACAGCGGATGAGGACGCCAGGGAAGCTCCAGTGGTCCTCATCAGTGCCGCCATTTGGCGGGAGCGCTTCGGTGCCAGCCCGGACGTTCTGGGTCGGACGATGGTTCTGAACGGCCGCGAGACCGAGATCATCGGCGTCATGCCGTCCAGCTTCAGGATGCCCGAGCTCGTGCTTTCCGGGGTGAGCGGGCAGGTCTACCGGCCGCTCGGGATCACGGCGGACGAGATTTCCATGCGCGGCAGCCACTTCCTTCGCGGCGTTGGTCGACTCGCCTCCGGCGTCACGATGGAGCAAGGTGCAGAGTCCGTAGCGCGTACTGCGGGGCGGATGGGGGAGTCCTTCCCTGACGACTACCCCACGGACATGCGCTTCGAGGCCACAGCTTTCCCCCTGGCAGAGGACATCCGTGGGCCGGTCCGCTCACCCGTGGTCGCGCTCCTCGGAGCGGTCGTCCTCGTCCTGCTCGTGGCGTGCGCCAACGTGGCCGGGTTGCTGGTGGCCAGAGGCGAAGGCCGGCGGCAGGAGTTCGGCGTCCGGACCGCTCTCGGCGCAGGGCGGCGCCGACTGGTGGGACAGGTCCTGGTGGAGAGCGCCCTTCTCGCGCTGATGGGCGGGGCCCTGGGCGTGTTGCTGGCGCTCTGGGCCACCGCCGCGGTCGGCGCCTTCCTTCCGCCGAGCCTGGCCTGGCTGGCGGGAGTCCGGGTAGACGGACCCGTGTTGTTGTTCGCCTTGGGGACCACGCTGGTGACAGGGCTCGTGTTCGGGCTCCTTCCGGCGGTCCGGTCTTCGGCCGGGTCCCTGGTCGCGGCGCTGCACGACGGAGGACGGGGAACCTCGACGGGACCGGGCCGGCAGCACCTTCGGAGCCTTCTGGTCGTTGCCGAGCTCGCGACCGCACTGGTCCTCCTGGCTGGCGCCGGCGTGCTGACGCGAAGCTTCCTGGGCCTCGTATCGGTGGACCCTGGGTTTCGGACCAACGGCGTCACGGCGGTACGCGTCGAGCTGCCGACGGGTCGATATGCAGCCGACGACGACCAGATCCGGTTCTTCCAGCGCCTGGTCCCCCGGCTCGAGACCATCCCGGGGGTGTCATCGGCGGGGGGAGCCACGGGTCTCCCCCTTACTGGCAGCCTTGGGGACCTGAACTTCCGTATCGAAGGGCGGCCCGTCCCGGAGGGGGCAGTATCGCCGGCCGCCGACTGGCAGGTCGTGACGCCCGGGTACCTGGAGACAATGAGCCTGCGACTCGTGCGGGGGCGGACCATCGACGACCGGGATCGAGCGACTTCGCCGGGAGTCGTGGTCATCAACGAGACCCTGGCCAACCTCCACTGGCCAGGGGAGGACGCGATCGGTCGACGATTCGAGCTCGGGGGCGGTGCCAGCCCCGGCTGGGTGGAGGTCGTGGGTGTCGTCGGTGACGTTCGGCACGGTCGCCTGGACGAGGCGCGCCGACCCCAGATGTACCTGGCACACCCACAGTTCCGGTTCTGGGGTGGCGGAGGCACGGTTCGGTGGATGGAGATAGTGGTGGCATCGTCCCTTCCCTCGACCGAGCTCATCACGCAGATCCGCGCAGCCATCGGGAGCATCGATCCGGTGCTGGCCGTGGGTCCGTTCCGGACCATGGACGAGGTCCGGTCCACCGCCGTCGCCCTGCCGCGACTGCTCATGCTGCTGATGGGTGCTTTCTCGCTGGCGGCCGCCCTGGTGGCAGTCGTGGGGATTTACGGGGTCACGGCGTACGGGGTCGGGCAGAGGAGGAGGGAGTTCGGCATTCGGATGGCGTTGGGCGCGACTCCGGGTGAGGTGCGGCGCATGGTGTTGGGCCAGGGTCTCCGACTGGCCGGGGTGGGGATCCTGTTGGGCCTACTCGGGACGTTGGTGTCGAGGCGTTTGCTCCGTGGGCTCCTGTACGGCGTAGGGACGGGAGACCCAGCCACGCTGGTCGCTGCCGCGACGCTGCTTGCCGGTGCCGCGCTGGCAGCCAGCCTCGCGCCTGCTCGCCGCGCCACCCGGGTGCAGCCGTCCGAGTCACTCCGGGCCGAGTAGGTTCGGGCGTTGGCACCCGCGGCGCGTGGCGTACGAGCCGTGCGGTGCGTCGTCCGATGACATCGTCCCCTCACGAAGAAGGCCCCCGGGATCTCAGAGATCCCGGGGGCCTTTGTTCGTGCGAAGCGGAGCGGGAGGGACTCGAACCCCCAAGCCCGTTAGGGCGCCCGCTTTCGAGGCGGGTGCATTACCATTCTGCCACCGCTCCGGAGCGGTAGTGGGGCCCGAGGATTCTCTCCGGCTCCCGGCTCGACCACGATGGGTCGTCCACCATACCAGTCGGGGCGCCCGGATTGATCTGCGGTCGGCTCGCGCCGATCCTCGATCGTCTCGCGGACCACCCCTCGAATTCGCCTTCGCTCTACACCGGCCAGGCCGCTCGGCTCGAACCGTCTGTTCGAACCCGGGCGCCGTCAACGGTCAGGCGTCTATCCTTCCAGTCGGGGCGCCCGGATTCGAACCGGGGACCTCTGCGTCCCGAACGCAGCGCTCTACCGGACTGAGCCACGCCCCGTCTTTGTCGTTCCCGCCAGGCGCCCGGATGGAGCTCGTCGGCTGCGCCTCCTCGCTCGTCTCGCGGACGATCCTTCTGATTCGCTTTCGCTCTGCCACCTGCTGGGCCGCTCGGCTCGAACCGGGGACCTCTGCGTCTCGAACGCAGCGCTCTACCGGACTGAGCCACGCCCCGTTCCCTGCTGTCGACCCGAAGACGTACGTCGGCTTCGGGGCCTTCCTACGAGCGGACGGGGTGGGATTCGAACCCACGAGGGTGTTTAGCCCCACACGATTTCCAATCGTGCGCCTTAAGCCACTCGGCCACCCGTCCGAAACCAAGGCTGAGGCAAGGGAACCTCGCGGTTCCTGGGCGCCCCCTGGAACGGAGTCGGCCAGGTCCGGCTGGCGCCGCCAACCGCGGGATTGGAACGGAGGGGGTGGGATTCGAACCCACGAGGCGATCTCTCGCCAACGCCTTAGCAGGGCGCCGCCTTAAGCCACTCGGCCACCCCTCCAATGCGTACCGTACCCGAACGCTTGCCTCGCTCGGGCCGTTCTGTCAAGTAGCCCCGCCTGGGTTCGAACCAGGACTCTTCTGATCCAGAGTCAGACGTGTTGCCAATTACACCACGGGGCTATTGATCCTCACCGCCATCGCCGCCGGCCCGGGTCGTCGAACCTACCCTGGCCGGCGACAAGAGCCACCACTCGGACTTGAACCGAGGACCCCGTCATTACGAATGACGTGCTCTACCAGCTGAGCTATGGTGGCGCTTTCGTCAGTGGAGCCGAGGGGAGTCGAACCCCTGACCTCTAGAGTGCGATTCTAGCGCTCTCCCAACTGAGCTACGGCCCCGACCTCATCTTCTCGGGCGAATCAGACTCGTCGCCGTGCATGGGCGCGAGAGGACTCGAACCTCTGACCTCTACGATGTCAACGTAGCGCTCTAACCAACTGAGCTACGCGCCCTCTCGACCCGCTCCCCGTGCTCGGGGAGAACAATACGCGCCCGGGAGGACTCGAACCCCCAACCTCCTGGTCCGTAGCCAGACGCTCTATCCAATTGAGCTACGGGCGCACGCTGTGATCTGTTCCGTCGACTCGGTCGACCGCCCCATACGGTGGGACTTTTGGCTAAGCGATTCGGTGCAGATCAAGGCGGGCAAGGCGAGCGAGTGAGGCGTACTGCGCTACGCCGCAACGAGCCGAGTCCGCAGCCCAACGCCGAGCCTGCGCCAAATATCGACGCCAAAAGTGCCCACGACAGGACTCGAACCTGTACGCCGTTTCCGACACTGGTCCCTCAAACCAGCCTGTCTACCAATTCCAGCACGTGGGCAACCTGATCCATCCTGGCCTTGCTGACCGGGTCCCTACCATGCTGGGCCCGGCCAAAATGCTCGGGGAGGGACTCGAACCCTCACCGGGGTAACCCCGACAGGATCCTGAATCCTGCGCGTCTACCAATTCCGCCACCCGAGCCGGGTTCTCTCAGCGAGAAACAGTGGAGCTGAGGGGAATCGAACCCCTGACCTCCTGAATGCCATTCAGGCGCTCTCCCAACTGAGCTACAGCCCCAGCGCATTCCGACGACCTGGTCGGTGAGTCGGATGCCCTCCGCTGGGGTCGGCATCCGTCACCTGCTTTTCAAATCAGCGATCCAGCGGGGCTGACGGGACTCGAACCCGCGGCCTCCGGTGTGACAGACCGGCACTCTAACCAACTGAGCTACAGCCCCCGTTCCTACGCAGGACCTCGTACCGGCGTCCTCAATGCCCCCACGGGGAATCGAACCCCGGTCTCCACCTTGAAAGAGTGGTGTCCTAGCCGTTAGACGATGGGGGCTCCCAGACAGCGGGAACCGGCCACCTCGACACAGGCCCGGAGGGACTCGAACCCCCAACCGCCGGTTTTGGAGACCGGTGCTCTACCAATTGAGCTACGGACCTACGAGCACCCTCTCCGATTCCCCTCGGCGGGTGCTGATGGCTAGGGACGGAATCGAACCGCCGACACCGCGGTTTTCAGCCGCGTGCTCTACCAACTGAGCTACCTAGCCGAAAAAGCCACCCGGGCTCGTGAGCCTCGGGGGGCTGCCTGCGGGACTCGCCGGTCGGTCCGTCGTCCGGTGCGCCCCGCCCGCCCGATCCTTCGGGCCCTTCACAGGTCGGCCCGCACGCGCGGGTACCTGTCCAACGTCACGAAAGCGCCGCCACTGGCGACGCTTCCTTTCAAATAGCGGGGGCGGGATTCGAACCCGCGACCTTCGGGTTATGAGCCCGACGAGCTACCAGACTGCTCCACCCCGCAACAAGGGGTGTTAAGTTAGTCGCCGTTCCGGGGGAGTGTCAACCCTGACCACCCGCCCTCTCAAACCGGCTTTGTGCATGTCCCGCGCGGGTTTGACCGGGGCTACTGACCGTCGCCCAGCGGCCCGCGCTCGGCACGAATCACGGGTCTCTGAGCACGGTTGCGCCAACGGCCCCACGACCCCACCCATGAGTCCATGAGCACACCTCTACACTACCTGTCCGTCCGCGAGCTCTCGCGCCTGATCCATCGCCGTGACCTGTCGCCGATCGAGCTCTGGGACCACTGCCTCGCGAGGGCAGATACCTTCGACCCGGACCTGAACGCGTTCCGTCTGATCCCGGGCAACCGGGCCGGAGCTCGAGCCCGGCAAACGGAAACGGCCCTCGGCCGGGGTGAGCCCGCCGGGCCCCTTCACGGCATACCGTACGCGGTGAAGGACCTGATCGATGTCAAAGGGCTCCCCACGACGGCCGGATCCTCGCTCCTGGCAGACAACATTGCCGGCGCGGACGCGGCGGTGGTCGAGCGTCTGGACGCGGCCGGCATGGTGCTGATGGGCAAGACCAACATGGTCCAGTTCGCGTATGGCGGTGCCGGGGTGAACCACGACCACGGCACGCCCCGGAACCCGTGGGCGTCCGAGCACCACCTTCCGGGCGGGTCGAGCTCCGGATCCGCGGTCGCCGTCGCTGCCGGCCTGGTCCCCGCCGCCCTGGGAACCGACACCGGCGGCTCGGTGCGGATTCCTGCCAGCCTGTGTGGCATCACCGGCCTCAAGACGACGGTGGGGCAAGTGAGTCGCGCCGGCGTGTACCCGCTTTCGAAGAGCCTCGACTCGGTGGGGCCCCTGTGCCGGACTGTCGAGGACGCCGCTCTCCTCTATGCGGCCATGGCGGGGCCTGACCCACGGGACGACAGCACCCGTGGCCGCGATCCCCGGGATGTCCTCGGGAATCTAGCGGCCGGCGTGAAGGGCATGCGCATCGCGTTTGCGGAGCGGACGTTCTGGGACGATGCGGACCCGGAAGTCGCCGCCGCAGTGCGGGCAGCCGGCAAGGTGCTGGCCGAGCTCGGCGCGCAGGTCGAGTCCATCGAATTCCCCGAAGCAGAGCGCGCTCGGACGTTGAACCCGAAGGGGCTGGTCATCGCCGCCGAAGCCTACGCCGTGAATCGAGGCTGGGTGGACGATCACCTCGACGAGCTCGACCCCATCGTGGGCACCCGGTTGACAGCCGGTCGGTCGATCTCGTCCGCGGACTATCTGGAGACGGTCGATGCGTGGGATCGCCTCCGGGCGGAAACGATGGAGACCCTGCGCGGATGGGACGCGCTCCTCTGCCCGACGACACCCATCGCGGCCAAACCCCTCGCAGCGGCCGACGAGGATCTCGAGACCTACCTGGCCCACAATCTCCTGTATCTCCGGAACACCACGGTCGGAAACATCCTGGGCCTCTGCGCCCTGAGCGTCCCGTGCGGGTTCACATCGGAGGGACTTCCCATTGGCCTGATGATCTACGGCGCAGGGTTCTCGGAGGACCTGATCCTCCAGGTGGGCCATGCCTACCAGGAGGCCACCGATTGGCATCGCCGAGTCCCTCCCCTGGACTAGACGGGCATAGACGCGGCCGCCCGGTGGGCGATGCGTCACCCGGCTCGGGCTTACCCCGAGCCCAAGCCGGCGATCGCGCTAGCGCCCGGCGGGAGCCACGGTCGACGAGGCTCGTCCCCCGAAACCGGTGCGAACCGGCTGCTGTCGAACGACGCCCGAGAGCCCGTCCTCTGCAACTTTTTCGCCCCGAAGCGAGTCGTATTGGATGTGCGGGGTGTTTCCGCACGCCGATGTGGGTGACGCCGTGGTGGCGCCGGGGGCGGACTGTAGTCTCCGAGCGGCAGTTACGTATACCCACTTGGTGCGTCCAGGGGGATGCGCCGCAGGCGCTATGGGGATGACGTGGACGACGGGAGGAGGCGCGCCATGACGAGGTGTGTTGAGTGGTGGCTGATGCGGAGGAGGTGGTGCCGATGATTGCTCCGGTGCGGTCGGTTGCGGCAGGGCGATTGCGGGAGGCGAGACCCGGGGCATCCATCTCCACCGTTCTGGTGGGGTGTGGGCGGCTGACCCATGCCCTCGGTCTTGCCCTGGAAGAGGAGGGCGTAAGGGCATACGGCTTCGAGAGATCGGTGCATGCCCTGGACGAGGTCAGCCGGTTCCCTCCGACGTTCGTGGTCGTGGGAACCTGGATCACGGACCAAGACCCCTTCGACTTCCTGGCGAAGCTCCGAGGCATGAATCCAGAGATGGGGGTCCTGTTTCTGGCGGACAGGGCCGACCGTCAGCTCGCCACCGAGGCTCTGATGCGAGGGGCCGACGACGTACTACCCCCGCCCCATTCCGTGTCCGCCATCCTGCTGCGGGCCCAGGTGCTGGCGAACCGGCAGAGGATCGCCCCACCTGCGAATGGCAGAGAGGCGGGCGATCAGGTGCGGGTCGGTCATTTCAAGATCGACATGAGCAGCCGACGGGTGCTGCACGGCGACGCGCCGGTCTCGCTGACCGGACGCGAGTTCGAACTCCTGAATCGGCTCATACGGGCAGGTGGCCGTGTGGTCAGTAGAGAAGAGCTCATGGAGGACATCTGGGGTGGCTCGCCCCGGGAGGGCGTGCTCGATGCCACCATCCATCGGCTTCGGAAGAAGCTCGAGAAGAACCTGTCCGAGCCCCGGTTCGTCACGACGGTGCGGGGAATCGGGTACCGTCTCGAGGTAGGGGCGTTGGCCACGGGCTGAGCGTGGGAGGCGGCGCTCGAGTGACGGCGGTCCCGGGTCTCTCGGCCGGGACCGCCGTCCCCGTTCCGGGATGGCCCTACCGAGCCCCCAGGGGCCGCGCTATGTTTGTGGTCCCTTGATACCGGGGGACGGGACGTGGCGCAGCCCGGTAGCGCACCTGAATGGGGTTCAGGGGGTCGCCGGTTCGAATCCGGCCGTCCCGACTGTTAGAGGTTGAAGCCCTGCAACGACTTGCGTTGTGGGGCTTCTCTCGTCCCGGACCCGGTGGTGTGAGTTTTGTTGTGAGTTTCCTCACGCCTAGGGACTTGAAACGCGCTGCGTCGGGTGGAACACCACCTTCCGCACAGTCTCAGCGTCGGCCTGTTGGTACGCCCTGAGCACCGTTTGCTCATCCCGCCAACCGCCAGCCACCGCCACGTCCTTGAGCGGGTAACCCTTACGCTCCGTGACCCACTTCCGACGGATGGGGTGCCAGAGCCCGCCTGGCCGGGGTCTCATCTTCGCCTTCCGGTAGGCTCGCCGCAGCCAGTCGTCCAGCAGGTGCCGGCTGCAAGGTCTCGTGGGATCCCTCGGAGCCGGGAAGACCGGTGTATTGCCGATCGACTGCTGACTCCGCCGTAATCCCCGCAAAGCCCCGCTGACCGCATCGCTCATCGGAGCGACCTGCTCGTACCCCATCTTGTCGTGCTTCGCTCGCCAACGGATGGTGCCAGCCCTGAAATCGACGTCCTCCCATCGGAGCGTCCGCACAGCGGAGATCCGACGGCCCGTTCCTTCGGCCAACACGAGGGCGACCTCAAGGAGCGAGTGCACGCTGTCTGCCACCTTCAGAAGGCGCAGGTACTCGTCGTGCCTCATCACCGGTTGCCGAGGATTCGCCTCCCGAGGAAGGCTCACGCCCGCGAGGGGGTTCTCACTCAGCAACCGATCCCCCACGCGAGTCCGCTCCCCGGCTGCCCAGCGAAGCGCCGATACCAGACAAACCAGATCGGCTTGGACCGTTCGGTCGCGAATCCGCTCGCCAGGGACCACCGCAACGAGAGAGGCATCCCCCCGGCGTCGCGCAACGACGAAACGCGCCACGTCGGACTCGCACAGGCTCTTCACATTACGGTCCTGACCGAGGAACGCGACCACCCTCTTCAGCTTCGTGGCATCGTCGCGCTGAGTACGCTTCTTCTTCCTCTCGTGCCTTGGGCTTTCCAGATAGAGCCTCGCCAGCAATCCAAGCGTGAGGCTTTCCTGGTCGATCGCCGTCTCGTTCGCGAGTAGCGCGCTGAGCAGCTGGTACGCTTGTCGGATGGCCACCTCTCGATCGCGGTGCCCTAAGCTCTTCCGATCCTCCTTTCCGTTGATGTAGACCGACCGCATGATGGGGCCGCCGGGTCTCGCCTCGTAGAGTCGAACTCGGTGCCCCCGTTCGCCGATGGACCTCGACCAGCACCGTCCAAGTTTCCTCTTCGTCATGGAAACTCTCTCCGGAGTCTGGCGATGTCCTGGGCATCGGCGTTGGGATCATACTGAGTGCTGCTCTGGGCATCAAATCTATGGAGATCGCCCCGCCGGATCCTGTGCCGACCTCGCCCGCTCGGGCGCCGATCCGGCAACTCACCGCGGCGCACCTGGCGGCGGATGGTCTCGCTGCAGACACCGACTGTTCGAGCTGCCTCGTTCACACCGATTTCCGTATCGAGCCAGGCGGTCGCGGCGGTCACTAGTACACCGTTTCGGAAGTTCGATGACGTATTCTCATGCGGCCGCCTTGAGCGAGGAAGTGCTGGAGTCGGCCCAGTGAGCCATGAGACGGTCGAGGTCGGAGCGCGTGAACCTCCACTCGAACGGCTTGGCGACTTTCTGATAGTGATGCTGGAAGCCGACGATACGAGCGGCGACCTCCTCCTGGGATCGGAAGTCCGAGGGCGTGAGCGCTTTGCGCTGGAGCACAGAGAAGTAGATCTCGATCTGGTTGAGCCAGCTGGCGTGGGTGGGCAGATGCACGAGCGAG
>JBDHHQ010000069.1:0-38447 GCA_039589315.1 Gemmatimonadota bacterium
TCGGGGTTCGAGTCCCTGGCGGGGCACTGGGATCGGGACCGTCGCGATGCGCGGCGGTCCCGATCGTCGCTTGCACTCAGTTCGGCTCGTAGACGACCTCGCCCTTGAAGATCGTCCTCTGGACCTGGGTGTTGTGTATCTCGGTAGCCGGGATCTCGAAGAGGTTGTGATTGAGCACGATCATATCGGCGAATTTCCCCTCTTCGATGGAGCCGGTGACATCGTCGATGCGCAGCGACCACGCCGAATTGATCGTGTAGGCCTCGATCACTTCCTCGAGGGTGAGGGCGTGCTCCTCACCCATAGGCGCTCTATCGGGCTTGCCCGCGAATCCCCTCGTGATCGCCGCTTCCATTCCGAACCAGGGCCACAGTGGTGCCGCTGGAGCATCGGTGTGGTTGGCGAGGCGAACGCCCGAATCCCACCGCTCGCGATTGGCGTACATCTGGTTCCAGGTACCCGAACTCAGCACAGGCTGGATGCCATCGACGTTGTAACCCACCGGAGCGTTCAGCGGCGGCCAGATCGTGCAGCTCACGTCCAGCTCCACGAAACGCTGAAGATCATCGGGGTTGATGAGGCTGCAGTGGTCGATGTGGTGCCGCAGGCGATTGTTCCCGTTCGCTCGAATCGTCTGTTCGTAGCCGTCCAGGATCATCCGCACCGACCCGTCCCCGATGGCGTGTGTCTTGACCTGGAAGCCGGCCGCATCCAGCTCGGCGATGTACTGGGCGAACGCCCCCGGAGGGATCAGGGGGTCGGCGTTAGGGTTTTCGCCGGCACCTTCGGCGAGCTGGTCGCCGGGCAGTGGACTCTCGACCGGCTCGATGTCCGTCGATTCGTAGCCATCGATCAGCGGTGCCGTGAACGATTCGATGCTTCCGTCCATGGCAAGCTTGACGCCCTTGTCGCCCGGTAGGTCGTACTCGTTCCACCACTCCTCGAGCGTCTCGATTGGCGTCAACTCGGCCGTGCCCAGGTTGCCCTTCAGGTAGACGTTGACGTGTTGGCGGATCTTTCCTTCCTGGTTCAGTTCCTGCCAGGCCTGCAGGTCGCCGTCGAACATCCCGACGTACGCCTCACCAAAGGCCGTCACCCCCTTCGCGAGCGCTTCATCCATCAGCTTGGAGAACGCGATCTTCTTGAGCTCCACGTCGAAGGGGGGGAGGGCAGCCAGCAATGGGTTCACGGCGCCTTCATACGCGCGCCCGGCAATGTCGCCGTCTTCCGTGCGGCTGAAGTAACCCTCGGGCGAGTCCTCGAAGTCAGGTGTGATCCCGGCAGCCTCCATCGCTCGCGTGTTGAACCATGCCTGGTGGCCCCCTGTTTCATCCTCGACATAGGCCGGCCGGTCGGGAATGAGCCGATCGAGGAACTCGCGCGTCAGCGTCTCGTCCGACATCGCAGGCGCCGTCCACCCCGCCGCGATGAACCACTCCCGGTCGTCGGGATAATTGGCGATGCAGTCCTCCAGGGCCGAGATCGTCTCCTCTTCGGTCGGCTCGTAGAAGGTCCCCGGAAGGCCACAAAACGCACGCTTCGGCATGACGAGCGCGGCGTGGATATGCGTGTCACCGATGCCCGGCATTACGAACGCTCCGGCCAGGTCGATGACCTCCGTGCTGGCGCCGGTCACCGCCTCGACGTCGGCGTTGGACCCGACGACGGTGAACCGGCCGTCCGCGATGGCAACGGCCTCCACCCAGGCCTGACCTTCGTTCACGGTGTAGATGCGGCCGTTGGTGTAGACGGTGTCGGCAACGTCACCAGACGGCGGGGCCCCGCACCCTCCGACGAAGAGCACGAGCAAAAGGGGCAAGAGTGACCTGCGTTGCCAGGCTTTACCATGTGGGTCCTCCCTCTCGAATCGCGATCGATGCCTCTCTGGAATGCGCGGTGCCGAACAGGACGTCAAGCGGCAGGCGGTGATCCGCTCCTCCTGGGCAGCGGGAAGGGCGCCGTTGGGCCGCTTTGTCGTACCCTAAAGGGCATCCTTACACCGGGCTTCTTCCCGCGACTCCACCAAGCCCGCCGTCGTCGAGCGTCAGCTCCATCAGGGCTTCGCCCCAGATCACGTCGCCCTCGAACCGCTGCTGGACCTGGTGGACGATCCGCTCGCGTATGCCGGGTCAGTCGATCCCGGAGACAGGCACAGGTCGTGGCGGAGATCGCCTCACACCAAAGTGAAACTTCTCGGACCTGAGCGTTGGTCTCGGCCCCGTGGCCCGAAGTCAGATCCGCCTTTGCACACTCTGTGTCAGTAGGATAACCGAACTTCCGTCGCCGGAGCCTTGCTACTCACCAGGGGGCGAAGCGCCCCTCCGCCTACCGGTCGAGCCGGATCAACGCGTTCCCGAGCCCGGTCAGATACACCGGTCCCTGACCAGGTGATAGAATCATCCCGGTAATCGCCCCGGGAGCGGGACTCCGCGGCGGCGGTGCCATCAACTGGAGCCCCGGCTCCCCTGCTTCACGCAGTGCCGTGATCTCAGCGATCGCCTGCTCGCTCTCGGGAGTGGAGACTCGGAAGACCGACTGGGTAGTGCTAGTGGCCGGGTCGTACACCACGACTTCGGTCCGGAGCGGCTGTGCCACCCAGAGGTGGCCCTGGTCGTCGAGTTCCACATTGTCTGGACCGCTCACTTGAAGGGCAACGGTGCGCTCAGTCAACGCGCCCGTCGGATCCATCCGGAACCGGAGCACCTGGTCGCCCATCGTTTCCGCTACATAGAGCATCCCCGATGCTTCGTCGATAGCCAGGCCGTTGGCAAAGGCGAGTGTGTCCACCAGCTGTACGGCCGATTCCGCTCCGCCGCCGGTCGACCAGATGAAACGCGCGGTCGCGGAGGGGGGCTGAAACCAGACGGGGTAGGGCAGCTTGCGCCACCCTACCCCTTTCGGTGTTCCCCCGAGTCCAGAACCCAATCCCCGCCGATTGGGCCTGGGGTCTCAGGTTCCCACCTACGCTTCCGGAATCAGGACCGTGTCGATGACGTGGATGATTCCGTTCGTGGTTTCGACGTCGGTGATCAGCACGCTCGCGTCGTTGATCCTCACGGTGCCATCACCTTCCACGGCGATGCTCACATCCGTCCCCTGCAACGTGGTCGCCTTGTCCAGCGTCACCACCGTGGACGCCGGTACAGCGCCGCCGATTACGTGGTAGGTCAGCACACCGGTCAGTGCCGGGACGTCGGCAAGGAGGGCGTTGAGGGTCTCCGCCGGGATCTTGGCGAATGCGTCATCGGTTGGTGCGAGAACCGTGAAGGGTCCATCACCGCGGAGGGTCTCGGTCAGTCCGGCAACGTCGACGGCCGTGAGCAGCGTGCTGAACGACCCCGCGTCCGTTGCCGCATCGACGATGTCGAGAACCGGCTCGGGAAGCAGCACGTCCTCGATCACATGGATCACGCCGTTGGTCGTGAGGATGTCGGTCGTGACCACGCGGATCCCGTCGAGGAACACCTCTCCGTTCTCGACCGTGATCGCGAGCTCCTTGCCGTTCACGGTCGTCGCGCTGGTCAGGTTGACCACGTCGGCCGCGCGGACGTCGCCGGCGACCACGTGATAGGTCAGGACCCGCGTCAGCAGATCGCTGTCGGCCAGGATGTTGCCCAGCTCCAGCTCCGACAGGTTGTCGAAGGCGGCGTCGGAGGGCGCGAAGACCGTGAAGGGGCCCTCGCCTTTGAGTGTCTCCGTCAGACCGGCGGCGTCGACCGCGGTCAGGAGCGTATTGAACGCCCCGGCGCTCTCTGCCGTCTCGACGATGTCGAGGACCGGCTCGGGCAGAAGCACACCCTCGAGCACGTGGACCACGCCATTCTGAGCGAACAGGTCAGTCGTCGTGACTCGGACGCCGTCGACGAACACCTCGCCGCCCTGGACTGCGATGGACAGCTGCTTTCCGTTCACGGTCGGCGCGCTCGTGAGGCTCACGACGTCACTGGCCGAAAACGATCCAGGCACGACGTGGTAGGTCAGGACGTCGGTCAGCGTGTTGACGTCACCCGTGACCTTGTCCAGCGCCAACGAGCCGAGGCGGTTGAATGCGGCGTTCGTGGGTGCAAACACTGTGAAGGGTCCGGGTCCCTGCAGAGTCTCGACGAGACCGGCGCTCTGGAGCGCTCCGACCAGGGTCGAGAAGTCGGCCGAGCTCGTGGCGATGTCCACGACCGTTCCAGGCAGGGTCACGGGGGGCTCGGCGATGCCCTGATCGTCATCATCACTACAGGCGACCGTCGAGAGAACCAGGGCCGTAAGCAGCCCAATCGTGCGTGTCTTCAACATCTCGATAACTCCTGGTCATTGCTGGTTGTGGGTGGCTGACTACAGCTTCGGGAGAATGACGGCGTCGATGACGTGAATGACGCCGTTCGATGCCTGGATATCCGTCGCGGTGACGGTGGCGTTGTCGATCTTCACTTCGCCCATGTCGACCGTGATCTCGACGTCGTGACCCTGAACGGTGGTCGCGCTGGACAGCTCGACGACGTCGGACGCCATGACCCTGCCTGGAACGACGTGGTAGGTCAGGACCGCGGTCAACGCTTCCTTGTCGGCCAGGAGGGCCTGGAGGTCAGCGGCCGGGACTTTCGCGAACGCCTCATCGGTCGGCGCGAACACCGTAAACGGCCCTTCTCCACGAAGGACCTCGACCAGCTCGGCGGCCTCGAGGGCCGTGATCAGCGTTGAGAAGGATCCGGCTTCGGCCGCGACGTCCACGATGTCCTGGGACTGCGCGTCGGGGGTGCTGACGAAACCGGCGGTCGCGATGGTCAGGGCTGCGATGATGGACTTGATCATTGGATGGACTCCTTGGTGAACTGCGTTCGTGAGCGATTGGTTGCCCGTGTGTACATCGATTGTATAATTAACGTGGGGCAACGATAAGAGTGTGTCAAGATGTTGTCAAGATCGATACTCTACAAAAGCTTGACATCACCCCTCAGGCGCAGTATTCGTTCAAGTATGAGCACGCATCAGGAGGGCATTCCGAGGCACCCGATCCGGGTGGTCGCACGCAGGACCGGCTTGTCGCCGTCGGTCCTGCGGGCGTGGGACCGACGCTACCGTGTCGTGAGGCCGGGACGGTCGGAGGGTGGGCAGCGACTCTACTCCGACCGGGACATAGAGCGTCTATTCCTGCTGAAGCGAGCCAAAGAAGCCGACCGGAGCATTGGGCGAATCCCGAAGCTGAGCTTGGGCGATCTCTCGGAGCTGGTAGAGGAGGACGCTGACCTGGAGCAACGCGAGGCTCTTGCAGCGGCGACGTTTGGCCGAAGGCCTCCCGGCAGCGACATGGTCGGCGGCGAGGTCCTGCTGGCCGAGGCGACTCAGTCGGTCGAACGGATCGACGCAAACGGTCTCGACCGTCAGCTCATGCGGGCCGCGGTCCTGATGGCCCCGCAGGCATTCCTTGGTCCCGACCTTCCTGCCGACGACGTCGCCTTCGCGGCGCGGCAGCTCGGCGCCGGCGCCGTGGCCCTCTCAGCGGTTCACCTACAGCTCGACGCTCAGGGCATCGGGGATCTCGCGATGCTCCTTCAGCTGCTTCCACCGGACGTTCGACTGTTCGTGGGCGGCGCGGCTGTAGAGGCGCACCGTGCCACGATCGAGGCGATCGGCGGTGTGGTGTTGGAGAGCATGGACGAGCTGCGGGTGCGGCTCCTCGATGAGCACTCGGTCCGGCGTGCTTCATGAAGCTGCTACGGCGGTCCAGGAGCCATCGCCAGTATGTCGCTGTCGTCGCCGTGCTGATTGCAGCTCAGCCGCCGGTCGGTGTCCGGGCGCAAGAGCCTGCCATGGCCGGTCCGGCACCGGGGTCGTTGCTCCTCACCGAGTCGCTGCGTCTCGACTATCGCGTCCTCGACGAGGACGGCCGTGACATGCTGACCGAAGGGACGCTATCCATCGAGCCCGCAGGGGACGGAAGCCTGCGGACTGCGTGGAGGGCGAACGGGAGCTCGAAAGAGGCTGAGGACGCGATCCTCGACAGGCGATTCGGGACGGTTTGGTGGCGGAGTCACTATCCTGACACCGGATACGACTTCGTTGGACAGCGGACCGGTGACACAGTGGTCGTCGAGGGACTCTTCGAGGGTCGGCCAGCGCGGAAGGAGCTGATCATCGACGATCGCCCGTTCTACTTCGATTGGAAGCTGGGGCTGGTGGACTTCGTCCGGTCGGGAGAAGACAAGCGCCAGTTCTGGGTTCTGCGGCCTGACAACCAGAAGATGTACGCATTCGAGGCGCGCCGCGAGGATATGGAGACGATTCTGGTCGCCGGTGAGCGGGTGCCGGCCGCCCGCGTCAACTGGGGCCTGACGGGCATCAGGCGACCTTTCTACCACGGTGACATGTGGTTCCGGGCCGAAGACGGTGTCTTCCTCAGGGGTGAGCAGGCTGGCCGGATCACCGAGCTCATCGCTCGATGACCGTAGTGGTGCGGCAGCACGTACAACGGTTGTCCAGCCTGGATCCGACCGCCATTGTAGACTCATGACCGAGCCATCCACCGACACGCCCAGGCACCCGATCCGCGTCGTCGCCCGTCGAACTGGCCTCACCACGTCGGTTCTCCGCGCATGGGAGCGTCGCTACGGTGTCGTAACCCCAGGCCGGTCCGAGGGGGGCCAACGCCTCTACTCGGACGCGCATGTCCATCGACTGACCATGTTGGCCCAGGCCATCGCTGCCGGTCGGAGCATCAGTCAGGTAGCGGTACTGACCGACGACGGGCTCTCGGATCTGCTCGAGGACGACGCACGGGTGCGTCCGCCGGCGCCACCCACTGCCCAGGGTCCCAGTCGTTCCGTGGCGGCGGACACCGTCCTGGCGGATTCCATCGCCAGCGTCGAACAGCTGGACGCCTCGAGGCTGGAGAGCCAGCTGATGAAGGCGGCCGTGCTATTGAACCCGGCGACCCTGATCGACGACGTCGTGCTACCGTTGCTCGAACGGATCGGACTGCTGTGGGAGCACGGAGTCGTGGGTCCGGCGACTGAACACGTCGCGTCTGTCACTGTCCGGAAGTTCCTGGACTGGCTTCTAAGGGCGACCGACGTCGAGGACGGCGCGCCAGGGCTCGTTTGTGCGACGCCGTCGGGCCATCGGCATGAGTTCGGCGCCCTGATCGCGGCCGTGTCCGGGGCCTACGCCGGGTGGCGAACCACGTTTCTCGGCGCGGACCTGCCTCCTGAGGAAATCGCGGCTGCGGCCGGTCGGGTCGGTGCTTCCGTCGTCGCCGTCTCGGCCGTCTTCCCGATCGACGATCCCACCCTCCCCAATCAGATCTCTCGTCTGGTCACCCTGGCCGCTCCCGGCACCCGTATTCTGGTTGGCGGCCCGGCGGTGCTGAGCCAACGCGAAGACGTCGCGGGAACCGGTGCGGTCATCCTGGAGAATCTCGCCGAGTTCCGCGACGTGCTTTCGAGTCTGCGGACCGGCCAGGGCTGATTCCCCCGGCGGGGTCGAGCTGGCGTAAACCTCCCTCTTCGTAGCCTGACCCCATCGCGCGCGGTGCCTCCGGGGCGTCCCCGTGCGTCGGGGAACGAGCCCTCGTCGCCCCTTACGACAACGCTCGCTTCCGCGGATCCCGCCCTTACGTGTGCGGAACTCTCCTGCCGGATTGTAAAAGATTCGTCTACATATCGATTCATAGAATCTATACAACCGCTTGACAATACTGGGCGCCACGATCCTGGGACCGGCTGCGGGCTCGCCCGAGCGTCGCGACCAGCTCGTCCTCGTGACCGAAACGGTGCTGGAGCACGTCATGGCACGCTCACGGTCACTGGGCTTCGTTCCCGGTTTCTTGCCGACGCGCAGCAACGTCCGCTACGTGACAGCGCTGGACACCCTGGACCGCGCGATCCACGACGCAGTCCACGATGCACGAAACGGCCGGGGTACTGGACCCCTGCTCGATATGGTGGTCGAGGGCGGGCCTCACGCCATCGAGCTGACGAACGCTCAACTCCGAAACGAGGTCGTCACGTTCTTCATCGCTGGTCACGAAACGGTGGCCAGCGCACTGACCTGGACCTGGTATCTGCTGGCGAAGAACCCTGCCGTGGCCGAGCGCGTCCGTCGCGAGGCCACTGCGACGCTCGCCGCTCGAGCCCTCGAACGCGTCGACCGGGGCCCCGCACGGGCAAGCGCGTGTCCAGTGAAGATGGCCCCGGTTGGGCCCATTCGGGATGCCCGGGAGCGGTGTTTCGATACGTCGCCCCCGTACGAGCATGCCGTCTTCCAGGAGGCGCTCAGGCTGTACCCACCGGCCTGGGTCGCGACTCGGAGGGCCAAGGTCGACGACGAGATCTCAGGCGTCCCCATTCCCCGCGGCTCACTCGTGATCGCAAGCCCCTTCGCAACACACAGACTCGCCGACGTGTGGGAGAACCCCGATGAGTTCGATCCCGAACGGTTCCGGGCGGCGAATGGAGCCCGTCAGGACCCGTTCGCCTACTTCCCGTTCGGTGGCGGGCCTCATCTCTGCATCGGCAGTCATTTTGCGCTGATCGAGGGCGCGGCGGCGCTCGAAGTCCTGGCGTCACAGTTCCAACTCGAGCTCGTGGACGAGGACCCGGTGCTCGAAGCTGGCGTCACGCTTCGACCGAGGGGCGGTCTGCGCATGCGCCCCGTACCCCTCGACCAACCGGCGCACCGACCCGCAGCACACTGTGCCGCCTCGATTCCCACCTGACCCGACCTTCCTTGACCACACCGGTCAACATCTTCATGGCCCACAGAGCAAGCTGAAGAGGCGGGAACCTGAGACGGGTCTTGGTTGTAGATGATCTGTATAATATTTGTATAGGACTTTGTTGCCCGAGAGCCGACGGAACCCCCATGAGGCACCGCTTCCGATACCCACCGCTGTTCCGCACCGCGCCCCTCCTGGTGGTGCTGTGGGTCGCGGGTCCCATGCATCTGCTTGCCCAGACCGGCGAAATCCAGGGGCGCGTGCTCGACGAGACCAGGCAGTCGCCGCTGGCGGGCGCGGCGGTCACCTTGGTGGGTTCGGACGTCGGTACCGTGACGCGGGCCGACGGTGGCTTTCTGCTCCAGGACCTCGCGCCGGGTGTCTATACGGTCGAGGTCCGGTTCCTGGGCTTCCAGACGACACGCGAATCCGACGTCGCGGTGCAGCCGAGCCATCCTACCTTCGTTCTGGTGGAGCTGAAGGAGGAGGCCGTCGCGGTCGAGGGGATCGTGGTGGAAGGCGGTGACGCCTTCAGCGTACCGGACGACAGCCCGGTCTCGCTTCGAATCCTGGCGGCGGAAGAGGTCCGCCGCACGCCAGGAGGATTCTCGGACATCTCGAGGACACTCCTCTCGCTGCCGGGCGTGGTGGGTGGGGTGGACAATCGGAACGACCTGCTGGTCCGTGGAGGTGCCCCCAGCGAGAACGCCTACTACCTGGATGGGATTCGGATCCCCCAGATCAACCACTTCGCCACTCAGGGTGCGTCGGGCGGGGCGCTCGGTCTGGTGAATGTGGACTTCATCCGAGAGACCGAGTTCTACACGGGCGGCTATCCCGTCCGGTATGGCGACGCCCTGTCCTCGGTGCTTCTTCTTGAAAACCGGCCTGGTAGCCCAGGGGGCGTGCAGGGTGACTTCACGGTAGGGGCGTCCGAGGCGGCCCTCACGCTCGACGGTCCCCTGACCTCCAAAGGCAACTGGCTCTTCAGCGCCAGACGGTCCTACACGCAATTCCTCTTCGAGCTGCTTGACCTGCCCATCCGGCCCGACTACTGGGACTTTCAGACCCGTGTCGAGTACGACGTGACCCCACGGGATCGGCTCATGCTTGTGGGCATCGGCGCCATCGACGACTTCGACATCGTGGACCCGGGCCCGGACGGAGATCCGGGAAACATCGAGATATACAACCGGGTGATCGACAACGATCAACGGAGCTACACGCTGGGGACCAGCTGGCGCCGTCTCTTCGGCGACGGCTACTTCACCCTGAGCCTCAGCCGTTCAGTCAGCGACTTTCGGTTCGCGGACCGGGACCAGAGCGACGCCCCGCTGCTTCGCAACCGCTCCGTCGAAGTGGACAATCGCCTCCGGCTGGACGGCGACCTCCGCGTCTCGCGGACACTGAGCGCGGGTTGGGGGGCGGGCGGGAGCTATAGCGGGATCGACACCGAATTCCTTCGGCGCGCCACGCCGGGATCATCCTTCGATCAGGACCTGGCGTTCGCGGCAGAACTGCGCTTCTGGAAGAGCTACGCCTATGGCCAGCTCACCTGGCGGGGCTTCTCCGGACGGCTGACGGCTACCGGGGGACTGCGGGTCGACGAGGTGTCGTTTCTCCGCGACGGCCTTTCTGTCTCTCCCCGACTGTCGGCGTCGCTCCAGCTCGGCGACCGGTGGACCGCCAGCGTATCCGCGGGGGTTTTTCATCAGACCCCGCAGTACATCTCCATGGCCGTCCAGGAAGACGGGCGATACGTGAACAGAAGGCTACGGCCGATCCGAAACGACCAGTGGGTGGCCGGTCTGAGCTGGAGGGCCAATCCGGGACTCCAGCTCAAGGCCGAAGGTTTCTACAAACGCTACAGCCACTACCCGGTCTCGAGGGACGACCCGCGGATCTCTCTCGCGAATCTCGGAGGAGACTACGGGTTCGTGGGCGCCGAGCCGCTCACGCCGTCCGGCAAGGGGCGGGCCCGTGGCATCGAGCTGTTCGCGCAGCAGAAGCTCACCGAGCGGATCTACTTCCTAGGAGCCTATACGCTGTCGTGGAGCGAGTTCACCGGCAGCGACGGCGTCTACAAGCCGTCCACCTGGGACCGTCGCCACGCACTCGATTTGACGAGCGGCTACCGCCTCGGAGACCTGTGGGAATTCGGCGCCAAGTGGCGCCTCCTCTCGGGTCGAGCCGACACCCAGTTCGACCCCGTGCTTTCGCCCATCGAGTTCCAGATCACGGGGCGCGGCGTGCCCGACTGGGACCGGATCGGAACGGAGAGAACCCCCGTGTATTCCCGCTTGGACGTTCGGGTCGAGCGGCGCTTCTTCTTCGATCGCTGGAACGCGCGGGTCTACCTCGACATCCAGAACGTCCTAAACCAGCCGAATCCGGTGGGCTATCGCTACACCGAGGATCCGGCCTTCCCCGACCATCGCCGACCCATCGACGGCGCAGGCGTGCTACCCACGATTGGGTTCACCATCGAGTGGTAGCACGCCGATGAGGAGGCGGTGCGGGTCGGAGGGTCACTCGGCCCGTAACGCCTCCACCGGGTTGACCCGCGTAGCCCTCCGGGCCGGCAGATACGCAGCCAGGACGGCGACCGACGCAAGCACGAGCCCGGCGATCACGAAATCGGGTCGGCAGGCTCGATCTCCTAGAGCAGCCCCGCCAGGAAGTTGGAGAGGAACAGGGCCCCAGTCCCCCACGAGCAGGGCCGTGACGACCAGAATCGCGCCTTCGCGAAGGACCATGCGGAGCACGCGGCTTCGATCGGCGCCCACCACCAGACGGATGCCGAACTCCCCCGTTCGCTGACTGACCGAAAACGCCAGCACTCCCAGCACGCCCACGGCAGCGATCAACAGCGCCAAGAGGGCGAACGCCCCGAAGAGCGTGGCGTTCAGTCGCTCCGGAGCTATGCTGTCGGTCGTCTTCTGCAGCGCACGACGTGCAAGTTGTTGGGCCACCTCTCGCTCGAGCCTTGCTCCTCACCAGGGAGCGAGGCCCCCCCCGCCTACCGGTCGAGCCGGATCAACGCGTTCCCGAGCCCGGTCAGATACACCGGTCCCTAACCGGGTGATGGAATCATCCCGGCAATCGCCCCGGGAGCGGGACTCTGCGGGGGCGGTGCCATCAACTGGAGCCACGGCTCCCCTGCTTCACGCAGTGCCGTGATCTCAGCGATCGCCTGCTCGCTCTCGGGAGTGGAGACTCGGAAGACCGACTGGATGGTGCTAGTGGCTGGGTCGTACACCACGACTTCGGTCCGGAGCGGCTGTGCCACACAGAGGTGGCCTTGGTCGTCGAGTTCCACATTGTCTGGACCGCTCACTTGAAGGTCAACGGTGCGCTCAGTCAACGCGCCCGTCGGATCCATCCGGAACCGGAGCACCCGCTCGCCCATCGTTTCCGCTACAGGTGGTGAGGAGCACGCGGCGGGGGGCGAGGGCCGTGATGGTGATGAGAGCGACGAGGAGAGTGACAAGTACCGTGGAGGCGAAGCTCGTGAGGGCGGAGAACACGGTGAAGGCGGTGAGGGCGAAAAGCACGACGAGGGAGAAGGCGATGGTGAGGAGTCGGGCGCGTACATCGAGCGGGGCGCCACGCGGGACGCAATCCGGCGCGGTGCCCGGTTGGTCCTGTCATTTGATCCGGCGTCGAACGCTTTCGTCGGGACGGTCGAGAACACCACCGAGGCGACGATGTGTGCCGTTTGAGTTTAGGTCCACCTGTCGTCGGGAGCGGAGCTCGGCCCAACTGTGCGCACCGAGGTGCATCGGGATCGTCGCGGGCTCGGCGGTCCTGATTTCGTTTTGTGCGGATAGCATGCCGGCTTTCGGGGTAGCGGGCCGAGCTACCCGACCTCGGCCGGCTCGATCGCGTCGAGCTCCTGGGCCTGTTCGGAGTGCAGCGCATCCCAGAGATCGACGGCCTGTTGAAGGTTGAGCCAGAAGTCTGGCTCCGTCCCGGTGAACCGGGCTAGTCGAAGAGCGGTGTCAGGGGTGACAGCACGCTTTCCATTCACGATTTCGTTCATCCGAGGATACGAGATTCTAAGCCGTGCAGCCGCGTCCTTCTGAGTGATCTCGAGCGGAATGAGGAACTCCTCGAGGAAGATCCTACCGCCAGGACTCGTGAATCGCACCCGATCGGACGTATCTTGTCAAAGGCTCATGGACGAGTCGCCGTTCCTCCGGTTTTGAAGCCACTCCGCCGAGACTCATGCCGAACACCACCGTTGCTCGTGGCCGCCGACTCGCGGCGATCATGTTTGCCGACATCGTCGGCTATACCGCGATGATGCAGGACAATGAAGCAGAAGCCAGAATCGTGTGCAGCTCGTTTCGCTCTTTGTTGCAGAACGTCTTGCCGCCGCGCTCCGGTGAGATCGTTCAGTTCTACGGCGACGGTGCCCTGATCATCTTCGACAGCGCGAAAGAAGCGGTCCTCGCCGCCCTGGCCATTCAACAAACGGCTCTCCGGGACCCAACGATACCGTTACGCACGGGCATTCACGTTGGCGACGTCGTCCATGATGAGTCGGGTGTCTATGGCGACGGTGTGAACATCGCGTCGCGCATCGAATCGATGGCCATTCCGGGTGCCGTCCTGTTGTCCGAACAGGTGAAGCGGGAGATCGAGAACCACCCCGACATCCGGACCGTACCGTTGGGGGAGTACAATCTGAAGAACATCAAACGGCCGGTCAGAGTTCATGCCCTTCGGGACGACCAGATTACGGTTCCCCTACCTGGGCAGATTCACGCAGAGTCGAAGGCATCGGCGAGAACGATGGTCGCCGTGATGCCCTTCACGTCGTTTGGCCCCGACGACGACAGCACATACTTCGCGGACGGACTCTCGCAAGAGATTGTCAACGGGCTGACCAAAGTCGAGGGGCTGTCGATCATTTCCCGGTCCACGTGCCTCGCGATCCAGGTCGACGCCCCGGACCCCATCAGCGTTGGCAAGCGCCTCAATGTTCGGAACATCCTCGAGGGAAGCGTTCGAAAGGCCGGTACCGACATCCGGGTGTCGGTTCAGCTCGTCAATACAGCGGACGGGTCACAGCTCTGGTCCGAGAAGTATGACCGGAGGCTCGACAACGTCTTCGAGGTACAGGACGAGATCGCCCAGCTCGTCGTCAATGGTCTGAAGCTCAACTTCGACCTCGACACGAAGGATCGGCGCATCATCGCACGTGCAACCGACAACGTCGAGGCATACAACCTGTATCTCAAAGGACTCCATCATTGGAACAGCAGAACCCCGGAGTCCGGTCAGAAGGCCGTGCAGCTGCTGGAAGATGCCCTGGAGCTCGATCCCGAGTTTCCCACCGCCAAGTGTACGCTATCCCAATGCTACGCCTACCTCGGCTCGTGCGGCGTGCTGCCGCCCAGGGACGCGTATGGCAAGGCGTTGGAGCATGCCATGAGCGCGATCGAACGCGATCCAAGAATGGCCGAGGCGCACCTGGCGCTCGCCGTGCTCAAGTTCTACCACCTTTGGGACTGGATCGGAACCAGGGCGTCGCTGGACAAGGCCGAGGCCCTGGGCCTGGACTCCGCCGAGTTCCACCAGGTCTATGGCTTCTATCTCGCGGCGACTGGTCAGCCCCGAGAGGGGCTGCCCAAGGTGCAACGCGCGGTCGAGCTCGACCCGTTGTCGGTACCCACGATCTACGTCCTCGCGGCGCTCCATTTCTTTTGTGAGGAGTACGACACGGCTCTCCGACTCCTTGACGAGATCATCGAGCTGAACCCTGGCTTCCGCGGCGCCTACCAGGTCAAGGGGTTTGCGTTGCTGATGCTCGACAGGCATGAAGAGGCATTGACAGTCCTCGAGCAATACCACGCGCTCGTCAACCATCCCCTCAAGGGCCTCATGGGTTTGACGCTTGTCCACGATCGCCTGGGCAACGAGGAGCGGGTCGCGGACTTCCTCGCGCGCATGTATCAGAGGCTGGACGAGGAGGCTGGCGTGGCGGCCGAGATCGATCTCGCGCTCGTATGCGCCGGACTCGGTCGGTTCGACAAAGCGATCGAGCACCTCAACAGCGTCTATGACCAGCGGTACAGCATCGCCTGCACGGGGATGATCTGGATCCTTCGATGCTCGTACTTTTCGGCGCTGTGGGAGCAGCCGGGCTACAAGCTGTTGCTGGAGAGAATGGGGCTGGAGCGGTAGGTGGTGGGGCGAGCGGGACATCGGGAGAATCCGCCCATCATCCCCGGTCCCTGTTTCTCTGAACGTCGCGATTCTGATTCTTCGCACGAACAGCCACCAGGGGGTGAGATCGCGATCCGGAGCGCCTTGGGCGCCAGTCGGCGGCGGGTGGTCGCCCAGCTGTTCGCTGAGGCCCTCGTGTTGTCCCTCATTGCGGCGGCGATCGGGGTGACGATTGCGGCGGCGGTACTGCAGGGGGTCGAGGAGTTCCAGGTCCGTACCCAGGAGGAGCTTCTCTTTTGGCTGGACCTGGGGCTCTCTCCCGGCTTGGTCGCGTACGTGGTGGGCTTGGCACCCCTGGCGGGTGTGATCGTGGGTATTCTGCCCGCGATCAAGGCGACCGGACGCCAGGTCCGGAGCGGAGTGCGGCGACTGCCGTCCCGGGGATCACAGATGCGGGGGCGCGGCGTTCTGACGCTGACCGCCGTCGTGACGCTGTTGCCGGGCTCCCTGATCGCACAGCAAGGTGGAACGGTGCCGGCCACGACGGCGGATGTAGGCTTCGCGTCGCCCGACCCCCTCGTAATCCCTCCCCTGACAGGAACGCTCGCGATCGACGGCGTGGTTGATGAGCCTGCCTGGGACGAGATCGAGCCGTTCCCGGTCACCCTGCACTTTCCCGTCTTCCGGGGCGAGCAGACGGAGGAGACCGAGCTGCGGGTCACGTACGACGACCGCTACCTGTATGTCTCTGCCCGCATGTACGACTCGGAGCCGGACCTGATCCGGCTGAACACCTTCTACCGCGACCAGTACAGCGGCGATGACATCATCGGCATCGTCATCGACAGCTACAACGACTACGAGACGGCATTGTGGTTCACCACGAATCCCTCCGGAGCCCGGACTGACCGGACGATCTCGAACGACGGCCAATTCACCGGAGGGACCTTGGTATTGAACTCCGACTGGAACTCCCACTGGGATGTGGCGACGTCCCGGGACGAGCGAGGGTGGTACGCCGAGTTCCGGATCCCGTTTTCGACCCTTGGCTTCCAGACGGTGGGCAGAGAGGTGACGATGGGCCTCGTGGTCTACCGGCATATAGCCCGGAAGAACGAGCGCCACACCTATCCGGCGATGGATCCCGAGTGGGGCGGATTGGCGTTCGCCAAGCCCTCCGGGGCGCAGCGGATCACGCTACGCAACGTGCAGCAGTCCACGCCGGTGTACGTCACGCCGTATGCACTGGGGGGATTGACCCAGACGCCCGAGCTGCGGACCCCCCCGGACGTGCCGGTCGCGAGTTGGGAGAACGTGCGGGACCCCACGACCGAGATCGGGGCGGACCTGAAGTACTCGCCCACGTCGAACCTGGCGCTCGATCTCACGCTCAATACCGACTTCGCTCAGGTCGAGGCCGATCAGCAGCAGGTCAACCTGACGCGTTTTCCCCTCTTCTTTCCCGAGAAACGGCAGTTCTTCCAGGAGCGGTCCTCCACGTTCGAGTTCAACACGGGTGGCTTCACCAACCGGCTCTTCCACAGCCGTCAGATCGGCCTGCACCGGGGGGAGATCGTCCGTCTCTACGGCGGCGTCCGAGCGGTGGGCCGCCTCGGCGGGACCGACTACGGGTTCCTCAACATGCAAACCGCCTCCCAGGGGGGAAGCTCGGGAGAGAACTTCGGCGTTCTGCGGCTCCGCCAGCAGGTGCTGAACGCGAACTCGACCGTGGGGGCCATGCTCACGACTAGACTGGGGTCCAACGGCCAGAACAACCTGGCGTACGGACTCGACAGTCAGCTGCGGCTCATCGGCGACGAGTACCTGATCGTGAAGTGGGCGCAGACCTTCGACGAGGCCATAGACGAGGAGAACGCCCTCGAGTCGGGTCTGGTGCAGGCGCGGTGGGAGCGCCGACGCGACGGCGGGCTGTCTTATTTCGCCGACTTCATCCGGGTGGGTGTGGACTACACGCCGCGGCTGGGCTTCCAGTCCCGCCGCGACTTCACGCTCGCATCGGGGCAGCTCCAGTACAAGTTCTTCCCCGAGGCTTCCTCGTTCCGCAATTACGGCGCCGCGCTCCACACCGCCCACTACTTCCGCAACGAGGACGGATCCGCCGAGTCCCGCAGCATCACGCCGCAGCTCGTGGCGGAGACCCTGAGCGGGACGACGATCACGCTGAGCGGCATATCGTCGTTCGAAAGCGTAACGGACTCGTTTCCGATCGCTGATGTCTTCGTCCCGCCGGGCGAGTACTGGTTCCATGAGGGCCGTCTGAACGTCGAGCTGCCGTTCAGCGCCAACTTCCGCGGTGACTACACGGCGAGCGCCGGGACCTTCTACGACGGCACCCGCGTGTCCGCTGCTCTCGACCCGGTCTGGAACGCATCCCGGTACCTGGAGCTGGGGGGCGGGTACGAGATCAACCGGATCGTCTTCAGTGACCGAGATCAGGCCACGACCATCCAACTGGGGCGGCTCAACGCCGTGATCGCATGGAACACCAAAGCCTCCCTGAGCACGTTCCTCCAGTACAACAGCTCCATCGATCTCACGAGCATGAACGTGCGCTTCCGGTACCACTTCCGTGAGGGGACCGATCTGTGGATCGTCTATAACGAGGGGCTGAACACCGTTCGCGCCAACGGGCTGGATCCACGGCTGCCGCTCTCAGCCGGTCGCTCGCTGATGGTCAAGTACAACCACGCCTTCATCTGGTAGGGACAGGACACCCGTGACTCGGGGCTGCGCGGGCCGCAATGAGGATGCCGAGCATTAGCTCCGGGAAGTCATCGCGCTGGGATGCGACGGGCCCAATGCGCACGCACGGCTCGGCATGGCCTTGCTCGGTCTCGGCCGGTTGGAGGATGCTGTCCGAACGATGGAGCAAGGCCGTGAGATCGGCGGAGGAACGCTGGGGGGGTTCTCGCCTACGCGTACGCGCGGGTCGGTGACCTGCCCCGGGCCGAGCAGCTGGTGGACGAGGACGAGGCGACGGGCGAGGATGTCAGGCCGTTCGCGTATGTCGCGGTCGGTCGGAGGGACCGTGCCCTGGCGCTCCAGGGGGACGCGTGCTGGACTTCGCGGTCGGAGCCGGGGGAACCCCCGCACAAATCGATGCCACGCGTGATCTCGTCGACCCCGGGGCTTCAGCCCTACGCGGTCTTCGGCTGGTCCACCGCAGGCGAGATCCTGGTGAGCCTGCGACGGTTGGATCGGCCGTGGGCCCTGGCACTCGTCTCCGTGTCGAACGGCACGACGCGCATTCTGGAAAGCTTCGACTGGCCTATGCCGCGGGGCTGGCTGTCTCCGAACGGGCAACTCGTCGCCTACGATCTTCGAGCGGAGGGGGGCGCACCGGAGCACGACATCCACCTGGTCTCCACCGACGGAGGCCGGAAGAACACGTTGGTCGACGGGGCCGACGATGACGTAGTGCTGGGCTGGGAACCCGGAGGTAACCTGCTCCATGCGCGCCTTCGATCCGGGCGAACCTTTCCAGCCATTGCCCACGTACCATCACACCCGTCACCAACCGGTACTTCAGCGCTCGGTCATACCCTCGATTGGCGGTGCCGGCGGGGCTACGGCACCTGCTGGCACGCCCCATGCCCGGCAACCCACTCCAAGGCCGCCACCAGCGCCGCGTCCGTCGCCGGGTCGCCCGTGTCCTCTCCCACTACGGTATGGTCAGGCGGAAGCTCCGCGCCGTAGACCTCACCCGTCCGATCGGCCATGGTTGCCACAGCCAAGAGCAACAAGGCTCCGTCGGACCGGGGAAAGCCTGCATTGGCCGTGGTAAGGCCTGCGGTCGGCGTGCCGAACGAGACCGTCGCCGGGCGACCGCGGAAGCTGACCGCGACGGCCTCACCGGAGCTTCCCGTACCGGGGCCGGTGAGCACCGCGGCAGCCGGGTCGGCGTCAACGAGCTCATACGGATCTTCCACCTGGACAATGAAGCTCTCGTCGATTCCTGAGCCTCCGTCCCGGTAGAACCACTCACTCACCACGCCGTCCGAATCGATGAATGACCCCGCGATGCCCTCTCCGAGGATCGGCCCCAGCCCGGCGATCATGGGCCACATGCTGCCGCCGCCGTTCCGCCTCAGGTCGACCACCCAGCCGCACAGCCCGACCTGATCTGCCTCCGCGATGACTTCGTAGTACTTCCGTATGCCGTCTTCCACAGGGTTGTTCTGCTCGTCCGCGATGAACGTCGGAGATGAAACGTATCCAATGGGACCCGTCGACCCGTCGAACACGACGCTCGTCGGATCAATGGGGTCCCGGCCCTGAAAGCTGGCCAGCTCCTGGGGTGTCAGGAACGCGCTGTGAGGATCGAGCTCGTCAACCGCCCACTTGAGCGCTGCGTACGTGTCGGCCGTGGTGACCGCGGCACCGGCCCGCTGAAAGGCGCCGTCACGTATCGCCGGCCAGTCGACCTGCGTCTTTACGACGGACCGGGCCTGCATGATGTCCAGCGCCTCGTTCATGTAGGTCTGGGCCTCTGGCGAGATGGTCGGGGAGGTAGGGGTGATCGGGTCTCTCGAGTCGGAGCAAGCGCCCAGTGTGACGACGATAGGCGCCAGCGAGATGGCGAGCACATGAGGTAAAAGGGAGGCAGGCGAACGATGACTGGTCATGGCCGAGCTCCGGAGTGAATCGGGTCCCGCCTCGGGGGTGACCCGCAGAGCCGCTCGAGCATGCCGGGATCAGCCCTCCACGATCGGCGTTGGAGCACTGGTCTTAGCTACGACGCGGAGCGGCGGGACTTACTCGGCGATTCCAAAGCGACTCCCGGGAGGGCCGCGGGCGCCCGTTTCGAGCGCTACGCTCCGGCCAGCGGACGGAACAGGGCAGCACACACGCTCGGTTGGGGGAGTCTGCGTACCCGGGCAAGGAAGCCGAACCGAGTCTTCATCAGTAGGTTCGGGGTTCGAGTCCCTGGCGAGGGTACTCAGAGAACCGGGACCGCCGCGTGTACGGCGGTCCCGGTCTCCAATGGTGCGCCTACGGTGTGCCGCCGGTGGTCAGGACTCCCATCATCCCATCCTCCGGTGCCGACTCAGTTCCCGCCGCTCAGCTCCGGCATGAGTTGGTGGTATTCGTCCCAGGAGTCCTCGATGTTGGTCCGGTTTCCGTCGATCCAAGCCTGCCAGGCACCCTGCCCGTGGACGTCGATGAAATCGGTACGGAACGACTGGAACCCCGATCCCGCGTCGAGGTCGCCCCACGTGTCGAAGGGCGTGATGACCACGACGTCAGGCCCGGTTTGTGGACGGAAGCGTGGCTGCATCACGACCGAAGACCGTGACCAACCCTTGGCCTCGGCAACCTCCTTGATCATCCGACGTGACTGCATGAAGTCGCCCATGCGGCCTGGTGCGATCCTGTAGGCTCTGATCCGGAGGATGGGGTGCAACTCCTGATCGGTGACGTACGAGGCGCCGTCGTTCTGTCTCCAGTAGGAGACGTCCACCTCCGGCTCGAGGTGAGGCACGACGTTTTCCTGCCAGTCGTCATCGTGTCCACCAACGGATGGGCGGCCGTCAAGCTGGCCGAAGGTCAAAGGCCCCATCACCCAGACCAACTGAGCGGTCCGGGGGCCGTTGACCACGTACCAGACGTTGGCGTGGTAGGGACCGCCCGAATGGTACTCCTGGTTGTGGGCCGCCATGGCCTCGTTCAGGTCGCCGAGGGCGTCCGGACTCGGCGTCATGAATTGGACCTCGTACTGGGTGTACTCCTGACCTGACAGGGATGCCGGCAAGGTGGCCACAATGCCTAGCACGCCCAGTGTACCGAGGATGGCCATGTGGGGTCGGTGTGCCATGGATCGCTCCTTTGCGGAGGGGGGGGGCGCAAAGCCCGCCGGCGGCGGGCCGCGGGAGAAGCCGGGCCATGGAAAGGCCCGATTAAAAATGTCGATCCGGAAATCTGCTGGTGCCTGAGGTACAGCCCTCGCAAGGTGCGTGCATTCGGCGCCAACAGCAACGATTCTCCGGATCGGTGTTAGCGGCCGAACCGCTGCCCAGGGCCAGTTTCACCCCGCCTCCGCCTCGAGCGCGTCGATCGCACGCGCCTCGATCTCGCGGGGATCCGCGGTAGCGCGCGATCGGCTCGGTGAGCGCCGTGAAGCACGACGCGCCTGTCGTTTCTCCTGCCAGGTGACCGCTACTGCCGTTTCTCACTCGGTGCCGGGGAGAGGCGAAGAAGGCCGGCCGTCTTACGGCGTCAGGCCCGCGATCTCCCTTGCAGGGCCCGTCAGCTCGACGATGTGCAGGCCGGTTGAAGCGCGATCGAGCGAATAGATGTAGCCGCGGTCATCGATGTTGACGTTGTTGGTCTGCGTCACCACGTCGCACACGTTGACGCCGTCGATCTCTACGCAGGACTCCACCGTTTTCGTAGTCACTTCCGGGACGAAGTACGCGATCTCCCGCGGACGGAAGGGATCGCGGATGTCCACTGCCCGGATGCCGGCGTTGAAGTAAGAGAGCAGCACGATGGTCTTGTCGAAGCCGGGGTGTGAGGCGTCCTGAAGACCGTGGGGTCCGAAGCGCCCACCTCGGTTGCAGAAATCACCGGGCTCCTCCGGAACCTGAAACGTCGAGACGGGCGCGGGCTTCTCAACTTCCGTGATATCGACCATGAACATGATGTCTCGGGTGTCCTGACAGCGGTAGGCCGAGGCCTCGGACACGACGATCAAGAAATCTCGAACGCTATTCTCGAGGTTGTCCGCATAGTCCGACACGTCCATCCCGTAGATGGGCTTTGCCGTATGGACTCCCCAGTAGCTGGGCATGTCGAGCCGCGCGATCTGCGGATACAGGAGATTGTCCACGGTTGGCGCGAACGGATCGCCTGCACCAGGAATACCCGCCAGGAACCGGTCCCGATCCAGGATCTGCAGTACGCCGTTACCTCCGCTTTCGTACCCGAGGTACATGCGATTCCCGACTACGACCGGCTGATGCAAACCGGCAATGTTCGGGGCTGGCAACGGGCCGCTCGCTCCGGGTTGCCACCCCGGAAGCCCGAAGTCACGGATGTGTTCCGGCTCCTCGGGGTCGCTCAGATCGTAGGCCTGTAGAATCCGAGTGACGCGCCAGCCAGCGGGCGTCCCGTTCAAGTACGCAATGCCTGACCCACAGTCCCACTGGAACTTGTGGGTCTCACGATTACCCCGGTCTGATTCCGTGCGCGCTGATACACCCGTCGTTCCGATCGTGATAAGGAACTCCGGCGCCGACGGATCCGTGACATCCAACAGCTCGTACCCGATCCGTCCGTTCGTGCGCACGAGATAGATCCTCTCGGGGTCGCCGTCGGGCAGGGCGGCGCCATCGCATACCTGGAGATGCTGGGTTCCGCTGGCCTCATCGCCGGTCGGCGGCTCGTGGTGAAGGAGGACCGGCCGGCCGGGATCGGTCACGTCCAGGATGGACATGCCATTCACCTCCACCGCCCCCGTTGCGGGGTTCAGGGCCTCGCCCGCGTGATGACCGACGAACAGGATCCGCCGATCACCATAGGCGTGGATGATGGGCTGATAGGCGGAGCGGGCCTGGAGGTCGTGGTGACCCACGAGTCTCATGTTGAGCGCTCTGGCAGGCCGGCCTTCGAGGTCCGTGGCCGAGGCCCCCTCTGCCTCGACTTCCCGAGCGTCGTCAGGCTGGCTACCACACGCGACGAAGAGAAGTACCAACACGATGCAGCAACACTGGCAACCCACTCGGCTCACGAGCTTCGGCCCGATCATGATCGCCCTCCTCGCTCGGCGCGCTTCGTCGCCGTTGATCTCCGGCAGCTGAGTGCGGTGGAGGTCGAGGCCGGTCACCCGGCGCTCGCCACGGGGCTGGCCTCCCGGGCCGATGCGGGGCACGTCTGGCTGCCAGAGGGTAGCGGCGGCCTTCGGCCCGATTCCTCAGGCGCTTACGTCGACCACGACCCGTCCTTTGACCTGGCCCTGCAAGATCGCGGGGCCAAGCGGAGCGACCTCAGCCAACGATACCGACTCGACCATCGCCTCGAGCTGGCCCCGGGGCAGGTCGGCAGCCAGGCGATCCCACGCAATCACGCGATTGGCGTACGGCTGCATGACAGAGTCGATACCCAGCAGGTTGACTCCGCGCAGGATGAAGGGGATCACGGTGGCATCGAGGCGCATGCCTCCTGCGAGGCCCACAGCGGCGACAGATGAGCCGTACTTCATCTGAGCCAATGTTCTGGCCAGTACGGCGCCACCCACAGCATCGACGCATCCGGCCCATCGCTCGGACTCGAGCGGCTTGCCACGGGCCTCCAGCTCTCCCCGCGGCACGACGCTGCTCGCTCCCAGATCCCGCAGATACGGCTCCAGCCCCGGGCGGCCGGTCACGGCCGCGACCTCGTACCCGAGTTTGCCGAGGATCGCGGTCGCGATGGAGCCCACCCCACCCGTGGCGCCCGTCACGAGGACCTCGCCCTGCTCTGGCGTCAGGCCGTGTGCCTCCAGCGCCATGACCGCGAGCATCGCGGCGAAGCCCGCCGTGCCGATGGCCATCGCGTTCCGGGTCGACAGGGCCTCGGGGAGCGGGACCAACCAGTCGGCCTTGACCCTGGCCCGCTGTGCGTACCCTCCCCACCGGAGCTCGCCGACTCGCCAGCCGGTCAACACGACCTTGTCGCCCACCTCGTACCGGGCATCGTCGGATGCCTCGACCGTTCCCGCGAAGTCGATCCCCGGCACATGCGGGTAGGTGCGCACCAGACCGCCACCCCCCGTGAGGCAGAGCCCGTCCTTGTAGTTCAGTGTGGAGTACTCGACCGCTACAGTGACGTCACCTTCCGGCAGCTGGCTCGGTTCGAGTTGCTCCACCGCCGAGCTCACCGCGCCTTCCTCGTCCTTTCGCACGACAAGGGCGTTGAAGGTCATGTCTTCTCCTCCGATGGCCCACCTTCGATGGGGCCGTCTTCGTCCTTCCACGCAGCAAGGCCGCCGCCGATGTGGGCCACGTTGGTGAAGCCCATCTCCTGCAGCGTCTTGGCGGCCAGGGCGGACCGCCACCCCAGGTTGCAGTAGAGCACCAAACGGTCGGCCGAGGTCAGCACGTCGCGGTGATACGGGGACTCCGGGTCGACCCAGAACTCGAGCATGCCCCGCGGTACGTGATAGGAGCCGGGGATCTTCCCCTCCCGCTTGACCTCCCGCACGTCTCGCAGGTCCACCAGGAGCGCGCCGGCCGACTGGGCAGCCCTGGCTTCCTCAACGGACAGGGTCTCGATCTCGGCCTCCGCCAGCGCCACCAACTGCTTGTACCCGGTTGTCACGGGACTCATCGGGGATACCCTATTCTCGAGAGCGCCACTGCGATCTCGTCGAAGATGACCGGGTCGTCGACAGTTGCGGGCATGGTCCACGGCGCGTCATCGGCGATGCGTGCGATCGTACCGCGCAAGATCTTGCCGGAACGGGTCTTCGGAAGCCGATCGACCACGACGGCGGACTTGAAGGACGCCACGGGGCCGATTCTCTCGCGGACCGACGCCACGACGTCGCCCACCACCTCGTCTTCCCCGCCGACGGCACCCACCTTGAGCACGAGGAATCCGACGGGCAACTGGCCCTTCAGCTGATCGGAGACGCCCACGACCGCGCACTCGGCGACGTCGGGATGGGAGGTGAGAACCTCTTCGAGGGCGCCGGTGGAGAGCCGATGTCCCGCCACGTTGATGATGTCATCGGTACGGGCCATGACGTGGACATATCCGTCGTCGTCGATGAACCCGGCATCCGCCGTCTCATAGAAGCCCGGGTAGCTCGAGAGGTAGGTGTCGACGAATCGCTTGTCGGCGTTCCAGAGTGTAGGAAGTGACGAGGGGGGCATCGGCAGCCGGGCGCACAGGGCACCGACCTCGCCGGGCTGCAGTTCCTCCCCATGCGGTCCCATCACGACGAGGTCCCATCCCGGTGCGGGCCGGCCCGGTGACCCGGGCACTACTGGGGGCGTGTCGAGGCCCAAGCAACTCGCCGCGATCGCCCACCCCGTTTCGGTCTGCCACCAGTGGTCGATCACGGGCACTCCCAGCTGCTTCTCCGCCCAGGCGAGCGTGTCGGGGTCGCATCGCTCTCCCGCGAGGAAGAGCGAGCGGAAGTCGCTCAGGTCGTACTCGGGGATCAGCGACCCATCCGGGTCCTGCTGCCGGATGGCTCGGATCGCGGTGGGAGCCGTGAACATGCTCGCGACCCGGTGCTGCGCGATGACCCGCCAAAAAGCACCCGCGTCGGGTGTCCCGACCGGTTTGCCCTCGTACAGCACGGTTGTGCAGCCGTGAAGGAGCGGTCCATACACGATGTAGGAGTGTCCGACCACCCAGCCGACGTCTGACGCCGCCCAATAGACCTCTCCGGGACCCACGTCGTAGACGTTCTTCATCGTCCACTTCAAAGCGACGGCGTGGCCGCCGTTGTCGCGCACGATCCCTTTGGGGTGACCGGTCGTGCCGGAGGTGTACAGGATGTAGAGCGGGTCGGTCGCGGGCACCGGGACGCAGTCGTGCGGCTCGGCGAGTGCCATCTCCTCGTCCCAATCACGGTCACGGCCGGGCTGCATGTCTGCTGTCACCATCTCGCGCTGATACACGATGCACGTCGGCTGATGCGCGGTCACTCCGAGGGCGCCGTCGAGAAGCGGCTTGTATTCGATGACGCGATCGCGCTCGATCCCGCACGACGCGGAAACCACCAACTTCGCGTCGCAGTCATCGATGCGGGTCGCCAGCTCCTTGGATGCGAACCCGCCGAACACGACGGAGTGAACCGCGCCGAGCCGAGCGCAGGCCAGCATGGCGATGACGGCTTGCGGGATCATCGGCATGTAGATGACGACGCGGTCGCCGCGACCGATTCCGTTCCGGCTCAATACGCCGGCAAAGAGCGCCACCCGGTCCCGTAGCTCGCGGTAGCTATAGGTCCGGGCTTCTCCGGTCACGGCGCTGTCGTAGATCAACGCGGCTTGCTCCGCGCGACCCCCCTCGATATGACGGTCGAGCGCGTTGTAGCAGGTGTTCAGCACGCCACCGACGAACCATCGTGCCGCTGGCGCTGCCGACCGGTCGAGGACCGCGTCCCACGGCCTGACCCACTCGACCTCATCTGCGGCCTCACCCCAGAACTCCTCGGGATCGTTCAGCGATCTGCGATAGATCGCCTCGAACGGGGAGTCACTCACGCTGATCCGCCAGTCCCGTGCAGGGCCAGCCCGATTGCGACTGCATGACGACGGAGCGGGTCGGTTGTTCCGCAGCTCGAGGTGAACTCACGCTTGAGTCCCTTCTTGCACTAGCCATATCCGGAAGGCCCCACGGCGCATGACGTACGCGATCGACGGTGGTTCCGCAATTCCGGACGTCAGCCCTCCTCCACCCCCCAACTTCGATCCGCGTCTCGGAGCAAGCCGCCGTACCGAGGATCCTCCCGCAGCGGACCGAGCTCGTTCGGGAAGAAGTAGCGGACGGATTCCGTCTCGAACCACCCCCAGCTCTGGATGCGGGCGAAGGCTGCGAACGCCTCCTCCTCCTCTTCGAGGGCGGCAAGCACCAGCCCGGTCCAGAAGGGGTCGCCAGGTGCCTCTTCCTCGACCTGTGCCAGGCGCTCCTCCGCTCCGGCGCGGTCGCCGCCGGCCATCCTGGTCAGGGCGAGAGCGGCCTGGACTTCGGCCTGTCTGGGTGACCCGAGGGGGAGCGCCAACCCGGAGGTGATCCGGAACGCGGCCTCGGCTTCCTCGTGCCTATGCAGGTGATGGAGGACGAGCCCCTCCATGAAGTGAGCCAGGGCGTAGTCGGGCTGGATCTCACGGGCACGCGAGGCTTCCTCCAGAGCCTGTTCAGGCTCACCGTTCGCGAGCAGCGCCTCGGCGCGGAAGACGCGCACGGCCGGGGCCAGCGGGTTCAGGGCCGTGGCACGTTCGGTGGGCTCGAGCGCGTCAGCCGGACGTCCGACCAAGAGGTAGAACCAGGCTAGCCATATGAGCGCTTCGGCGTGGCTGGGCTGCAGCTCCACGGCGCGCTCCAGCTCCTGCAGCATGGTGGGTCCGTCCCTGCGAATCGAGAGGACGATCCCCAGTGACATGTGGGCCTCCGCGAGCTCGGGATCGAGACGGACCGCCTGTTGGGCCACGTCCTCCGCGTCTGGCGCGCCGTCCGGGACGGGATAGTGGTACCACTCGAGCAGCGCGACGGCCTCCGAGAGTCCGGCCCACGCCGGGGCATAGTCCGGATCTCGGTCCACCGCGGCTCGAAAGCTGTCCAGCGCGTGTCGCATCCCCCCCTGTGTGCGCTGGACGAGTTGGGCTCGGCCTTCCAGGTAGAGACGGTATGCCTCGAGGTCGTCCGTCGGCCGGCGGCCGAGTCGCGCCTCCTCGCGCGGGGTGAGCTCGGCTCGGATGGCGTCGGTGATCTTCGCCACCAGCTCGCTCTGGAGGTCGAAGACGTTGGCCGCCGTGAGCTCCCGGTCGTAGCGTTCGGCCCACCGGTGGACGTCGCGACGCGCGTCAATGACCTGAACGTTGAGTCGCACGCGGCCACCGGCCCGCTGCACCGTTCCCTCGATGACCGTTCCGGCGCCCAACTCCCGGCCGATCTCCGTAATCGACTTCCCGCTGCCCTTGTACGCCGCTGCCGATGTGCGAGAGATCACCGTCAGCGCCGAGACCCTCGACAGCTCGGTGAGCAGGTCCTCATGGAGTCCGGCAGAGAAAGCGTCCGTGTCGTCCGACCCCAGCGTTCCGAACGGGAGAACCGCCACGGTGTGCGGGTCCAGGACGGCTTCGGTCGTGCCGGTGGCGTGTGGCCTTTCGTCCGGTGGGGCGGTGTCCGGGTCTTCGACCGCCTGAGCCGGCACTCTGGGTCGAGCCGGCGGCACCATGGCGGGGGGCCGCGGGCGGGCCCGGATCACGTACGCGACCAGGACGATGGCAACGACGACGAGCACCATCGGCAGGACCGCGCCCATGGGGCCACCCTCGCCCTGATCGGCCGCCCCGGCGCCCTGACCCAGGACGTACCCTCCGACCGCCGAGGCGGCGATAAGCACCGCCGCGGCTGCCACGCTGCCCCGGTGCCGCTCGACGAACTTCGAGAGGCGATAGAGTGGGGTGTCGGGCCGTGCGGCCACCGGCCTGTCCTCCCGGTAGCGCCGCAGGTCGGCGACGAACGAGTCCGCCGACGGGTACCGCCGTTCAGGCTCGCTGCTCAGGGCAGTCAGGCAGATGTGATCGAGGTCGGTGACTCGCTTGGAGCCAGCCACCTGCCCAGGTGCCGTCGGAGCTTCACCGATGGGAAGGCGACCGGCCAGGAGCTCGTAGAGGACGAGCCCGAGCTGGTACACGTCGGAGGCTGTCGTCACCGGGTGCCCACGCAGCTGCTCGGGAGAGGCGTAGGCCGGGGTGAGCACCTGTACGCCGGTTCGGGTCAGCGTCTCGCCCGAGTCGTCCCCTCCGAGCTTGGCGATGCCGAAGTCGAGCAGCTTCACGGCACCGTCGTCGGTCACCAAGATGTTGGCGGGCTTCAGATCCCGATGGATTACGCCAAGGCCGTGAGCGTAGTGGACTGCGCGGCCCACCGCCTCCATCAGCTCGAGACGGCCCTCGACGTCGACGGCCTCGCGCTGACAATGGCCGGTGATCGGAGTCCCCTCGACGAGCTCCATCACGAAGTACGGACGGCCGTCCGAGGTCAGTCCGCCGTCGTAGAGCCGCGCGATGTTCGCGTGCTGCAGTCGGGCCAGGATCTGCCGCTCCCTCAGGAACCGTTTGTCGAGGTCGGAGCCACCGGCGGCTCGCTTCACGACCTTGACGGCGACCTGCTGCTCGAACTGGCCATCTGCCCGCTCCGCCAGGTACACGGTTCCCATGCCTCCGGACCCGAGGGGCTGCAGCAACCGGTAGGCGCCGAGGACCTCACGGGTCTCGGTAGGAGCGGCCCGAAGCAGCGCATCGCCGGGACGGTCTGCTTCAGCTGGGCCCCGCTCGCTCGCGCGGGCGTGCGCCAGGACCGCCTCGTAGAGCTCGGTGTCGTCGCCGCATGCCCGCTCCAGGAACCGCTCGCGGTCCTCCGGTCCGTGGTCCAGCGCCTGCTCTAGAAGAGCGTCGACCTCGCGCCGACGACGGGAGGTGGGATCACCGGGGTTGGGCACGCGACTCTCGCTGACTCCTGCTCTGAAGCGGTGAGCTCGTGGGGGAAGCCGAGAATGGCTTCCCGCGATTCGGACGCGGGAAGCCATGATAGTCTAGGACGGGAGCGGAGACGGCTGCAATGTCACTCTGCGGGTTTCCGACTGAGCGATTCATGCGCGACCGGGGTTCCGAGATCCGTGTCACCCGTGAGAGCCGAGGCGTGCGGGGCCCTCACGTCAGCCGCCGGTCTTGTGCGCCCGTGGTGCAGGAAGCATTGTGCGGCCACTCTTCGCCCAGGAGCCCATCTTGCCGCACGACGCCGACGATCGACCCTCGGCCCTCCAGCGCCGAGAATTCCTGAAGCTCGGTGCCCTCGGAGCCGGTGCGACCCTGTCCGGTTGCGCTACGTCAGGGACCGCGGGTCCCCTACTGGAAACGACCGCTGCCGCACCGGTGCCGGAGCGCGAGCGGGTCACGGGCCTCCGACCGACTCCTTCGGTCGGCGAGCTGATCGACCCGAGTCGGATTGGTGCGGAGACCTGGCAAGAGCCCTGGATCTGGCGGCCCGATGAGTGGCCGGACGGCCAACTCGTGCTGAACGTCACGAGGCACCAGAATCCTGGCAACTCGCCGAGCCCGGGCAATCCCGCGCCTGCGATATTCAGCTACAACGGGAGACCGTTCGGGCCCACGATCCGCGTGCGCGGCGATGGGGTCGTGAAGCTCAAGGTCCGCAACATGCTCGGCCTCAACGAGCAGATCGTGCATGTCGGGCCGAGTCCCGATCCGGTGGACATGCCCCTGGATACCGACCGCGAAGTGTGTCGGCTCCGGGAGGCCGAGCTGCCCGACGGCGATCCCGAAAACCCGCGGGGGTGCAACCCCTTCGTTTACCCCGAGCTCCTGCTCGAGGTGATCGATCCGGAGGTGCGGCCGAGCTGGAGCCTGAAGGGCCACGTGAACGGTCAACACGCTGCGCACACGACCAACCTCCACACCCACGGTCTCCACGTCGCTCCACAATCGAATCCCGACGGGACACACTCCGACAACGTGCTCCTCAGGATCATCCCCAAAGCGGACATGGAGGCTCGCCTGGCGTCCGCCGATCCCGATCTGGCAGAGCCGGCGGAACACGAGCATGTCGGAGAATTGGACTATGAGATCCAGCTCAGGGTACCGGCGGAGGGAGGCGGAGCGCCTCATCCACCTGGCACCCACTGGTATCACCCACACGCGCATGGGGCGACTCACGATCAGGTCGCCAGCGGCATGGCGGGGTTCCTCCTGATCGAGGGTGACGTGGACGAAGCGATCAATCGCGCCCTCACCGACGAGCCCTGGCCCGATCCGGAGCTCAAGACCGGCCCCTGGGATTACCGTGAGCGGCTGATCTTCATCCAGCGCGTGTTCATCGGATCGGCCGACCTCGACGCCGGGCGGCGACGCAACTCACTCCGGTTCCCCCCGCTCTCTGCCGTGAACGGCATCATGCCCGCGTCCGTCATGTTCATGCGTCCCGGGGCGGTCGAGCGCTGGCGAATTCTCAATGGCAGTGTCGACGGATCCGGCACGAAGCGGGTCATGGTGCTGGAGGGTCAGTTCGTTCAGCGGCAGAATCGGATCTGGGAAGTCATCACAGAGGGTGAGGGTCAGGATCGGGTGAGACGGCTCGAGCGCGTCAGCGAGGAAGACTTCGAAAGGGCCAAGGTGCAGCTACACCAGCTCTCCTTCGACGGGATCACGCTCGTCGAGGAGAGGGGCGGGGGGGCCGTCCACGTCATCAAGGATCTGGCACGTCAGAACGAAGGCACCCGCAATCCGCTCGCCCGGTTCCCCGAGGGGAACGAATCCGAGCTCGAGTCCGCCCTGCGGGCCTTCGAGGACTGCTACCGGGACGGGGACTCCCTCCGGCGCGCCTATGTCCGGCCGAACGAGCTCTATTTGGCGAATGCCAATCGAGCGGACGTCTTCTTCAAAGCACCGCTGGACTCGGTAGGCAGGACGTACACGCTGTTCGCCAAGGAAGCCCATCTCCATACCGACAACCACCAGTCGGTGCTGCAGACGGGCGTCACGAACGAGGAACCGCTGATCCGCAGGCCGCCATTCGACGTGGTCGTCGGCTACATCCACATCCAGGGTGAGCCGGTCGAGGGCGGCGAATTCGACGTTCCGAGCCTGACCGACGTTCTTCCACCGGTACCGGATCTCTTCCAGCCCATCGGCGATGACGAGTTACGCGTACCCGCCGAGGAGGCGCTCACGACGGGGGTCCCCGCCCAGAGCGTTCGCAGTCGCGTCATCTCCTATTCCGGTACCGGGGGAGCCGACTTCCCGGTCATTCCCGCGCCTGAGGACTTCTGCGAGCAACACCCCGAGCTGGAGCACCTCGTCTGGGGAACTCAGGACGGGCAGCGGATCCTGCTGGCGAACTTGACGCGTACCATGGCGATCAACACGGACTTCGACCTGCGGGCCGAGCCGGATCCGCGGGCGCCTCGGAAGTTCATGCCGCACGATCCGATGGGGTCCAGGGTCCTGGTCGATACGGCCGAGGAGTGGGTGCTGTACAACAGCTCCCTCGCGCTGTGGAGTCATACGGATCTGGACCGCTTCCCGCAGCCCGGTGCCTATCGCCAGCACTACGAGTCCTTTCCCGTCACTCGGGCGGAAGGACAGAGACGCTTCTGGGAAGATCCCGAGTTCCAGATCACTGGAAAGGCCGCTGATCACCCGTTCCACATCCACATCAATCCCATGTGGGTGCTTCGGATCGACGTGCCGGACGAGAACGGCACGCTCCATAACGTGCTGCCCGAGCCCCGCTGGATGGACACGGTCCCGATGCCCCGAAACGGAGGCCGCGTCGTATTTCGCACGCGCTTCGATCACTTCGTGGGCACCTGGGTCCATCACTGCCACATCCTGCTCCACGAGGACATGGGCATGATGCAGACCGTGGAATGCGTGGAGGACGCGAGCTCGGCCAACTATCGTCCCAGACCTCGGGCCGCCAGCCACACGATGCCTGCCTCGGAAGTGGACGAGATGTACCCGCCGCCCACTCTCGACGTGATGTACCGCCAGACGATGCGCTTCGTGGATCCGAACGAGATCGGCCGCCAGGTCTATCCGGGATTCGCCTTGGAGGTGCCACAGCCGCAGGACTGAGCGGGCGTCAAGCGGTTCGGACCCGGTCACTCTCCTCGCTGCAGCTTCTCCAGGATCGCGGATACGGGCGGTGCACCGTCGGCGCGGCAGGCCATCGCTTGGTTCTGCCCGCCGGACCCGGTCACGTCGTGGCCGTTCACGAGAACGGTCGGAGATCCGTACGTCCGGTACAATTCTGGAATCGAATCGGAGTCGGTGTCCCACTCCGTCCACTTGACGGATTCACCGAAGGACGCGATAGCCTCGCTCAGGTTGCGTCTTGCCACGTCCACGTTGGGGCAACCCTCGAAGTACACCAGCTCGATCGTGAGTCCGCTCACGGCTCGTCCTCCAGGGCCTCCAGAACGGGGCATCCGCCTGCGCGGGGCAGTCGCTACGACACGGGCCTCTGACGGATCCACTGGTCCATCCACGCCTTCTGGTTCCGCGCGGTCTCGAAGCGCAGGCCCGGCTCCCTCGGGCCGTGCGGCGTACGCGGTAGCCAGAGCAGCTTCGCGGGCACGCCGTTGGCCTGCAGACCACGGTAGAAGATCATGGCCTGATTCGGGGGCACTCGGGGGTCCTGCTCGCCGTGGATCAGGAGTGTCGGGGTCGACGCCTGCTCGATGAATGCCATCGGATTCGAAGCCTGGTACACCTCCCAGAGGCCCTCCTCATATGGCCCGCCGCCAAAGTACGCCTCGAAGGTGTGCTGGATGTCCTGGGTCCCCCACATGGCGATGTTCTCGGTGATGGCCGCGCCGGCCACCGCGGCTTTGAACCGTGATGTCTGGGACACGGTCCAGGCCGTCATGTAGCCGCCGTAGCTCCATCCCATCACTCCCAGCGAATCGGGGTGGGCGATGCCCCGCGCCACCAGCGTATCGACACCGGCCATGATGTCCAGGAAGTCGAGACCACCCCAATCTCCGACCACCGATTGGAGCCCCTCTTCGCCGTAGCCCGACGATCCCCTCGGGTTGGGTAGGAGGACCGCGTAGCCGTCGGCCGCCATCCATTGCGCATTGTTGTTGAACGAGGACGCTTGGAAGTTCTCCACGTACACGCCCGAGGGGCCTCCATGAATGCGCACCACCAGAGCGCGCGGTCCGTCCTCGGAGCTCCAGCCCGCCGGGTAAACGACGATACCCTCGACGTCGCCGCCATCCGCGCCCTTCCAGGTCAGGACCTCGGTGGCGCCGACGGCGAAGTCCGCCGCGTGGTCGTTGTGGGCGCTCAGGGGCGTCGAGGCCCTGACCGAGTGCTGAGCGACGTTGGCGTCGAGTTGAGCGGCGAACAGCTCCACCGGCCGTCCGGGATCCTCATACGCGAACACCATGGTGCGACCGTCTTGCGAGAACCCGGCACTCCCATACGCACCCCGGCCAGGAGTCAGCCGCACCAGATCGCCGCTCTCCAGGTCGACCTGAAACCACCCCCGTGTGGTGCCGGTCGTGGCCTGAAAGACCGCCCTCGAGCCGTTATCCAGGAGCGTGTATGGGCCCGCCTGGATGTCAGCATCGGGAGACACGTCGACGGGATCGCCTCCGCGCGCGGGGATCCTGTAGATCCTCCGGTACCCGATCTCGTGCCGGTCCGAATGGCGAGCCGAATACACGATGTGCTCCCCGTCGGGTGTCCACCGAGGATTCGCGTCGGGTCCCGGGTTGGTGGTAACCCGCTGGAGTGAGGCCTCCTCGTCGTCCATCGCGATCGTGAACACGTCACCCCGCCAGGAGTCCCTCGGGCGATCGGTGGGCGTCGCCGAGAAGGCCACGCTCGCTCCGTCCGGGCTGATCTCGAATGGCCCCACCGTGAAGGCCTCGCCGCTCGTGAGCTGTCGAGCTTCGCTGGTGCCCACGTCCAGCGCCCAGAGGTGGGCGAATCGGCCCGGCTCGTCCTCGAACGAGACATCCAGCCCCGCCTCGCGCCGCTCGTCGGCCGTCGGGTCGTCGTCCACCGCTCGGTAGACGATCGTCGATCCGTCCGGGGACCAGGCAAAGCCGCTGATCGATGTCACGTGATCGTGCAGGAGGCGAGGCTCACCCCCCCGGGCGCCCATGATGTAGAGGTCCTGATCGCCTCGGTCCGTTCCCGACCCGTTGGCCTCACCGCCGTCCCGATCCGACTCCCGCCCGCGCTCGGACAGGAAGGCAAACACGTCACCGTTGGGCGCCCAACGGGGCTGCGCGTCGGTCTTGGGGTTGTGGGTGAGTTGGGTGGGTGCAGTCCATCGCGATCCATCGCGGCGGGTCAGCCAGATGTTCGTATCCTGCTCGTTCTCATCGAGACGCTCCGTCGTCACGGTGTAGAGTGCGGCGCTGCCGTCCAATGTCACCTGCACGTCGCTCAGGCTGGACACGCTGAAGAGGTCCTCCAGTGAAGGTCCTCCAGGAGCCTGTGCCTGGGCGTGGCTACCGCCCGCGATCAACAGAAGCAGGACAGAGACGTTGGAGACTCGGAACATGACAGGCTCCGCAGTGGGGTTCGACCAAAGGAATAGCGGCACCATAGTCCGTTGACAGGCGGCACGCAGCCCCTGTCCTGGGGGCGGAGCGCCCGGGGCTGGGTGATGCGGTCGATTGGGGATGCGGCCGGTTGCCGCGGGCCGCGGCTCAGCGTGCCCGGTTCAGGTAGACCCCGTTCCGGCCCTCCGAGACGGCCTCCACGACGTCGTCGTAGCCGTCCCCGTCCACATCGCCCACCACCAGCCAGTAGGTGGCGTCCGTCTCGGCCCCGAAGGTCGGCCCCACCTCGAAGGTACCGTCACCAGCGTTCAAGTACGCCCTGTTGCGGGCGCCCACGTTGCCGACGACCAGGTCGAGGTCCCCGTCGTGATCGAGGTCGCTGGCGACGACCGCGAGCGAGGTCGCGACCTCGGGGCCCAGCAGCTCGCTGCGCTCGAACGTCCCGTCGCCCATCCCGAAGTAGAGCTTGTTGGGCCCGCGGATGTTGGCGGCAGCGATGTCGACGTGTCCGTCACCATCGAAGTCCCCGACGGCCGTTGCCAGACCCTCATCGGTCGGCGGTCCGAAGGGGTGGGGGCGCTCGAACCTGCCGCCGCCGGCGTTCAGCGCGACGTAGTTGGGATCGCCGTCCCGATTCGCGGCCACGATATCCACCCGGCCATCCGCGTTCACGTCGGCGACCGTCAGCTTGATCGTACCGTCCTCGCCCGTTCCGAAGACCGTCGGCTCGGAGGTGCCACCCTCGCGGTCGTTCAGGTACACGTAGTTTGGCCCGCCCCGGTTGGCGACCGCCACGTCGAGCCAGCCGTCTCCGTCGAAATCTCCAAGGACCAGGTCGCGGCTCACGTCCGGCTCCGCGGAAAGCTCGCCGGCCAGGGAGAATCGGCCGAGTCCGTCGTTCCGGTAGACGAGGTTGGGCGTACGGTCATTCGCGACCACCGCGTCCAGGTCACCGTCCCCGTCCAGGTCCCCGGCGGCCACGGCGTAGCTCGTCGCACGCTCGATCCCCAGCGGAAGCGCCAGGGTGAATCGACCGTAGCCGCCGGCGGCCACCGCAGTGGCCTCCTGCTCGGCGGTATTCCCGTTGTTGATGAACACCTCGTTCTCGACGGGCCAGTGTCGGCCATTGGCGACCAGGACGTCCAGATGGCCGTCTCCATTCACGTCGGCGAGCGTCACCGACGCCGTGGGGTCCGACCTCTGCCCGAGAGCGTGGTCATGTGTCTCACCGAACGTTCTGGCCTGAGCCGACAGCGGGGGAGCGATGAGAACGGCCCACATCATCCCCACGCTCGCGGTCACACGGACCGACTTCCCGACCGACCTGCTCCTCCCAACGCTCCCAGTCGGCCGGACCGAATCCGCGATCGACCTGCTCTTCATCACGTCCTCCTCATTCGTCGACCGATGACCCGATGGGGCAGTCGTCGCCCACACACACACTGTGATCGCAGAGCCGGCACTCCCGCCGTGCCTCCATCAGAGACCTCGGCCTTGCTCGCAGCGCCCGGTCGAGCACTCGAGAAAGCACCATTCTCTCGGTCGAATCGGCTTGTGCCAGCGCCTGGCTCAAGACCACGGACCGTCGCTCCTTCAGTCGCTGCGCCAGAGTCTCGCCGGAGGGCGTCAGGCGGAGTGCCGACGTCCTGCCGTCGCCGCCAGCACCGCGCTGCAGGGTGCCAGTGGACTCCAGGCGGTCCACGAGACGCACCGTGCCCGAGTGCGTGAGTCCGACGACCCTGGCCAGAAAGTCGATGGAGCAGCCTGGCCACGTACCCACCGCGAGGACGGCGATGGAATGCGTGCCGCCATGTGCATCGTCCGAGAGTGCCACGGCAAGCTGGTCCCCAAGGCTACTGACGAACGCGCCCAGCAGGTTGACGAGGTGCGCATCGTCCGGTCCCGCCGTTGCGGTCCCCCCTCTTCTCGCTCCCCCTGCCTGCGGCATCTCGCGGTCAACCTCCCTCTGCCTTCCTCATGAAATAAGTATGACGCATACATATATTGTCGGGACGATTATCGCCGCAATGGGCGTTGTGGACTCCGTTCTGGAGGGGGCGTCATCGAGCGGGCGGAGTTCCGGATGGGCGGATGAACGCGCGCTGTTACGATCTCCCACCCTCACACTCCACGCCCAGTTGCCCGAGGGTAAACGGCACTCCTATTGTTGCGCCCGGTCATTCGGCCGGAACTGAACCCGAGGAGACGTATGCAGCTGTACACGAAGATTCTCGTTGGCCTCATCGCCGGTGCCGCAGTTGGTGCCTTTGCCAACCTCGCCGGGGTCGAGTGGCTGCAGAACCTGCTCGGTAACCTCGAGCCATTGGGCACCGCGTTCATCAACCTCATCACGATGATCGTGATTCCGTTGGTGGTCGCCAGCTTGCTCGTGGGCACCGCGTCCCTCGGGGATCTCCGCAAGCTGGGCCGAATCGGTGGGAAGACGCTGGCGTACTACATGATCACGACCGCGGTCGCGGTGACGATCGGCCTGGCACTGGCCAATGTCATCCAGCCGGGCGCCGGTGTGGCCGAAACAACACGAGACGAGCTGGCCGCGCGTTATGGTGGAGACGCCTCCGCCCGCATGGACATCGCCGAAAACGCTCCCGGCGCGGCCGAGACGTTGCTTCGCGTCATCCCGAGAAACCCGGTCCAGGCCGCGGCCAACCTGGACCTCCTCCCCCTGATCTTCTTCACGATCTGCTTCGGAGCTGCGCTGACGGTGATTCAGCCCGAGCGGAAGGACGCCGTCCTGAACTTCTTCCACGGGATCAACGACGCCTCCATGACCCTCATAAACTGGATCATGGAGCTGGCGCCCTACGCCGTGTTCGTGCTCATCGGCTCCGTGGTGGCGAACTTCGGATTCGATCTATTGCAGAGCCTGTTGGTCTATACGCTCGTTGTGGTCGCCGGCCTCGCGCTGCACGCATTCGGAACCTATGGCCTCATCCTTCGATTCATCGCGCGTCTGAATCCGGCGCGGTTCTACAAAAGGATCGCGGCGGTCCCACTTCTGGCGTTCTCGACATCGTCATCGAACGCGACGCTACCGCTCACCATCGAGACGGCCGAGGAGGAAATCGGCGTCTCGAACCAGGTCGCGAGTTTCGTGCTCCCACTGGGAGCCACGATCAACATGGACGGAACAGCTCTATACCAGGCGGTCGCCGTCCTGTTCATCGCCCAGATCTACGGAATCGATCTGGGTCTCGCCGAGCAGATGATCATCGTGCTAACCGCAACGCTGGCGTCGGTCGGAGCCGCAGGCGTGCCCTCAGCAGGAATCATCACTCTGATCATCGTGCTGAACGCGGTCGGGATGGGGCAGCACGTGCAGGCGGGCATCGCGCTCATTCTCGGTGTCGACCGGATTCTCGACATGATCCGCACGTCGGTGAACGTGACCGGCGACCTCACGTGCTCCGCAGTCATCGCGAGGACCGAGGGCGAGACGATCACCCTCGAACGCGCAGCAGCGCCGTGACTCGTACCTAGCGATGACCGGGCTCGACGTACCCGTCGGTCAGGGTGGCGAAGTCCGGCTCGGGACTGTCCGGGTCCCCGATGCTGGATCGACATCACTGTCCGAGATGGTGGGGGGGCTGCGCCAGAGTCGAGTCGCGAAGAGCCCTCGCCTCCCAGCCCGGCCACTCGAGTCCGTCAGGCAACGGGTGTCAGTGCGTCCCTCGCCGGTGGCAGCTCGTCGACGGCCTTGCGCAGAAACTCGGCCGCGGCCGTCGGGTGGCCGAAGAAGAAGCCCTGGACTCGCCCGCACCCCAG
>JBDHHQ010000070.1:0-24359 GCA_039589315.1 Gemmatimonadota bacterium
GACCACATCGCTGACCGCCCCGGTGTTGCCGAGGCGTCCGTCGGATCCGAAGCCCCAACAATACCCGTCACCCGCCATGGTCAGTCCGCAGGTGTGGGCGATGCCGGCCGAGATTTCGGCCCAGGACAGGCCTCCGCTCACCAGGGTCGGCCTTAGCTGGTTCGTGCCTGAGCCGGTGCCGAGCTGTCCCGAGCCTCCACCACCCCAGCAGAACCCTTCTCGCTGCGTCGTTAGCCCGCACGAGTGCCAGTAACCTGTCCCGATCGTGGCGAAGTCGTGACTGCCGCTGACGAGGACCGGGGTGAGATGATCTGTCGTCGAGCCATTACCCAGTCGCCCCCGCGCCCCGAATCCCCAGCAGTACGCGTCGCCGGCGGCAGTCACGGCACAGGTATGTGTGCGGCCGGTGGCGATCGACGCGAAAGCCGGTGCGCCGATGACACGCACCGGCACGAGCCGGTCGGCCGTGGATCCGTTACCGAGCTGTCCGAGGTCGCCGGATCCCCAGCAGTACGCGTCGCCCGTAACCGTTACGCCACAGGTGTACTCACTGCCGGCTGAGAGCATGTCGAAGACCAGCTCGCCACTGACAGGAACCGGGGTCAGCCTGGCCTCCGTGAATCCGTCGCCGAGCTGTCCCCGGTCTCCGGCGCCCCAGCAGTATGCCTCACCCGCCGTCGTTATGCCGCAGGTGTGTGACTCTCCAGACGATACTTGTGCCCAAACCACGGTCCCGGTCTGTATCGTCACGGTCACGGCCCCCGAGACCCCACCGCCTGGTTGGGGGCTCTGCACCGTAACCTGGGCGGTGCCCGCGTCGGCGATGTCACTGGCCAGAATGGAAGCGCGCAGGCGTTGCGAGTCCACGTACGTGGTGGAGCGTCCGTCGCCATTCCACCTGACCTCGGACGCCGGCACGAATCCAGATCCGTCCACCGTGAGCTCGAACGCCTCTCCCCCGGCCATGACGTTTGGCGGATCGACGGACGTGATGATCGGTCCAGGATTGACGATCTGGGTCGAGCCAGTCGAGCTGGGCCGTCCGGCGTTGCCGAATCGCGTCACGGCGCGCACGCGGATGTAGTGGCTTCCGGGCGCCTGCACGGTGATGTCGGTGGAGGTAGCGTCAAGCTCGATCACGGTCGGGCTCGTGAAGCCCCCGTTGTCGTCCCACTCGAGTCGATACTCGTCTGCGCCCGGGACCGGATTCCATGCAACGTCCATCGTTTGCCCGAGCTGCAACTCGGCATCCAGGGCATGGAGGACGGGAATGAAGTCGGTGCGTACCACGGTCACAGGCGTGTTCGCGCCGGCGGTAACGTTGATCCCACCACGCTCTCCGTACGACTCGACTTCGCCGGCGATCAACCCTTCGACGGCCACCGTGTAGGTGCCTGGTACGAGGCCCGAGATGGTTTCCGTCGTCCCAGGGGTGACGAGAACGACTCTCGGGGTCGGCCCCTCGATGTGGATGCGGCCTTGATCGGGCGTCGACGTAAGCCCGCCGGCTGCCACCACGTGAAGCGACAGGCTTGCCGTGGGGGCGAGGTCCGCAACGGTCGAATCGCAGGCCCACAGACAGAAAGGCAGGGTTACAGCCCAGCGGAGATGACGTATCGCGGCACCCTCCGAGCGGGGGACTGAAGCGTGCCGTCACGGGCCGTACCGAATAGTCGGGTCGGAGGTGGGGAGATGCAACCCCACCGCTCCTCCGGCGACCCGGTGCAGGGCATGGCCCCGAAGGGCTCCAGTCGACGCCTCAGCGGCCCCCCAGCGGAAAGGTGATCGTGATTCCGCCGGTGGTGGGCGACGGCGGCGAGGGGGAGGTGCCGCTATCACTACTGCCGCCACCCAGAGCCACGGCCGCGCCAGCAGCAGCCCCCGCACCCAGGGCTATCCAGAGCCACGTGGGCGCTCCTCCACCCGAGTCGCCGAGGGCGACCTGATCCTCGCGGGCCTGCTCGAGAAGGTCCTGGACCATGGAGATGGGGATGACGTGGGCGGGATCGATGACGATCCCAAGAAGCGCGCCGTCTCGATCAACGAGAGGCGCACCGGCCGCGTCGGTCGGCAGCGTGGTCGCGAGGGTCAGGGGTTCCCCTGGCCGGGTGTTCCATTCGGTCAGTCGGGTCCGCGCCGAGGCCGAGGCTGAGCACCCCGCGTAGTGAACGGCCCAAGCATACTGGTCCTCCCGAGGGAGGGGAGCTTGCGGGATGGCCCCAGTCTCACCCTCGAGCCGGAGCACGGCCACATTGCGCGACGGATCGCTGGAAGCCACGGGTACGTCGGCATGTGTCTCCTGGCCCGCAAAGGCCACGATATCCACACCATCCACCGCGCCCGCCACGGAAAGGGCGGTAAGTACGAGGCCGTCAGGCCCGGCAATGAAGCCGGTGCCACAGACTCTTCTGTCGGCGACGGTCCGGTCGACGCGTACGAGCCACTGGCTCACGAGGTCCTCGGCCTCGGCCGACAGCAAAGGGGCGAGTCCGACATCGAGAATCGTCGTCACCCCGGGGAGGACCTCACGGGTGACAGTGGCGGGCTCATGCCCGTCGGCGGAAGCGACCAGCTCGTAGGTCCCGGGGGGTAGCGCCACGGGGCCAGGGCCGGGTGTTGCGTCGTGACCCTCGATCCTGACGCTCAAGCGAACCGCCGGATCTACGGAACGGATCTCGAGGACGCCCTCTGCCTCCGCGTCGAAGCTGATCGGCCAGCGCCATGACGTGTTGGCCGGAATTCGCTCGCCGGCCTGTGCGGCCACCGAGGACAAAACGGCATCGTACGCGTCGATGACGGCTGGCAGATACCGCGACCTGTCGATTGACCACTCCGAACCATGGCGCGCCGCCCACCGAAGCCAGACAGCAGCGAGCTCGGCCTTATCGAGGCTGACGAGCAACTGCGCCATGTCCAGGACCGCCACACCCCAGACGCTGTCCGGCTCGGCCCTCGTGGGGTCGGTCGCCGACAGCAGCAGGTTCAGCGCAAGCGAATCGCTGAATTCGTTTCTCGCCTCTTCGATCAAGGTGGCGCGGTCTGCCTGCGCATCCACCGGCACGGCTAGAGCAAAGAGAGCGACGGCCAGTCCTGTGGAAACGAGCATTCTGGTCATCACGGATTCCTCGAGGGCATCGGGATGTTGAGCTGAGTCGCCTGCTCAGATCTGATCGTGAACGTGGTGTCCACCGTGGCGCGCTCGGGGTTCTCCAAAGTCAGTCGGTGCTCACCCGGCGGCAGCAGCATGCGGAGCCGTTGCCTCTGTCCCTGCGACTCCCCGTCAACGAAGACGTTGGCCCAGGGATCTACGATCAGGAGAAACGTTCCTGCGGTGGGCGGTGGTTGGGCCGGGTCGCGGTCGGGGTCCTGAATCGGGCGCCCGTCTTCGATGGGAACGGTGTTTGGCGCCTCGGTCGTCCGGGGAGCTTCCCGCTCCTCGAGAGGAGGCTCGGGCGACCCGTCCGCCCGCCCTCCAGGCTCGCCGGCACCCGGCCCGCCGGAGGCCTGCGGCGAGCTGCCCCTGGAGTCATCGTCCGCCACGACGCCGGGCGGCCGGACGTGAACGGTTAGTCGGCTTACGATGTCGTCGACGGTGACCGTGATCTCCGTCGAGCCCGGAGCCAGGGCGGTCAGCACGCCGCTCCTGTCCAGGGTCACGATCGACGGATCCAATGAGGCCCAAGCGACACTCGCATCCGGGATCGGCGAGCCGTCCGCCGCCGCCACCGCCGCGGCGAGCGGAAGCCGATCGCCCGGAGAAACGGTGAGGCCGAGCGCTCCCACGACTTCGTCATCCGGACTGCGGACCGACACTTCCGCCACAGCGTCCCCGGCGTCGAACCAGACCCGCTGCCCCAGCCACAGGGCGGCCACGGCCGTGAGCAGTGCGAGGGGAGTCATTGCCAGGACCATGCGACGGCGTGCTCGATCGGGAGGGGATTCCCGACGGCTCCCCGGCTCCGGCAATGCGGCCACCGGATCCTCATCTAGGTCGCTGCCCTGCGACGAAGCAGGGGTGGACGGCTCCTTCCCGGCGCCGACTGCCTGCATGAAGGCGGCGATGGCGTCCTCGCGCATGGCCGTGTCAGGCCAACTCGTGATGAAGTCCTCCGGTGGGGCCCCTGGCGCTGCTTCCGTCGTCGGCTCGCCGACTCTGCCGCCGTCACGTTCTTCATGGGGAACATCCGCCTCGACATCAGGGACTGCGGCGATCCCCGGGCCGGTCGCCGTCTCGACGACGCCAATGGTGGCGGTGGATGCCACGCCCTCGCAGTGCGCCAGGATCGTCGCGTTGCCGACGGCGTGTGCTTGGACGAGGCCCTGATCGCTCACGGTCGCCGTGCTCGGGTCACCGGAGGACCAGAAGACCGCCCGATCGAGGCTTTCGCCCCTCTTGCTCAGGGCCGCTGCCTCGAGCCGTACTCGTCGTCCGACAGGGATTTCGACGGTTGCGGGCACTAGCTCGAGGTAGGCGACACGCTCGGGTCGGACCTCGATCAGCACTGATTCGACAGCGGTTCCCGAGCGTGCGGTTACCGATGCCGATCCAACCCCAATGGCCACCAGCTCTCCGGTCGACGATTCGACTCTCAAGATCGAGGGATCAGTGGACTCCCAGCTCACGGGTTGATCCGCGGCCTCGGCCCCTTCTCCGCCCAGCACTGTCGCCCTCAGCACGAACGAGTCACCGGGTTCGATCTCCTGGGGCACCTGAAGGATGCGGAGCCAGGTGGGGGTCCTCTCGCCAAGCCCGGGAGAGAGCTCGCCGGGCGACGGGTCATCGACCTCTGGGGACCGCCGCCGCTTGGCCGTGATCCGCACCAAGCCGGCGAGCTCCCTCCGGACCGGCTCGTCAGTCGACACGGGCCCGATCCCCGCGGCTCTCAAGGCCTGGCCGATGTTTGGCCAACGGTCCGGCGGAGCTTTCGCCAACATGCGCTCGGTGGTCCTGGTCAGGTCTTCAGGGCAATCGGGACGGGCCTCGCTGAGGTCCGGAGGCGGGTGCGTGTTGTGGGCGACCAACACTCGGTAGGACGGGCCCGTAAACGGAGGGGCGCCAGTCAGCATCGAGTAGATGACGGTCCCGAAGGAGTATTGGTCAGAGGCCTGGTCGACCTCGTTCCCCCTGCACTGCTCGGGGCTCATGTACTCGGGCGTTCCCATGATGACGCCCGTCCGTGTCAGACCCGTCTTCGATTCCGACACCTTGGAGATGCCGAAGTCCATCACGAAGGCGTTGCCTTCGGTGTCCAACACGATGTTCGACGGTTTGATGTCGCGGTGGATGATGCCACGACCAGGCTGATGAGCGTATTCCAGAGCCGAGCCTACTTGGTAGGCGATCGCCTTGATGACGGGGATCGAGAGCGGGCCGTGGGTCCGGAGCACGTCGGAGAGCGACGCCCCGTCGATATAGTCCATCACGAAATAGTGGATGTCCGCGGTGCGCCCGACACCGTAGACCGTAACGATGGATGGGTGACGGAGACGCGCGATCGTCCTGGCCTCACGGCGGAACCGCTCTACCATCGTCTCGTTGGCGAGCCAGTCGGGCGAGAGCACCTTGATGGCCACCAGTCGTTCGAGAGCCAGGTCCCTCGCCAGATACACGGTACCCATGCCTCCCCGACCCAGCTGTCGGATGAACACGTACTTACCCGCGTTCGCATCCCCGAGCTTCCGGAGGATTTCGGCCCAGACCCCTGCCATCGGTGGCGCGGCGGCTGGGGCACCACAGACGCTACAAAACGCGTCTGTCGAGAGAATGAGGCTGTTGCAGCTAGGACACGTGACTCGGTCCACAGTCGGGACCGTCTGCTTCACCAGCGTGGCGCGGGACGCGCCCGTGCTCGAGGCGCGGCTTCGGATCCTCGTCCCGCAGGCGCTGCAAAACGCGTCTTCTGCGAATAGCGGTTCGGCGCAGGCAGGACAGGATGCGGTGCGGTCCATCCGTCTTCTCGAGCCCGGTTGGGCTCGCCAGTGAGGGTAGCCAACTCAGGTCGCTCGGCCTGAAAATCATAGCATAAGTGTCTACGACCTACCCCGCGAGGTCCCCACGGCTGGTACGTCAGTCGCCGGCACCCCAGTAATACCGGCTTGACAACTATAGGGATCGTCCCTATAATGAATCGGAGTCCCGGTAGGGGTCGGCGCGCACGAAGGCAGCGGACCCTGGCCCGCGGCGCAGCGAGGCGCCGCCCGGGAGGGTTCCACTGCGCGCGAGGCGTGAGCTGCCCGCTGGCGGCGCGCCCATCGCGAAGCCGGATCGCCCGGTACCTGGAGGAGAGGACGTCGTATGTCGACTCAGGATCCCCAAGACCGCCTTCCGCTCACGCACCTGACCTACCACGTGCTTCTGGCCCTGGCCGACGCCGATCGTCACGGCTACGCGATCATCAAGGAGGTCGAGGCGCGGACCGACGGCCGGATGGAGCTGGAGACCGGCACGTTGTACGCAGCCTTGAAGCGGCTGAAGGACGACGGGTTCATAGAGAGCGTACCGGCGTCCGCCAGGCCTCCCGGCGAGGATCGACGGCGGCGCACGTACCGACTCACGCCTCTGGGTCGGCGGGTGCTCCGGGCCGAGTCGGAGCGACTGGCCAAGGTGCTTGCCGTGGCACAGGAGAAGCACGTCCTCGCTGCGGGGCGCGGCTGATGTCGACCGGCGGGCAAGCTCTCTCGCTGGGGGAACGGCTGTATCGTCTTTCGTTGCGGGCGTATCCAGCTGACTTCCGGGACGACTGGGGTGACGAGATGCTCGTCACGCTCGAGGCTCGCCTTCTCGAGCTCCGTGCCGCCTTCGGTCCCGTCCGCATGGCGCGGTTCTGGGCCGCGGAGCTAGCAGCGGTGGTGCGGACGGCCGCACGGCTCAGGCTCCAGGGTGAGCGGAGTGGCGCGAGGGTCGGGGATTCGAGGGACCGGACGGGAATCGGTTCCAGTGGGGGTGGACCCTCGGGCAGGGGCGGGCCGCATCTGAGGAACAGCCGACACGGGGCGGGGAGGGTCGAAACGATGGCGCGAGATTTCAGATGGGCATTCCGGACGCTGGCCAAGAGCCCCGGGTCCGGCTTCGTCGTGATTCTGACGCTGGGACTGGCTATCGGAGCCAACTCGGCGGTGTTCAGCGTTGTCAACGGCGTGTTGCTCAAGCCTCTGCCGTATCCCGATGGAGGTCGGATCGTCACCTACCTGTATTCGGCCCCGGGGCTGGATCTGCCGCGTCTGCCCATGACGACGCGTGACTACATGGCCCAAAGGGACCTGGTGCGTGGCGCTGCCGCGTTCGGCGTCCACGACCGAACCACCCTCGACCTATCCGGGGCCGGCGATCCGGAGCGGCTTTCTGCGGCGTCCACGTCGGCCGGGGTGTTCGAGGCGCTGGGCGTGGCGCCAGCCCTTGGGCGCACGATCCGGGCCGAGGACGAGCAGCCGTCGGCGCCCTCCATCGTCGTGCTCAGTCACGCCTTCTGGGAACGTCGCTTCGGTCGGGACCCCGGCGTGGTGGGCATGACGCTGATCCTGGACGAAGCACCCCGGCAGGTGGTGGGCGTCATGCCCGAACGGTTCCGTTACCCCGATGAAGCCATCGACGTCTGGGTGCCTCTGACCGCCGACCCCGACGCGCCGCTCGCCCACACGCTGACTGGTGTCGCCCGCCTTGGTCCGGGCGTCGAGGACTCCGACTTCCGGGCTGAGCTCGCCGCCGCCATCGCCAGCGCTTTCGACGAAGGGATACGCGCTCGCGGCAGATTCGCGCCACTGACCCAGTCGCTGCAGTCCACGGTCGTGGGCGACGTAGGACGGGCGCTGTGGTTGCTCCTCGGCACGGTGGGTTTCGTCCTGCTCATCGCGTGCGTCAATGTGGCAAACCTGTTCCTGGTCCGGGTCGAGGGCCGCATGCAGGATCAGGCGGTCAAGCGCGCCCTGGGGGCCACCCGTTGGGATGTGGCCCGTGCCGGTCTGGCAGAAAGCGCGCTGTTGTGCGCGCTCGGCGGCGCCTTGGGTCTGGCGTTGGGTAGTGTTGGGCTGCGGCTGATCACGGGCCTGGCGCCAGCAGCGATTCCCCGGGCCTCGGAGATCGGGCTCGACCTGGCCGTGGTCGTGTTCACCGCTGCGACTGCGGCCGCCGCCGCCATCGTGTTCGGATCCGTTTCCCTGGTGCGGCCAGGGGGCACGGGCGTCCACCGGTTCCTGGTAGAGGGAGCGGCCGGCGTGACGGGCAGCCGGGCGCGGAACCGCCTGAGAGGCGGGCTCGTGGTCGCACAGGTGGGCCTCGCCATTGTCTTGCTGGTCGGTGCTGGCCTCATGGTCCGAACGTTCTGGAGCATGCGATCGGTGGACCCGGGCTTCGATCCCAACGGGGTCTTCACCGCTCGCGTGGTCCTGCCCGAGTCCCGCTACGGAGCGGAGAGTCAGCCGACCGACTTCTTCCAGCAGCTGATCGCCGATGTCGTCGGCATGCCCGGCGTCATCGCTGCAGGCGCGGCCAACCGCCTTCCCCTGGGGCCCGAGGGACTCGGCGGCCCGAGGTTCGAGATCGAAGGACGGCCGCTGGATCCGGAGGAACCCGGCGCGCGTACGAACATCAAGATCGTGGCGCCCGGCTACTTCGAGGCCATGGGCATCGGCCTGGTCGAGGGACGCTACCTCGACGCCGACGACAATCAGGCTCGGACCAATGCCATCGTGGTGAACCGGGCCTGGGCGGATCTGCAGTGGCCGGGCCAGAGCGCCTTGGGACGGCGGGTGCGCGTGGCCAACCACATGAGCGGGCCCGGCGACTGGCTGACCGTGGTGGGTGTGTCGGAATCGGTCCGGGACCGCTCCCTGGCGGAACCGCCCGAGGGGCTCGTCTACTTTCCGCTGCGGGGTACCGAGCGAGCCTTCTCCGGTGACCCTCGGGCCATGACGCTGGTGATTCGCACCGCCGGGAACCCGGCAGCGCTGGCCGACCCCGTCGTCCGTCGCGTTCGCGAGCTCGACCCGAACTTGCCGGTCGCCGGCCTACAGACGATGCGGCAACTCGTCGACGACTCCATGGCCCGCACCTCGTTCACCATGGTCGTGCTCGGCGTCGCGGCGCTGATGGCCCTGCTGCTGGGCGCCGTGGGCCTCTACGGGGTGCTGTCGTACGTAGTCACCCGCCGGACTCGCGAGATCGGGGTGCGAATAGCTCTGGGCGCGGGCGCCGGCACCGTCCGCCTCCACGTCCTCAAGAACGGCATGTTCCTGGCGGCCGTTGGGGTGATCCTCGGGCTCGTCGGAGGCGCAGCCCTGGCCCGGTTCCTGGAGGCCTTCCTCTACGGCGTGGGCACCCTCGATCCGGCAACGTACGGCGCGGTGGCGGTCCTGCTCTTGAGCGTGGCGCTCGTGGCGACGTGGCTCCCGGCTCGGCGGGCATCCAGGGTCGATCCGCTGATCGCGATCCGGGTGGAATAGTCCGGTCTACGGCTCGCCGAGGTCTTCGAGCTTCTCCTTGCCCGCGGACCCGGTGATCTCCTTGCCCCACATGGGCGTGGATCCGTCGAGAAACAGCCCGATCGTCCGACCGGCCCCGGAGACGTGGATCGTCGCCCCGAGGTTCCCACCGAGGTCGGAGAGGTTGATCATGGCCCCATGATCGACCCCGGCGATCATCAGCCGCTCGTTTTCCCCACCGTCTCTCAGGATGATGACGGCGCCGCCGGGCACCGTGGCGAGCTCGAGCGTGACCACGTCGTTGTCCCCGACCATGGCGAGGCCCGTCGAGCCTGTCTTGCGGTCCACCGCGAGGACGGCCCGCTCCTTGCCCTTGTGGTCCACCAGCACGAAGCGCTGAGCGCGGATCTCCTTGTGTTCGGTCATTCGTACACCGGCTCCGGTTGGACTGACGTGGTCGAGGGCGATGTCAAGGGGATGCTCGGGAGCGGCGATGCGAAAGATCGGCCAACCTCCCCGAACGTGGTTCCAGGATTCCTCAGAAGATCGGAGCCTCATCCCCGTTCACGACCTCCCACGCGAAGTTCGCGTAGGTCTCCGCGTTTATGACCTTCAGATTGGACGGCATCGTCCGGATCTTCTCTCCCTGCTTGTTGTGGGCGTGGTCGCCGATGGGCCGAGGATGACCGACGAAGTGAGCGAGCTCGTGGATGACCACGAAGGCACGCCGATTGTCCTCGTGGAGCTCGTTGGCAAACCGGACGCACAGGTAGACGGCGTCGGCCCGGATCTTCTTCCCCTCGACGAAGACGTGCTCCCCCGGGTGGAAGAAGCCACCACCCACCGCGTACGCTTGTACCGCCCGATTCAGCGGGTCCTTGTCGAAGGTGGCCACGCCCCACAGCCCCCCCGGTCGCTCGAACACCGTCCGCATCTTGGCGTAGGTCCCGCGGATGAGACCGAACATCTCACGCTTGTTGGGGAATCTGCCGAGGTCGAAGTGCTTGTTGGCGAGCCGCATCCTCTCCGCGCGGTCCAGGATCACGATCTGGAAAGGACCTCCCGGCGCCGGCTCCTCCTTGTCCAGCACCGCGCCGACCAGATCCAGATGCCTGAGACAGGCGAGAACCCAGGCCTGGGTCAGCCGGACGACCGGGGTCATGTCCGGGAACGAGATGGCACCGGTGTCTTCGTTGAGCTTGGCGATCGTCCGCTTGCCGGGCTCGACGAGCCCGTCGGCGCCGCTCCAGCCGAAGTGATGGAGCTGATAGCCGTGGATCGCCTTGATGGTCTTCGAGCCACACTTGCCGTCCTCGACTAGGGGTGGCACCGCCCCGCCCTGATCAGGGGGAACGCGGTTGAGCGCCCGCTGGATCTTGCGCGTGTCGTCTGGGCGATTCGCACCGCGGTTCCCGACGGAGGCGGATAGCGTGACTCGTTGGCCGCCGCCCGTCCCCGAATCACGCGGGAGCAGGGCCGGCGACGTGGCCTGGGTGCAGAAACCGTCGGATTTCCTGGCGATTACGGTCATGCTCCGGTCTGTCCGGAGGGATCACTCACGGGGCCTCGCACCCTTCCCGGGGATCGATGGGCCTGGACCGGTGGCTCAGCCGTTTCACTTGAAAAAGGTGGGCGGCACGTTGGCGAAGCGACGAGCGAGATCCTGGCGGTTGGGGGGGCCTCCCTTCTTGGTTCTCACGATGGCGAAGAGCATCTCGTCGTTGGCGTTGGGAGGCTGGGGGTCGGCCAGGTGGGCCACGATCTTCGGATCGGTGGGAGGGCCGGCGATGGGCCTTCCCATGGAAAACCGGGGCGACTGCCTCGACACGATCTGTGCCCCCGAGGCCTTCCACTCCACCTTGAAGTCATAGCGGAGCTCCCACGTGAAGTGGGCCATGTGGGTGAATGCGCCAGCGGGGTCCTGTGCGCTGAAGACGGTCGTGAACTTCCGGTGATCCACGACGTGGAAGAGGAAATTCGCCCTGTCCGTAGTACGATTCCGTACCTTCGGCTCGGCTTTGTTGAGGGGGTGATCGCCAGTCTTGGCCGTCACAAGGGATCCCTGAGGCGTGAATCGCGGCTGGACGACCGTCCAGGGGAGCTGATTGTCATGGCTATCCAGTGCCAGCTTGCGCGCCATGGCCGGTGGCTCCGCGACCTTGAAGATGACGCTGCCGTGGCTCGGATGCTTACCGGCGTAGAAGAAGCTGGCGTCCAGAATCTCCTGGAACTGGACGAAGCCGAACTGAAAGAGTCCCAAGGAGTCGCCGGGGCCAACGGACACCTGCACCGTCCCGGTCGCGGTCCATGCCCGGCCGACGCTGCCCACCCCGCCGAAGCCCTTGGTGAGATGGCAGATCATTCGCTGGGGCTCGACCTTCATATCGGGGTGCGCGCCCTGGCTGTTGATCGTGACTTGCGCCGTGTTCGCATGGACCACCACAGCCATGACCGTGCTCCCGTTTGGGGCTGGAGTATTCGTGGGGGCACCCGGTCCAGCGGTTGGTAGACGCCACCCTCTTCCACGACGGAGGGAGGCGATTCGTCGACGAGGTCATTCTCGCGACTCCCGCGCCGTCGTCATCTCCCAGTCGCCATCCTCTCCGACTGCCGCAGCCTCCCGCTCCTGCTGCTCCATGAACTGGTCGAGGAGGCCGAAGGTCTGCCTTCCCGCGAGACCGTCGACGAAGAGTCCGTGATCCCGCTGAAACCTGGTGACCTCCGACTTCGTTTCGGAGCCGAAGATGCCGTCAGCCGGCCCGTTGCCTCCCGCCGTCGAGCGGGGAAGCTCTCGGCCCGTGTGCATCAGGGCCTCCTGCAGACGCATCACGCCCTCACCTCGCTCGCCCGAGCTCATCGCGGGACGGTTCTCGGCGGCGGACCGCGCCCGGATGCTACTGCGGAAGTGCTTGGACCTGAGCGGCATGACCGATCTCTCCTCAATCCCGGTCCGGCGGATCGCGGTAGCTGCGCACGGGTGGAAGCTGGGCACCCGTCAAGCCGGTGGGTGCGTCCTCGCTCACCACCGGCATCCGCAGCGTCCCGATACCGTCGATCGTGGCAACGATCTCCTCACCCGGTTGCAGGAAGCGCTGCTCGCCGCGCACGGCGGTACCCGCGCCCGTGCCCCCGGACGTCCCGTTGTTGATGACGTCGCCAGGGAAGAGGGTGATGATGGACGAGCCGTACTCGATCAACTCCCAGAGCGTGTGGATCATGTCGCCGGCCGTCGCTTCCTGCATCTGCTCTTCACCGATGCTGAGCGTTTGGCGGAGCTCCTCCATCGGGTCGCCGTAGAACTCCTTGGGCACGATCCACGGGCCCATGGGCGCGAACGTATCGTGACCCTTCCCGACGAACCAGTCGGAGCGTAACGGATTACCACCCCGCGGTCGCCCTCCGCGGTCGGAGATGTCCAGCGTGACCGTGTAGCCGAAGACGTGGGCCTCCGCGTCGTTGGCGGAGACGTACTTCGCGGTGCGCCCGATGACGGCGCCGAGCTCGACCTCCCAGTCGATGCGGTCCCGGCCGAAAGGAAGGACGATGGGGTCCCCGTTACCGACGACTGCGCCCCTGCTGGGCTTCAGGAACAGGTAGGGCACGCCACGGTTCTCGCGACGCTGCCGCCTGGCCTCTGCCCGCTCTTCATCGCTGCCCGACTCGTCGACGTGGCTGTAGAAGTTGACCGCCGCGTTGAGGATCTTGCCGGGATACATGATCGGCGGGAGCGTTCGCACCTCGTCTACCCGGTGCACGTAAGCGGCACGGCCTCCGTCCAACAGGTCGTGCTCGACCAGGTGGTTGACCAGCTCGTAGAGGCGATGCTTCAGGCCGTACTCGTATCGCCCGATGAGCTCCAGCATATCGGCCGGTAGGGGCAGCTTCGGGTAGGCCGGATTCCGCTCCAGTGCCTGGTTGGCCGCCGCGAAGTCGACCACGAGTGCGTCGCGCAGGACGACTCCCACCCTCGACTCGCCCTGGATCTCGAAGGTTCCGACCTTGAAGGGCTCGACGACGGCCGGGGGGGAGCCGCTTTGGGCCCAACCGTGAAGAGGTGACAGGAGACCAAGAAGCACGGCAATGAAGAGGGACTTTCGCATGACACTCCTCGCGGGTGCGTTGCGGGTGAGATCGAGAAGTGGAAGGCCAGCCGACGCTTCGGGCAACATGTCTGCGATCGGCGGCAGCGCACAATAGGCTGACGGCCAAAAAGAAGCCCCGTGCCGAGCAGGTCGACGCGGGGCTTCGTGGCCCGGCAGGAGCGAGGCAGGCTCCCTCGCGCCTACCGAGCCCGGGGTCCCTCGCCCAGGAAGAAGCCGTTGGCGCTCCTCATGCTAACCGCGATGGCCCGGTCGTCGTCCATCTCGCTGAAGTCGAAGATGACGCCCATCTCGATGTTGAAGAGCTCGCCGTCGTGGAAGAGGCCCGGGTTGAAGAGATCTCTGCCCGCAGGCACCATGTCGAAATCCAGCTCGTCTCCGGGATGCATGGGAAACGGGAACGTCCCCCGCAGCCTACCGTCCTGTTCGTAGACTTCGAGCACGCCTGACGTCGGCCAGCCTATACCCTCCGTGAGGGCCACCTCGTATTCACCGATGTACAGCGACCTCTGCTCGGCGGAGAGTGCGACCGGGCGAGAGGGTGGCGCCAGAACCTGCAAGTCCAGTGCGGTGGTTCCCCACTCCATCCGTAGCGTGGCCGCGTCGCCGGTAACCTCCGGGAACGACCAGGTCAACATCTCGACATGAGGCCCCTCTTGGGGCTCGGCCGAGACGTGGATCTGCTCGGACGTGGAGTCGGGCTTCATGAAATGGAAGATCCGGGGCTCCGGATTGAGGGTCACGGTGAAGCGCTCCGGCCTGGGGATCGCCCATACCGAGTACTTGCCGGCGGGAACCTCGGTGCCGTTGAGCTTCATGTCGGCGTCGACCTCCAGGGTCGTTGCCCAGTTGGCACCCGGGGTCCAGACCACGCCCCAGGGAACGAGGCTCCCGAACAACTCTCTGCCGCGGACCTGGGGACGGGAATACTCCAGCGTGATGGTGGTGCCGTCCACCGTCTGCGCGACGATGGCGTGCTCGCTGGCTTGTATCTGTGCCGCGGCTGGCGTCGGGTGGAGCAACGGAACTGCAAGGGCGAACAGTGCCAAGGTGGCTCTCGGCATCATGACGGGTCTCCTCGGTCGGTCGTGGGAAAGCCCTCCAGGGCGCGGTCTGGAGAGCGTGGGCCATGATAACATGCGCAACTGAGTCGAGTCACCGGACATCGCCGCGTGCGGGCGATCGAGACTGGCGCGCGGTGCGGGATCGGCCCCGGAGCTCGAGGGTGGGAAGGAGAGGACCCTGGATGCCCACGATGGGAGCCGTTCACGGTTCGGCTCCGCAGGATCGCACCTGTCCGCTCGTGCCCGCGACTTGCGCATACCCTGACGAAGGCCCCGAATTAGCCATCGAACGCAACGACCGGCATCCGCGCCACGTCCGCCGCGGGGTCGACAAGGACGGAGGTATCTCGTGGCAGTCTCCGACATCCACGACCGATACGACGCAATCATCGCGGGCGCCCGCTGCGCCGGTGCGGCCACGGCCATGCTCCTGGCCCGGCAGGGTCTCCGCGTTCTCGTGGTCGATCCGCTCCCACGGGGCAGAGACACGCTTTCGACGCACGCGCTGATGCGAGGGGGCGTTCTTCAGCTCCAGCGGTGGGGGCTGCTGGAGGCCGTTCGCGCTGCCGGCACGCCGGCTGTGAGGACCACGACCTTCCACTACGGGGATGAGAGCATCCCGATCGCCATCAAGGAAAAGGACGACGACGGAATCGACGCTCTCTACGCACCCCGGCGCACCGTGCTCGACCCCATTCTCGTGGAGGCAGCGGAAACGGCCGGGGCCCAGGTCGTACACGGCGTCGCGGTGGTCGACGTCCTGCGTGACTCCGGTGGCCGCGTTGGAGGCGCAGTGATCGACGGGGCCGGGCTTCCCAGGAAGCCCGTCTCCGCGGCGATGGTCATCGGTGCCGATGGCTTGCGCTCGCGGGTGGCGCGCCTCGTTGGCGCTGATGTCGAGTACTCGGTTCCCCATGCCGCGGCCTCCATCTACGGCCACTGGCCCGGCCTTGACGTGGAGGGATACCACTGGAACTTCAGCCCCGGCGTCGGATCTGGCGCCATACCTACGAACGACGGACATACGTGCGTCTTCGCGGGAATATCCCCACTCGAACTTCAGAAGCACCGAGGCGAGGGCCTGCTGTCCCTGTACCTGCGAGCGCTGCAGGAGTCGGCGCCCGAGCTGGCCGACGCGATCGCCGGTGCCCGAGAGCCCGTGAAGCTCCGCGCCTTCCCGGGCGTGCCCGGCTTTCTCCGTCGCTCGACCGGCCCCGGATGGGCGCTCGTCGGCGACGCCGGCTTCTTCCGAGACCCGTTGACCGCTCACGGCATCACGGATGCTTTCCGCGATGCCGAGCTCCTGGCCCGGGCGATTTCGGACGGGAGCGAGCAGGCACTTGCGGACTACTGCACAGTCCGGGCGGAGGTCACACGAGGCCTCCTGGACGTCACCGACCGAGTCGCTTCCCTGGAGTGGGACATGGAGGAGGTAAAGGCGCTCCATTTGACCCTGAACCGGGAGATGAACTTGGGGCTCGAGCTCATTCGGGCGTATGACGCCGAGGAGGGTGACACTCCGGGGTCCCCGTCGACGGCGGCCGCTTGATCACGGGTTCGCACGTACCCGACCGCGCATCACCAAGAGGGGGAACGCCGCGGATGCGAGGAGAAGCACGACCGCGATGGGCGAGCGGACGAACACCCCAGGGTCGCCACCCGAGAGGATCATGGAGCGCCGGAAGTTCGACTCCAGCATGGGCTCCAGGATAAGGCCCAGCAGCACGGGAATCAGCGGATAGCCGAAGCGCCTGAGCAGGAACCCGACCAGGCCGATCCCGACCGTGAGCAACACGGCGAAGGTGGTGCCCTCCGAGGTGAACGCCGCTACCACGGCCAACGCACCGATGAGCGGGAAGAGCAGAGCACGAGGCACCCTGGAGATCCGGGCAAAGACCGGGATCAGGAGGAGACCGAAAGCGAGGATCAGGACGTAGCTCAGGAAGTAGGCTCCGAAGAGAGGACCCAACAGATGGCCGGCCTCGCCAAAGAGCTGCGGTCCTGGTGTGATGCCGTGGATCACGAGGCCGCCCAGGATCACGGCCGTTACGGCATCACCCGGGATGCCGAAGGCGAGCATGGGGATGAAGGCTCCGCCCGTCATGGCGTTGTTCGCGGTTTCGGGCGCGACGATGCCGTCCGGAATCCCGGTGCCGAAGCGCTCGGGGTGGGGGGAGCTGCGCTGGGCTTCCGAGTATGAGAGGAACGCGGCCATGGCCGCGCCGGCCCCGGGCAGAGCGCCGACGAAGGTCCCGATGATCGCGCTCTTCGAAAAGGTCTTCCATCCCACTTCCCTGACTCTTGGCCACCAGTCGGCGAAGCCCGCTCCACTCAACGCGCCGACCGTTCCCTTGACGTCCTCCGGCTGGCCCGCCTGGTGAAGAAGCTCCGTCAGGGCGAAGAGCCCGATCACGACCGGGATGAGTGGAACCCCAACGAGCAGGTCCACGGATCCGAAGGTGAAGCGCGGTACGGAGACCAGTCGGTCGATGCCCACCGTCGCGAGCATGAGACCGATCACCGTCGCGGCCATCCCCTTGGTGAAGGAACCCCGGCCAACCGTGGCGACCGCGACCAGCGCCAGGACCACCAGCGCGAACATTTCGGGAGACTGGAACTCCAGAGCCACGCGCGCGAGCTGGGGCGCGAACAGGAGGAGACCCACGCCTCCTGCGATTCCGCCCACGAACGACGAGAACGTTGCCAGGGCGATGGCCGTACCGGCTTGCCCCCGTCGAGCGAGCGCATGGCCGTCCAGCATGGTCATGGCGCTGGCGGGGGCACCCGGGATTCGCAGCGTGATGGCGGCAACGGAGCCGCCGTAGATACCTCCGGTGTAGATGCCGGTCATCATGACGATGGCCCGGGCCGCCGACATCTGGAACGTGAGGGGAAGCAGCAGGGAGATGGCCAGGGTTGCCGTAAGGCCCGGAATGGCCCCGACCAATATGCCCAGAAGCACGCCGACGACCAGGAGGGCCAGGAGGGCCGGCTCCAGAAGCAGGTCAGGGGTCACAGCGCCCCACACCTCATCCGAACGGGCCCATCGGAAGCCGTACCTGGAGGGCCACGCGGAAGAACACGAACAGTGCGATCGTGACCAGGGCGGGTACCGCGAGCAGCCACCGCCGCTCCCGCGTGAACAGGGCGGTCACGACGGTGCTGAAGGCCGCTGTGCTCAACACGAAACCCAGCGGTGCAAAGAGCACCGCGTACGCAACGGTCGCGAGAAAGGCCATCCACGATCGTGCCGATCGCTGGGCGGCGGGCTCGACCGTGCTCTCCGTCGGGAGGGTCGCCTCAGCTTCTGAGGATCCCCGAGCTGACGGTGCGGAGCGGCGGAGCCCGCCGACGAGGATACCGATGGAGAGAGCCGCCAGCAGGACAGCGAAGACCGATGGGAGGAAGCCCGGACCGGGCTCGCCGCCGCCTGGGGGCAATCGGAACGCCGCTGTACCGTAGGCCAGGGCCACGGCGAGGAGCACGGCCCCCGACCAGACGTCGGCCCGATCCGTCACCGAGCCCCCGCGAGGCCTCAAGCGATCCACTTGGAGACCGGGGCGTCCGCTTCCTCGAGGGGTTGGGTCACGACGTCCACCAGGAAAGGGCCGGGCGCCGTGAGCGCTTCGCTCAGCGCGGTGTCGAGCTCACTCGGATCCTCCACCCGCTTTGCGGGCATCCCGAAGGCCCGGGCGATCGCGGCATGGTCGGCCTCTCCGAAGTCGACGGAGTAGAAGCGGTCGCCACGGCTCTTTTGCCCCGCCTTGATCCAGCCGTAGCTCGCATTGTTGCAGACGATCAGCGTCACCGGGAGGGCCAGTCTGACCAGGGTTTCGAGCTCGCCCACGGAGATGCCGAAGCTCCCGTCGCCCATCACGCCGACCACGCGGCTCGCATCGGGTCTCGCGTAGTGGGCACCCACTACGGCGGGCAGCGAGTACCCCAGGGCGCCGAAGGCTCGTGGGCTGGCGAACCAACGCCCCGGCCGGGGGAGCATCCAATAGGCAGAGAGGTAGGGACAAGGCGTGCCCGGGTCGGCCAGGATGATCGAGTCCTGGGGTAGCGCCGCGAACAGAGAAGCCATGAGGCGCTCGGGGCGGATTGGCCGCTCGTCCGACGCGAACAGGCCTGCCACCGAGTCCGTGTAATCGCCGCGGGCCGTGGCGATCTCCATCGGGTCGATGCGGTCGCCGAGCCCGGACGCTCCCAGCCTGCCGATCTCATCGGCCAGGGCCTCCAGTCCGAGCTTCGCGTCTGCGCACAGGCCGACGGCCACGTCGTGCGCGCGTCCGATGACACCTGCATTCGCGTCCAGCTGGAGCACCGTCGTCGAGCCAGGCGCCGGGAGGGTCCACTTCTCGGTCGTCACCGAGCCTGTGCCACCTCCGACATAGAAGACGAGGTCGGCCTTGCGAACCAGGTCGTGCCGATAGGGCAGGCCACCGTTGCTCCCGATCACGCCCAGCGCCAGGGGATCCGTCTCGGCCACGGCCCCTTTGCCACAGATCGAGGTGGCCACCGCGGCCCCCAGCGCCCGAGAAAGCGTGCCGAGCGCCTCCCATGCCCCGGAGCGAATCACGCCGGCTCCCGCCACCAGGAGGGGACGACGGCTCTCGACCAGTCGCCGGGCCGCTTCGGCCAACGATCCGGGGTCTGGTGGGAGGCGCTCGGCCGGATACCGGCCGAATCGCGGATCCCCGAACGCGGCCCCCCGATCGACGGGTTGGTCCTGTACGTCCAGGGGCAGGCTGACGTGACACGCTCCCAGGCCGCCGGTCGTGGCGTCTCGGAAGGCGCTTCGTACGATGGCCGGCACGTCATCGCCTCGACCGGGGGCGCAGGCTCGCTTGGTGATGGGCGTGAAGAGGGCCTGCTGGTCCAGCTCGGTGAGGGTGCCCTTACCTCGATCGGCCACTCCGATGTCCGAGGTGAGACACACTACGGGCACCGAGGATTCGTTGGCCTCCGCAACCCCGGGCAGGATGTAGGTCGCCCCTCCCCCGCTCGGTCCCTCGCACACCCCGACCCTGTCGCTCAAGCGGGCGTACGCGTCGGCCATGAAGGAGGCACTGCGCTCGTCCCGCGTCAGGATGTGGCGCACGGTGGCAGATTCCGCGAGCGATCGGTACAGCGGCAGAGACGTGTCGCCGCAGAGTCCGAACACGACCTCGACGCCGAGCTCCTCGAGCACCGCGACCAGCGCGTCCGTGGTCCTCAAGGTGGGCCGATCTCCGCCATCAGCCGCTCCACCCTGGGAGCCAGGGCTTCGAGGTAGGCGAGGGCCCCTGCCCGGTCACGCCACGCCGCCCCGATGGCGGCGTCCGTCGCCCAGTCCCGATACTCAGGATCCTCCGCTGTGGCTCGACAGGCGCGCCCCAGGGTTTCGAGTATGGTCTCGGGCGTCTTCGCCGGGGCCACGACCATGCGGAAGCCGCCGTACTCCACGCCGTAGCCGAGCTCGTTGAAAGTGGGAGCGTCGGGCACCAGCTCGTTTCGCCGTGCCGCCATGACCGCGAGCACCCGCAGCGCACCCTCTCTCACGTACGGAAGCGCTGCCGGCAGACTGGAGACGATTGCATCCACCTCGTCCCCCAGCATCGCTGCGAGCTGGGGCCCGGAGCCCCCCTCGTAGGGCACGTGCCGGAGCGAGACGCCGAGGGCCAGTTCCATGGCCGTGGCGTGCTGGTGCCAGATACCCTGCATGCCGACGTTGCCAACCGAGATGGTGTCGGTCAGGGCCGCGCGACGGAACGCCTCCAGATCTTCCCAGGCCTCGCCGGGAACGATGAGGGCGCTCGGGTGGTCGGTCACCATGCAGATGGGCTCGAACCGTCGCCACGATACGGGCGCGAGACCCAGGAGCTCCACGGTCAGAGCGTCGTAGGTCATCGTGCCCACCGTATACCCATCCGCCGGGGCGCGTTGGACCAGGGCGAGTCCGACGGAGCTGAGGCCACCCGGGACGTTCTCGGTGATGACCCGTATACCCAGGTGTCGTTCGAAGTGGGTCATGAAGCCACGCATGGCCGCGTCGGTCCCGCCGCCGGCGCGCCACGGGATCACATGCCGCACTTCCCGGGACGAGTCGGGGTAGGGCGCGTCCTCCCCTGACCTGGGGAGCGCGATCAGCCCGACCACGAGTGCGCCAGCGGCAAGAAGGGATAGGCCTGGTCGCTTGCTCATGAGCTCGGGCGGCTACTGCCCGTCCGTCCGCTCCACGCCGGGTCGTCCGTGCTCGCAGCGCCACGTCGATGCAGTGGCGATCGGGGCTCCGGGACGGGTCACGTACGGCACCGTGCGGTAGTCCGCCAGCCACTCGTCCTCCGTGACCCGGCACCGCACGTAGCCCCTTCGGGCGTTCTGCCACCGGACGTGGGGGTTCTGGTCCAGGACCGGTGTCACCTCGGCCCACTGGTCCTCGCCGTCCCCGCCCGAGCTGAGCGAGGTGCCGACGAGCTCGGTGGCCACCACCGGGTTGTCGGGCCGGTCGAAGCCGGCCCGCAGGTCGTTCACCCAATTGGAGTGGATGTCGCCCGTGAGGACGACCGTGCGTCCGGGAGCACGCTCCGCGACCGCACGGAGCAGCCGGTCGCGGGCCGCGGGATACCCGCTCCACTGGTCCATGGACGTGAGGACGCTCTCGTCGGGGGCGCGGTCGAAGGGCGCCATCATGATCTGCTGTGCGAGCACCTGCCACCGGGCGGACGAAACGCCCACTCCGTCGACCAGCCAGCGTTCCTGGTCGGGCCCCAGCATGGTGTGCTCGGGGTCGTCCCAATCTCCGCAGGGCACCGGAGCGGCCCGGCCTCCGCACGGCTGGTTGCTGCGGTACTGGCGGGTGTCCAGCACCCAGAGACGGGCGAGGGAGCCCCACTGGGTGGTGCGCTGGATCGTCAGGTTCGCCCAGGAGTCGGGCCGCGGCAGCCGTACCGGCTGATTCTCGAACCACGCTTGGTAGGCTGCCGCCCGTCGCTGGTGCATCTGCTCCCGGCTCTCGAATCGGTTCTCGCCCATCAGGCCGGCGTAGTTGTTGTCCACCTCGTGATCGTCCCACGTCACGAGCCACGGACGCCGGGCGTGTGCCGCCTGGAGCAGGGGGTCGGTCTTGTACTGGGCGTATCGTCGTCGGTAGTCGTCTAGGGCGATGACCTCGTGACCTGCATGGGTCCGCACGCGCGTGGTGTTGCCGGCGTATTCGTAGATGTAGTCGCCGAGGTGCGCCACCAGGTCCAGCTCTTCGTCGGCCAGGTGCCCGAACGCCGTGAACAGCCCGTGCTCCCAGTGGTTGCACGAGACGAACGCGAGGTCGAGGGGCCGGTTGGATCCCGCCGAAGGCGTCGTGCGCAGTCGCCCCACGGGGCTGGGGCCCTCGCTCGACGTGAAGCGGTAGAAGTACCACCGGTCCGGCTCCAGCCCCTGTACGTCGACGTGGGCCGAGAAGCCCAGCTCGGGCGCGCACGTGTAGCGCCCCTCTCGCACGATCCGTGAGAATGCTCCGTCGTGGGCCACCTCCCACCCGATCACGGTCCGGAGCCCATCCATCCCCCCGAGCGGCGCCAAGGGGTCGGGAGCGAGGCGCGTCCAGATCACGCACGCGTCCGCGGTCGGGTCGCCGCTGGCGACGCCCAGGGCGAAGGGATCGTCCGCGAGCTGTGGACGTGCCGTCACTCGCCAGGCGTTGGGTACGCCGGCGCAGAAGAAAGCGTAGCGCGACAGGTCTGTCAGGAATGTCCGGCGGTCCATGGCCCCTCCGGGGTTGGCTCTCACGAGCCTGGCGCCTACGCCTCCCGCTGGCAAGGGCGCATCACAGTTCGCTGTCCGTTCCTGACCGGATCGAGACGGAGCGCGATTCCGACGACCGCGGTGTGGGCCGCCCACCTGGTCGGCGCCCCACCGTCGGCACCGGGCTGAGGGTCGGCCGGTTCCTGTGGCCGCATTCTCACGCCCTTGCTCTCGTCCGGGGACAACTCCTACCGTCAGCCCCGCCGGGGTTCGCCCCGCCCGCCGACGCCCCACACCGGAGACGGCCCATGCACACGCGTTTCGATCGGCCAGGCTCGATCGCCCTGCCCGTTGCACTCTGCCTGACCATGATCCTGGCCGGTTGCGGCGATCCCTCGTCCGCGCAGGGCGGGGCTCACGAGGAGCTCGTTCAGCTGTTCCAGGAGTGGCGCGAGTTCGAACGACCGCCGTTCACGGACGGTGTTCCGGACTACACGGCCGAGACCATGGCTGCCCAGCACGCCGCGCTCCCGGCGTGGATGGACCGGTTGAACGCTCTGAGCACCACCGGGTGGCCGGTGGAGCAGCAGGTCGACTGGCACCTGGTCCGCGCCGAGATGAACGGGCTCGACTTCGACCACAGGGTGCGACAGCCGTGGGCACGGGATCCGGCGTTCTACGTGACGATCTACGCGGCCGAGAGCGACGTGCCGGCCCACGAGGGCCCGGTGATCCACGGCTGGATCGACCTCTGGACCTACGAGTACCCGCTGTCGGACACGGACGCCGCCGAGCTGGCCCAGCGGATCTGGGCCATTCCGGCGCTGTTGGATCAGGCCCGGACCAACCTGTCCGGGAGCAACGCACGCGATCTCTGGCTGGCCGGGGACCGCTCGTTCCGGTTCCAAAGCGCCGACCTGGAAGCGTTCGGCCAACGGGTGGCTGGCACCAGCGCGGACCTGGACGCGGCCGTCGTAGCGGCGAGGGATGCGTCCGACACCTTCCGCGAGTGGCTGAGCGCCCAGGCGCCGGGCAAGACCAAAACGTCCACCTCGTGCCGTTCTCTTGGGAAGAGCAGGTGACCCTCATGCGGCGGGAGCTGGCGCGGGCCCACTCGTCGCTCCGGCTCGAGGAGAACCGGAACCGTCATCTGCCGGAGATGGAGCGCATCAGCAGTGCCGACGAATACGACCGGCGCCTCAACGAGGCCGTGGACGCCTACATGGCCTTCCTCGCGGACGAAGAGATCCACGAGATCCGGGAGTGGATGGATCCGGCGCTTCGGGCCGTCAACGGGAGCTACACGCCGGCCGAGCCCGGCGAGATCCGGAACTTCTTCAGCGAGGTCACCTATCGCGACCCGCTGGCTATGCGCACCCACATGCATCACTGGATCGAGCTCGCGCGGATGCGCGAGGATCCCCATCCGAGCCCTATCCGGGCGGTGCCGTCGCTCTACAACATCTTCGACCACCGCTCAGAAGGACTGGCGACCGGGGTGGAGGAGATGTTCATGCACGCCGGCCTGTTCGACGACGCGCCACGGACCCGCGAGTTGATCTGGATCATGCTGGCGCAGCGCGCCGCCCGTGCGCTGAGCGGTCTCTACCTGCACGGCAACGAGTTCGACATGGAGGAGGCCGTGGCGCACGCCACCCGGTGGACGCCCCGGGGCTGGCTGCCCGATGGCAACCTGGTCCGGAGCGAGCAGCATCTGTATCTGCGCCAGCCGGGCTACGGCACCAGCTACCTGTCGGGGAAGATCCAGATCGAGGAGCTCATGGCCGAGCACGCGTTGGTGGAGGGCGACGACTTCACCGTGGGTGGGTTCTTCGACGCGTTCTTCGATACGGGGGTGATCCCGGTCTCCCTGGTGCGTTGGGAGATGACCGGCACAAAGGACGCGATCCTGGAGGGCACGAGCGCCTTCCCCTAGGGCCGCCCTTCGGCCGGTCGGTGGCCACGGCGTCGGGTGGGATGCTGGCCACGCGGGCTCGTTCCAGGGTGCGCTCAGGCGATACGCTCAATCGTGCGGCTCGAGGGGCCGCAACCTGAC
>JBDHHQ010000071.1:0-51055 GCA_039589315.1 Gemmatimonadota bacterium
GGGCTGAGTCCGCTGTTGTCCCGTGCTGGGGCGTTGGCCCTGACCGGTCCGGGGTTGCTGACGGGCCTGTGGCGTCTCCCGCGTTTGGGGCCGAGCGGTCTGCCCTGCCCGGTCCGTCGGACGCGCACCCGCCTGGCCGGTGGACGGGCGTTGGCCCGTGGACGGTCCCTCCCAACCCCCGCTGCGGCGCTGTTCCCAACCCTCCCCGGTTCGGCGGTGGACATTGCCGCTCCTGTCGGCCGCTACGTTGTTGCGCCGATCGGATGGGCGTGCCGTGGGTCGGTCGGGGGACGTAGCCGGCCGACCCCGGTTGATGGCGTCCCGTGATGCGACCCGCCCGGCGTTCCGCTGCGTCCGGTACAGGTTGTTCCGACGGCCGGCGGCGTATCCGGCCCGGAAGCCGGCGTGGAAGCCGGCACGCCGTCCCGCATAGAAGCCCCGGTGGAAGCCCCTCGGCCCCCACCAGGAGGAGCAGCACCAGGGCCGCCAGACGGACCGTCCGATGCCGAAGGTGAACCAACCGTTGGTCCAGGTGAAGCCCACGCCCCACCCGGTCCATGGGTTCCACCGCACGTGCCACCCCCACGCCGAGGTACGGGGGATGTAGCGGGTGCTCCACCACGGGCCCCACCACCACCCCGTGTGATATACCACCGTGGTGTGGTGCACGATGGTATGGGTGTACCCGGGCGTGTACCCCACGTACACCACCTCGGGCGTCGAGTCGTAGACGTACACGTAGGTGACGTTGTGGACGGGGCTCGACGGCGGGATCTCGTAGATCTCCTCGGGCACGGCCGTGGCCACGCGCCATACTCCGTGGGGCGAATCGGACGTGTACCACACGCCGTCCGAGACCGCGTAGTACCGCCGGTCCGCCTCGATGACCTGCACGTCGGTGTTTACGGCCCAGGAAAGGTCCGTCTCCTCGATGGGCTCGAACACCGGATCGCCGTCGTACTCCACCTCGAGCGACGTGTCGTTGCGGTCGATGGCCGCAGTCTGGGGAATGTGGGCGTCCAGGACCGCCTCTTCCGCTTCCTCGGTGCCGGCTACGTGGATACGGATGGTCCCTATCTCCGAGTCAGCCGGGATGTCCTGGAAGGTCTCGGGAAGAGCGTCGGCTGCCACGTATTCCCACGGGCCCTCCAGGCTCTCGCTCCGGAACCAGCGCCCCGACAGCAGCACGTAGTACTGCTGCTCGGGCGTATGGAACAGGAGATCCGTCTCCGTGTTGCCCACGAACATGAGCTGGGTGCCCGGGATGGGCGTGAACTGGGCGTCCCCGAGGGTGGCGATCAGCTCGGACGGCACAGTGGCTACCACGATCTCGGGAGGCGGCCCCGGCTCCTCGGGCATGTCGGCTGCGGCCATCATCTCCCGCTCCTCCTCGTCGGGAGGCGGGATCAGGTCCGAGACGTGGCGGGGGACCGACTCGGTGAACTCCCAGGGGCCCGTGACGGCTGCGCTCTCGTACCAGAGGCCCTGACCCGCGTACAGGTAGTGGCGCCCCGAGCCCAGGTCCAACAGGATGGCAAAGGCCGAGTTCACCACCGCCATGAGCTCGGTCCCGTCGATGCGCTCGAGAATGGGGTCCCCGTCTATCATGACCAGCACTGCCGCCCGGTCCCGGTACAGCACCTCGGGTGGTTCGTTGTTGAGGCCCTCCATGGAGATGTCGGACCGCTCCGCCAGGGAGATGCTGGTGAGCAGCTGATCCAGGGAGATCTCCATCCCCTGCCCCACGACGAAGTCCTCCAGGACCCGGGTGTACGTTCCGGCTTCAGCCGGTGGCGTGTCGGGAAAGTGGGTTCGGGCCACTTCGATGTTGCGAATGGTGGCCGTGCGCTCGGCGCGGTCGGTGTCCACCCGCGAGTCGAACCAGGCTGTGCCGAACTCGGCCTCCCCTCCCCCCTCTGGGAGGACCTCGATGGCCATCCTCGCCGTGAGCTCATTCCCCTCGAACGACTCGGGCTGCGGCTGATAGAGCACGAACGTGTAGCCCTGGTCCGTGAACTCCACCGGCCACGGGGTCTCGGCCGCGGCGTCGCCGGTGTCGAGATCCTGGGCGAAGCCGTGGTCGGGCGCGGTGAGCATCCAGGTCAGAAGAGACAGGACGACGAGGCAGGTGGACTTCAAAGCGCGCATGATCGGAGACACCTCAACCGCGAGAAAGGCATGTGTTCGACATTGCTGCCTACACTGAGTGGCCTGGGATGTCCCGGAACCGTTCGCCGGCCCGTCCATCATCGCAGCGCTGGCCCTGAGCGCGCGGGACTCTGTGGCCCCGCGAGTGATGCTTGCCGTTCGCACCGAGGCGAACGCATCACCCTGACCATTCGCGAGGCCACAGCGGGACTCTCTGAGCTACGCATCAGAATGCAACTCCGAAGGTGGCCCCCCAGACCCACAAGCTTCCGGAAAGCCAGACGAGGTGCTGGTCGGGTCGACCCACAGCCTGGAGCTGCTCGAGGAGCTGTGCGAGGCCGCTGACGTTCCCACGGACTGAGATCTACGGCGAAGGGATTGAGCGTGTAGCTGGCCCGGGCATGACGATCGTATTGCCCCCCGAGTACGATGGACAGACTCGGCGCTACCGGACCACGTGCCGACTTCGAAGCAGTCGCGCCCGCTGTGTTGTGAGGGCGATATCGACCACCTGCCCCACCGCGATTCAGGGATTCCCCTATAGCGCTCGGGGCTCCTCTAGCCATAATTTGGATTATGCGGCGGTGTGTCCAAGCGCCGTCGTGGGCACGTCGGGCTTCTGGTGATCCGCAGTGAGGCGCCCGTGGCCAAGCTCGAGCACCGCGCAAAAGTGCAATCTGTGCCAGTGGGCGCTGGCCCAGGGAGTCGGCGCACGGGCGTCAGGTCGGCCCCTGGGGGTTGCGGCGCAACGGCCAGACGACGCCGGATCCCTGTCGTACGGGTGGCGTCCCCTCATCGCTCTTCCATCTCCTACCGACATCCACTCGAGGGCCAAGCTGCCCGCGTCAGTCATATCGCCAAGTATCGGACAACCGTCTTGAGAACTCGACGGCGGAGTGCTGGCTCCTCGATCCAGTTCGCGAGCACTGAAGGAACAGCCACCGGAGACTGGGCCGCCGCGGCGGAGTAGCGGCGTCACCACGGAGGTGGAGGGAGGCAGCGATGCGACGCACGTGGGCGTTCGCCCTCGTCATCGGGTTCGGACTTCTACCTCGGTCGATGACCGGACAAGAGACCGGCACGATCACGGGCACCGTAACGTCCACCGGTGGCACGCCGCTCTCCTCCGCCCAGATCTACCTCCCCGGCTCGCCCATCGGCGGCCTCACCAACGAGGAGGGCCGCTTCTTGCTCCTCGACGTGCCGGCAGGTCTCGCCGTGGTCCGGGTCGAGCTCGTGGGCTACCGGACAGAAGAGCGCAACGTCTCGGTCGCCGCGGACGAATCAACGGTCGTGGACTTCCAGCTCACGTGGAGCGCCATCGCCCTGGACGAGATCGTGGTCACGGGCACCGGGAAGGCGTTTCAGAGGAAGCAGCTGGGCAACACCATCGCAACGGTGGACGCCTCCGAGCTCGAGGACGCCCCCGTCTCCAACTTCTCGGAGCTGCTGCAGGCCCGGGAGCCGTCCGTCGTGGGGCTCACGTCCGACGGGGCGGCCGGCTCGGGCACGCGCATCCGGATTCGGGGCAGCAACAGCCTGTCGATGTCCAACGAGCCGGTGGTCTATGTGGACGGCATCCGCGTGGACAACGCGGGTGACATGGAGAGCGATGGCCGCGGTGGAGAAGCCGGCTCGCGCCTGGACGACATCAACTGGGAGTCGGTGGAGCGCGTCGAGCTCCTGAAGGGGGCGGCGGCCGCCACGCTCTACGGGAGCGAAGCCTCTTCTGGGGTCATCCAGATCTTCACCAAGACGGGACGCCCCGGCGACGCACGTTTCAACGTCCGGCTGGAAGCGGGCACGTCGACGTACCCCGACGTCATCACGCCCAACGCCGGCTTCGCGACGGACGAAGACCACGCGGCCCACCTGAGCGAGATGTTCCGTGAGACCCTCGAGCCTTTCCAGGTCTTCGAGCGCGACTTCACAGGCGACATGCTGGAGCGGGGCAGCTCCCAGGCGATCTCGGCCGACGTGACCGGAGGCTCCGACCAGGTCCGGTACTTTCTTGCGGGGCGCTACTCCGCCGAAGACGGTCCCCTGGGCGCCCAGGAGCTGGGCGGGGCCAGGGACAAGGTGCGCCGCATCCACGCGAACACGTCGCTGACGTTCCTTCCCCGGGAGAGTCTCACGCTCCGGTTGACGGGCAGCTTCACCGACGCCGCCGTCGAGACGTTCAACCGGAACAACAATACCACAACGTCGCCGATCACGTTCACGATGGTGTCCAAGCCCGATCGCGCGCACTGCGCAGGCTCCAGCCTCGACACCACCCGCATGTTCGGCAGCTCGACGCCCGTATGTACCGGGCCGGGCAACCCGTGGGGGGCATGGGGGGGGGGAACGCCACGGGAAGCGATGCAGTTCGAGTGGGTCGACCACTCGCGCCACCTCACGGGAACGGTTGGACTCACCTGGGCCGCGACGCCCGGGATCTCGGTGGACGCGCTCGTAGGCATGGACCAGGTGGACCACCGGAGCACCTGGCTGTGGCCGTTCGATTGGCGTGTGGACGGGATCGCCTGGGGCCCCCCGGACGAGGGATCCCGCTCCATCCTGAACCGCAGTCACCGCGAGCTTACCCTTGACACGAAGCTGGCGTGGAGCGCCCGCCCCGGCTCCGACTTCAGCTCCGACTTCGTCGCGGGGCTGCAGACGTTCACGTCCGACACGTGGTTCACGGGGCCAATCTGGGGTGGCGTGTTCCCTGGCCCGGGGATCGAAGTGATCCAGGCAGGTCAGTTCACGAGCGGCGCCGACGATTTCAGCTCCAAGGTGAGCCTGGGAACGTACCTGCAGGAGCAGGTCGGCTACCGGGACTGGATCTTCGCGACCCTGGGCGCTCGGTTCGACAAGACCAGCGCCTTCGGCAGCGAGGCCGGCAGCGCCTTCTACCCCAAGGCCAGCTTGTCCGCCATCGTGAGCGAGCTTCCCGCCTGGAGCGTGTCGTGGCTGCCCACTTTTCGGCTGCGGGCCGCCTACGGTCAGTCGGGCCTCCAGCCCGGCGCGTTCGACAAGCTCACGACGTACGCGCCGGTCCGGACCCCCGACGGCGCGGGTGTCGACCCGGAGAACATCGGCAACGCCAACCTGAAGCCCGAACGGGCGACCGAGATCGAGCTGGGCGCAGAAGCCGAGACGCTGGGCGGGCGACTCGGGCTCGACGTGACCTACTGGGACCGGACGACCCTGGATGCCCTGGTCCTCCGGCCCTTCCCGGCCGCGGGCGGCTTTCTCAACAGTCAGCTCGACAACATCGGCCAGGTGGACGCCCACGGCTGGGAGCTTCAGCTGACGGTGCTGGCGGTGGACGTCTCCGACGCGACGCTGAGCCTGTTCGCGAACGGCGCCTACCTGTCGGAGGTCATCACCAGCATGGGCGGGGCGCCCCTCACGAGGATATCCGGCGGCTACCAACGGTATCGGAACGCCCTGGCCGAGGGGTACGCGCCGGGATCGCTGTTCGGCGCCCGTCTCCTACCCGTCTGCGGGCCCGGGATCGAGCGAGTCTGCTACACGCCGGGCACCTCCGTTCCCTACGACTCGAACGGAGACGGCGTGCCGGATTCCGTCTCGGAGTTCCAGGCCTTCCTGACCTCCATGGACGGTGTCTCCCTGAGCCATCCGGGCATGGCGCCGCTCATGGACGACGAGGACGGCGACGGAGACCCGCTGGACCACTACCTGGGCAAGACGACCCCCGACTGGCAGGGAAGCCTCGGCGGCACGCTGACGCTCTGGGGTCGCCTGACCATCAATACTCTGTTCGAGTATCGGGCCGGCAACTACGCGGTGAGCAACCTCACCGACGCGTTCCGGAACTCCATGTTCAGGAACACGCGGGCGTCCGCGGCCGTGGAGGCCACGCTTCTGGATCCGTCCACCCGAACGGACGCCGACGCGCGCCTGGACGCCGCCACGAGGTGGGCGACGGAGTACAGGTCCATTTCTCCCTACAGCGGCATGAACCTGGTGGAAGCGGGCGACTTCGTCCGGTGGCGTGAGCTGAGCGTCGCCTACCGGTTACCCGCGGCCTGGAGCCAGGCCATCGGCCTCGACGACGTGACCCTTGGTGCGACGGGTCGGAACCTGGTCATCTGGACCGGCTACAGCGGCACGGATCCCGAGGTCAACGCCGTCAGCCGGTGCGGCGGGGGCGGCGAGGCAAACCTCTGGTGCAACTTCATCGACGCCGTGGACGCGTTCGGGCTGCCGCTCCAGCGCCGCTTCACCTTCAACGTTCGCTTCGGGTTCTGAGGCGCGGGAAAGGAGATCGTCGCCATGATCGCGACACGATCCGCGAAGAGCTTCCTCCTCGTGCTGATCGCCACGGCCGCGGCGCTGGGATGCGAAGGGCTGCTGGACGTGGAGAATCCGGGCAGCATCAATGACGAGGACATCCGGAACGCCGACGCCGCCGACCTCTGGGTCAACGGATCGCTCCGCAAGGTGCAACGGGGATGGGACAACATGCTCTCTCTCCTCTCCCCGACGTCGGACGAGCTCCGCTGGCGCGGCCGCTTCGCCTGGTGGGGCCAGCTCGACCGGGGTGATCTGGACGACCCCGGCAACTCCGCCCTCAATAGGTTCCGCGGGGCAGCAGCCGCCCAGTGGATGGCGGACGAAGCGATTCACGTGCTGGATAGCCTCGACGCGGCGAGCGGGCTGGGTGAGCAGCGTACCGGGCTGGCGCTCGCCTACCTGTATGGGGCCATCGCGTACGCCACCATTGCGGACGGCATGGAGGACTACGCGCCGTCGGACCGGACGGAGCCCGGCCCGGCTCTCGGACCCGAGAACATGGGGTCCCTCTACGACAAGGCAGTCGAGCACGCGACCTCGGGGTTGGCCATTCAAACCGACGGCGAGCTCGGTCGCAACCTGTTCGCCGCCCGGGCCCGCGCTCGGCACGCGGCACAGGTTTGGCGTCGCATTCGGCCGGCGCCGGCGGACACATCCGGAGGGGGACTCATCGCGGACGGCGGACCCGCCGCCGCCGACGCGCTGGCCGCCCTGGCGATGGACGGAAGCGATTGGCGGTACCAGTTCCGTTTTGCCTTCGAGGTCATTGTCTCGCTCACGGCCCAGAGCTTCAACTGCCCCGCGGAGATGCGCATCGGCGAACGCTATGCGGTCCTGGACATGAACGGATTGGCTGAGGCCATCGTGCTGATGGATCCCATCGACGGCGTGCCCGACCCCTGGCTGGAACGTCTCCTCCTCGAAGAACTCCCGGCCGCCGTGCCATGCGACAGCCCCAACCTCACCGTCTTCAGCGCGCGGGAGATGCACCTGATCGTTGCCGAGCACGCGCTGGCCGAGGGCGACCTGGACACGTTCGCCGAGCACGTGAACCTGGTGCGCTCGCTCGAGGGGCTGACGCCGTGGACTCCCGATTCGGGCGTCACCGCGAGACATCTGCTGATCTACGAGCGCCAGAGCCAGCTCTTCCTCATGGGTCGCCGGCTGGCCGACATGTACCGGTTCGGGATCCAGTCGGACACCTGGGATCCGGGCTCGGTGGCGGCTCAGCTGCCGGGAACGCTGTTCCCCATCCCCACCTCCGAGATCGACGCCAATTGCTACCTGAACGGGAGCTGCGGATGAGGGAGGCTGGAGGCGTCCGGGCGCGGCGCGGGCGCTCGGCGGTTCGTGGCGCTCCCCGGGAGTTCGATACCTCCCGTCACCCTGAGCGCCTACAGGCAGGACGCAACGCCACCGCACCCGCCGGGTAGCGCCATGCCATGAAATCGCTCTTCGACCGCCTGAAGGAGCGGAAGCTCGTCCAGTGGGCGCTGGCCTACCTGGCCGGCGCCTTCGTCGTGGTCCAGCTCATGGACGCGCTGGAGAGCGCCCTGGGCCTGACGCCCACGGTCCAGCAGGCGATCCTTCTCTTCCTCGTGATCGGCTTCCCCATCACCCTCATCCTGGCGTGGTACCACGGCGAGCAGGGCCGCCAGCGGGTGAGTTGGCCCGAGGCGCTCATGATCGGAGGGCTGCTGGCGACGGGTGGGATCGCGGTCGCCCTCCTCGGGCGCGGCGACACCGGGGGACCCTTGGGCGGACCCGACGCTGGCGCGGAAGCGGTCGCAATCGACCCGGGCCGGGTCGTGCTGCTCCCGTTCCGCGTCGCGTCCGCCGACCCCGATCTGCAGACCTTGCGTGAGGGCATGCTCGATCTGCTCTCGCCCCTGCTCTCGGACGCGCCGCGCATGGTGGACGCGAGCACGACCTTGGCGGCGTGGCGGGCGCAGGTGACGTCCGAAGATCAAGACCTCGGGGAGGCGGAAGCGGTCGGGCTCGCTCGCCGCCTGGGCGCCGGCCGGGTGGTGCTGGGGTCCGTGGTGGGTGCCGAGAACGAGTTCGCGGTCACCGCCCGACTCCTCAGCACATCGGACGGAGCCGCCATCGGCGACGTGACGGCCGAGGGCCCCGCGGCCCGCCCGTGGTCGGTGGCGACGCAGGTCGCGAGCCAGATCATGGGTCTGGAGGCTGGAGAGCAGCAGGCCCGCATGGACTACCTCGAGGACGTGCCCGTGGAGGCCGTGAGGGCGTACCTGCGGGGGAGGCGGCAGTATCGGCGTACGGTTTTGAGTGAAGCCCGCGCGCACTTCGTGCGTGCCCTCGACATCGACAGCACGTTCGCGCTGGCCTCCCTCGGGGGGCGGATCGCGGCGGATGTCGGCTGGTACGCAGGCAAGGCCGAGATCGAGAATCGCATGAGCCGCCTCCTGAGGGCCTACAAAGACCGACTGCCCCCGGACGACCGCGCGCTCGCCGACTTTCTGCTGCAGCACAGGGCCTGGGTCGTCACCGAACAGGTCGCGGCTGCTGCAAGCCTGACGGAGGCGTACCCGGACAAGCCCGATACCTGGTACTGGCTGGGTCAGCGCCTCATCCACTCGTCGACGATGGTCGCCGACACCGACCACCTCGAGCGGGCGGAGGCCGCCTTTCGGAGAGGGCTGTCCCTGGATCCGGGCAACAGCATGTTCGACGGCTACCTCACCCTGATCCAGGGTCTGCGTGTCGATACCGCGGGGTTCCTGGCAGGCGCGTCGGAGGGTCTCGGAAATCGTGAGGACCCCGGGTCCAACGCGTTCTTCCGGAGTCTGATGGCGTACGAGTTCGGTGACACGACGCAGCAAGCGTGGTTTCGAGCTTCGCTCGACACGCTCCCCTTCAACGACGTCTTCTCGATGACGGTCGGCGGGTGGGGGATCCCCGCCGACATCGACGACGCGGACATGGACCATTGGCTGGACGCCCTGTGGACGTCGGCCGTGACGCCCCAAGAGCGGAGCATGGCGGCAGGCATGCGATACCGCGCGTTCCGTTCGCTGGGCCGCACCGCGGAGGCGGAAGCGGAACAGCGCAGAAGGGTCGAGCTCGCCAGCTTACCCGCCCTCGGCTGGCTGATGGACCCCCTGTACTGGGATGGAGCGGAGGAGGAGGGAGCGGCCTGGGTGGCCAGGCTGAGAGAGGAGTTCCGAGACCCCTCGGCGCCGATCGGACTGAGGGACTGGATCGTCGTGTGCCTCTGGCAGATCTGGGAGATACGGCACGGGGACACCAGCCGAGTCGAGTGGGCGATCCGCCGGCTGAGAGAGGAGGCACTCGACTCGGATCCGCGGACCCAGTGGGAGCTCTGCCCTCTCGCCCTGGAGACCATGCTGGCCCACGCGCGCCACACCGAGGACGAGGACTCGCTGGTGGCGGAGCTCGCGCGTGCTGCGGGCCAGGGGGTCTTCGGGTTCGGAGAAGCCGTGAACCTGGAGCTCGCCCGGATCCTCGAAGCCAGGGGCGACCTGCGGGGCGCAGCCCGCGTCGCGTTCCGCCCAAGCGGCTTCTACACGTGGCCGAACTTCTTCTCCACCATGGTGCACGAGGCCGCGCGCCTCCATGACGCCGCCGGCGAGGTCGAGGAGGCGCTCCCCCTCTACCGTTGGTACCTGCTGCTCAGGAAGCGGCCGGATCCCCACCTGCAACCCGAGGCCGACCGCATCCGGGCCAGGGTGGCCGAGCTGGAGGCGACGTCCAGGTGATTCCGGCGAGCTGTAGATGTCCCGCCTAGGCGCCACCCTCCACCGGCTTCTTCAAGAGCTGAAGCGGCGCCGGGTCTTCCGGGTCGCCGCCATCTACGCCGGCGCCGGCTTCGTATTCCTTGAGGCCGTCTCGCTGCTGGCGCCGGTCCTGCTGCTACCCGAGGGCGTCTACCGAGGGCTCGGCATCGTCGTCCTCCTGGGCTTCCCCATAGCCATCACTGCCGCATGGTTCTTCGACCTCACGCCCGAGGGGGTCCGCCGGACCGAGCCGTTGAGTGAGCGGAAGGCGCGGTGGCCGCGGCGTTCGCCCTGGTGCTGGTGGGCGCCCTGGCCATCGGCGGCTGGCGGATGCTGCGGCCGGGAGCGGGGCCTGGCGCGGATGCGGGCACGGGCGCAACGGCCGCCGTCGCGGTCCTGCCGTGGGCCAACCTGAGCCCCAACCCGGCAGATACGTACCTCGCGCTCGGCCTCCACGACGAGCTCCTGACCCAACTCTACAAGATCGGGGGACTCCGGGTGCCCTCCCGGACCACGATGCTCAGGTACCGGGATACCGAGAAGGACCTGCCCACGATCGCCGCCGAGCTCCAGTCCCCGTACGTCCTCGCGGGTACCGTCGAGCCCCGGGGGGACCGGGTGCGCATGCGGGTCCAGCTCGTCGATGCGGCGACCGACACGCCGCTCTGGGCCGAGAGCTACGACCGTCCCATGGAAGACCTCCACGCCATCGAGGAGGACATCGCGCGGCGGATCGCGTCGGAGCTCAGGGTGCGCCTGCTCCCCGAGGAAAGCGCCCGGATCGCCGCGCGTCCCACGGAGAGCGTCGAGGCGTACGACCTGTACCTGAGGGGCAAGGCCGGCGGGCCGCTGGGGTCGGGAGGTGGGGATCGCGCCGAACGATGGCGCAGCGCCGTCGACAACCTCAGGAGGGCAACCGAGGTCGATCCGGCCTTCGCAGAGGCGTTCGCCCTATTGGGAACTACCTACCTGCGTGGCTACTGGTGGAGCCTCGCGGACCACGCCGAGAGCATTCGCCTGGGAATCGAGGCGATCGAGCGCGCCGCCGAGCTCGATCCGGACGGTGCCGAGACCTTGCTGGCCCAGGCCACTCGCTATCTCTGGGTGGAGCGCGACTACGAAGCGGTGATCGAGCGGGTGCAGAGGGTCCGGGAGATCGCCCCCGGCGAAGATCGCAGCCTGGTGTGGCTCTTCGCAGCCCAGCGACGACTCGGACGCCTGGATGAGGCCATCGAGACCCTGCGGGAGCGGATCGAACGCGACCCCTCATCTCCGGCCCTCCTATCTGAGCTCGCTGCGACATACCTCGGGATGCGACGGTTCGCAGATGCCCAGCGCGTGGGTGAGCGGCGCCGTGAGCTGGTTGAGGAGGGCCCCGGAGCGGACATCCAGCGGTGGTGGGAGTCCTTCATCGCCACGGGCGACACGGCCGACTTCCGCACCCGACGCGACGAGCTCCACGCGGCCTACCCGTTCATGGAGTCCCTCGCGGGACTCCCCGGTTTCTTCGAGCACTTCTGGTTGCGTGAGTATGAAGCTGCCGTCGCTGCGCTGGACCGCGTCGAAGAAGAGCTCATCTACCAGCAGACCGGCCCTCGCCCCAAAGCGCTCTGGTCGCTGCTCGCGTATCGGGCCATGGGTGACCTCGAGTCCGCCCGCGCTCAAGCCGGGATTGCCCTCGCGCTCCTCGACGAGCACGAAGGTGAGATGCTGCCGGAAGTGCGGCACCGAGACCGCGCCCGGGCCATGGCGGTCCTGGGCCATCGCGAGGAAGCACTGAGCGAGGCCCGACAGGCGGTGGAGATCGGCTTGCCCGATCGGTGGTTCGGGCCCACGTACCGGGAGAGCCTGATGCACGTCCACATCATCCTGGGTGACGTGGACGAGGCGATCGACCACCTGGAGGCCCTCTTGGAGATGGAGTACTTCCAGAGCGTCACGAGGCACTGGGTGCGGATGGATCCACGGTTCGATCCGCTCCGAGACAATCCGCGCCTCGAAGGGCTCCTCGGTGGGGAGTCTGGGTAAGGCCCGACTCTTGCTCCGGTGGCGGCGAGTCCTGATCGACCCTCAGGCTTCCCGGCCTCGCTCAACCGGTCTCGAGAATCGGGTCGGCGGGAGGCCTAATGCATGCGGCGTCAACCTCATGTTGGCCGGGTGACCCGGTCGATCCGGGTGGATTGGACAAGCCCTTAGCAAGACGCCTACTACGCTCTCTCTGCCTCCAATCAGACGTACCGTGAGCGGTCGTTGTGCCGCCTGGGGCAGCCGCCGTTGCGGTGCCCTGGCCCACGCTTGCTGGACCGTCGCGCCCCACCTATCGTGCCTGTCCGGCCCGCCTCAGTGTGACCTGACAGGAGGTGTCCAATGCATGCGGTTGTACGGCGCTACACGGGAGTCTCGAGCCTGATCGACCAGATGTCGCAGAGACAGGGCGAGGTGAAGGAGCTCATCGCCGAGGTGCCAGGGTTCAACGCGTACTACGCGGTGCGCGACGGCGACGCGCTTACCACCATCACCGTCTGCGACGATAGCACGGGTACACAGAGGTCCACGGGCCTCGCCGCCCAATGGGTCCGGGACAACCTCCCCGATCTGACGGCGAGCGCGCCGGAGGTCAGCGAAGGCGACGTGTTCCTTACGATCACCAAGCACTGATCGTGCGCAGGGTCCGGGCGGCTCGACTTCAGTCTGGGCCGCCCGTTCTCCGCCGCCTGATTACAACGCTCGACGTGTCCCGCTCGGCCCTCTTCCGCGCGACCCGTTCGCAAGGCGCAAAGCGATTCGGACGGGCCCCCGTCGTCCTCCGCGGACAGATCCTCTAGCGCCACGGCGGCGGCCCACAGTGCTCGTCGAGGTCGTCCTGGACGAAGCCGCCATGAGCCGGCGCGGAGCGGACATCGTCGCGGCGCAGCTTCGCGAGAAGCCGGACAGCGTGATCGGGCTCGCCACGGGCAGCACGCCGCTCGGCGTCTACCGCCGGCTGATCGAGATGCACCGGGATCAGGGGTTGGACTTCTCGACGGTCACGACGTTCAACCTCGACGAATACGTCGGCCTACCGCCGGATCACGAGCAGAGCTACTACACCTTCATGTGGGCGAACTTGTTCGACCACATCAATGTCGAACCGAGTCGGGTCCACATCCCGCAGGGGACGGTCGACGATCTGGACGCGTTCTGCGTCTGGTACGAGAGGCAGATCGCGCGAGCCGGAGGGCTCGACCTCCAGATCCTGGGCATCGGCGCCAACGGTCATCTGGCCTTCAACGAGCCCGGCTCTTCACTCGGATCGAGAACGCGCGTCAAGCAGCTCACCGAGAAGACCATCCACGACAACGCCCGCTTCTTCGACGATCCGAGCCACGTTCCGAGATTCGCCATCACGATGGGGATCGGGACGATCATGGGCGCGCGGAAGCTGTTGCTTCTGGCGAATGGCGCGGGCAAGGCCGAAGCGATCAGGGCCACCCTCGAGGGCCCAGTCACCGCAATGGTGCCTGCAACGATCGTACAACTACACCCACACGCGCACATCATCGTCGACGAGGCGGCCGCTTCCAAGCTGGAATACCGCCATCATCACGGGCTTTCCGAGCCGCGCTAGAGCGGGCGGTCCCGTCGGTGGCTCGCACGCCAAGACGACGCCGAGAATCTCCCCGATCGAGGACGAGAGGGAGCCGGACCGGCGGGGCGTGGGCATGGTTGCGGCACCCCCCGACCGGCGCGGCCCCTCTCCCTTCTCTCGTCGTCCCTCGAGGACGCCTAGGCTGACGGGAATCCCGAGAAGACGAACTCGTACGCCGAGGCCGATTCGTCATACACCGCCTCGAAGCGGGTCGGCAGCACGACTCCTGGTCCGCTCCCAGAATAGGCCGGGAAGTCCAGCGGGAAGGTCTGCCGCTGAAGAAGTAGTTCCTGAGTGATCATGGGCTCGAAGAAGATCGGCTCCTCTTCGTAATACCCCACTACCATCGTGCCTTCGAACGGCTCGTCACTCTCCAGCTCAGCCTTGAGAAGCGCATGCATGCCCATCTGAGGAACGCACAGTCCGATCAGGGTGCCCACCTCCGGGATCTCCACGTCCGGCAGGTCGTAGCCGGCAGGCAACTCAGCCGGTTTGTTCAGCGATGCACAGTCGATGGCGTCCGTCTCGGCCTGGGAGATGGTGTAGAAGTGGAAGTCGAAGTGGGGTACCAGGTACGGGCCGGGCGGATGGCCGTGGGCTTCCCAGTACAGCTTCAGGTGGTGGACGCCCATGCGCTCCCGGACCACGTCGGGCATCACGAGGGCGGCTGTCAACACCGGTGGCCATGCCATCTCCAGGTCCAGAGGAGCGTTTTCGATGGCCGCCATTGGGACTGTGGCGCCGAACTCTACGATCCGGTCACCGTCGACCTTGGCCCACGTGCAAACGTCGGCCCCGTACACGTCTCCACATGACCCCTGGACGACCGAAGCGGCTTGGGCATCCGCGGGAGGAGTATCGCCGGGAGGATCGTCCGCAGGGGGCGCGTCGGCACAGGAGCTGATCAGTGCCACCCCAGAAAGCAGGAGAGCGAGGCGGTGGAGCAACGTCGTGAGTCTCACGGAAACCTCCCTGGACGGGTAGAGGAACCGAGCACACGGGCCGTGCGGAAGTGCAGCGATCGCGCGCCGTGCCCTAACCTGTTACCAAGACAGAGCGTCGGGCAAGGAGACACGTTACGAAGATGCACGGCCGAGGCCGGTGGGTGGGGGCGAAGAGAAGATGGGCCTCGCCCTCGAGGGCTCAGCGATGCCGACGCTATTCGACGGCTGATTCGAGACGCAATCGCGCGGTAGTCTCGCCGGTCTCCTCGTCGACGTGCTTCCCTACCACCTCGAACCCGTAGTGGGCGTAGAAGGCCGTGCCGATCGCGTTGCGCTCGAAGACGTCCAGCTCGAGCGTGCCCCGCAAGTTGCGTGCGTGATCCATCAAGGCACGGCCCACGCCGCGGCGCTGCGCTCCCGCATCGACGAACAACCCTCCGACCTCGTGGCCCAGCAGTGAGACGAACCCGATCACTCGGCCGTCCTCTTCCCACACCCATGTTTCGGCCGAAGGAAGGTAGGTGTTCCTGATTCTCTCACGCTCGACGTGGAAGAAGCCCTCGTCCAGGAAGTGGTGGGCCAGTCTGGACGCCGACTCCCATGCCTCCAGGACCTGGTCGACGTCGCGTTCCTGGTATCGCCGGATCATGTGACAGCTAATACCAAAGCACCGCCCCCGACGGCAACCCGGCCTGATCCCGATCGGCCCCACCCAGCACCAGGACGTGTCCCACGCCCGACCGGTCGACGAAGGCGACCAGCGCCTGATTGTACAAAGACCGGCCGATCTCGACGTCGATGGTCTCAGAGCCCGTGGCGCCCTGCCACGACTTCAGCGTTCCGTCTGCGTTGATGGAGGCGAAGGTGTTCTCGCTGGATCCCGGCTGCCCGTTGTAGACGCCCGAGGTGACGAAGAGGGCGCCGCCCGCGAACACGGCGTCGTGCTTGCTCCGGGCCTTCCCCATGGACTCGGTGGCCGTCCATCCCGTCGAGTCCAGGTCCCGGGTCCGGAGGTCGATCCGGGCCATGAGCACCTCCGACGTCTCCGTCCCCGACCGCGTGGCGGTCATGGGATCGAGCGTACCCGTGTCCCCGCCGACCGTGTAGAGGAACGGCCCGAACGAAACCAGCGGCGCCGAGGCGGCGCCCTGGGGCAGTGAAGCCGTCTGGGACCATTCACCCAGGGTGCCGTCTTCCTGGATCTGCGCCCGGTAGGCAGCGCCCAACGCCTGGCCCGAAGCGTTGGCACCGCCCACCAGCCAGAGGTACCCGCCGAACACGGTGGCACTGGTCGAGTACATCGGCGCCGGCAGCGGCGTCACGCTCTCCCATGCCGACGCGGAACCGTCGAGCCCCAGCTCACTCATCCATACCGTGGCCGACGCTGCGCCATCCGCGTCGAGCCCGCCCAGCAGATACAGGAACCCACCGGTCGTGGCCGTGTCCACCGGCGCATTCAGGGGGGTGGCAGCCACCAGGCGATGGTGTGCCCGCGCTTCGGGGAGCTCGGCCTGGCTCCCCCACCCTCCGGCCAGGGCTCCGGACTGCTCCACCTCGGCTCTCAAAACCGAGGCGACGGGGGCGCCATCCGAGTCCATGCCGCCGGCAACGTAGACGTAGTTGGCGGGGCTCGCGCCGTCCTCGACGGCTACGAACGCTGCATCCAGTGCGTGCAGAGCCTCGGGCAGAGCAGTGGTCTGGGTCCAGTTGATGTTGCTTGGACTGAAGAGTCCGCTCTGGATCACCCGGAACTCGACGGCGTTGCTGACCCCCGTCGGTGTCTCGAGCCAGACCCTGGTCGTATCGGGAATCTCCTGCGGCACCTCCGTGACCACGAAGCGGTCGGTCCAGTCTCGCACGGTGTCCGCCACGGGCGCGGCAATGGGCGCACCGCCGACTCCCTCGAAGTAGACCTTGGCCTGGCTCAAGCCCAGGCTGTCGCTGAACGCGCCCCCCTCGAGGATCAGCGTCATGCCCCGGAGTCCCTCGGGCCGGGTAGCGCCGTTGACGCTTCGGACCGTCGGCGGCACGGCCGTGAACGTGAGTCCGGCCGTGTCCGGGCTCACCCCCTCGTTCAGCACCTCGACCGGGTAGGTCTGGCCGGCGGCGAGACCGGACGGCGCCATTGCGAACAGTACCCCGCCCTGCTGCAGCACCCGAGGTGACTCGTAGTCGCCGAAGCGAACGGTCACCTGCGGGGTGAAGCCCGACCCCTCGATCCTGACCTCGGTACCTACCGTACCGGTGACGGGCTCGATGGACTGAACGGAGGGGGGGTCGACCTGCGGGCCGGTCCCGTCATCTCCGCACGCAGTAACCGTCGAGAGCGCCAGGAGGTATGCGATCGTTCGTACTCTGGGCATGGGGCGGGTCCTCCGTGAGCTAGGTCCGACTGCTGTCCCAGGTGTCGTCAGAATCCCGACTCAGGGTTAGTGGATCAGGGTCCCGACCCACCCCTTGCCGATTTAGGCATCACGGCTCATATTACCTAAACCAGCTAGGTATACCACAGGAGGCATCATGGGCGGAAGCGACCTCTTCACCGGAACCCTGGAGCTCCTGATCCTCAGGACTGTCCAGGAGACGCCGCTCCACGGCTATGCCATCGGCAAGCAGATCCGGGAGACCACGAGCGGTGTCCTGGACCTCGAGGAGGGTGCGCTCTACCCCGCCCTTCACCGCCTCCGCAAGAAGGGCTGGCTGGAATCCGAATGGCGGAAGACCACGACGGGCCGGCGGGCCAAGTTCTACGGACTGACGGCCGAAGGAGCCCGACGCCTGGAAGACGAGTCGGAACGGTGGGCAGCCTTCACCGGGGCGGTCCAGGCCGTGCTGGGGCGAAGCGGGGGTTGAGCCCGTGAAGAGGCTCTGGGACGTCGACTCCCGAGAAGTGGACGAGGAGGTCAGGGAGGAGATCGCGTTCTACCTCGAGGAGCGGGCCCGGGAGCTGGAGGCCCAGGGAATCGATCCGAAGGAGGCTCGACGACAGGCCCGTCAGGCCTTCGGCAACGTGGACGAGGTCGTCGCACGGGTGCGGCGCATCGATCGAGGACGAAGCTGGGAGGAAGGGATGAAGACGATGGCCGACGGATTCTCGGGGAACGTACGCTACGCCATTCGGGGACTGCTCCGCTCACCTGGCTTCGCCACGGTGGCGGTCCTGACGCTGGGCCTCGGCATCGGAGCCGTTACGGCGATCTTCAGCGTGGTCAACGCCTCTCTCCTACGGGCGCTTCCCTTCGAAGACGGCGAGGAGATCGTCTTCCTCCAAGGCGCCTACGATGCGCCGGAAGGCCCTGCCATCCGCGGTGCTTCGCCCCCGGAGGCCCGGGATTGGGAGGAGATGAGCCGGAGCTTCGCCGAAGTCTCGGTGGCCGGCGGAACGACCTTCACGCTCACCAGCGACGGGCCCGCCGAGGTCGTACCCGGCGAGCGTGTGGACGAAGGCTACTTCGGGCTGTTTCGCATCGAGCCCGCCCTCGGGCGGACGTTCACCGCGGAGGAGTACCGGGTGCCCGGGACGCACTTCGTGACGATCCTCAGCCATGACCTCTGGGCGCGGCGGTACGGAGGCGATCCCGCAGTGATCGGCCGCACGGTCGAGCTCGGGAGCCAGCCGTGGACCGTGGTGGGCGTCCTTCCGCAGGGCTTCCAGGGAACCACCCTCGACGCCGACCTCTTCGTGCCCCTGGCGACGCTGGGCGAGGAGACGCTGGCGTCCCGGGGCGACCGGTTCCTGGGCGTCGTGGCCCGCCTCGCCCCCGGCGTCAGCGTCGGAGACGCCCAGGCCGACATGGACCAGGTCGCAGCCCGCCTGGAAGAAGCGTACCCGGACGAGCACGAGGACCGGATCGCGCTGGTGACCCCTGCCCGGAACGTCTACCTGGGCAGCACGCGGACCCTCATGCTGGTCATCCTCGGCGCCGCAGGGCTCCTTCTACTGGTGGCCGGCGCCAACATCGTCAACCTGCTCCTGGTGCGGGCGACCGCCCGTGAGGCGGAGGTGGTGGTTCGGCGGGCCCTCGGGGCCAGCCGGCGGCGGCTCCTGGCCCAGTTCGTCACCGAGGGCCTGGTCCTTGCGGCCGCCGGTGCCGCCGTGGGTCTGCTGCTCGGGACCTGGGGCGCCCGCGCGCTGACCGCCGCGATGCCGGCGGCGCTGCTCCCGGCGTACGTGCAGGTCCGGCCCGATGTCCCCGTGTTCCTGTTCGTGACACTGGTCATGACCCTGTTGGGCGTGGGCGCGGGTCTGGCGCCCGGTATCCTGGCCGCGAGGGGACGCGTAGCGGGATCGCTGCGGTCCCAGGGCCAGAGCAATCGTGCTGGAACCTCCCGCCTCCAGGGAGCGTTCGTGATCAGCGAGGTGGCCCTCGCCCTGCTCCTCCTGGTAGGGGCCGGCCTCATGACCCGGAGCTTGAGCGCCCAGCTCGGCGTCGACCCTGGCTACGACCACGAGGCCCTATACGGCTTCCAGCTCTTCCTGCCGCAGGAGCGCTACGACCGCGAGGAGCTTCGGCCGGCGGTGGACGAGCTGGTCGCTCGACTCGAGGCGCGACCCGAGGTGGCCGCGGCAACGCTGATGTCGGACATCCCCCTCCGAAGCGGCTACTCCGCCACCTACCTCTGGCTCGCTGACGCCACCCAGGATGAGGACCGAATCCGCTTCTACGTCCACCGCGTGGGGCCGGAGTGGTTCGCCACCATGGGGACGCCCATGGTTCGAGGCCGGCCCATCGACGCCACGGACAGCAACGAGGAGCTCGAGGTCGCCGTCATCAGCGAGGCACTCGCCGCCCGCTTCTTCCCCGGTGAAGACCCCGTCGGTGGGACCATCTTCCTGGGGAGTCGCGAGGGCGACGGACACACCGTCGTCGGCGTGGCCGCCGATGTCCGGTACCGGGACCTGACCACCGACATCCGGGGCGGGTTTGACGACCCGGACGTCTACGTGCCCTGGGAGCGGTACCCCAACCGCGCCCTCGGCATCGTGCTCCGGCCTCGGGCTGGCGAGGCGTCAGGCCTGGATCGCGTCGTGCGGCAGATCGTGGCTGAATACGACCCGCTCCTGGCGGTGAGGAGCAACGGTCCCCTGGCCGACGATCTGCGGGGCCAGACGGCCCAAGCCCGCTTCGGCTTTCTCCTGCTCGCCACGTTCAGCGGGTTGGCGGTGATCCTCGCCGTGGTGGGACTCTACGGGGTGCTGGCCTTCGCCGTGGGTCGGCGCAGGCGTGAGATCGCCGTGCGCATGGCCCTGGGAGCCGAGCGGCCCCGGGTCCGGGCCATGGTCGTGCGGCAAGGCATGCGCCTCATCGCCGGAGGTCTGGTCCTGGGCCTCGGCGCTGCGCTCCTGGCCGGCCGCACTCTGGACGCCTTCCTCTTCGGCGTGAAACCGGTCGACCCTGTCACCTACCTGGTGGTCGTGGGCCTCATGGCGGGCGCCGGTGCCCTGGCCGCCTGGATTCCCGCGACCCGGGCCACCCACACCGATCCCCAGAGGGCGCTCCGGGAGGAGTGAGCGGACGCACCGGCCGACTCGAGAACGGCGTTCGACAGTCGCGGTGGTCTGATGACGGGGGAGACCTACACGGCGGAGCCCCGCGGTTGAGGTCGGACTCCCGGCTGATCGCCGGGCCGGAGCCAGGCTTGCCGTCCGGAGGCCGCGCTCACTGCGCGGCCTCCGGACGCTGGTTCGTCGAATCAACCGCCAGTTGGTGCTGGGTGAGTTGCGGCGAAGTAGACCGGGCAGTGCGGCTGACCGGCCGCGTTGACACCGTCGGTTGGACAAGCGCTCCCTGTCCAGAAGTCGCTCAACCATTGGTCGAGATCGCTTCCGGCGTCCTCGACCTGGCCGTGATATGCCGCCTCGACCCGTACCAGTGCGCCTTCGGGATCTCGCAGATCGCCGAAGAGAGCGCCGCCGAGGGCCGGCAGTCCGACGATGCTCGGGTCACCCTTCGCAGCCGTCATGTGCACGGTCGCCTTCCCGTTTTGACCGATAACCGCCCCCGCCCCCAAAGCGACGAAGATGTCGTCGGGGAAGGTGGCGTCGTCTTGGACGGCGACCCACCAAAAGGTGAACACTCCGCCTGGCTTCAGCCCGTTCGCGTGCACGACCGCCTTCAGATCGTCGTGGTCACGCTTTAGCTGAGCCCACCCCAAGGTCGAGCCTAGCGTCGTTGCTCCTGGGGTGAAGTCGCCTCCCTCGAACTCCAGCAGGAGAGGTTGGCGGTCCCTGTTGTCTGCCATGGCCAGCGCCACAGCATCCGCATCAGTCAAGCCCTCGGCCTGGGTGATCGGCGACTCGCATGCCGTGACAAGGACAATCAGCAGCACCATCCCGAAAAGTCTGAAAGCTCGCATGATTCCTCTCTTTGTTTGGTGGCAAGGGCGTGAGCACGTACCTTGGAGATGAGTAGCGAATGGTCGTCCCACGGTCGTCCGCGGATCGTCCGCCGGCCATTCGCGTCATCCAGGGAGGGCGGTCCAACGTCTGACCTCAAACCGCTGCGCCTTTGGACGCTGGGCCGACTCGAGCTCGAAGGCCCACCTCGCTCCGAAGCCAGCTCACTCCTGCAAGGGCCCAAGCGCGTGGCCCTTCTGGCCTACCTGGCGGCGACTCGTCGTAGCGGCTTCCTTCGTCGTGACGCGCTGCTTCCGCTGCTGTGGCCAGACCTCGATCAGACGCAAGGCCGGCACGCCCTCCGGAACACGCTGCACAGCCTGCGCAAGACGCTGGGCCCAGAGTGCGTTACCAACCGGGGCCGCGATGAGATCACGCTAGCGAACGACGTGCTCTGGCTCGATGCGGAGGCCTTCGAGGGCGCGGTCTCCGAGGGCCGTCATGAGGATGCCGTTGCCCTCTATGCCGGTGATTTCCTGAGCGGCTTCCACGTCTCGAATGTTGCGCCCGACTTCGAGCATTGGATGGATCGAGAACGCGACCGCCTCGCTCGTGGATACACGAAGGCGCTCGAGCACATCGCCAAGGTCCGCGGCGAACGCGGCGACCATCGAGGGGCCGCCGACGCATGGCGTAGGCTGGTCGCCCGGGAGCCGCTCAGCGAACGCCTCGTCCTGCACCTGATGGAGTCGCTGGCCGCGGCGGGTGAGCGCGGCGCGGCCCTCGGGGAAGCAGACAGCCACATCGAGCGCATGCGCACGGAGTACGACGCGGATCCCGCCCCCTTGGTCTTGAGCCTGGCTCGCGAGCTGCGTACTCACGAGGACGCCGCGCACGTCCAGGCCGACGAATCCGCCGACCCCGGTGTCCGAGCTCCGGACCAGCGCCCGACGCGCACGGGAATCCAGCCCTCCCCTGGCGTGTCGAGTCCACCCGTCGCTTCCGCGGAACCGCCCCTCGTCGGTCGGGCCCATGAATGGCAGCGGTTGCAGGCCGCCTGGCAGAGGGCGGCTGATGGCCGGGCGGGAATGGTCGCCATCCAGGGCGTACCGGGCATCGGCAAGACGAGACTGGCAGAGGAGCAGCTGGGCTGTACGGCCCGAAGGGGGATTCCCCACGCCCGCTGTCGGTGCTACGCCGGCGAGGCCCGGTTGGCGTACGGACCGGTGGCGGAGTGGCTCCGCTCTAGCGTCATGAACACCACGCTGCGCGATCTGGAGCCGGTGTGGCTCACGGAGGTGGCCCGCGTCCTTCCGGAGCTGCAGGCCGAGCTCCCGGATCTCCCCCCTCCCAAGCCGTTGACCGAGAGTTGGCAGCGGCGACAGTTCCTCGAGGCGCTGGCGAGAGGCGTGTTGGCGGCCCCTGAGCCCCTCTTCCTGCTGATCGACGACCTCCAGTGGTGTGACGCGGAGACGCTGGAATGGCTCCGCTTCCTGATGCACTTCGCTCCGGACGCCGCCCTCCTGGTCGTGGGCACCGTTCGCAGTGAGGAAGTGGGCCGCGAGCACCCCTGGAATCGCCTGAAGTTGGCGCTTCAGGAGAGCAGTCAGCTCACTGAGGTCGCGCTCGGGTCACTGGACCACACGGACACGGCCGCGCTGGCCGGGCACGTAGCGGAACGGGATCTCAGCGCCGACCAGATCCATCGCGTTTTCCAGGAGACGGAAGGCAATCCCCTGTTCGTCGTGGAGGCGGTGAGAGCGGGGTTGCTGGAGGCGGCGCCGCATCCGGGGGCCTTTGCATACGGGAGCTCTGCATCGCTTCCGCCGAGGGTCCAGGCCGTCATCGAATTCCGCCTATCTCAGCTGTCGGCACCGGCGCGCGAGCTGGCCGCGCTCGCAGCGACGCTCGGACGTCGGTTCACCATGGACGTGTTGGCTGAGGCCGGCGTGTGTGACGAGCACGAGCTACCGGGTGCGTTGGACGAGCTGTGGCAGCGGCGGATCGTGCAGGGACACGGTACGGGGACCTACGACTTCAGCCACGATAAGCTCCGCGAGGTGGCCTACGCGGAAATCGGTCCGGCGCGACGCCGCTTCCTGCACCGCCGGGCCGCCCGAGCGCTGGAAGCGACGAGCGCTCCGCGCCTCGACGAGCTCAGCAGCCAGCTCGCCGTGCACTACGAGTTGGCGGGGCTGCTCGAGGATGCGATCGCGTACTACGAGCGGGCCGCCGGAGTAGCCCGCCGCACCTACGGTGACGAAGAAGCGATCGGTCTGCTGACTCGGGCCCTGCGGCTGCTGGAGTACCTGCCCGAGAGCACCGCCAGAGAAGAGCGGGAGCTCAGGCTTGTTGTCGCATTGGGCGTCTCGGCTGTCGCAGCGAGGGGCTGGGCCGCCCAGGAAGCCGGTGAGGCGTTTGCCCGGGGGTCGACGCTGGGCTGCGAGCTCGGCAAAAGATCACCGGAGTTCGTGACGGCGGTATGGGGCCTCCACGCCTTCTACGGGGTTCGGGGCGATGTACGGAAGGCAGTAGAGGTCTCCGGGCCACTGTGGGAGCTCGCCGAGCACGACGGGCGTCCCGAAGCCCGGGTGGCGAGCCAGTTCAACCGGGCGTTCAGCCATTTCCATTGTGGAGAGCTCTCCGATGCCGAGCGCATCCTGGAAGACCTGGTCGCCAATCCCCACTTCCAGGATCGCCCCCCCGCTTTGATGGGCTTTCCGTTGGGCGTCCTCACCCACTGTTACCGGGCCCACGTGTTGTGGCACTTGGGCCACGCCGATCGAGCACTCGAGAGCATGCGAAGTGCCCGGTCGCTGGCCGAGGATCGCGCTGATCCGTTCGAGCGGTCCATGGCATTGGCGTACGAATCCATGCTTCACCAGTTCTGCGACGATCCGGATGCCTCGAGGTCCTGCGCGGAATCTGCGTTGGCGCTGTGCGACCGGTACGGGATCTCGTATTACGGCGCCTGGGTCTCGATCCTCCGAGGCTGGGCCCTTGGCGCCCAGGGCGAGCCCGAGCGAGGCATCGACGCGATCCAGCACGGGCTTTCCGACCTCCGACGCTCCGGTGCAGAGCTCAGGCGCCCTTACTACCTGGGGCTGACGGCAGGCCTCTACGCAAGACTCGGTGACAGTGAGACCGGCATCGCGACCGTATCCGAGGCGCTGGCCATCGCCCGGGAAAAAGGGGAGCGATGGTGCGAGCCCGAGCTACTGCGACTCGACGGGGAGTTGCTCACGCTGAAGGATGCCCAGTCCGAAGCCGAGGACCGTTTCCGTCAGGCAATCCGCCTCGCCCGACAGCAGGGGGCACGTGCCGTGGAGGCTCGCGCGTCGGCGAGCCTGAACGGGGGAGCCAGCCCCGCCCGAGCGTGAGCGACAAGGGGGTCCCGTTCATGACCCCGGCCACCTTTCAATGCTGGGTCGGCCGGACCCGGGCGTCTGTCGGGAGGGGGTGGAAGAGGTCGTGGGGAGCTACTCTGCTCGCGGCGGCCCCGACGCGGAGCGCTTCACGAACACGACGGTACGTGCGACTCCGGGTCGTGCCCATCGTAGCCCGGGTGGCCATAGCCCATATAGACGGTGTTGGTGGCGGTATCCTCCCCGGCGGGGAACCTGAACCACTTCTCCTGGAGGGCCGCCAGCGTGCCATCCAGCTTCATACACTCGAGTGCGTTCTCGACTTCGTTCCGGAGCTCGACGTCGTCTGGGTGGAAGGCGAGCCCGAACTTGCCTGCGATCGGAAGATTGTAGGCAACGGTAACGATCCCCAGCTGGTCGGCCGTATGCGTCACCGCTGGCAGATCGGCCAGGTTGGCGAATGCACGCCGGTTGATCACGGCGCTCACCGCTTCGCCATTCGCCTGGTACCGCTGCACGGAAAACCCCAGCCAGGCCTCGTTGACGGTCGCCCACGTGTCGGACACGGTCCCGACCTCCACCGCCAGGATCTTGCCCCGCAGGTCCCTCACGTCCCGCAGCTCGTCCCCCTGGAACACGAGGAAGCCCAATCCCGTGTCCATGTAGCCCTCGGAAAAGAGGACTCTACGTGCCCGATCGGGCGTGATGTTCGTGGGCGTGACGATCATCTCGAAGTTTCTGGCACGCAGCGCGTCGAATACGCCGTCGAAGTCCTGAATGACGAGCTTTGTGCCGGGTCGTCCGATCCGCTGGGCGATTTCCGATGCCAGATCGAACGAGAAGCCCTCGTATCCGCCGGTCGGGTTCTGCGCCGTGAACGGTGGATAATCCACGTCCGTGCCGATGACCAGCGGACCCGGTCGGTCTTGCGCGCCGAGGGGTGCTCCGATGGCTAAGCTGCCGAGAAGCAGACGGGCTGTCACCGCGGCGTGCCAGGCGGGTGCTGCGGGGTTCTTCCGACTCATGGGAGGAACCTCCATCCGAGGTCAGTCGGCAGATATGGGCAACGTCGCCGCACGGGATGCCCCCGTCAAGCGAGGGCCGAGGCGCGAGGCGCGAATCGATCTGGGCAAGTCCGGATGCCGGGTCAGCACTCTCGGACCCCGCGCAGGGCAACGCTACCGAGACTCAGGCTTTCCCCTTGTCCGCCCCGGAGCCCGGTCCTACCGTCTCCTCGGCTGGGCCCGGGCCCGGCGGTCCTCTAGACCCCAGAGGCCCGTTGGGTTCTGGGCCGCACAGTCCCCTTCCCCGACGAAATGAGAGCGACACCCGTGACGACGCTCCGCATCTCCTGGCTCGCGATTCTCGCGGCCGCCGCGCCCCCGCTCCTCGTGTCCCCTTCGCAGGTCCACGCCCAGGTCGACCCCGGACTCTTCCAGTCCATGGAGTACCGTGGCATCGGCCCGTCCCGCGGAGGACGGGTGACCACCGTGACGGGCATTCCAGGCCAGACGTACACGTTCTACATGGGCGCGACGGGGGGCGGCGTCTGGAAGACCACCGACGCCGGCACCACCTGGCACAACATCTCGGACGGCTACTTCAACACGACCGGAATCGGTTCGATCGCCGTCGCCCCGTCGGATGCCAATGTCGTCTACGTGGGCACCGGCGAGTCTCCCGTCCGGGGCGTGAAGACGTCGCATGGAGACGGCGTCTACAAGTCCACCGACGCAGGAGAGACGTGGACGCATCTGGGGCTGGAGGCCACCCGCCACATCAGCCGGATCATCGTGCACCCGACGGATCCCGACCGGGTGTTCCTGGCCGCGCAGGGCAACCCGTGGGGCCCCAACGAGGAGCGGGGCATCTACCGGTCGGAAGACGGCGGCCAGACGTGGCACAAGATCCTGTTCGTGAACGAGGACGCGGGGATCGTGGACCTCACGGTCGACGCCACGAACCCGAACATCATGATGGCCACGTCGTGGGAGTTCCGGCGCTGGCCGTGGGTGGTCAAGAGCGGCGGACCGGGCAGCCGGGTCTACAAGACCACCGACGGGGGCGAAAACTGGCGGGAGATCACGGAGGGACTGCCCGACCTCAAGGGCAAGATGGGCATCGCCATCTCACCGGCCAGTCCGCGGATCGTCTACATGGCCATCGAGGCGAAGGACGGCCAGGGTGGCGTGTACCGCTCGGACGACGCAGGCGAGACCTTCCGTCAGGTCAGCGACGATCCCAGGACGTGGGCCCGGGCGTGGTACTACATGCACATCATCGCTGACCCCAACGACGCGGACGAGGTCTGGGTGTTGAACAGCGGCGCCATGCGGTCCATCGATGGCGGCCAGACCTATACCCGAATCCCGGACAGTCACGTCGATCACCACGCGCTGTGGATCAACCCCGCCGACAGCGACGTCATGATCAACGGGAACGACGGCGGCGCCTCCGTGACGTTCAACGGCGGCCAGACCTGGTCGAGCGTGATGAACCAGCCCACTGCCCAGATGTACCGGGTGATCACGGACAACCAGTACCCGTACCGGGTCTACTCCGGCCAGCAGGACGCCAGCGGCATCGTGATCGACAGCCGTACCCTGGGCGACGGCATCGGCCAGACGCACTGGACCACGATCCGGTCCGGCGAGTCGGCAACGATCGCCTTCGATCCGGAGGATCCCCGCTACGTCTACTCCACCTTCTTCGCCAGCTTCCTGGGCGAGTGGGACCGGGACACCAACAACTACCGCATGGTCCGCCCTTACCCGGAGCGGGTCACGGGCGAGCAGCCCAGAAACCTCGAGCTGCGGGCCAACTGGAACGGTCCGGTCACCGCGTCCCCCCACGACCCTACCGTGATCTACTACGGGTCCCAGTACCTGATGAAGTCCACGGACCGTGGGAACAGCTGGGAGATCCTGAGCCCCGACCTGACCCGCAATGACAAGGAGCACCAGGGCCCGGGCGGCTACCCGATCTCCAACGAGCAGATCACGGCCGAGAGCTACAACAACCTCTTCGACATCCAAGAGTCACCCCTCGAAGAGGGCGTGATCTGGGTCGGGTCCGACGACGGCCTGGTGCACGTCACCCGTGACGGCGGCGAGACGTGGGAGAACGTGACGCCGGAGGGGCTGGCCGAGAGCATCATCAACGTCATCGAGGCCTCGCCTCACGACCCGGCCACGGCCTACTTCGCGGCGGCCGGCTACAAGATGAACGACTTCACGCCCCACATCTACAAGACCAACGACTACGGCCAGACATGGCAGCAGATCGTGAACGGGATCCCGGGGAACACCTTCGCACGGTCGGTCCGCGAGGATCCGGACCGGCGGGGCCTGCTGTACGCCGGAACGGAGACCGGCATGTTCGTCTCGTTCGACGACGGCGCCGTGTGGCAGGAGCTCCAGCTCAACCTGCCCGAGGTCCCCATCACCGACCTCCGGGTCCGCCAGAAGGACCTGGTGGTCTCGACGCAGGGCCGGTCGCTGTGGATTCTCGACGATCTGACACCGCTCCACCAGATGTCGGATGCCGTGGCCAGCGCCGACTACCATCTGTACCAGCCCAGGGACACCTACCGAAGCATCGCCCGGGGCTACTATGCGGAGGGGGGGCCGGGGGAGAATCCGCCGGCGGGCGTACAGGTCCACTACGTCCTGAGCGCGCCGGTTGCGGACGACACCCCCATCACCATGGAGATCCTGGATCAGGACGGACGGGTCGTATTCTCGGAGGTGTCGCCCGACGGTTCGCCGGATTGCGAAGCCTCACCGCGCCCTCGCAACCTGACCCGCGAGGCGGGAGCGAACCGTTGGAGCTGGAACATGCAGGTCGGAGAGTTCGCCTGCCTCGACGAGATCACGGCCACGTCGCCCGGACTGAGCGCCTATCCGGCGGCACCGGGACCCTACCAGGCCCGCCTCACCGTAGGTGACTTCCAACAGACGCAGGATTTCCGGATCCTGATCGACCCCAGGCTGGAGGGGATCGCGGCGGACCCGGAGGCCGAGTACGCCGAGCTCGATCATCTGTCCGCGTCGCTCTATGGGGCGGCAAGCGAGATGGCCCGAGGCGTCAGGGACCTGAGGCAGGTGAAGGAGCAGCTCGACTTCATCCTCGAAGTGTCCACGTCCCGAGAGGTCACGGAAGGAGGGGAAGCTCTGGACGAGACCGTGGACGAGTGGATCGCGCAGATCCTGCAGAAGGAGCTCAAGACCTTCCAGAACGCTTATCAACACGAAGCGCGTCTGCTCATGAAGTACAAGGATCTGCTCGAGCGCATCGGTGGAGCGAACATCCCCGTAACCGCGGGAGTGAAGGAGGTCACGGCCGACTATCTCGGCGTGTGGAGCGGCATCCAGGCCGAGCTACAGGTGATCAAGAACGAGGACATCCCGGCGTACAACGAGGTGCTGCGGAGGGCCGGCCTGCCGGAGGTCTACCTGGCGACTCCGGTGACGTGACCCCCCAGGGGGACCGGAGGCCGGCACATTGCGACGCGCACGCTCGATCGTTGTGGAATCAGCAGGCAGGTGGGGATGCGTCCCTGCAAGCGAGTGATCAGGTCGCTGCAGAATCCAGATCGGTCTTCGCGAAATCGTCTCCCACGAACAGAAGCGCCTCTCCCGACAGGCTGGCCGCAGCATAGGTCAGGCAGTCGCCGAAGTTCAGACCGGCGGGGTGCCGCCCCCGACCGAAGCGACGAAAGGCGTCGACGGCCTCTCGCCAATGGACACCCCCGAACTGGATCTCCTCGATATCCAGCTCGTCCAGGATTCGTTCCAGCATCCCGTGGGACGCCGCACCCAGGCGAGCCTCCAGCAAGATGCCCGTCTCCGCCAGAGTCGGCGCACCGGCGGCAACCACGGGCGCTGCTTCGACCTGGCGCAGTAGCTGCTCGAAGGCCGGTTCCCTGAACACGATGGCGAGTATGGCCGAGGAATCGAGGATCACACACCCTCCTCGCGCTCCGACGGTGAGCTCCGGCATGGCGCCGCCGGTGCGACGGCCCTCGGGCAGGACGCCGGGCTCGCAGGCTACCAGCGCCGACCTCGCACATCCAGCGGCCCACCTACCTCGAGAAGATCTCCTGCAACTCGTCCGGTCGATTCGTGTGGGTCAGCGCCACCAGCAGGAGAACGCGGGCCTTGTGCGGACTCAGGTTGTCGGCGAAAACGCACCCGATCTCCCGCAGGGTGACGCCCTTACCGGGTCCGACGTACATGGGGATGGTCCGACCTGCGTGGACCCGGGTCGAGATCACGACGGGAATGCCCTGCTCGCGGGCTTCGACGATGGCGTCGTGCATCGCCGAGGACACGTTGCCGAGTCCGGAAGCCTCCACCACCAGGCCGCCCAGCCCACCCTGCTCGAGGAGGCCCAGGATGGCCCGCCCATCGGCCCCGGCGTAGTTGGTGACGATGTCCACACGACCCAGCTCACCATTGACCGACAGCTGCTGTCGGCGCACAGGCGCCCGGTAGTAGCGCACGCCATCGGGCTCGACCGACCCCAGGGCGCCGAACCCCGGGCTCATGAAGGTGGCCACGTTCCAGGTGTGGGTCTTGGTCACGTCCCGGGCGGCGTGGATCTCCCCGTTGAGGACCACGAGCGTGCCCAGTCCACGGGAGTCAGGCAAGATCACGGTCCGAATCGCGTCGCCCAGGTTGCGAGGCCCGTCCGAGTCGGGCACCGAGGCGGCCCGCTGCGCTCCGACCACCACGACCGGCTTGTCGCTCCGTACCGTCAGGTCGAGGAAGTAGGCGGTCTCTTCCAGGGTGTCGGTGCCGTGCGTGACCACCACGCCGGAGACGTCGGGGCGCTCCAACACCTGGGCCGCCCGGCGGCCCACCTCGCTCCACAGGGCCGGCGTCATGTCCGTGCTTCCCACGTTGGACACCTGGATTACCTCCACCTGGGCGATCGTGTCGAGGCCGGGCACCGCCCGCACCAACTGCTCGCCGGTCACCGCGTTGACGAATCCACCTTGGACCGAATCGTAGACGCTCGCGATCGTACCGCCTGTCGACAGCACCACGGCCGTCGGGAGCTCCTGGGCCTGCGCGACTGTCAGGGTCGGGCTGGCCGCGCAGAGGACCATAAACGCCCAGGATGAGCGGCAACTAACCCACCGAGACGAATGGTGCATGGTCAGTGCTCCATGGAGTCGGGACCGTTGGCTGGCCGGGCGCCCAGGGCCCGGGACGCGGGCCCGGCGTCGCCACGCGCCATCAGGACTCAGGGCGCACGACGCGCAGCGAGCGCCGGGCCGACTGGGCTCTCGTGAACACGTCCAGGTATGGGCTGCGGGCATCGGCAGCTTCGGTGACACGTCGCAGCTCGGCTTTCGATGCAGTGCTGCATATCGTGACCTCGACCCGAATGTCGAGGTAGCCCGGATGGGCCTCGCTGACGCCGAACAGCGCTCCATCGTCGAAGTCGGCCTGTACCTCCACCTCGACGCTCTCGATGGGTACGCCGGCGCGGGCCGCTTCCAGGACGTAGCCCATGGCCAGGCAGCTACCGAGGGCAGCGCGCCCCAGGACTCCCGGGGTAGGACCTTTGCCGGCGCCACCGGCCTTTTCGGACATGTCTGCCACGAGGCGCCAGGGCCCTTCCTCGATCTCACACGTCAGCCCACTCTCGACCCTGCTCCGCGAGACGGCTGTGTTACGGCCGCGTTCGGGATCCTCGCGGAGCTTGTTCGCGATGCGCGTGAACGCCTCGGCGATCGGCTGTGTGTCGATCACTGGGTACTCCTGCTAGGGGGAACGGTGTGACGACCTCGGCACCCCCGGACCATGTGGTGGGTCCGGGTGTGGCCACAAGTCCGCGACTGCGGATTCCCTTGACGTCGTGTTCGATGCGGTCCACTGTGGAGGGCGTCCTCATGACGGTCCACCGGCCGCAGCTACGCCGCTGAAGACGACCCGTCTACCCCTCGTGCTCGCGGCGTGCCCCCTCCGAATGGATCCGCCATGAGCGCAGCAATCCACCTCACTGACCCGGTGTGCGTCGAGTAGGACGCCGAGGAGTCGTTTCTGCGGCGGGCCAGCCAACTCGCTCGACAGGTTGGCGACTCCAGACGCCCGCCGGCCAAGGAGTCCGCGCGCCACGTGACCACCGCCCTCTGCACCGATAGCCGCTCCCTCGGGGGAGATCCGCGAGGTGGAGGGCGACCCCCATGTCCGGTTCCTGTCCGGCCCTTCGCATACCGAGACAGAAGCACAGGACACCACCCCACTTCCATAGAAGGAGTCCCACAATGAGCACCACTACCGCACCGGTCGACAACGGCGTCAACGTCGAGGCCCTGTTGGGCGCCCGCCAGGCCCTGAGCGAGGCCCCGGAGGCCGCCCAGTTCACGTGGCGCGCCACCTGCGATTGGATCAACGGCACACACAGCAAGTCCAGCGTCGAAGGCTTCTTCGGACTCGGTGAGGAGCAGAGCCACCGGACCCAGTTCAGCTTCGAGACGGACCACCCCGAGATCTTCGCGTCCGAGGACCACGGCGCCACGCCGGTGGAGCTCGTTCTCGCGGGGCTCGCGGGCTGTCTCACCGCCGGCGTAGCCTCGGTTGCCCAGAACCGTGGCATCCAGCTCAACTCGGTGCAGGCCGTGCTCGAGGGTGGCATGGACATCCAGGGCATCCTCGGCATCGACAGCGATGTCCGGAACGGCTTCGACGGCATCAAGGTCAAGTACACCATCGACGCCGACGCGTCGGACGACGAGATCCGGGCCGTGGTTGCCCAGTCGCAGAAGCGCTCGGCCGTCTACGACGCCATCACCAACCCGACCCACGTCACGGTCGAAGTCAACAACTGATTCGCGTTTTCCGCGAGCGGAGGGGAGGGGCGAGTCCCATGCGAACGACCACCGTCATCATCGGAGCTGGCCATGCAGGCCTGGCGGCGAGCCGATGCCTGGCCCAGAGCGCCATCGACCACGTGGTTCTCGAGAGCGGCGAGGTGGCCAACACGTGGAAGACCGAGCGTTGGGACTCGCTCCGCCTCCTGACCCCCAACTGGCAGAGCCGCTTGCCCGGGTACGGATACCAGGGCGACGATCCCGATGGCTTCCGCACCATTCGCGAGACCATTGGCTTCATCGAGCGATACGCCCAGGTGATCGACGCACCGATCCAGACCCACACTACGGTCACGTCTGTACGGCGGGTGGACGAGGGGTACGTCGTGCAGACGAACCGCGGTTCCTGGCGCTGCCAAGCCGTCATCGTCGCCACCGGCGCATTCCGGATCCCCAACATTCCGGCGGTGGCCGAGCATATCCCGACTGGGATCCAGACGCTGACTCCCAACCGTTACCGGAACCCGGACCAGCTCGAAGAAGGTGGCGTTCTTGTCGTGGGCGCGTCGTCCACCGGCACACAGATCGCGGCCGAGCTCCAGCGGTCGGGCCGCCAGGTCGTGCTGGCGGTGGGCGACCATGTCCGGGTGCCCCGGGTCTACCGCGGTCGCGACATCCAATGGTGGATGGACGCCATCGGGGCCATGGACGAGCGGTACGACGAGATGGAGAACCTGAACAGGGCCCGCAGCCTGCCGTCCCTGCAGCTCGTTGGCTCGGACGACCGGCGTATGCTCGACCTGAACGCTCTGACCTCCCGCGGCGTTCGGCTCGTGGGTCGGCTGGCCGGAGTGAACAACGACAAGGCCCAGTTCTCGGGATCGCTGAACAACTACTGTGCCTCCGCCGACCTGAAGATGGACCGGCTGCTGGACCGGATCGACGAATGGGTGGAGGAGCACGGCCTCGTCCCGACTACTCCTGGCTCGACGTTGCCGTCTTCGACCACAAGGGACGCGTTCGCCACGACGGCGGCGTGGTCGATAGCCCGGGTCTCTACCTCATGGGCCTGCCGTTCCTGCGCCGCCGCAAGTCGAGCTTCATCGACGGGGCCGGCGACGACGCGCGAGACCTGACCAACCATCTGGCCGCGTATCTCGCGGGAAACGGGGCGACGGGTCGGGTGCGGGTGGCGTAGGGAGACGTCCGATCTAGCTCAGCGACCCGTCGGTTCTTCGGGCAGCCGTCCGAGGAGGACGGTCGTCGACCAACAGAGCCCCGCGCCGAATCGCCTCGGCGCGGGGCTCGTCGGTCCGCCAGCCCGTCCGCTGAGCACTTGACGCCCCCCTCGAGACAGGGTCGTTTGTGAGAGGGCAAGGCAGTCGGCCCCCTCCCGCTCCCCGTCCAGGAGGTTCCCATGGTACGGATACGTTCCCTGCTTCTCCCAACCGTCCTCGTGACCCTGGCAGCGTGCCAGGCCCCGCCCGCAGAAGAGCCGATGATGAGCGCAGCCGAGGTCCGGGCCGCCGTCGATCAGGTACGCACTGCGTGGTTCGAGCTAGCAGCCCAGGACGACGCGGCAGGCGTAGCCGCTCTCTACGCGAGCGACGCTGTGCTCGTGGACGCCGAGGGCACCGTGGCCCGGGGTCCGGCCGAGATCGAGGCGTTTTGGGCCCAAGGCTTTCCCGTTGCTTCGGACCTACAGAGCGAGGTCCTGGAATTCCGCGCCGCGGGCGATGTCGCCTACGAGACCGGCACCTATTCCCAGACGATCACGATACCGGATATGGATGCCATGACGGTGTCAGGCAACTACGCGGTGGTTTCGGAGCAACAGGCCGATGGGAGCTGGAAGATCACGATGCACGTGTCATCCCAGCACCCACCGACCATGTAGGCTTCGGCACGGATTGGCGTCGGCCGGAGACAGCCTTCGGAGTGGAGAGGCCTCCGCACGGGCCCGGGTGACTCCTGTCGGGCCCCCGGGCCCGCTGCATCTTCAGGGTCCGCTCGGCTCCGTGATGTTGTTCCACATGTAGTCTACGTGCGTCTCACAGATCTCGAAGAGCTCCTGCATGGCCAGGGGATCTGCCTCGCCATAGATCGCCCCCTGCATGTTCAGCAGCGTCGTGTGGTCGGCGCCGCTCATGGTCTCGAGTCGGCGGAAGACGCCGCCGGACCGATGGGCGTACCAACCCCAGGAAGCGATGTGGCCCATGTCCATGTGCTTCTGGTACAAGGGCGCGAGGACCTCCTCGAAGATCTCGTCCGCCCGACCCTCCCCGGCGCGCTCGCACATGTGGTACGACGAGATAGTAGCGGTTCCGAGGGCGTCCGGGTCCGCCGGCGAGTTCGACACTCCGGTCCAGATGTAGTCGTCGTGTGACGGACAGTGCGTCCCCAACTCGTCCAAGGCGTTCTCGTCCTGGAGAAGCTCCTGAATGATCTGGTCGCGGGTATCCATCATCTGCTCCAGATCCGATCCTACGGTGAACAGGCCCCGTCGCCATGCTCCACCCTGTATGTGCGCCAGCAACCCGAAGCCGGTCAGGCTTCCAGCATCCACATGCCGTTGTAGCACGGGGAACCACTTTTCGCGGATCACATCGTCGGCCTGGCCCGCAGTGCCTTGGCCGCAGCGGAAATACTGGCCGAAGACGACGACCGCGTCGTCCTGGGCTTCCAGCGGCGGAGCAACGACCAGCAGGGCTCCGGCGAGGGCGAGGGTCAAACGCCTCATGGGACCTCCTTTGTGGGGGGACGGTCTGAAGAGGCTACAGTATGCAACGGTGGCGTGGCAAATCTCAACGTTCGCGTCGGGAGCGGAGCAGAATCCGGGGGGAGCCGAGGGATCCTGATGCGCGGTCGTCCGCGCCTTCCCCGGCGACCGGGGCTGGGCGCCGACGCCCCGGGCGGCTCGCCGAGGAAGCCAGGTCGCTTGCGGCTTAGCCGATGAAGTAGTCGTCTGAGATCGGCCGCTGCTCCAGGTTGTCGATGTACCAGTAGCCCTCGGCGCTCTCCATGCGCATCGGAAAGCCGAGGAATATGTCGCGACCGAGCTCCCTCATCCCTTCCGTGAAGCGGGTGGCGATCGAGAACACGTCGGCCAGGCTCAGGCAGAGCTCTTCGGTGGCCCAGGACGTGCCGTCGGGCAGCGCGTATTCCCAAGCGTTGTAGCCGTTCATCGCCTGGCGTCGACCCGTCCTCAGGTTGTCTCGCCGGGCCCGGTACTCCTCACGGCTGATGGGCACGGGCGGGACCTGGATGAGAGGAACGGGCCGACCCTGGGCCAGCCACTTGGGAAGGGCCTCGAGTCCGAACCCGCCACTCGGAAGGTCGGGGATCCCCTTCACGTGCCGGTAGGGATCAGAGCGACTCGTGTACACGATGTGCCGCTGTCCCTTGTCGTCGACGAGCTCGAAGCCTTCGGGTTCCGGAGATTGCGGATGGCCGGCGGATAGGCGTCCTCGCCCATGGTCCAGTTGCCCTGGCCGTTCGCGAAGGTCACGGCGACCGCAAAGATGTCCGCAACGGATTCGTAGACCGACGCGGACTCGCCTTCGTAGACCGCGCCCGGGTTCACGGATCGGTAGACCGCGTGGGTGAACTCGTGGGCCACGATATCGAGGGCCGTGATCGCCGACTCGTCGGCGAACTCGAGGTATCCCTGGACGGAGCTGAACCAGGCACCGCCGTGGATCGCTCCGATGCGCACATACGCGGGCAGATAGCCGTTCGTGCCGTCGTAGCCCTGGTGCCCGTGGGCGGAGAGGTAGTAGTCGTACGTTCGCTGCATGCCCCAGTGAACGCCACGAACTCGACGACGAGAGGCAGTGCGGTCTCCGAACCGTGGCGCGTCAGGTTCACGACCGGTTCCTCCACTCGGTTCGCATCTCCCATGGCCTGGGCTGCGCCCATGGCGGATCCGAGGTGCTGGACGCCGCAGTGGGCGCTCGTCACCGAGACGGCGCAAGCTGCCAGAGCCAGCATGCTGGCTCCGGGGCCGCCGTTGCGCCCGTTCTGGCGGCGGGCGCGTAGAACGCCATCGACCGCCTTGGCCAGGGACTTCACGACGACGGACCATGGAAGGTGCACGAGGAGCCTCCTGGCATGGGAACGGAGTGCGGAATGATCACTTTCACAAACGCAGCGATGTTGTGGATCCCGCCAGGAAGCGCAGCCTGCCGAGCCGGCAGCGTGGGTGGGGTGAGACGCTCGTCAGCGGACCACGGGAGGGGCTACCTATCGGAGACGGCGCCCTGCGGGGAGGGTCTGATCTCACGGGCCCGGTGGCGGCCCTAAGGGACCACACCAAAGGCGAACACGGTGCGTGACCGGTATTCGTCACCGGGCCGCAAGATCGTCGACGGAAAGCCAGGCTGGTTGGGGGAGTCGGGAAAGTGCTGCGTCTCGAGGCAGAAACCCGTGCGGTGCTCGTACAACCGATTCGACTTCCCGGTGATGCTCCCGTCGAGGAAGTTCCCCGAGTAGAACTGGAGGCCGGGCTCCGTCGTGAATACGTCGAACACCCGACCCGTCCCCGGATGCTCGACGCGGGCCGCATGGAACAGCCCATCCGATTCCCTGTCGAGAGCGAAGTTGTGATCGTACCCACCGCCAAAGCGCAACTGTGGATCCGGCAGCGAGATCCGTGCGCCGATGGGCGTCGGTGCGCGGAAATCGAACGGCGTCCCCTCCACCGACGCCAGCACGCCGGTCGGAATCAACGTGGAATCCACCGGCGTGTATCGCGACGCATGAATAGTGAGCAGGTGGTCGAGCACGTCACCGGCATCTGGCGCGTGCCCCGCGAGGTTGAAGTAGCTGTGCTGTGACAGGTTGACCGGTGTCGCCCTGTCCGTGGTGGCTTCGTAGTCAACGACGAGCTCGTCCTCCGGCGTGAGCAGGTATCGGACCTGCACGGTGAGGGTACCCGGGTATCCCTCCGTGCCGTCGGGGCTCACGTGCGTCAGCGTCAAGCCTACGCCGCCGTCGCTCTCGAACGGCTCCGCGCCCCACACGACCTTGTCGAACCCGCGCTCTCCGCCGTGCAGGTGATTGGGGCCGTTATTGCGTGCCAGTGTGTAGGTCTCCTCGTCCAGCGCAAACCGTCCGCCCGCGATGCGGTTGGCGTATCGGCCGACGATGGCGCCGAAGTAGGGCGAGTCTCGCAGGTAGCCCTCGAGGTCGGAGTAGCCCAGCACGACATCGTCCCACCGGCCGTCCCGGTCCGGCAGCTTCAAGCTCACGATGATGCCGCCGTACGTGATCGCACCGAGCTCGACCCCACCAGGATTCGTCAGGGTGTATCGTTCGACCGCCTCGCCTGTGGGCAGCACGCCGAACATGTCCGCGGAGATGGCGCCGCCGGTGGCCCGAGGAGTGTCGGATCCACAGGCGACCAGCCCAGCTGTGGTCACGGTCCAAGCCAGGGCCCTCCCCCTCACGGCTCGCGTTCCCAGATCATGATCTCGGTGACTCCCGTGAACGAAGGGAGATCATGGTCGAACAGCAGGCGCACGCGATCCGTTTCCACGGGTTCGAAGACGACCCGGTTCATTGCCCATACGGTCGGCATCTCCGGAAAACGCGATCGCTCGCCGACAGGCACCCACGCGCTGCCGTCCCAGACCTCCACCGCGTACGAAGCCGGAGCCGCGAGACCGCGGTCTCCGTAGAGGTAGAGATCCACGACCCCCACCGTGTGCATCGCGCCGAGCTCGACGGCCACCCAATCCTGCCCATTGGGCGACTCCAGCGCCGACCAACGATTCCGTGAGTAGCGGGTGAACCAGATCTGCATGTCCGTGAGTTGCTCCAGGCGATCGCCCGCATAGGTGTAGGACGCCGTTGCACTCGCTCCGAACGCGAGATTGGGACTGGGCATCCGCGGTTCTTCGAGCGGCAGGGCCCCCTGGCCCCACACCTCCATCTCGGACAGCCCGGTCGCCCGTCCGGCTTGATGCGTGAGGCGGATCCGCAGCCCGGATGTCCGGATCGTCCCGAGGCTCACCCGGTTGGCGCGACGTGCCGCCGGCAACGCGGGCGTACGCTCGCCCGTCACCTCGACCCAGCGGTCCCCTTCTCTCACGTCGACGGCGTATTCCGCGGGCGGAGTGATGCGGTCGCCCTCTTCGATGAAGTACAGGACGACCGCTTCGACCGGTCGCTCGATGCCGAAGTCGACCGCGAGCCAGTCCTCGTCGTTGGCTGACCCCACCGTCGTCCATCGGTTCGGTGGCGAAGCGTGGTACCAGACGCTCCCGTCGACCGCGTAGAACGGCGGCGTGGCCGGTGCGCTGTACGACGCCGTGGCTACCGGGTACTCGCGGCCGTTGTTCACGGCGAAGTTGTGCGGTCTACCGGTGGACGCGGGCACGACCGGCGGATCGATCGGGGTCACCAATCGCCCCAGGGTCGGCGCGTTCGCCACCAGGCGCCCATCGACCAACACCGTGAGTCCACGGCCCTTGCCGTATCGCTGTCCGTCTCGGTCCCACAGGATGGCCACGTCGTACCCGTGGTAGTCCACGCCCTCGAGTGCAGCATAAGGCCAATCGTCCGGGATGAGCGGATTCACCTCCAACGAGTCGTCGGCCCGAGGCCGCAGCCCCATCAGCCCGGTTATGACGAGATCGACGTAGCCGGAGTGGAAGTAGTGCTCGCTGTGATAGAAGGTGTTGTGCCCCTCCCACGATCCCGTCACGGGATCCGCCGCCTCGGCGATGTAGGGTCGATCCTCCATCCGCTGGTCGAGGCTGTACGTCTCGAGGAGCGACACGTAGTCCGCTCTGGTCACATAGGACTGCTCGTAGTTGTTGAGCAGGTTCGCCATCGCCACCAGCGTCTGCGTCGTTGCGTAAGGCCATTCGTTGCCGCTCCAGATGCAGCAGACGTCCGAGATCAAGAACTGCGGATCGTTGCGCTCGACCGTGGTGGGCCCGAATGGCGCCGCGAAGTACGCCGTGTCCATGAGAAACCGCCACGCCGCTTCGTGCCCTGGATCCGGAAGATTGAATTGCCACGGCACATACCCCAACAGCTCACGCCCATGTGGGCTACCGGCTTCAGGACCCGTTTCATACGTGAGGCTCTTGGCGCGGATGCCGTGCGGCTCGTCGTTCGCGAATTGATGGAAGAAGAAGTCCCTCGAGGGATCCCAAAGCTCGTCCTGCACGCGCGCCTTGAGCTCGGCCGCCCGTTCTTCGTACAGACGGGCCTTGCCCGAGTCTCCAAGCAGTGCAGCTGCCTGCGCGATCGCGCGAGCATCCGCAAAGAGGTAGCTGTTGAGGGTGGGGCGGTACCCCTCCGCGCCCGCGAACGTATCCGCGGTGAGACGGCTGTTGATGTTGGTCTCCATGCCGTCGTGCATGCCGTCCCACCGGAACATGCGATGGTCCGGATCCCAGTGCTCACGGGTCCACCCCCGATACTGTGCCTCCATGTGAGGCAGCACCGTCTCGAGAAAGCGCCTGTCGCCCATTACCAGGTAGGTGGCCCACATCGCGTCGCCGTACCAGTTGCTGTAGCTCCGCGGTTGGGCGCCCGGGGTCTCGAACCAGTACCGCGCAAAGTCCTCGACGACACGGCGATCCTTGAGCCACCGTACCTCATAGTGCTGGTGGCCCAACGGGCAACTGATGCCACCGTAGGTCCCCGACCAGAACGGACGGTCGATGAACTCCGTGAAGGTGTATCCCGTTTCGGGCGAGCCGTAGGTGAGGTGCTTGGTCACCACCTCCCACCGGTAGTAATAGGTCGCGTCGATATCGGGATTGGGCGATTCGAAGAACGGGATCCTCGCCTCGTACCAGCCGAAGTCCCGGTTATCCCACCAGGTCTGGCGCTCCAGGAGGGCGCGGCGGTCCAGGACGGAGTCGGACGAACAGGCCGTGGCGACCACGCCGAACGAGACGGTGAGAACGAGCGAACGGATATCCATCGTGAGGGAGAATGTGCGTGTCGGGCAGCCAAGTCTCCAGAGGAGCAGGCTCGAGTATCTGCACGGAAGAAGGCTCCAGGGTCCCCAGGGCGAGAGGCCCGAGCGGGGCGCCCCGCTGTGCCCAGTCGGCGCCGTGCTGGTATAGTGCATGCCCGATTCTCGATGGGAGCGGACTGACATGGCGTTCGGCATCAGGAAGGAACGGGGTCCCGAAGGTCCGACGCGAGAGACCCGGCTCGTCCCGGCCGTCACGGTCGAGACGGTAATCGCCCTGGGTGTGCTCTCGGCACTGTTCGGCGCCCTCATCTGGACGATGGGCCTGGCCAACACGTTCAAGACGATGATGGCGACGGCTCACGACCTGATCCTGAACACCGTGCTCTTTCTCATGGCGGTGATGATCCTGGCCGGGGCGTTCACGTCGCTCGTCTCGGAGTTCGGCATCGCCAGCATCGCCAACCGGCTGCTTTCGCCCCTGATGAAGCCGCTCTTCGGGCTACCGGGCGTGGCGTCGGTGGGCGTCGTCGCGACCTATCTGTCGGACAATCCGGCCATCATGCCGCTCGCGTTGGACAAGGGGTTCGTGAAGTACTTCCGGAAATGGCAGGTCACGACCCTGGTCAACCTGGGCACGGTGTTCGGTATGGGGCTCATCGTTACGACCTTCATGCTCGCCCAATCCTCTGCGAGCCAGTCACTCGCCCGGGCCGTGCTGCTCGGCAACGTCGGCGCGATTCTGGGCGGGATCGTCAGCGTCCGCCTGATGAGTCACTTCGGCAGGCGGAAGTACGGCGCCGAAGCCTGGGCCGTCTCGGACGAGGTGGAGGGGTACGACCTGCTGAAGTTCCGCGAGGTACGCGCCGGCAATCGACCGCAGCGGGTTCTGCAGTCGATGTTGGACGGCGGGACCAACGGCGTCCAGATGGGCCTCGACATCATGCCCGGCGTCATCATCATCGCCACCCTGGTCATGATGCTGGCGTACGGGCCGAGTGACGCCGGCTACACGGGTGCTGCCTACGAGGGGATCGCCCTGTTCCCGTGGATCGGCGCGAAGCTCTCGTTCATCATCGAGCCCCTCTTCGGCATCTCGAATCCAGAGGCCATCGCCTTTCCGGTGACTTCGTGGGGTTCGGTCGGCGCCGCCATCGCGGTGATCCCGCAGTTTCTCGAGACCGGGCTGATCGGCGCCCGCGAGGTCTGTGTCTTCACGGGCATCGGCATCTGCAACGCCGGCTTCCTGAGCACTCATGTGGGCATGATGGACGGCATTCGGGAAAGGGATCTGACCAACCTGGCGATCGGCACGCACTTCATTGGTGGCCTCTGCGCAGGAGTCTCCGCCCACGTCCTGTTCTTGTTGCTGGGATAGCGGTCGGCTGAGCGACGGATCGACCTTGGGCTGCTCGCCGGCGCGTCGCTGCGGCGCACGCGGAGGTTGGTCGCGGTCGACACGGCGACAGAACGACCCCGGACCCCTCGCCCGCGCGTCGTTGCGGCGCACGCGGTGGCCGAGGTAATCTCTGCGGAGTGAAGCGTGCCGGCAGCCGTCGGCACCCAAACCGGCCCGCGGCCTCCCAAGGTCCCGCCCTCGTCGCGGCTCAGTGGACTCGACACTGGGAGTGAAGATGACCTTCTTCGGAATCCTGCTGATCCTCCTCGGGTTGGTCTCCATCGCGGCCCCTCTCGTGACGGGCATCTCGTTGACGCTGATGTTGGGCCTCGTCCTGTTGGCAGCCGGGATCACTCAGGTTGTCTGGGGCTTCAAGACCAAGTCGTTCAAGAGCGCGATCACACCCCTGCTCTGGGGCGCGCTCACTCTTCTGGCAGGCCTGTACACGCTGGCCCGCCCCGATGTGGCCCTGGCCGGCCTCACGCTCTTTCTCGCCGGCTACTTTTTCGTCTCGGGCCTCTACGAGGTGTGGCTCGCGCTCAGGCTCAGACCCCGGAAGGGCTGGGGATCGACCCTGTTCGCGGGGATTGTCACGCTGATTCTGGGCGTGATGATCTGGCGCCGGTTCCCCACGTCGGCAGGCTGGCTCGTGGGCACCTTGGTGGGGATCAAGCTGATCTTCGCAGGCTGGGCGATGCTGTCGATCCGTGCGGTAGCCGAAGCGGTCGATCGCCTCTGAGCGTCGGGCCCTCGGCTACGACCCGTCCAGCAGCTCCCCCACGTGGTCGCTCCGAGCGATCCCGAGCCCCAACGCCTTCAAGCCCGCGGCGTCGGCGGGCGCGTCCGCGAGTCCACCGCCGTCCTGGCCCGGCAGGGGCACGCCCACGCGCATGGTGGCCAGGTCGTAGACGCCAAAGACCACTTCGTTGCCGTCCCCGAGCTCCTGGCGGAGCGTGGCAGACGTCATGGCCGCGTTCAGGGCGACCGCCGTCTCGATGAGTGCGCTCCGGTATCCCGACCTACCGACGACCTTTCCGCCCCAGACCGTCTCCAGATTCATGGCCGCCCCCCGTACGGCGAGGAATAGCCGGTCCAGGACGGCCCGGAGCCCCGGGGTCGCAGCCACGTAGGGATAGGAGCCGGGCTCGAGGAAGGCGTCGACGGTGGCCGTTACCGCGCCGCAGCCGGTGTGCCCAAGCACGACCAACAGCCGAACGGAGTCAGTGAGGTGCGCTGCGGCGTACTCGATGCTGCCCATGCACGCGTCGCCGAGCACGTTCCCGGCGACGCGAACCACGAACAGGTCGTTGGCGGCCCGCTGGAACAAGAGCTCCACGGGTACGCGCGCGTCGGCGCAACCCAGCACGACGGCGAACGGCGACTGGGTGGGCGGGCGTCCCTCGCTGTCCGGGATCCCCAGCGCCGATCGACCGATCGCGATCACCTGCCGGAGGTCGTCCGAGTGCTCGGTGCGAAAGAGATCCGCGAACTGGCGGTTGCCGTCAACGAGCGCCTGCCGGGCCGCGACCGCATCACCGGGTCGGTGGGTAGGGGCTTGTGCTTCGGGATCGTAGCGGTATACGACCTCGATCATGGGTCTGCCTCTCGGATTCGATGGGTCTATGTGCCGTGCGCCCATTATCGGGTTCTCCGGTCCAGGAGGCCACGGGTACGGTCTCTAGCCAAGCGGAGGCGAGGACATCAACATCCCGTTTGCCCACATGCGCCGCGCCCCGTAGATTTGGTGATCCACCCGCCAGACCCGTGACCGGCATGACCAAGGAGCCAGAGATGCTCAGGGTAGTCGCCGCGATCGAGGTCGTCTTGGATCAGCAGTTCACGCCCTGAGCCAACGAAGATCCCGACTGCGCATCTCCTCTACGGCGCGCCCTCCTGGGCGCGTGCACGATGTCGTCGATCCTCGTGAAAGTGCGTTACGTGGTCGATAAATGAGGGACATCTGGATGTACGGGTGGCTTGCCTCTCGGAGCGCCACCGCGCAGGCGAAGGGAGTCTTCTGGTGAGTGAATTCGTCGACCACTACGAAGTCTTGCAGCTCAGCCAGAGTGCTGACTTCGAGACGATCGAACGTGTCTACCGCCTCCTGGCCAAACGTTTCCACCCGGACAATCAGGCGTCTGGGGACGAGGAGAGATTCCGGGCGGTGCGAACGGCCTACGAGGTCCTGGTAGATCCGGAGCGGCGCGCCGAGTACGACGTCAGGTTCGACCAGAACACCAACCTGCATTGGCAGATCTTCGAGCAGGATACCGCCCTTGGTAACCGTGATGACGATCAACGCATCTTCAGCGGCGTCCTCTCGTTGCTGTATGCCGCGCGGCGGCAAGACCCGGAACTGGGTGGGCTCGGGTCGCTTCACCTGGAGCGGATGCTCGGCGTCCCCCGCGAACACCTCGAATTCCCGCTCTGGTATCTGAAGAAGAAGGGCCTGATCGAGATCCTACACAACGGTCAACTCGCCATCACGATCGATGGGATCGACCAATTGACCGCCAAAGGCATGCCCCTTCCCGACGACCGCCTGCTGTCGAGGATCCCCTCCGAGGACGGAGATGGCGCTTCGGCGAACGGGGAAGCACCCGAGCCGGCGCCTTTCGAAAAGGCGGCGGTGGGCTGATTCCGCGACCCTTGCGATTCCGGAGCGGCACCGCAACCCTCCCAAGCCAGGATCAGGGGTCGCAACCGCGCGAGAAGGAGTCTCGATGCTCGCCAGCCTTCGCACGGCAGCCGCTGTGCTGTCCGCCGTTCTGCTCGTCGCCTGCTCGGGCGCGGGCACGAGGAGTCCAGACTCCGTACCGGCTCTTGGGTTCCTATACATCGCGTTCGAGAACGGCACCGCAGAGACGGCGACGGTCTTCCTGGAGTCCTTCCCCACCGAGAGCGTGGCCTTGGGGACCGATGCTGGACCGCGCCGTTTGGGTCGGGTCCGCCCGTCCGCCATCCAGACCTTCCGGGTGCAGGCTCCGCCCACGGAATTCGCTGTGACCGCGTCCTTCGAGGCCTTGGGAGATGCCGAAACAGATCGAATGCGCGCCCAGGCCGGGGACACCGTCATGGTCGCCACCCAGGAGGGCGGGTCGCTCACCGCTCGGGTCAGACCGCACGCCTCGTCGAGCAGCCGATCGACCGGGGCCGACATCGGTACGGGATTGGTCCCGCAGGGTTTGGCGCGGAGCAGAAGTCGTAACTCGACGGATGGTCGAGATACCACGGAGACTGTCGGATGAAGACTCACGTCCCTCGCCTCTTCGGCGCGCTGACGGTCGCTGCCCTGGCCCTGGGATGTGCCAGCTCCGGCGATCAGCCTGCTGAGCTTTCCGTGAGCCACGACCCCGATGCGGACTTCTCCTCCTACCGAACCTACGACTTCACCGGAGGGGGCAACGTCGCGGGGCTCGAAAGCGAGCATCTGGATCAGATGGCGGCCGCAGTGGAGGTGGTGCTCGCCGAGAAGGGCTTCCAGCGCTCCGAGTCGAACCCGGACTTCCTCGTCCAAGCCGTCGGCGCCTTCGAAGGAAGGGTGGAGCAGGAGGAGCTGAAGGAGAGGTATCCCTCCTATTTCCAGCGGGAGAAGGAGCACACGTTCACGAGGATCGACACCATTGTCACCCACTGGGAGGAAGGGACCCTGGCGCTCCAGGTGCTGGATGGGCAGTCCAAGGACCTCGTGTGGTCCGTGACGGCTGAAGGCGCGATCCAGATGAGCGTGAATCCCGACGTCATGCGGGAGCGCTTCGAGGCCGGGGCAGCGAGGTTACTGGCAGACTTCCCGCCGCGGTGATCCGACGAAGCTCACCCGCCGAGTCGTTCCAGGGCGGCCCGCGCCTCCGCTAGCTGCGGCAGGTCCGCATCGGCGTTCGCCCACATGCGCAGGAAGCGTGTGTACTCCTGTCTGGCCAGGTCGGTCTGCCCGAGATCCTCGTAGATGCCGCCCAACCGGTATGCGCCGTAGGCTTTGAACCGATTGAGCCACATGGAGCGAAAGTACGGCACGGCAAGCTCGGGCTGCCCGGCCTCGACATAGGCCTCTCCGATCCAGAGTCGAACCCAGTGGTCGGGGCCGAACTTTTGCCCCTGGCCGGATCGCATCGCCTGAATCCCTTCGTCCACCCGGCCCTGCTGCGCGGCGGCGTAGCCTTCCAGCGCCGTTGCGTACGCCTCGCGACGGTCGGCCGTGCCGTCGTCTCCATCGGCCCGGATTTCGTCGACCATGGCGCGGCCGCGGGCCACGACCCTGTCGAAGGTCGCCCAGTCGTCTCCTTCGGCGGCAGCGGCGGCGACCGCGATCTCGCAGGCCCCTCCGGTGTTGCTCCCCTCACAGCTATTCGGGTCGAGCCAGGCGCGCTGTTCCCCGGTCAGGGGGCGGAGAATCCGGGCAAAGACCCACGCCTCGATCGCGCGTTGGTCCGGCGGCACGCCCTCCGCGGCGAGACGTTTTACAGCTTCGCCCGCCCTCCCCTCCGCCATGAGGAATGACGCCAGCGCTGCGTCGATGACTCCGGCGGGTGGAGCGCCACTCATGCCGCTTGCACGGGCAGCGAACCGCGCCATCAGCTCCGTCTGGGCAACGACGTCGTCGCTGGTCCAGTCCAGTTGGCTGAGCAGGGCACCAATCACCGGGGGCGGGACCGAGTCGGCCAAGGCCAGCGCGGCGGCGCGCTGCTCAGCGCTTCCCAGATAGAGCTCCGTCCCCATCCGCAGGTAAGGAAGCGCGCCCGGTCCAGCGAGCCGCTCATACTCCTCGAGGTGAGCGAACCCCCCCGCGGTGTCGTCCTCGGCGATTGCGTATTCGATCAGGTGTACGCGGTACGGCGCGAAGGTGGGATCCAGCTCGACCGCCCGCCGCAGTGCTTCCACACCCTCGGCCCTGTCCTCGAGCACCGCGTTACGGTCGTGCACGAAGACCTCGCCCAGCGTGAGCCAGGCGTCGGGGTCGTCGGGGTAGCTTTGGGTCAGCTCGCGCGCCAGAGACAAGGCCTCGGCGTCGCCGGCTTCGAACGCCTGGAACGCACGCAGGAGGTCTGCATCCCGCGCCGGGAGCCGGTCGGCTTGCGCCGCCGCGATTCCGAGCTGCTCGGTATCGATGGCCCAGTAGTCATAACCCCGGGTCCAGCTCGATGCGGTCGCCAAACGCCACCGGGCCAAGGCGAACAGCGAGTCCTCGGCGACGGCCGATCGGTAGGCTTCCACAGCGGTTGGCAGGTCTGATCGTCGATACGCCGCCTCACCCTCGAGGTAGGCCTGCAGGGCCGGCAGGGACTCGGTCGTGATGCTCGCCACGCGACTCGGCGAGACGACGGCGCCACCGCTCTCGCTGAGCAGGACGCCTGCCAACTCCACCGAGAGCCTGTTGACGAGCGACAGGACGCTGCCCGCCGCGCCTTCGACCCGGGCGCCTCCGAGATCGGCGCCGGACGCCAGATCGTAGATCTCCGCCGCAAGCCGGACGTCGCTCCCAACCGCGACGGCGCTTCCCACCAGCGCAAACCGCGCCCCGGTGCTTCCGGCCACCTCGAGCGCCTGCTCGAGCTCGGGGCGCTCGTCGTCACCGAAGTCCCGACGCCACCGGGACAGCACCGTGCGACTCGGGATCGTCCGGATGCCGCCTACGCCGTCCAGGTTGGTCGTGAACAGGTCGGCCATTCCTTCGCGATACACCTCCAGGTCTGGGCCGTTGACCTCGAACGGTACGACCGCCACGCCCGAGGCGGATTCGTCCGCACCCGCCGCGGCAGGCAGCAACGACACCGAGCGCCCTGTGAAGACCGCATAGATCCCTGCCAACCCGAACAGGAACCAGAATGCGACGAAGCCCCCGAGGATCGTTCGTCCCCAGGTCAGATGTGGCAGGCGCCCCGCCTTGAGGCTGGCCATCAGGTCACGGGGTGCGACCTGCCAGTCGGTAGGGACGGCGCCCGCCTCCTCGGCGGCCGTGGTCTCGGGCCGGGACTGCACCCAGGACGTCGCCAGGACGATCGCCAACCCCACGAGCAAGAGTGCGAGCGTGGCCGGGACCAGCCACTCCGGCATGGGGAGTGCGTCCGCAAGCGTGTCGACGACCTGGAGCACCACCCAGCCGGCACCCAGGTAGAGGACCAGGGCTTGCACGATACGGGAGCTTTTCAGCCGTTGGACCGGCGTTGATTCAGGCATGACCGCCAATCTACGCGAGCGACGGCCAGATCCGAAGGATTCTAGCGCATGCTGCCGGTGCAGAGTGACGTGCCTGCTCAGTCCGGAATCAGACGCCGCCTCGCCGTCCACCTCCGGCGCCGCGGGTCAGGTAGGGCGACAGAGGCTGTTCCCTGGCCCGAGCCCCCGCCTGTAGCTCTCCGTACGCCCTTCAAGGTCGAGGTCCTCTCAGCCAAACCGGACACTCTCTTGAGCGACTCGCGCCTCAGCGCACACGTGACCTCCTTCGTCGCCGAGCTCCAAAGGCGGCGTGTGGGGCGCGTGGCACCAGGCTACATCGTCGCAGCCTGGGCGACCATCGAGGTGATCGACACCGTGGCCCCCAAGGACGGACTCGCGGAGGAGGTGATCACCATGCTTGGGCAGGTGCCCGGTCTGCGGGTGGCCGGCCTGCGGTCCGCGTTCGAGTTCAGGGATCGGGACACGCCCTTGCCGGTCGTCGCAGAGCAGCTCCGGGTTGCGACCGTTCTCGACGGGAGCGTTTGCCGTTCTTCCGGGGCCCTACGGATCACGACTCGACTCGTCTCGGGCGAAGACGGCTTCCAGCTGTGGGGGCCGTGATCGCACGGGGGGCACGAGTCGGAGTTGCTCGACCGCTTTCCGTAGAGTCGAAGCCCGACGCGCCACGGCGGTTCTTCGCATGGCTCGAGACAGCGCGCTCGCGCCGCCCACTGATCGATATTCATGCGATCCTCGGCCAAGGGCCCATGGCGCCGTAGGTCCGCGTCCCGAGCCGATTCTTCCTTCATCGGCGAAGGCCGCCCAGGGCGAGGAAGTCCGGATCGCCTAAGGAATCACGGTCTGGAGGCCGAGAAAGGTTGCAGGGAGCGGGTTCTCGATACCTTGGATTGCGAGGCTTCTGCATGTCCATGGGCGAAAGCGGCAGCGCCATCGGGCCTCGAATCGTCGACAATGCGCTCCCGTTCCTGGTGCTGTTGTTGCTCGCCACCTTGCCCACAGTCGCCTCGGTGGAGATCACCTCGACCTACCCCGAGGTCACGAGGGAGTCCCTGGGACTGCTGGCCGCGCTCGTGGCGTACATCTACATCCGCCGTCTCGGGGTCCGCTGGCTCACGGCCGGGTGGACCTTCACCACGCTGGCTCTCCTCGCCGACATGTTGGACCGGTACCAGGGGCCATCCCAGTTCTATAACGTGGTCGAAGGCGTGGGAGAGACCATCGGCTACCCCTTGCTGGCCATCGGCTTCCTCATGTCCTACCGGGCCGTCGAGGCACAGCTTCGCAGCTCGCGTGCGACCCAGAGCGCCCTGCTAGAGAGCGAGGAGCAGTTCCGGGACCTCTTCGAGGCGGCGCCCATCGGCTACTGCGAAGCAGCTCTGGACGGGACGATCCTGCGTGCCAATCAGGCCGTGGCCGAGATTACGGGCTTCTCGATCCGAGAGCTCACAGCCAAGTCGGTATCCGAGATCGTGGCCACGGAGGTCTCACCGCGCTTCGACCCGGAAGACTCGAGCTGGAACGCGAACGACACCCGGGAGCGGGAGCTGTCGTTCAGGAACCGGAGCGGTGGAGAACGACTCGTCGAGTCCCGTGAGATGCTGATTCGCGGACCCGAGGGGATCGTCGTGGGAATCCGGTCGGCGTGGCTCGACGTGACCGACCGTGCCCGCATGGAGGAGGAGATCTACAAGAGGGCCCATTTCGACCAACTGACTGGTTTACCGAACCGTTCCCTGGCCATGGACCGACTCAGCCTGGCACTGTTGCGCGCCAAGCGCAACGAACAGAAGGTCGGGCTCCTGTTCCTCGACCTGGACCGGTTCAAGAACGTGAACGACACCCTCGGTCACGCCGCGGGTGACGGGCTGCTCCGCGAGGTAGCCGGACGAATCCACGGTGTGATCCGGCCGGACGACACGGTGGCTCGGTTGGGCGGCGACGAGTTCATCGTGATCCTTCCCGACTTCGGGCAGGACGGACACCTGGAGTACGTGGCCCGCCGGGTGCTCGACGTGCTCATGCAACCGATCGCATTGGGAGGCCACGAGGTGACCGTGTCCGCGAGCATCGGTATCACGGTGTTCCCTGATGACGGTGACGACCCGAACGTGCTCTTCCAGAATGCAGATGCGGCCATGTACCAGGCCAAGGACCACGGTAAGAACACCTATCATTTCTACACCGAGCAGCTCAACCAGGCGGCCGAGCGACGGTTCCGCCTCGAGATGGACCTACGCAACGCCATCGAAAAGGGGCAGCTGGAGATCCATTACCAACCGGTCTACGACCTGCAGCGCGAGGAGCTGGTGGGGGCCGAAGCCCTGCTCCGCTGGAACCACGTCGAGCTGGGTCAGCTCCCGCCCGCCGAGTTCATCCCGGTGGCCGAAGACACGGGGCTCATCGTGCCGGTGAGCGAATGGGTCATCCACCAGGCTTGCCGCCAGATGAAGGAATGGCAGGAGATCCTCGGCAAGCCGCTCAGGATCGCCGTGAACCTCTCGCCCCGGCACCTGCGGGCCGGCGGCGTCGTGGACACCGTGAAGGCCGTCCTGGGTGAGACCGGCCTGCCACCATGGACGCTGGAGCTCGAGGTGACCGAGAACCTGCTGCTATCCAGCGACGAATCGGCATACGAGCAGTTGACCGCCCTGCGGGCCCTGAGCGTGCGGATCGCCATGGACGATTTCGGGACCGGTCACTCGGCTCTGGCCTACCTTCGGCGTTACAAGTTCGACACGCTCAAGATCGACCGAGAGTTCGTCCAAGGCGCACCCAACAACGCCGAGGACGCCAGCCTCACGGCGGCCATCGCAGCCATGGCCAAGAGCTTGGGTCTCGAGGTCGTGGGCGAGGGCGTCGAGACCCAGGAGCAAGGCGACCATCTACGGTCACTGGGGTGCGGGCGAGTCCAGGGCTTCTTCTTCGGCCACCCGACGGCCGCGGCCGAGTTTCTGCGCAAGGCCGTCGACGAGTTGCCCCCGGCGCGGGACGCACTGACACCCGTTGCCTGACGGACTCGAGTGGCCGGGCTGGGAGGAGAGGCTCTTCGCGACTCGACTCTGGCGCAGCCCCCCCACCGCGCCCTGCGCTTGTCGCTGACCCGACTCCCTCTCTCTATCCCGATCTCGGACAGTGATGTCGATCCAGCATCGGGGACCCGGACAGTCCCGAGCCGGACTTCGCCACCCTGACCGACGGGTACGTCGAGCCCGGTCATCGCTAGGTACGAGTCACGG
>JBDHHQ010000072.1:0-49705 GCA_039589315.1 Gemmatimonadota bacterium
CCGTCGGTGAACATGACGTAGATCTCGAGGTCGCCGTCCCGATCCGTCACGAACGTGATCCGGAGTCCGAACGGTGCCCACCAAGGAGAGCAGTTGAAGTCCTCGTTGTCCGTGAGGTTGGTGAGCCCCGACCCGTCGGTGGCGTTCATGACCCAGACGGTGTTGTCCACCGTGCGGCCGGAGCTGAACAGGATGTGCTGCCCGTCCGGCGACCACGCAGGGTCGCCGTCGAAGGCCGGGTCGTCGGTGAGGCGGACGACGTCCGATCCGTCGGAGTTCATGACGTAGATGTCCGACTGCTCCCCGACACGCTGAGAGCGGAACGCGATCTTCGATCCGTCCGGCGACCAGGTCGGCTCGGCGTCGACGCCCGGCACGTCGGTGAGCTGGACGGGGTCCGTGCCGTCCACGTTCATCACCCAGATCTCGCTGCTCCCGGTTCGGTCCGAGCGGAAGGCGATCCTCAGCCCGTCCGGCGACCAGGCCGGGTCGGTGTCCTCGGCCGGGTGATTCGTGAGGTTGATCGCCTCGCTCCCGTCGGTGGTCATCACGTAGATCTCGTCGTTGCCGTCCCGCCCCGACTCGAACGCGATGAGATCGCGACTGAAGTCGAATTCCGGTGGTGCCGGGTCGTCGGGCGGGTCGGGGTTCGTGGGGGTCTCGGAGCCGCCATCGGAGCAAGCCGAGAGAAGCAGGAGGGTTGAGGCGACGACCAGCAGGGGACGGAGCGACTTCTGGGCAGGCATGGGACTCCTCCTCAGCCGTGGGAACCGGGCCCAGTCACGGAGGAGCGGCACCGACTGGCCTGTGGCGGGAGGACCGGATCGGTGAAGGAGGCGCCGTCGAGGATCGCGACTGGGTGTTCGCACGCTCCCGGGCCAAGGGAGCGACCGGGGGCTAATGCCAATCTACGGCGCCCCTTGGTCCAATGCGACGAGAATCGATGGGAGACGCATTCGCCGGCGACCCGAGGCGGCAAGCTGTCCCGCTCGATCCACTGGAGGTTCGTACGTGCACGAAGCTCATCGAGGATCTCGGGAAGCTCCAGATCGCAGTTGAAGGCGTGCGCCACGACGAAGCTCATCCGCGCCTCGCTCGGGAGACCCTGCAAAGCGACTTCTGCCGGCCGAGGGCGTGGACGTTCCCGTTTCTCGCGCCGTGGATGAACCACGTGGCCCGGCCGGAGTCCGCCTCCACGGTTGGATCGGTGTTTGGGGACTAGGGAGCAGCTGCCCCGGTTGTCTTCAGGTCCATGCTCCCCGATCCACCTCCCTTGACCAGGATGTAGGCGGAGAGGACGATCACCACCGCCGGGATGATGGGCTCGGACGGCTGCAGCGGGAATAGCGCCGGGTCATCCACCACGAGGTGCACGTAGGTCGCGACGACCATGATGCCAATGACGACCAACGCGGCAACTCGCGTGTGGAATCCAACCAGCAAGGCCACGCCAACGCCCATTTCGACGAACGGGACGACCCAACGGTTGAGCTCCTGGAGCGGGATGTCGGCGGCAGCCAGTTGACCTGCCCAGGCCGCGGCCAACATCGGCACCACGAGCTTCATGGCGCCGGTCATCACGAAGAGTGCGCCGAGCACGATCCGAATCGCTCTCGCGACTCCGTCGGATCGGGTGTTGCGAAGACGTTGCCAGTCCATCTCACCCTCCCTCTCGGGCGCTTCCTGCCCCCCGCCGCTCGACTGTCGGACTGCACCGGGCCGGGCCGGGCACCCGAGTAAGGATGATCCGGTCATCCCCCCGCGCCAGACCAGCAGGGCGTGGGGGTTCATCCGCGACTCATGATCCACGACCTCAGAACGTGCGGTCCAGCGACGGAAACGCGGCCCCTCGCGGAGACCGGACCGACCCTGTGGCTGACGAGACTCGCGGCGGCCGGGTGTCGAGTCCACCTTGCCTGGCATTTACGTCCAACACGCCGGGAGGGCGATATCATGGATCAGCAGACTCTGGCCGTGGCCGCCGTTGCCGTTGTCTTCATCATCGTGTTCGGCGGCTTCATCTGGTGGGTCATCCGCCAGAAGCGGCGCATCCGCGAGGCGTTCGACACGTTCAGCCAGGCCCATAGACTCGAGGTGCAACGGGGCTCTTTCCCCACCGCTCTCGGTGATGTGGATGGACGCTTCTTCTCTATCGGCGCCAAGGTTCACCGGACACCATCTGGACGCCCCCAACTACAGCAGGTCCCCGACTTCTGGGTGCAGGCCGGCGTGCAAGGAGACGTTCCCAGGGAGATGGTCGCCGGCAAACGCGGTGCGATGCAGGGTAAGGGACCGGTGCAGACCGGCGACTCCGAGTTCGACAAGAAGGTCTGGGCGGACTGCCCAAACGTCGAAGCGGCCCGGGACTTCCTTACGCCAGAGCGCCGGCGGGCCTTGATCGATGTGGTCGCCCTGGGCGCCACCTTCGTGGGACCCGGGGACGACAACATCTCCATGGTGTACCGCAAGACCCGGGGCTATACGCCGAAGCTCGAGTGGCTGGAAGAGCGGTTCAACGAGTTCATGTCGGTGGCCAGGAGTCTCGACGCCTGACGGGCCGAGGGCAGCGTCGGCCTCGAGGTTGCGGCAACCGACTTGAACATGGCCCCGGGGCCTATTCGGCCGCGGCTTCAGTCCGAGAAGGTCTGCTCGATCTCGGCGACCACGGCGGAGAGCCGGAGCTCCAGCTCGAGTTGCCCGATCGGGCTCGCCTCGCGTTGACCCGACCGGATTCCGGTCCAAACGCGTCCGGCTGAGCCACGTAGTAGTAGGCCTGGATCCCCACCTTGACCGGTGTAGACCCGGCGATGAACGTCTTCAGCGGTCCGAGCCCGAGGGGTAACGTCAGTTGCTCCGTGGTCCAGTTGTAGCTGAACGGCGGTGACGAGACGAGCTGCCACTCACACCCGCTGATTCGACCCGTCCGCACCGTAGACAGGCTGATTCAACAGCAAGAGGATCGCCGGACGGAAGGTCAGGCTCTTGGACTCTGTGACTCCATGGATTCTGCTCGCTCCTCCGTCCGACTCACCCTCCCGGCGTGTACCAGATGGGCGACGTATACGCACGCTCCTGCGTCGACGTCGGCGCGTCCTCCGGGATGTCGATTCCGAAGCGGAACGCGTCGTACGTCGTCCACCGCGGCGTGGGGATTTCGATGATTCGGGCGTAGTAGAACGCCCTTTGATCCGGGTCGAAGTCCGGGTCCGTCCACACCGTGGCCAGCTCGGCCGCCCCGATCGTGTTGGTCCAGTTGGCACTCTCCACGTCCACCGTGTTGCCCACTGGCGGCAACTTGCCGTCGGAGCCAGGCCGCCGGTTGCCGGACCACGCCACGTCGTACACCCGTTCGTGGGTCTCGCCGTCGTCCCTCAGCCAGCCCTTGACGATCTGAATGCGGTCGAGGTTGGCTCCCTGGGCGTCGCGGAGGGAATACACCATGAAGGTGGGCGCACCGGCGCCGGCGGGCCTTGGCCGTAGGTGGCCGCCCATGGGCACGCCCTTCTCGTAACCGGCGAACGCCGGCTGGCGGCTGTTCATGTCCTGGTCGGTGAAGTCCCAACCTCCGAAGAAGCGGACGGCCAGGCGCGAGCCGGTGGTGGCGTAGGTCTCCTTGCGCTCCATGGCGTCGAAGATGGCCTGTCGCGTGTTGTCCGTGGCCCACACGGCGGCCAGTCCCGACGAAACCTGTTGCCAGGCGTAGAGCGTCCCGCTCTCGGTGGCCATGAACGGATGGGCCATGCGCTCCGGGCTGGGCTCAGAGCCGGAGTGCTTGCCGAAGAAGTTGTCCTCCTGGGCCGTGGCCAGTGACGTGTGGCTGTCGGTCGAACCGATCATGCCGAATTCGTACGGGTTCGTCCCCAGGCGGTCCTCGATGGCCAGTCCCCGCTTGAGGGCTTCGCGGGCGTATTCCCCGGCCAGCATGTCGTCGGTCTTGGCTTCCGACACGTCCAGGTTGCCCACATCCCAAGTCTCGTAGTCGGCGAACTCGTCGTCCGGGGACAGGAATGGATGGGTCTCGCCGTCCCCCTTGATCTGGGTCGCTTCGTACAGGGGCTCCCAGCGGGCCCGCGTCGTGACGTACTCCTCGTCAAGGGCCATTCCGTCGTACTGAGCCTCGAGGGGGAACATGATGCCGTTGGCCAGGTTGCCGTTGTGGGCAATGGCCAGGACGTCGCCTCCCGTCCGCTCCTCGTACCTCTCGAGCCACTTCCACAAGTCCCGCGGATTCTGGCTCCCGAAGGGCGGATTCATCGTGAAGGGAACCATCTGGCTCCCTTTGTCTCCCCCGTCCCGGTAGATCACGACCCTGTGCATGTTGTTGCCGCGCACCAGGGAGGTCCATTCGTAGCCGATGAACGCGGTGAAGTGGCCTGGATCGTCGAAGGCCTCTGCGGCGTCCACAGTGCTTTGCCACGCGTTCTTGTAGGGCTTCGATTCCGGGCTGTAGCCCACCTCGACGAACTCGGGTAGGTCTCCCTGGGAGGCCATGCCGATGATCTCCAAGGCCACGCCGACGCCGTCGCCGGCCTGGATCCGGTCGTACCACTCCCGGCCGAGCGGATCGGCGACCACATGCGCGGCGCCCTCGAACAAGTCCGGGAAGAATCCCATGGCGTCCGAGTGATCCGCGATCACCAGGAAATCCAGGGGTCGGGAAAGCCGTGCCTTCAGCCCCGTCGCCGTGGTGACCTCATCCCCCCGGGCGAAGCGGTACGCGTCCTCCAGGCCCAACCGATTGCCGAACGCCCCGGCGTCGACGGAGAACCAGGTGTGCAGGTGCGTATCGCCCCAAAACACTCGACTCGGGAAGTTGCGGCCGGCGTAGGGCGAATAGGCGGCACCCCGGTACAAGTCGTTCAGCGCCTCGGCTCCGTCGGGTGGTGGAGGGACTTGCGACCGGGTCGAAGAGGGAGCGGTGAGGAGGAGAAGGATCGAGACGGCAGTGACTCTCAACAAACGCATCATCTCATGCCTCATGTTCTGATGAAACGGGCTCGTGTTTCGGCGGGAGGGACACCGGACCACAGTGGTGAAGCTAGCCGTCCCGTTCCGCGGATTCTGTGGGGACAAACCCGGGAAGTGCGTCAGGCAGCCTGTCGAAGCGATCGTGGAGTTGACTGATGCCCCAGGAACAGGTCCTCGATCTCCAACTCGAGGCTGACCAGGGCGTCGAATCGGACCCGGTAGCGGCCCCCAGTTGGTCAGGTTGCCGAACAGATCCAGTGATCCTGCCAGACTCGGGGCTGTCTTGACCACGCCGGACGGTCGGGAGTAAAGTCCGGATCAGCCCACTACGTCATGCCGCATTCTCCATTGCTTCGGCCCTCACCCGCCCTTTCGGTCGCCTTGGCGGCCTTGGCGACGTGCGTGTGCACATTTCGTCTCGCGGCCCAAGAACCCGCGCTGCGCATCCGCTCGCTGAACGTGTCTCACGGCCTGTCGAGCGCAGTCACCACGGCGCTCTACCGCGATCACTCCGGGATGGTGTGGATCGGCACGCCGGCTGGTCTCAACCGCTGTTGTGGGTCGGGACCGCCGGGGGCGGCCTGAGCCGGCTCGAGCGGGGCACCCGGCGATTCGAGCGGCTCGAGCTCCCCAGCGGCGTCGATGCCGGAAACGACTGGGTCGAGACCCTCGAAGAGGATCGAGAAGGTCGGCTCTGGGTGGGCACGCTCGGTGGCGGGTTGATGGTACTCGACCCGGACGCTGCGGAGCCCCGCCGGTACGGCCCCGACGATGGCACGCCGGGTGCACTCAGCCACAACCTCGTCAACGTCGTTTTCGAGGATTCGAGCGGACGTATCTGGGCAGGCACGGACCGCGGTCTGAACCTGTGGGACTCCGGGACGGACCGGTTCACGTCGTTCTTGTCCGATCCGGCGGATCCCACAACGCTGCCGAGCGATCGCGTGCTCGCCATCCAGGAGGACTCGACCGGCGTGGTTTGGGTCGGCACGGAAACCGGCCTGGCTCGGATCGACCCGGAGCCGGGCAAGTTCACGCGAGTTCCGCACGACGGCCGCCCCGGTGGCCTCAGCCATCCGCACGTGACCTCGCTCGTCGCCGGGGCGCCCGGCACCCTCTGGGTCGGCACCTTCGGGGGCGGGCTCAACGAGCTCGACACCGAGCGAGTCGCGGTGCGCACGGTCCGGGGGGCCGGTGCGGAGTCCGAGCTGGGAGATGCCCGGCTCCGCCGCATGGTCCCGGGCGCCGAAGGCGCGGTCTGGATCGGGAGTTGGGGAGGCGGAGTCAGCCGTGCCTCCCGATCGCTGCTGGCGTTCGACCTGATCGCGCACGACGAGAACGACCCGGGCAGCCTGCCGCGGGGCGACGCAGCGGACGTGGCGGTGGACGCGGAGGGCGGGTTGTGGGTGGCCACGGCGTTCGCCGGTGTTCACTGGCGGCCTCGTGGACGCAGCCACTTCGTCCATTTCCGCCACGAGCCCGACAAGTCTTCGTCGCTGAGCGGGGACGACGCCAAGCGCTTGCTCGTGTCGTCTACGGGGCACGTGTGGGTCGGCACCCTGCAATCAGGACTCAACCGTCTGGACCCGGCGACCGGTCGAGTCGATCGGTATCCCCCTACACCAGGACGAGCGGGGGGGCTGGCGTCCAATCGCACAACGGCTCTTCTGGAGGATGACTCGGGCACGTTGTGGGTCGGAACGAGCAACGGCCTCTATCGGCTCGACGATCCGGATCCGCCCGGAACGTTCACGTCCGTGGCAGGCCTCGAGAGTGATTACGTGGAGGCGCTCCTGCAGGCTACGTCGGGCGACGTGTGGATCGGCACCGCTGGCGGCGGACTCGTCAGGCTCACGCCCGCGTCGCTGACGCACGAGCGGTTTCGCGCCGACCCGGAGCACCCATCGTCGCTCCGCCACGACCACGTCACCGCTATTCAACAAAGCCCCAGTGGGATTCTGTGGGTCGGTACCTTGGGTGGCGGCGTGGCTCGAGTCGAGTGGGATGGCGACACGCCGCGGTTCCACCCCTACCTCAAAGCCGATGGACTCATCAGCAACTCGATCGCCGCGATCCTGTGGGACGATACGCCACGGCTATGGCTCACGACCCGAGAGGGCCTGTCCATCCTGACACGACGCGGCGGCGACGTCCTGAACTTCGACATGGCGAACGGCCTGCCGGTGGGCGAATTCACGACGGGCGCGGCCGCGAGCTCGGACCAGCTCCACTACTTCGGAACGCCGGCCGGTGTGGTGGTCGCTCCCCGCAGGCCCGTGCTGCCAGCACCGGCCCTCTTCCCCGTCGTGGTGACCTCCGCGCGCGCGCTGGGTTCCGATCTGGCTCTGCCGCTGCACCGTACCGAGGACGTTGCGGAAGTGCCGTTCGGGGACGTGCTCCACTTCCGTTTCGCGGTCCTGGACTACGAGACTCACGACGCCGCCGCCTACGCATACCGCTTGGAGGGGTTGGACGAGGGCTGGGTGGAGCTCGGTTCGACGCGCGAGATCGCATTCTCCAACCTGGACCCGGGAGAGTACGCTCTGTTCGTCCGGGGCAGCGCCCGGCGCGGACCGTGGACCGAGGCGTCTGCACCGATCCGGTTCGTCATCGTACCGCCGTTCTGGCGGACCGGGTGGTTCACGACGGTGGTCGTGCTCGGGGTCCTGGGCATGGCCGTTGGAATGGTCCTGGTCCGCGTGCGCGCGATGGAGGTTCGGGAACGTGCGATTCGCGAGAAGGAAGACCAGTTCCGGGCATTGCTCGAAAACGCGCACGATCTGGTATCGATCCTGGACCCGGAGGGCCGCGTTCACTACGTAGGCCCCTCGGTCGAGCGGATCCTGGGCTATGAGGTCAATGCGCGCATGGGTCGGCGGACCACCGAGATCGTGCATCCTGGGGACCACGAAGCTCTGAAGGACTGGCTGGAGCAGGTCTTCGAGGGTGGATCGGGCGTTGGTACGCCCACGCTCCGCGTCCGCGCGGCCGACGGGTCGTGGCGGCTCGTCGAGCCTGTAGGGTCGGCGTTCGAGCTGCCAGACGGTCAGCGGCGGGCGATCGTCAATGCGCGTGACGTGACGGAGCGCACCCGGGCCGAGGCGCGGTCGCGCGAGCTCGAGCAGGCGCTCTACCAGCGGCAGAGGCTGGAGGCCATCGGAACCCTTGCCGGCGGCGTCGCGCACGAGTTCAACAATCTGCTCACGGTCATAGGTGGTCACGCGACGCTACTGGAAGAGGATGCCGACGACGAGGCGGCCACCCGCGAAAGCGCAGCGGCCATCCGCCGGGCCCAGCAATCCGGGGCCGCGCTCACTCGGCAGCTTCTGGCGTTCGCCCGGAAGCAGGTCGTGTCGCAGGGCGCAGTCAACGTCAACGAGCAGCTGGAGAGTCTGGAAAGGCTGTTCCAGCGGCTCCTCGGTGAGCAGGTATCGCTGGACCTCGTGCTGGCGGCGGACCGGCCGTGGGTCGAGGGAGACGAGGACCAGCTCGAGCAGGTACTCATGAACCTGGTGGTGAATGCGCGGGATGCCATGCCTTCCGGAGGGCGCCTGGAGATCCGAACCGCCAACCTCCGTGTCAACGAGCATTCGGCCCGATCAGACGACCTGGCGCCCGGAGATTGGCTGGTGCTCCGAGTGACCGATGACGGGACGGGCATCGACCCCGATGCACTACCGCACGTCTTCGAGCCATTCTACACCACGAAGCAGCGCGGCAAGGGGACCGGACTGGGACTGTCGACCGTCTACGGCATCGTCACCCACGGTGGAGGGCACCTGACCGTCGAGAGCGAGCCGGGAGTGGGAACCAGCTTCCGCGTGTTCCTGAAAGGCGCCGACGCACCCACCTCTCCGCGCGTTTCTCACGAGACCGCCGAACAGCCTCTACCGATGGGAACAGGCACGATCCTGGTCGCCGAGGACGATGGCGAGATCCTCGCCCTGGTAGGCAGCGTGCTCCGGCGGCAGGGGTTTTCCATACTGGAAGCCAAGGATGGCCTCGGGGCACTCCGAATCCTGGAGGCGGCGGTCGAGCCACCCAGGTTGCTCCTGACCGACCTGATCATGCCGCGACTCAACGGTGCCGAGTTGGCGCGGAGGGCGCGGGCCCTATGGGCCGACATGCCGGTCGTGTTCATGACAGGGTATGATGACGGAACCATCGCCCGCGCGGAGCTCGACCTCGGGGCCGACATCCTGCACAAGCCCTTCACGCCCAGGCGCCTGGCGTCACGGGTCCACCAAGCGCTCGCCGGAGCCTCGCGGGAGAGGCCCTCCTCCGCGCCCGGGTGGGAGTAGGAGTCGGACCGGGGTAACGAGAGAGGCAACAGCTCGGCGCGCCACGACCGGCTCCATCACTCCACCAGCTGAACGACCTCCGTCACTGCGCCGGTCTCGTGGCTGTACAAATAGCCCGCCACGGACACGCCTTCCGGCATCATCGATGATTCACGCAGCCGGCGCACGTCCGCCTGCAGCGACGCCACGTGGTCGGGGATCGCCAGCTCCGCGAAGACCTGCTCCGCGATGCCCGAGGCGCGACTGAGCGCCTGTCGGCGTGACGCGTCGGCGAAGCGCTCGAGGCCGCAGTCGGTGTGCTGCACCACCAAGATCTGCGGTGGCTGAGCATCAGGCCCCGCCAGGCCGATTGCCAGGGTCACCAGCACGGCCAGATCCCGTTCTGCACCGTCGGTCACCCGGCCACCGAGCGTGCGCATCTCAAGGGCCTCCCCGAGGTCCAACCCGAAGTAGCGCCCCGGGTCAACACGCGCGTCGACACAAGAGAGGACGATCTGTCTGAACCGGGGTGCGATGGGAAGTGCGCCTCCGTCGAAAGCAGCTACGTAGGCCCTGTTGCGGTCGAGTAGTTCCTTCAAGTCTCCCATACGTCGCGTTCTCTCTCTCGTGGGTTCAAGGCATGGATCCCGGTCTGGGGCTTCCGCCCGTCCGAATCTCGTCAGGATCGCTCAGATGCGGGTCTACGATCTGCGTCACACCTCCGCTACCCACCTGCTGGAGGCGGGTGAGCATCCGAAGATCCTCTCGGAGCGGCTGGGTCATTCCACGGTCATGCTGACGCTCGACACCTACGGCCGCGTCCTTCCGGACATGCAGCACCGGACAGCGGAGAAGCTGGACCCGGAACCCGCCCTTGCTAGGCTCGCCCTCGAGCGACACCTTGACCCGACATCGCCGTGGGTCTCACCCCTGGTCACGCCTTCGACGCGCGCTCGAAATTGGAATTGGCCCTCGCACTCACCGCCCTGTTGGTTGCCGTCGCCTGGCTGGCGTGGCGCTTCGGTTGGACTTCGAGGAGCGCCGCGCAGTCGGACACGCCTGCGGTCCGGCAACCGCCGGACCTGCCGCCCGTCGAGCACGCGGGCGATCCGGAGCTCGACGCGTTCTTGGCGCGGCAGTACCAACGGAGGCCCTACTCCTTCCGGACGAGACTGGCTTCCGGTCAGGAGATCGCGGTCGACTACACGCTCAACGAGGATTGGGTGGACGTGGCGGCTCGGCGTTCTCTTGCCAACGAGACCCTCGCACAAGGCCCGTACGAGCAGTTCGGCTACCACATGCGCCACGGCCGCTGGAGCTTCGGCGCCGAGCCGCCCAACGCCGCTGAGATCAGTGCCGTGCTGGTCTCGCATCTTGGGGACAGGTCCCACCATCGGCGATCGCGCAAAGAACAGCCAGGCCGAGGCGCGCGTGGCTGGCGCCCTACCGCACCGAAAGAGCACCACGGGCGCCTGACGCCGCCCTCGCAGCCCGGCGGGTAGGCCGATTTCGCGTGACGCGCCGGTTCAGGACTCTCGCTCAGCCAGCAACTCGATGACATGGTCCCTCTCCGGAGCGTCCCCACCGGGGGCAGACTTGCGGACCAGCTCCCACGATTCAGGCTCGGTCTCGCCCTCCAGATAGACCCTGAGAAGCCAGGCCTCCGGGCTGTCGTAGGCTGAGTCACGAAGCTGCGCGAGCACGGGTTCGACGGCGCGCGGGCCGAAGGTACGAAGGACCCGCTCGTAGTCGTCCTCAGACGGAACTGTCGGGCCCGAACGCGCCGAGGCCGCCAGCATTCCCCGGACGAGGGCCGGGAGCAGTCGGGCATCGCCGAGGAGCCCGGCGAGCCGCACCGCCTCGTAGGCCACCCAGCCGATCATCCGGGCGAGGCCGTCCTTCGCCGCCTCGAAAGCGTCCTCCCGATCGACACCGGCCTCGACGAGCTCGAGGAGCCGGCGCATGGCGGCGCGTCCGACATCTTCATCGCCGTCCTCCACCGCCTTCCGCCAGAAGCCTGGAGGCTCCGGCTCGACCAGCTCGATGAAACGGCGGTGACCTTCGACGCTGGCGAACCGGAATGACTCGTCCAGAAGAAGCCGACCGATCTCTTCCATCTTCTCGGCCTCGTCCACCTTCGCGAGCCTCCTTCACGGAGGCCCAGGGCAAGTCCTGCAACGCCGGGCATCCGGCCTTCGCCAGCACCAAGAGAAGATGACTGCGTAGGCTGTCGCTGGTCGCGCCGCGATAGCGCCCGATCAGCCTGTGATAGCCCTCCGTCCTCACGAATTCGATCAGCGCAGTCCGCTGAGAGTTGTGAGGCCAGACCACGGCCTCGAGCACCGAGTTGCCGGGTCCCAGACAGAGATCCAGGAATCGACGCTGGTCGCAGGCGAAGAGCACCATGGTCGCGGCATGCCGAACGGAGGGAGACGGATCCGCCAGCCCCGGGAGTAGAGTGTCGAAGGACCGTGGCGACGGGGAGCGAATCACCATCTTGTGAGCGGCAAGGCGGACACTCTCGTCGCGGTGTTCGACCAGGGAAGCCAGGTCGTCCTGACGGTCGTGCCGCGCCGCCAGGCGCGCGATCGCCCGGGCGGCCTCCTCCCTCGCGAGCTCGGCCCGGCCCTTCTCCATCTGTTCCTTCAGATCGGGGAGGATCCGAGCTCCCAACTCATCCAGCTGTGCGGTCACACCATCGTAGATCGCCAGGGCGGCGCCCATTCGCTCCTGGTAATGGAACTCGCTGTCCACGTCCTCGGCGATCGCGCGCCGGGAGACGACCTCGGCGAACGCCCGGGCTACGTCCTCGTCGTCTGGCTTCAGGAGCCACCCCCGGTCTCATCCGCCGGGCCGTCCGAGTCCTCTCCCCCGTGCCCGTCCTCTCCGAACGCTCGCAGCAGCTCCTCGAGGACGGAGCAGGGAAGGCGACCATCGCTGTCTGTTTCAGCAGTGCGCGTCTCGCCGCCGAGACTGAAGTGGACCCTCCCCTCCTCGCCGTCCCAATCCGCCGTCACGGACATGGTCTCTCCTCGCACCACGATCTCGAAGCTCACGCCTTCGCCGTCCCGCTTCGACCTGGCGCAGGCCAAATAGGCAGTCAACTCGCGCGAGTTGCAGAGGCTTTCGTCTGAATCGCGATACCGCTCCGGGTTCTTCCGGAAGTGATGTCCGTGAAGAACCAGGGATTGCCTGCGGTCCTTGAGCTCCTCGGCGGCAGCCAGTTTCGCATCGAACCCCGGATCGTTCCAGGCCTGCATGGCTCGGACCATGACTTCGCGACCCCGCTCTTCGATCAGTGGCACGTCGTAGACCGATTCGCCTGGATGGCCGCCCTCACCGATCGGCAGGACTTCGAACTCGGCCCGGACGAGGATGGGGTAGTCGGGACCTTGTGCCAGCCATTCCTCTCGGTGGCTCTTGTAGACCCGCTGGGTCTGCGCCTTGAGCGCGGCTCTGATCGAGATCTCGCTCCAGTCCCGCCAGTCCTCGGGCAGGCGCAGGATACAGCTCCAGCTGCTCTCCTCGCTCGAGGCCACCTGGCCGGCCAGTCGATCCCGACAGTGCGCGCGGACGAGGGCGCCAGGGTTGTCGGGGAAGGGCAAGATGACAAATTCCGCGTTCCCAGCCATCCAGCACTATCCGGTGCTTCGGACCGGCGGTCAAGGTCGACAGCCGACCCTCCCCGCGGGTCCGATCTGGCGACCACGGCCCGCCGGATCTACGATGGCTGGCCACCCTCGACCCGTGGGACGGTCCCCGCTACGACCCCTCGGGGCTCAGCCTGGCCTGGATCCCCTCACCTTCCTCGGCACGAGCACGGGCACCGTCATCAACGTCGGTTACTTCTGTGCGTCCCGTCCGACGATGATCGTGATGTTGTCCGTTCCGCCGTCGTTGAGGGCGTCCTGGAGCAACGCCTCACAGACCTCTTTGGCGGACGTCCAGTTGCGGAGCCGGTTCGCGATCTGCCCGTCGGAAACGTGCTTCGTGAGCCCATCGCTGCAAATGAGCCCGATGTTGTCCCACTCCTGGTCCATCCGCGTGACCACCGGGGCGGTCTGTTGACCTCCGATGGAGCTGGACAGGACGTTGGCCCACCTGGTGTTGAACGCCTGAGACCGCGTCAGGACTCCCTGGTCCAGGAGCTCCTGGGCCATGGTCTGATCGCGTGAGATCCTCGTGAGCGTGTCGTCCCGGAACAGATAGAACCGGCTGTCGCCGACTTGCAGGAGGTACGCTCGCGGCCAGACCCCGATCCAGAGCGTCAGGGTGGTGGCCATGCCGCGGGAGTCGGGATCGGCTTCCGCTTCCGCCACCACGCTGGCGTGACATCTCCATGCCACTTCCTGTAGCGCTTCTTCGAACGCCTCGTCGTCGTGGGCGTTGAGATCGTGGTAACATCGCATCGTCTCTGTGACGTAGCGCATGACGGTTTCCACCGCGCGCCGACTCGCCACCTCGCCCTTGGCGCCCGCGCCGACCCCGTCCGCCACCATGCCGAGGAATGCCAACCGGTCGCCGCTCGTCGTGAGCTCGTCCGCGTTGGGCAGGCTCGTCTGGTGGATGCGGCACCGCTTCTCGAGCGAACAGATCAAGAAATGGTCCTGATTCTCCTGACGAACCATGCCGCGGTGGGTGAGGCCGTACACGTCGACCTCTTCGTCACGGGGTTTTCGCAACGCATCGCGCTTCAACACGGACGGTTGAGTTGCCATCTCTCATCTCCCGCGGTTGGCTGGGCCAAACATACGGCCTCTCACACCTGCCCAACCAGGGTCTCGGCTCGGAGTGCCGACGCACCGCCCTTCTCGGCGCAAGAAAGAGGTTGCCCCAATGAGCCGGCTGGGGCCCGAACCCAGGACCCAGCCTGCGATCATTCGCACGTGTGAATTCGACCTTGCCAGATATGATCATTTCGATTATACTCGCATCGATCACATGAGTTGGCCCAGCGGACTCACGCTGGAGCGCGATCGCCACGCACCGTCAGCCCGAGCCCCCATCCGTGACGTCTCCCCTCAAGCCGGTCCACTTCCACATCCTGCTGGTTCTGCTGCGCGGGCCGCTTCACGGATACGGCATCGTGAAGGAGATCGAGGAGTCGACGGGCGGATCGCTGCGCCTCGAGCCCGGCAACCTCTACCGCTACATCGGCCAACTCCGCCGGGCGGGGTTCGTCGCGGAGGTCGATCCCGATCCCAAGCGCGGCGAGGGAGACGAGAGAAGGCGCTACTACGAGGTCACACAGGGAGGCAGGAATGCCTTGGAGGCCGAGGTCGATCGCATGAAGGGGCTCGTCATAGAGGCGGAGTCGCACCTTCGACTGGCCGAGGGGCCGGGTGGAGAGGGCCGATGAGCGTTCGACGTCCTCCTCCGTTGATCGGCGCGTCCGCAGCGGTGTATCGCGCGTTGCTCCTCCTCTATCCGCCGCGATTCCGGCGCGAGTTCGGCGACGAGGCCGTAGGTCTCTATCTCGAGCGGTACCGGGCCGATTACGAGCGGCGCGGCGCCCTGGGAATCCTGCTCCTTTGGAGCCGGACCCTCCGCAACGTGCTGGTGCACGGTCCTCTCGAACGCCTCGCCGCCGGCCGAGACGCTGCCGGACGCTTCGACGCTCGCCAGGCGATTCGGAGTCTCGGTCGCGATCCGGCTCTGATGGTCGTGGGTACGCTGTCGTTGGCAATCGGCATCGGGGCGACGACCGCGCTGTTCAGCCTGCTGAAGGGGGTCCTTCTGGAACCCCTTCCCTTCCCGGAGCCCCACGAGCTCGTGCAGCTCTGGGAAGTCAACGCCCAGCTGGACCGCATGAAGGAAGGGCCGTCGCCGCTCAACGTCGCGGACTGGACCGAGCTCGCAACCGGCGTCGAGGGCATCGCCGCCTGGTATCTAACGTCCGGAACCCAGCGGGACGACGGCCTACCGCCGGAGGAGGTCCGCTCTGCCCAGGTCACTCCCGACTTCTTCCGCGTGATGGGTTGGGAAGCCGCTCTGGGCCGGACGCCGTATCCAGAGGAGGTCGAGCGGTACGGGCCGATGGTGCTGAGCGACCGACTGTGGAGACGGCGATACGGAGCCGACCCGGGAGTTGTCGGCCGGCGACTCACGAGCAGCGGCCGTAGCTACGAGGTCGTCGGTGTCATGCCCCCCGAGTTCCAGTTCCCGGACCCATCCGTCGAAGCGTGGCTGGCCTGGGACCTTCGCGACGTGTACGGCGACAATCCACCGTCGAGGACGTGGCGATTCCTGAGGGTCGTCGCTCGGATGAGGCCGGACGCCACGCTGGCCTCGGTCGAGCGAGAGTTCAGCAACGTCGCGGCGACGTTGGCTGAACGACATCCGATCGAGAACCGGGGCTGGTCGGTGCGGGCGACGCCGCTGCACGACGAGATCGTGGGGGACGTGCGTCCGGCCCTTCTGGCCGCATTCGGCGCAGTTTCCCTGATTCTGTTCATGGCGTGCGTCAACGTCGCCAACCTGCTTCTCGCCCGCGTCCCCGCTCGCAGCCGCGAGCTCGCCGTCCGGCAGGCCCTGGGAGCGGGCCCGGCCCGGACCGCCAGCCAGTTGGTGCTCGAGAATCTCGTCCTGGCCGGCTGCGGCGGAGCGTTCGGGCTCCTCGTCGCATGGGGACTCGTGCGCGTATTGGTGGCGTTCGACGCCGGGAGGATCCCCCGCCTTGCAACCGTCACCATCGACGCATCCGTCCTGACCTTCTCGCTCGCGATTGCTCTGCTGGCCAGCCTGATCTTCGGGCTCGCACCCATCCTCAGGGCCACCCGAACTCCGCCCGCAGCCGCACTGCGCGACCAGGGCGGCCGGGCGACTGCGTCCGCCGCTCAGTCTCGTCTTCGTCGTGCGCTGGTGGCGGCTCAGATCTCCACGGCGCTCGTCCTCCTGGTCGGCGCCGGACTGTTTGCAGCTACGTTCACACGACTTCGAGCCGTCGATCCGGGGTTCGATCCCGAAAGCGCGCTCACGTTTCGCATCTCGCTCGATCCACAGGGTGACGGAGAGGCACGCGTCGTGCCTTACTACGAGGGCCTCCTGGTGGAGCTGAGCTCGATTCCGGGCGTGGTGGCGGTCGGGGCCGCGCAAACGCTCCCGCTGAACCCCGTCGGTAACGACTTCACACGGCCCTACCGGGAGGTCGGGTCCGGCACGCCCTCGGCAGACGCCCCGACCGTTCAAATGCGCATCGTCATGCCGGGTTATTTCGACGCGATCGGAATGTCCTTCGAAGCCGGGAGTGGCACCACAGGCCTGGAGTCGCTCGGAGAGCCGCTTGTCGCGGTGGTGAACAGGGCCTTCGCCGATCGGCTCTGGCCGGGCCGTGACGCCGTCGGAGAGACCTTCGAGCTCGACTTCCGGGAGGGATGGCGGCCCTACCGGGTGCTCGGGGTCGTGTCCAATACCCGCCATTACGGCCTTCGAGTCGAAGCACGGCCCGAGGTCTACCTTGCACACCGTCAGTCCCCCTACGTCGCCATGAGCCTGGTCATGCGAACGGATCGGGATCCACAGGCGCTGATCGGGGCAGTCCGCCAGACAGTCCTGAGCTATCCACCGTCCCAGCCGGTGCATCACTTCGTGACGCTCGAGCAGCTCATCGCCGACGCGGTGGCGGAGGAAAGATTCCTGGTCGCGCTGATGACCACGTTCGGGATCATTGCCCTCATGCTCGCATGCTCCGGCGTGTTCGGAGTGATGGCGTACGTGGTGGGGCAGCGGACGCGAGAGCTCGGACTGCGCGTCGCTCTGGGGGCACGGCGCGCCTCGTTGATGGGATGGGTCGTGGGACGTGCTGCCGTCCTAACGGCAACCGGGGTGGCGATCGGACTCGTGGCCTCGGTGGCCCTGGGTCACGCGATCCGCTCACTGCTTTTCGATGTGCAGCCGTGGGACCCGCTCACACTCGTCCTCGTGAGCGCGCTTCTCTTCACCGCGGCACTCGCGGCCGCAGCCATCCCCGCTCGGCGTGCCACCGCCGTCGATCCCGCGACCGTGCTTCGGAGCGACTAACGCCTACCGCGTCCGGTTGTTCCACGGTTCTATCCCAGTGAGCCGGCCGGGGATCGAACCCGGGACCTACGGATTAAGAGCACTCCCGTTCTGGGGCCAAGATGCGGGAATCTCCCGCCGTTGCTGGCTTTTGTGCCGGATCTTCCCGGGTCAGAATCGCGTCGATACGGGAGCTTCCGGCATCCATTCTGACCCAGGTTCTGACCCAGTTGGCGGGTCCTGGACCGGCAGGTTGCCTGGCCAGGCACAGGCCAATGTGTCCGGGCCGAGCGGAGTGGTTCGTTGCGCACTTGTGGCTCGATCGCGTTTCTGATCACCGCCGCGCGGCGTCCGAGTGCGGACGCACGCGGCCCCATGAACGAGCGGCTAAGCTACGCGCGCGGAGTCGAGGGAGTGGGCTCAGCGCACCATGACATTCCCGTTGGTCCACTCCAGATCCAGAGGCCGTTGGAACGACGGATCGTTACAGTTCATAGGAACATCCGAAAGCCGTGTGCCGCTCTGGCGGTCGGTGCCACGACCCACGCCGCTGTCTTCCACGCCTTTGACGAAATAGAGGTCCGCCCAGATTCCCTGGCTGAATCGACCACCGAACCACGCCCGGGATCCGTCGACGAACAGGCAACCAACGCTGCCGCTCCCGAGGAGCTCATTCAGAGGCAAAGATACGGCCTGATAGTGGCCTTGGACGGTACCCGCACCGTCGATCTTCGCCGTGAACGACACCATGGCCAAGAGGGGCGGGCCCGGATCCCCGGTGTCGGTCGTTCCGCCACCAGACACCTGGTGAATCCATCTGCCGCTCGTCGCGAATTCGGGACCCGTGGCCGCCTCCGCGATCCGGTACGTCTGATCGTCCACCAGCTCGAACTCGTCGGTATGCCAGTTCACCAAGTAGTGCTCGTCCTCCTCGACCATGCGCACGGTCTCGGAGCCCGGACCCGCGTGCATCGTGAACTCGGTCAGCAGCGGGAGCGCACAGACCTCGCCGGTCCACTCACAGATCCGGACCTTGGGTGATTGGGTGGCATCGAAGACCCCGTCGTACGTCGGAGCCGACACCAGCGGCGGGAGGAAGAAGAAGTGCTCGTTGCCACCCGAGTGGGCCGCGTCGGAGATTTCGAGACGGGGCTCCGGGTCTTCCGCGGTGGGGGCCGTGGGCGTGTCTCGGTCCGTGCAGGCGAACGCCAGCGTCCCACTGGTCACGATCATCAGGATGGCAGCTGTGCGGCTCATGGTTTCCCCCCTGGGTACGGCTAGCGGTTCGAGCCGAGGCATCAGGCAGATGCCCGAAGTGCGAAGCGGAGACTCAATTCACGGTGACGTCCTCATTCGAGATTCCACGGATCGCATCCGTCCGATTTCGGTCGATCACTGAGGGATCGTGATCGGGAGAGGGTGCCAGCTCTTATGACGGAAGGGAGCCGCGATCCAGGGGGGGCTGGCGAAAAGGCGGATCGAAACACGGACCGGAAGATCGAGAGTCCGATGCGAATACCGGATTACTGGGATGCCGTATCTGCGCGAGAATCGGCCGCATTCGAGCAGCCCGGGGGACCCGTGCCAAGGACAGGACCTTGTCCGGGCCCAGCACCGCGAGTTGTATGTGCTGTCGAGCGCTCACAACCGGAACGCCACAGACCCCAGCCGACGGTGGGTCGGCCGGGGTCCCGCCTTTGACGCCGAAGGCGCAGAGGAAACCCGAGTGCTCGAACGCTCGTACGTCCCTCAGGGAAGCAGCTTTATGGTCGCCGTGAACGGCAGGTCGAAGAACGCCCAGAGCTCACCTTCGGGATACCGCCATAGCTCCGGAAAATAGCCGGGGTAGGTCTCTATGACCCATTCGTCGTCGGCGATCCGCGTGATCAAGTATCCGTGAGCGATGCGGCCGTCGTCCCGCCGGTTGGTGCACCCAATAGCGGTCTGTTGGCGCTCCAGGCAGCTGAACTTCAACCTGTACCAGGGAGTCTGACCCTTGGTCTTCTCCTCCCACACGATCCATCCGCCAGACAACATGCTGCAGGTCTCGTTCTGCGGACACGTCCCGTCCGCGGAGAGCGGCGTCAGGCCCATGGGGTAAAGCCCGAAGATATTGTCGTCTGCCCGCCAGAACATCTGATTGGTGAACGGCGGGCACACGATCCCGGGAAAGATCTCCGCCGGGGCCGGGTCGACCTCTCCTGGCTTGAAGTCAACGTGGTTGGATTCGCTCAGATCGAGGCAGAGGGTGCGCGTCGGGTCTTCATTCCGCTTCTTCTTGATGCTGAACCACACGCCCCCCTGCGCCCCGATAGTCGCCTCGACTCCGTTCTGACCGTCGATGAATGGCAGCGGGTTGCCGGCATCGCATTCGCCAGTGAAGATCCGGTTACCAGGCTCGCTACCACAAGCGGAATACGTAATGGAGACCGGGAAGCTCTCGGACGGTCCGCCGCCCGGATGAGGTGCCTCCGGATCCACGGTGAGCAGGTCGGTCCCCACACCCTTTTTTCCGCGTCCTGACGTCACTGCGATGTCGTACGACTGGAGGGTCAGATCAGGCTGTACGGTGATGTCTGCGATGAGCTCGCTGTCGCTCACGTAGCTCGTAGCGTTGGTCTCGATGTCGTTCGTTTCCGCCCCGTCGAGGAGCCAGTCCACCGTCGAGTTCCTGTCGAAGCCGCTGCCCAATACGCGGACCTGCAGTTGGATGCCGGGTGGAATGAGGTCAGGATCCGCCGCCTGCGGATCGGGCGTGGCCCCCCCTCCCTTCCCAAGCTGAGCCACGGCATCGATGCGGGGACTCTCGGTCGGAGTCTCGAAACAGGCCGCGACCGTTACCAGCCCGAATCCAACAAGAACAGTGAGTGAGGCTCGTCCGTGCGACATCGTCTTCGTCCTCTCAAGGGGGCGGGGAAGAGCTTACTGTCTCAGATGTCACGGAGGTCCGGGGGAGTCTTGCGCCATCGCGACGGGGCGGCCGCTCCCGAGATGCTGATATCCGGCCCAATAGTAGGGGGCGGCGAACTGTTCATCCGCGATCATGGCTCGCTGCGCCGCGACCAGCGCGGTCGACGGAGACGATGCGCCAAGCGCCGCGTAGAACCGCTCGGCGAATACGGCAGACCCGTCGTCGTCCACCGGCCACAGCGTAGCGATGACGTTGCCGACCCCGGCGCCGAGGAAGCCCGTGGTCAGCGTGGCATAGTCCGCGCCCTGGTCGAAGCGAGTGCTCCAGGAGCGCCCGACCCCCGTCTCGCACGCAGAGAGGAACACCAACGGCGACGAGCTGCTCAATTCAAGGAGCTCGTGTGTCTCGAGGCGGCCGTCGTCCTCGGAGTCGTCGCCTCCGCGCGCCAGCACCACTCGCGAAAATAGCGGGTTGGAGGTGTTCATGATTCCGTGAGTCGCGAGGTGGATCGGCGCGCCGTCCGCAAGCGCCCGTCGCACTGCCGCCTCGGTCGCTTCACTCCCCACCACCACGCGGGCCCCCGGTACTTTCTGACTGACGGCAAGCGCTTCGGCCCGTGTCGCAGGGAGATCGTCGGGTACCGGCGCGAAGACGGTCAGGGCGGAGCCGTCGGTTGGCGAACCGCGTGTCCCCAGCGCCGTGAACGCATGGACGCTCGGAAACACCCCCAACTCGTAGTCCTCGATGAGAAACCGGCCTGTCGCAGGATCTCGGAGTGCGGCGAACGGGAGATAGGTGAGCGCTCCGTGTGGGATGACGACCAGGCGCCGTACCCCGTCCAGGGAGCCCGCCGAAACCAGCGGACCGACCAATGCCTCGTGCAGCCCACGAAGCGTCGACTGTGCCGCGCCCGGATCCGCTCTTGCGATCCGCTCGCGCGCGACCCGAAGACGACTGGGCAGACCCTGCGCGTCGAGGCGCGTCTCCACGAGCCGGAACGTGGAGCCAGTCAGTGCAAACGCGCGCACCGATCCAGAGTCGGGAACGAAGAACGCGACCAGCGCTTCGCCCTCCGCGAGACTCCGCTGGACGTCTTGGACTCCTATGCCCAGTTCGCTGGCTGTCTCGTTCACCTCGTTTCCCCCGCCCCGGCGCGCTACGAGGCCTTCGAAGTCGTTGCGCCGGTCTCTCAGCAGGCTGTAGAGTCGATCCAACTCGTCCAGGTCGGCCGCCGACCTCGCCTCGGGACGCGCGCTGCCTTCCAGCATCTCGATGCTCTCCACGAGCCGGTCGATCTCCGCGAGTGCTCGGGTAACGGCGGAAGTACCCGAGGATGTCGAGGCCGTCGACGGGGACTCGGACCGAGCGACCAGGCGAGCTCGCGCGAGGTCCGAGACGCGAAACGCATCCTCGGAGTGCCCGAACCGGATCAGCATCTCCACCATCTGGTCGTATACGGCCCGCTTATCATGGCCGAAACTGGCCCCGAGCGCCGTGGCTCCGTAGCTGCCCTTCACACGCTCGACGGTCTCCAGGGCCCGCCAACCCGAGGCCAGGGCCATGTCCGGACTTGGGACGTGCGCGTACGCGCTCGCAGCCAGCAGGTGCGCTTCCCACTCCTGGGCGTATCCGCCGCGGGGCAGGTCGTCCCAGATCGGGGCGAGTGCCTCGAGCACGGCGTTCGGATCGCCGGCGCGGGCCGCGAGCCTCGCCCGCGTCAACGCGACCGCCACACGAGAGCTGCGCACGCTGAGACGCTGGGCCAGCAGGTCCGCTTCGTCCAGATGGCGTATGACGCCGGGGGAGCGCTCGAGGCTGGAGTTGACCTCGGCGAGCACCAGATGGTCCTGCAAGACCTCGGGGTCGGCCTCCACCTGACGGTGCAGGCGAAGCGCTTCCTCGGCCAACGGTAGTGCTTGCTCCGGAGCCCGGAGAGCCAGATGGATCTCGGCCTCGCCTCGCAGATCCTGACCAGTTTCCAGGGTCAGGCCGAGTTCCTCGTTGATCTCTTTGGCCAACCGGTAGAGGTCCAGCGCGCGCCGGAAGTCTCCCGCTTCCCGGTGCTGCTCCGCCATGGCCTCGAGGTTACTGGCCTCTTCCTGCCGCATACCCGCCGCTCGAACTTGAGCCAGGGCTGTATCGAGGGTCGCGAACGCCCGGTCGTGCTCGCCGAGGGCCGCGTAGGCAATGGCAAGGTGCCCTCTGGCGTAGGACTCACTATATGCGCTGCCGGCAGTCCGGTATGCGGCCAGCGCCTCGTGGTACGTGGCCACCGCCACTTGCGGGTCTCCGAGTCTCGTCTCCAGTTCGCCCAGGTTGGTCAGCGCGTTGCCCAGGGCTACCTCGTCGCCGGCCGACTCGCGCATGAAGTCGATCTGTCCTTGGTAGCCCTCACGCGCGTCCTTGAAGCGCCCCACCTCCATCTGCACCATGGCCAAGTTGCCCCTGGCCACGACCTCCGCGCGGCGATCTCCCGTTTCGCGAGCCCAGCGCATCGCCTCGGAGAGGTGCAGTTCGGCTTGTTCGAAGCGGTTCACGTAATACGCGAACATCCCGAGCGCGTTGTAGGACGCCGCGAGCCGGTCGCTAATGCCGTGGGTCAGCCGAAGGTCGAGGGATTCCTGGCCCAGCCTCAACGCGGAGTCGTAGTTGCCCAGCCGGTTCTCGGCATGACTCGCGCGCATCAGGCCCTGAGCTTCAGCACGAGGATCGCCTGACTCTCGGGCCAGCGGGACGAGGCGCAGGAAAGCGTCTCGTGCATGGCCAAACTCGCCGAGATCGTATAGCGAGTCGCCAAGCGCGATGAGACCGTCGACGGTGGCCGGGTAGACATAGGCCGGCGGGACAGGCGCGGCCTCATCATCGACCGATACCGGAGGATCCGCATCAGCCGAGGTGCAGGACGGCAACACGGCGGCGGCCCATACGCACCCGGGCCACACCGCCCTCCAGGCCTTCATCTGCCCCTTCCCAACTTCAGGGGAGGATCACGAGCTCCTGAACCCCGGTCGTCGCGGTCTGCGCACCGGGAAGCAGGGCGTCCGTGTACCAATAGTACGTAGTGCCGGGTGTGAGGCGCACGGATGATGGAAGAGCCGCCACCGTATCTTCGAGGGCAACCTCCCAGACGATCACCCCCTGGGGATCCGTGAGCGTGAGCTCGTATCGCGCCCCGGCCTCCGCTGATCGCCACACGAACCGCAGCTCCGCCCGGCTCACCTGCGCACCATCGGGCGGGCTTACGACCTCGACCGTGATCGCCCCCTCGGTTCGCTCGCCGCGTTGGAGCGCGGTCGAATCATCCGGCGCGCCTGGGCGAAGCAGCGGGAGTAGCGACAGCGCCGCGACCACAGCCGCGGCGGCCGCGACGCCCGGCCAGAGCCTGCGCTTGATCCGTGCCTCGTATTCCTCCAGAACGGCCGCTGCGTCGGCAAGCTGCGCGCGACAGCGCTGGCACTCGTCGAGATGGGCAGCGACAACTACGCGCTCGTCCGCCGAAAGCGATCCATCGAGAAATGCGGCCAGGTCTTCGGCGCCCACGTGGGCGGATCCTCGCTCGTTCACGTTCGTCTCATGGTGTCGGGTTGGCCCTCAACCCAGATATCACGGAGGTCACCCCGCGCGTTGCGCCCGTGCCGTGCAGAGCTCTGGATCACGGTGACGGATCCTCGATCCCCAACGCCGTCAGACGCTCGCGGAGTCGACCCAGAACCGTGTTCACCCGGCGGTATACATGGAACTTGGAGGGCAACCCCAGGGATCGAGCGATCTCCGCCACGGGTCGATCGTCCTCAAACCGCATTCTCAATAGGAGACGCTCTTCGGGTTCGAGGGATTCCAGGCCTTCCCGGAGCGCCTGGCCCAGCTCGTCCTCCCGTACCGCCGTATCCGGGCTGGGGATTCGTGAAGACGGGAGGCGAGTCAGGTCCAGCTCGTCGCCAACTAGATCGGTCAGCCGACGCCGAGCAATCCGGGCATCGTCCGACATGCCTTCCTCGTACCTGCCGTACTTCCGTCTAGCGAAGTCCACGCATAATCGTCCCGCTACCAGCACCAGCCAGGTCGTGAACTTGCTGCGGCCCTTCTCGTCGAACACCCGGAGACGCCGGCATTGATCCTTACGAAGCTCCCCCAGGATGAACGCGTACCGATCCATGATATCGTCATGGCCCTTCGCCGATTTCCGTGCGGCGAGAAACAGCAGGCGGCTGTACTCGTCGACGAAGGCGGCCCAGGCATCGTCCTCTTCCTCCGGGGTCGATGCAACGAGAAGTCTCGATAGGCGTTCAGGGAGAGCCGTGGCCAAGGTGGCTTGAGTGCGACGGGGAGCTGGACCGGCGAATAGGCACTGCAAAGCTAGGCCGCTTCGGTCAAGGCCGCCAACGGAGCAGGGAGTCCATCTGGGGACCCTATCCGCTCGCCGTCCTCCCGAGCTCGAACGACGCAACTCCAGCTGGCTCAGATCGGGAAGCGGATCCGCAATGCAGGAGAGTTGGTCAGAATACCGACCAGGCACCGGATCGGTCGACGTTCTAGCTAATCATCATCTGTTGCTTCCCCAAGTGAGCCGGCTGGGGCTCGAACCCAGGACGTACGGATTAAAAGCACTCCCGTTCTGGCCCCGAGATGCGGCAATCTCCCCACCGTCGCGCACTTTCATGCCGGAGCCTACTGGGTCGGAACCGGGTCGCTAGCGGAGATTCCGGCATCCGTTCTGACCCAGATTCTGACCCATCTTTTCTGCCGGTTCGACTGCCTAATCAGAATCTGCCCCTGTGCGACCAGGGCCTGGCCTTCCTCTCTCCTGGCTGAAAGAAGAAACGGCCGTCCCTACCAGCCCCCCACCGGCCCCAGGTACAGGTCCAGCCAGTCGAGGATCTCCCGGACCATGTCCGCGCCCTGCGGAAGATGCCCACCGTCGAGCACCACATGCCGCTTGTGCTCGGGAGCGGTGCCCAGCTGGTCGAAGAGTGGCCGCTGGGCCGTCTCCACCGGCATCGCGAAATCGCCGCGCCCGTTGATCATCAATACGGGCGTCGTGACCCGAGGCGCGTAGTTCCAGGGTACCGCGAACGGCTGCTCGTGCTGCATGTGCGTGGGGTCGTACCCACCCCCGATCCACACCGCCGCCTTGAACCGCCGCTCGACCACCAGGTACCGTGCCCCGTACTCGGAACCTGCGCTGAGCCCGAGGAAAGCCAGTCGCTCTACGTCGATATCTTCCCGAGACGCGAGGTAGTCCACGGTCCGGTTCAGGTCCTGTCCTCTCTGGACGGTTCGCTGGCGACGCTCGACCGGACCGCGAGCCGGGCTCGGGTATTGCCGTTCGTACGATCCCTTGTACACGGGATACACAAAGGCTCGGCCACTCCTGAGGATGAAGTGGAACAGCCCCATTTCCGGCAGTGTCGCGCTGCTGGTGAGCACATAAGCAGTCCCTCCAGGCGAGTAGACCACGGTCTGATACGGAGGCTCGACATCGGTGGGCAGGAAGACGTAGGCGATGACCCGCTCGCCATCGTATGCGGCCGAGTAGCTGACCGTCTCCCGCCGGATTCCATCTTTCCAGGCCACTGACGACTCCACCGCCGCGTCCAGAGGCAGGGGATCGTACTCGTAGAAGGTCAACCACTGCTCGAACGTGGCGTCGTTGACCGACGCTATGCCCCGGAAGTCGTACTTCGCCTCTTCGACCAGCTGCATGGTCCGGTCATCCGGACCCACATCGAAGGTGGCGCACCGAAACCCGTGGTGCTCCGCCCGGTCGAGTGGATCCCGGGCAATCAGATTCTTGTACACGTAGCCGGGATCCTTCCAGGACCCACCCAACACGTATCGGGCTGCCCCCGTGGCCTCGGTCCACACCCACTCTGCCACGTTCCCTCCCGTGTCGTAGGTGCCGTTTGCCCCGATCCCCGGGAACGCACCCACGGCAGCAGGTCCGCTGCCCTCGAAGTTGCTCGCCACCGCCGTCTCGGCCCAGACGTCGAAGACTGCGCCGGAGGCCACCCACCAGTGGTGAAGGGTGGGCAGGCGCTTCCCCGCGAAGGCGCAATAGGCGGCGGCCTCGTACCAACTCACGCCGCCCACCGGATAGTCGTCTTGGCCTTCTGGAAACCGCCCGACCTCCCACGTAGCAGGACCGGTTCGGCCAGTCGCGTCCTCGAGTTGATCCAGGACGGTCTCCCACGACGCATCCGACCCCGCCAACGCGTCGGTCCAGTGCGTTGGATCCTCATATCCGCCTTGGTCCACGAATGCCTGGTATTGGGCATTCGTCACTTCGAACCGGTCGATCCAGAATTCATCGACCGGGACCGGCTCGGCGTCGAGCTGCGGGTAGACTCCGGCCGGCACGCGCACCATTCCAGGCGGCGCCTCAGCCAGCGGTGTCAGGGTGACATGAAGGGCCCCGTACCCGGCCCCGCCGCCTCCCTCGTGGGTTTCGTACCCTTCTTTCACGGCCCGCACGCGAATGTGGCCCCAGGGCATCCGCACACCCTCGACCGGAGACACCCCTACGGACACCCACGGCGCCTCGGCGTCGAGATAGGGCCGGAAGAACACCTCGGCCCCCGGAGGATCGGTGGTGACGCTCACCTCGACCGTAGCGCTCTCGATGAGCTCTGCGAGCACCGGATCACCAGGGATGAACCGCTCGGCCTCTCGAGCCAAGCTGAAGGCCTCGGCGTAACGGATCTCCTCCAGCAGGCCTGCAATTCTGGGAAGTGCGTCTGCCCGCGCCCACTGCTCGTCGGCCCGCTGCTGCCCGGTGCGGTAGCTCCAGACCCCCAGGGCGAGCACCGCCAGCACAGCGGGTATCGCGACGACTGGCCGGCGCAGGACCCGGGAGATCGAAACCTCTGCGGGACCGCTGCCCGGGCGCATCCGGTTTCGGATCGCGCCGAGGCTGACTATCAGGTCGCCGGACGTCGCTCTACGAGCCCGGTCCTTCTCCAGGCAGTCCGCAACCACCCGGACCAGCTCCGGAGGGACGGCCGGCCGGTGGTCTGACACGGAACCGGCCTCTTCGTGCAGCACCTGCTCGAGCACCGCGACCTCGTGGTCCCCCATGAACGGTGGCCGCCCGGCAATCATCTCGTACAACACGCCTCCCAGCGAGAAGACGTCGGCCCGGCCGTCCACCTCTTCTCCCCTGGCCTGCTCCGGTGCCATGTACGAGATGGTTCCCAGCGTGCTTCCGGCCTTCGTGAGCTTGGTTTGACCCTCCAGCTTGGCCAGGCCGAAGTCCACGAGCTTCGCCTGCCCGTCGGCCGCCAACATGAGACGGCCTCGTCCAGCCCCAACGGGTCGCCCTTCAACCGCTCGGCTAGCGACTCGCCCTCGTAGTACGCCATGACGATGAACGTCTGCCCGTCCTGGGCTTCGCCGATCTCGTGGATCGAGCAGATGTTCTTGTGCTCCAAGGCCGAGGCCGCCTTTGCCTCGTGGACAAAACGTGCCTTCTCCTCGGCGGACTGATCGACGCGGGGAGAAAGGAACTTGATGGCGACGAGCCGGTCGAGCGTCTGGTCCCTGGCTTTGTAGACCACACCCATTCCCCCCACCCCGAGTTGCTCGAGAATCTCGTAGTGGGAAATGGTGCTACCGATCATGATCGCACTCGCCACTTCGCATCCCCGCGCTCCCGCGCCGAACGAGACGGGCGGACCTCGGGGCAGTCGACCGACTTCTGGAAGATGCCGCGCAGGACTCGACAAGAGCAAGCGTCGCCGCCGCTGGTTTCACGTACCTGAAGGAACGGAGTAATGGGCTGTGGCTCGCGCCGCCCGCCCCTTACCCGGTTGAGACTCTCGGCCGAGAATGATGGACCGAATCATGTTTCCGAGGATCGACGAGGAGGCGCGCGAGGCGTAGAAACGTAGCCCCGGTCCCACTGTGAGTCCCACAGTGAGCCCGGGGCGGTGGCGTAAGAATATGAGCCGGGTGGGGCTCGAACCCACGACCTACGGATTAAAAGGCGGGTCGTTCTGGGCCCGAGATGCGGGAAGTTCCCCGACACTACTGGGGGTTTGTGGGGAACCTGCCACACCGAATCCGCCACGGTAGGGCAGATTCCGGCATCCATTCTGACCCAGGTTCTGACCCGAGATTCTGGCCCAGCTCCTCCTCCACAGTCCTTAGGGAGATCTGCTTGCCGTTGTCGGTCGTATGGAGCCGAGCGATGGCGTAGGTGTGCGGGAGCGTGGTGATCCTCGGAACTTCCGTCATCTCGGCTACCTTCGTGATCGCCCAATCCCCTCTTGCACGAACGCCGTCGCAAGGACGACCGGTAGTCCCGTGATCAGCGGGGGTGGACCTGGACCCCCGCCGTCGTTGCTTAGGGGTGAGGCGCTTAGCCCCTTGGGGCGGTCGGCACCGCCCTCGGAGGGAGGGTGGGGGTGAGGGACCAGGGCCCCAAGCAGCGAGTTACCGAACCGTCACCGCCGACATCCAACCCTTCGCTCCCAACGTCCATCGAACCACGGCAGCCGGAGCACTTTGCACGTTCTCGCTGACTATAGGGGCGGACCCGAGCGGGTCCGCCTGCAGCCCGTAGGATGTTGCACTCCCCAGGAATCGCCCAACGTCGAACTGCTCGCGCTCCTGGCTTCCGACCCTGCCCAGGCGAAAACGCACGCCGTCCCGCACTAGGTAAGCCGTAAGGTCCGACCACATGTGGTTCTCGATCACTACCGAGACCTTGCTGAGCTTCGGCGGCTCAATGTGTTTCCGTGCTTCCGGCGGACCACGCTCGAGCCCCAGCCGGTGCACCGACGTGTGCACCCGCGCCGCTACACCTAGCTTACCCGAGTCACCCTCTCCCCCGCGCCCTCGAAACCGGACAGTCCGTGCGCGTCGAGTCCGAGGTCGATTGTACAGAAGCCCGAGAGATCCTGGTCCGCGGCGTCGTTCAGGGTGTGGGATTTCGGCCCTTCGTACACCGCTTGGCCGCCCGCACCGGCCTGGCCGGCTGGGTACGCAACGAAGCTGGCGCCGTTCGGATCGTGGTGGAGGGCATAGCCGCCGATCTGCAGCATTTCCTGGTCGACCTGGAACGGCAGGCCCCCCCGCTGGCCAGGATCGATCACCTGACGGTCGCACCCCGGGCGCTAACCGGGAACCGCGACTTCCGGATCGTGGAGAGCCTCACCGATCCGACCGGCCGCCTTCCCGTCTCACCGGACATCGGCCTCTGCGGCGCGTGCGAGCGGGAGCTGTACGATCCGTCTGATCGGCGGTACGGCTATCCCTTCATCACCTGTACCGACTGCGGCCCCCGGTTCACCGTGATCGAGTCCATGCCGTACGACCGGGAGCGGAGCACGATGGCGTCTTTCCGCCAGTGCGCCGAGTGCCTGGCCGAGTACGACCGCCCCACGGACCGACGATACCACTCAGAGACGAACTCGTGCCCGCGGTGTGGTCCCTCGCTGTGGTGGCACGAGGGCGCTCGGGAGATCCGCCTCGGCTCGGGGGACGCGCTGGAGCGGTCAGCGACGATGCTGCGCTCGGGCGGTATCGTCGCCATTCGGGGCCTGGGTGGTTTTCACCTTGCTTGCGACGCCGGAAACGAAGAGGCCGTTCGTCGCCTCCGCCGACGGAAGCGCCGGGAGAGCAAGCCATTGGCCGTGATGGTTCGGAGCCTGGAGGACGCGAAGCGCCTTGCGGTGATCGATCGCTTTGAGGCCGAGCACCTCATGAGTCCGGAGCGACCCCTGGTGCTGCTCCAGCGCCGCGACGACTCCGAGCTGCTGGCATCCTCGGTGGCCCCTGCGCTCGGGAGCGTGGCAGTCATGCTCGCCTACACGCCGCTCCATCACCTCCTCCTGGAGGCGGTGGAGCGGCCCGTGGTCATGACCAGCGGCAACGTGAGCGAGGAACCGATCGCCACCGGCAATCAGGAGGCTCTGGATCGGCTCGCCCGCCTCGCGGATGGCTTCCTGCTGCACGACCGCGAGATTGTGGCGCGATACGACGATTCACTACTTCGCGTGGCTCGGAACCAGCCCCTGTTCATGCGGCGCGCGCGGGGGTACGCGCCACTTCCGCTGTCGCTGCCCGTGCCGTCGCCCCGGCCTCTGCTGGCGGTGGGCCCCCACCTCAAGAACACGTTCACGCTTGCCGACGGCGGTGTGGCGTTCGTGAGCCAGCATATCGGTGACCTCGAGAACCTGGAGACGCTCGAACACTATCAGCAGAGCCTCGCCCGCTTCCGTACGCTGTTCCGTATCCGGGAGCGGGTGGCGGTCCGGGATCTTCACCCGGGCTACCTGTCGACTCGCATCGCGGAAGAGCTGGACTGCGAGCAGATCGTCGCCGTCCAGCATCACCACGCGCACGTGGCCGCCGTGCTGGCCGAGCACGGACGGACCGACACCGTGCTGGGAGTCACGTTCGACGGCACCGGGTTCGGCGAAGACGGGACCGTCTGGGGAGGCGAATTCCTTCTCGCAGACCTTCGGCAGAGTCGACGGGTGGCGCACCTGCGCCCGGCTCCGCTCCCGGGCGGCGAGCTGGCGATTCGGTCACCCTGGCGAGTGGCATTGGGCTACGCCAGCCCGGAGAGCGAGGCGGTCTCTACCGTCGTGCGAGGCCTTCACGGAATCGCCGAGGAGGAGCGGGAGATCGCGCTGCGCCAGGCGTGTCTGGGGATCAATGCGCCCCTGGCCTCGTCCATGGGCCGGCTGTTCGACGCCGCGGCCGCCGTGCTCGGAGTACGCCTCGAACAGTCGTACGAGGGACAGGCGGCCATGGAGCTGGAGAGCCTCGCCGGCGCTCGGGCCGGTGCGTCGCTGCCGTTTCCCATGACGCAGGACGGACAGCGGATGGCGGTGCTGGATCCCTTGCCGCTGTTGCTTGCTCTCGCGGAGGGGGTACACCGGGGAGACTCCGTACCGGATCTGGCGGCGTCGTTCCACGACACCGTCGCCGCCGCCACCGTGGCCCTGGCCATGGACCTGGCAGCCGATGCGGGGGTTGCTTCGGTTGCCGTCGGCGGGGGATGCTTCCAGAATAGACGTTTACTCGAGACCGTGGTCGACGGACTCGAATCCCGGGGGCTCACGGTGTTGTCACCTCGACGACTCAGCCCCAACGACGGCTGCATCAGCTTCGGTCAAGCCGCCGTAGCCGCGGCCCGTCTGCACGACGCGCAGGAGGCGTAGCGATGTGCCTGGGTGTCCCTGGCCGAATCATGGAAATCCAAGAGGAGCACGGGATCCCCATGGGGATCGTCGACTTCGGCGGGCTGCGCAGAAAGGTGTGCCTGGCTTACGTCGCGGATGAGGTCGAGCCCGGTGACTACGCCATCATCCATGTCGGCTTCGCCATCTCAAAGGTCGACGAGGTGGAGGCGAAGAAGACGTTCGAGATGCTCCGGGAGATGTCGGAGCTGGACGAGCTGGACTGGATGCGGGAGGCCGCGGACCGCCTCGAAGCGGTGCCCGATCCTCGGCCCCCGGCCGGCGCCTAGGAGGCCTGCCATGAAGTACCTGAGCGAGTACCGAGACCCCGTTCTCGCGCGAAAGCTCGTGGACCGGATCCAGAAGACGGCCAGCCGGAAGTGGACGCTCATGGAGGTGTGCGGCGGTCAGACCCACACGATCGTTCGACAAGGCATCCACGAGGTGCTCGAGGGCTCGGTCGAGATGATTCACGGCCCCGGCTGTCCCGTTTGTGTCACGCCACTCGAGCAGATCGATCGGGCGCTGTTCCTCGCCCAGCGGCCCGACGTGATCTTCACGTCTTTCGGCGACATGCTCCGGGTACCGGGCAGTGAGTGCAATCTGCTCCAGATCCGGGCCGGGGGTGGCGACGTGCAGATCGTATATTCCCCGATGGACGCGCTCGAGCTCGCGCGCGCCAACCCCGGCCGCGACGTCGTATTCTTCGCTGTGGGCTTCGAAACGACCGCCCCGGCCAACGCCATGGCCGTGTGGCAGGCCCGGGAGCAGGGGATCTCGAACTTCAGCGTTCTCGTTTCCCACGTCACCGTTCCCCCGGCCATGGTCGCACTGCTGGAAGATGCCCAGAACCGCGTCCAGGGGTTCCTGGCAGCGGGCCACGTGTGCACGATCATGGGTTGGACCGAATACGAGCCGCTGGCACAGAAGTACGGTGTCCCGATCGTGGTCACGGGGTTCGAGCCGTTGGATATCCTGGAAGGGATCTGGATGGCCGTGCGTCAGCTGGAAGAGGGGCGTGCCGAGGTGGAGAACCAGTACGTGCGCTCGGTCGTGCACGAAGGCAATCGCGCGGCGCAAGACATGGTGCAGCGCGTCTTCCACCTCGTCGACAGGGCCTGGCGCGGGATCGGCGTCATCCCGTCCAGCGGGCTCGCGCTTCGCCCCGAGTTCGCCGCGTTCGACGCGGAGCGGAAGTTCGGGGCCGAGGCCATCCATGCACAGGAATCGGATCGGTGTCGTGCAGGAGACGTACTCACAGGTAAGATCAAGCCTCACGAATGTGCCGCGTTCGGAACGGAATGCACGCCGGAGAACCCCCTCGGCGCGCCAATGGTGAGCACGGAAGGCGCGTGCGCAGCCTATTTCAATTACGGACGGCTGGCCGGTACCGGGATGCAGGCCGGCCGGGCGTCGGGCATGGCCGAGCGCCCACCGGGCACGTCTGCCGCCCCGGCCGGGGACTGACGTCATGAGCTCCGGGGCTCCCGGGCCCTCGCTGGCCGGTGGACCGACCTGCCCGGCCCCCATCGGCGAGCACGATCGCGTCCAGCTCGGACACGGTTCGGGAGGCAAGATGAGCGCTCGCCTCATCCGGGAGCGCTTCCTGCCGCTGTTCAGAAACGCCACTCTCGATCGCCTCACCGACGCCGCCGTATTGCCGATGCCGGGTCGTGACCTGGCGTTCTCCACCGACACTTTCGTGGTTCATCCGCTCGAGTTCCCGGGAGGCGACATCGGCAGCCTGGCGGTTCACGGCACCGTGAACGATCTCGCGATGATGGGGGCAGAGCCCCGGTACCTCGCAGCGGGCTTCGTGCTGGAGGAAGGGCTGCCGTTCGCAGTATTGGACCGGGTGGTCGCGTCCATGGCTCGGGCCGCAGAAGCCTCGGGCGTGACGATCGTCGCGGGGGACACCAAAGTCGTCGAGCGCGGAAAGGCGGACGGCCTCTACATCAACACGACGGGGATCGGCACGCTCGCCGACGGTTTCCGCCCGGAACCCACGCGCTCCCGAGTCGGCGATGCGGTGCTCATCAGCGGCCCACTGGGCCGGCACGGGATCGCCGTGATGACGGCCCGAGGCGAGCTCGGACTGGAAACCGACGTGACGTCGGACTCGGCAGCGCTCCATGAGCTCGTCGCCCGGCTCCGCGACAACGTGGGGCAAGGCGTCCACGTGCTGCGGGATGCCACGCGAGGCGGCATCGCGAGCGCGCTGAACGAGATCGCCTCGGACGCGCAGGTGGGCATTCGCTTGCAGGAACACCTCATTCCGGTGCCGCCGCCCGTGTATGCCGCCTGCGAAGTCCTGGGCCTGGACCCGCTCTACGTAGCCAATGAAGGCGTGTTGGTGGCGCTGGTCGCTCCCGACGACGCCGACCGAGCTCTGGCCGTGCTACAGAGCGATCCCCTCGGGGCCCAGGCGTCGATTGTCGGCAGCGTCGTCGCCGACCACCCAGGCATGGTCGTGCTCGGTACCGGGCTCGGCGGCACTCGAGTCGTGGACATGCTCCCCGGCGCGCAGCTGCCGCGAATCTGCTGAGGCGGGAACCGAAGTCGAGTCGACGTCCACGCATGGCCGGCCGCGCTCGAATCGCGCTTTCCCGGCCGTCAAGCCGTAAGGCGCCGCGTCAGCTCCTGGATCGCCTGGACCGCGGGAGCCCGGTCGTCGTAGTCGATCGGTGCCGCCCTACTCCGCTCGCAGGCGAGGAGCGTGTCGTCGTAGGGCACGTGCGAGACCAGAGACAGGTCGTGCGCGTCACAGAATGCCCGGATCGCCTTCTCGTCTTCTTCATCGCGCACCTTGTTGGCCACGACCACCACCCGACCGATGTCCAGCTCGCGGGCGAGCGCCGCGGCTCTGCGAGCGGTCTCCATTGAGCGGAAGTACGGTTCCATGACCGCCACGAACGTGGAGACGTGCCGACCCGTGCCGCGGGACAGATGCTCGAGACCCGCCTCCATGTCGATCACGAGGTCACGGGAGTCATCCTCCCGTGAGACCAGCTCACCGACGAGGCCACGGACCGTGGCGTGGGCTCGGCACATTCAGCCGACGCCCGAATGGTGAATGGTGCCCATGATCAGCATGCGGACGCCGTCCGGTGCATCCACGCCGTACCGATCGACGATCTCGCCGGGATCCGCCGCGAATACCGATCGGGTCGTTCCGTCGGGGCCGGTCGTCCGTTCGAGCAGGTCGCGTGGGAGATCCACGATCTCCTGGGTCCGCTCGGACGGCAGACCTAATACACTGGCCAGGTTGGGATTGGAATCCGCGTCGATCGCAAGAACCTGTCGGCCCGACCTGGCGAGCGATCGGGCCAGCGTCCCGGCGATCGTGGTCTTGCCGCTGCCTCCCTTCCCGGCCACCGCGATACGCATCAGGCCGCTCCGTGTCGGGAGTGGTCGCGGTGTCTGCAGGCGGCCGGGTCGTTCATGCAGTCGCAATCGGGATCGTTGCACTCCCCGTGTCCCTGGGACAGGAGTGGTGCGAACGCCTCCTGGAACCGGCGCCCAGCCTCGCGCCTGCCCACCGAGGTGAGCTGGTACCGGACGGGCTCGCCTGCGATCACATCCACGTCGCCCCGTGCCACGAGACGGTCCAGCAGCAGCGCGATGTCGGTCTGGGAATACGTGAGGAAGCGGGACAGACGTTCAACGGTAGCCTCCTCGGCGAATCCCTCACCCTGCATCCAATACAGCACCTCGAGCAGCTCGTCGAGCTGCTGAACGAAGTGCTCGGCGGCATGGCCTCCGGCTGGTGGCTCGTCTCGTTCGTTCATTGCTTATGACCGCTTTGGAAGAAAGGGTCCAGAAGCTCCAGGACGGCCTCGGCCGCTGGCCCGACCTGCGCCTGCACGGACGGGCTCAGCTCTTCCGTGAGCTCGTCCACGCCGTTTGGCTCGCAACCCACCATCCAAACACGTTCCGGTAGAGCGTCCAGAGCCTTCGCCACCGAAAGTGCAGGAGCCGGCGTGGCCAGGTGGAGATCCACCAACGTGGCCGTCGTGACCTGTTCAACTTCGAGAACGTAGAGCGTGCCGGGCGGTCCGTCTCGGTGCATGGCGTCCACGACCACCAAGCCATCATACCCGGCCAGGAGCTCCTGGGCCAAACGAAGCCCGCCGGTCCCCACGTGGAGCAGCTCGACGCACCCGAGCTCCGATTCACGAGCTTGCAGCGCCTCCAGGACCCGAATCCCGAACGCGTCGTCGCCGCGGAGCTCGTTCCCGAAGCCGGCGACCAACACGCGTCTCATGGCCCGCGTCCTTCGACGGCCACCTGCACCTGGCCATCCAGGATGCGCACCGGAACGGGGATCAGCCCCGGCTCCTCCGGTCGATCCACCCGCTTCCCCGATACCGGGTCGTATCGGCACCCATGCCAGGAGCACACCAGCACGCCGTCCTCCACCTGACTGAAGTGGAGCGGAAGCGGGCTGCTGCCACAGCGGTTCCGGAAGGCGCCGATCGCGTCACCGTTCTCGAGCAGCAGAACCGAGCCCTCCTGCCCGAGGGGCGTGATCGCCACCGGCCCGGCACCCTTGAGCTCCCGCACTTCGGCCACGGTTTGGAAGGACTCGGCCCCCGGCGGCCGACGTCGCTCGAGCTGCACCAGAGCGCCGGTTGGCGCACTCCACGGGCGTTCGCCGATTTGCAGCTCCTGAAAGCCCAGAAAGCGGGCGCGCAGTGCGGTCTCCAGATCGTTGCGTACGGCCGCCTCGTCGACGTCCGCGGAAGGCCGGTAGTCCAGGCGCACGTACACAACGCCGCCGACCACCTCCTGCACCTCGACGGCCACGCCGTGAGCCCCGAGGTGAGAACGAACCGCGTCCAGAGCTTCGTCCGCCTGAATGGTCCGATTCACCGCCACGAGGCCGTAGCACATGAGAAGCAGCTCGATCTCCGGATCCTGGCACAGGCGGCTCAGGAAGGCTTCTCCGGCCATCGCCTGGATCTCCGAGGCGAGCCGGGTCAGACCTGCCCGGTGCACGGTGTCCAGACCGGCGAGGAGGGCGCGGACGTCGGCGCCGACCTGCGGGTCCGGGTGGTCCGACAGCCGTTGGATCAGCCCGTCCAGCGCTTCGACCAGCTCGGCAGTGAGGGGCGTCCGGTCCTCGCTCATGACGACGCGCTCGGAGAGCTGACAAATCCACCGAGGGACCTTCGTGGAAGCCGTGAGACGGCCCCGTCGCTGGAGGCCAGATCGACAGCCAACTCGGACATCCCGGAGAAGCAGGGCGCCACCGCGGCAGACAGCGCGTCGCCGAACGCCTCCACTGCGGGCTCGGCCTCCACCACCACGACGTCCGGAGGCAGTAGCGCGAACCAGCCCAGTACGATCAGCGTGTTGTCGAGAAAGATGACGCCGGTGACGGCGTCTTCCACCGCCCGTTGTATCCGGTCGTGATCTGGTAGACGCCCGTCCCATCGATAGGCCGTGACCGTGCCGGGCGCCCGACCGCGCTCGACCGCCGACAGGAACACCAGGCGCTCGGGGCGATCACCCACGTCCAGCGACTCCAGCCACTGGGCCACCGCGACCGGATTGTAGCTGAGGTCGTGGACCTCGATACCCGGCGGCAACGAACGCTCGGCCAGATCGTCCGTGACCAGAACTCCGAGGGAATGATCCGCCAGGTTGCGGTATCCCACGCCTGCGATGACCGACGTCATGGACCCGGAGTCAGTCCACTCCGCACGCGCAGGTGTTCACCTCACGCGTGATCAGGCCCGCCTCGGATTGGATGTGGGTCGTGCAAGGCATGCACGGGTCGAAGCTCCGAATGGCCCGAAGGATGTCGATGCCCTTGAAGCGGCTCGGATCGTCGAAATCCTCGAGAATCGGCGTGTTGAGCACGGCCTCTTCGTATGGCCCGGGTTGGCCCCAACGGTCGGTCGGTGAAGCGTTCCACGTCGAGGGCGTGAGGATCTGATAGTTGGTGACCGCCCCCCGATCCATGACCAGGTGGTGGGTCAGGTATCCACGGCCCGCCCCCCAGAATCCCACACCGATCCGCTCGCCGCGCTGGGGGATCTCGAATTTCGTGCTCACGCGCGTATCGCCGTCCTTGAGGCGATCCATGATCTCCATCCAGTTGTTCATCGCCACCATTGCCGTGAACCCCAGGCAATACGCTCGGGCCCGATTCCGTTCGAACGCGTTCCACCTATCGGGGATGTGCCATTCGACGTCGGTTTCGGGAAGCGCCCCCTTGGGCAAACGAATCCTCAGCGAGCTCCCGGTGGACTCGATGAAGGGGTTCGCAGGCAGCTTCTGAGCCGCGGCAGTGGACCAGAGCCGGGAGTATGCGCCCGCTTCCATGGCTTCGCGGTCCCACCGGGGTGCCGTGTCCCAGGTATAGCGCTCCTTCCAGTTCTGACCCTGGGGCCGCGGCTTCGTGATCTTGTTCCACGGATGCCAGGGAGAGAGAGGCATTCCCTTGGCGTCCTGCGGGTACCGGGGCGCCTCGCCGTTGGCGGCCCAGTCCTCGTAGTAGGAATGCTCGACGAACTCCTCCAGGCCCATGTTGATCTGATGGAGGTCGGTGGTGACCAGCTCGCCGTCCACGATGGCGCCCGGCGTGGCCCACCGGCGATCGCCCCAGGCCCCAGCGTTCTCGTAGGTGGCGTCGTAGGCGTCGGGCACGTCGAAGATTCCTGTGTCGATCATCGTGGCCCGGCGAGCACCGACCTCCCTGTAGCGCGGGTCGGCCTCGTAGAAGAAGCCGGTGAGGTCGTCCCAGAATGCCGCAACCTTCTTCGAGTAGTCGAAGAATTGAGACAGCCGGGTGTACATCTCGTTCATGACCGACAACGTGAGCGTGGTGGACATTCCACCCGGCACCAGGGTCTGCGGGTGCGGATACTTGCCGCAGATGAGGACGTAGGCCTCGCGCGCGACCCGCGTCATGTGCAACGCCTCGAGGTACAGCTTGCCGGTGAGCGGATTCAAATCCGTCATCATTTCGCCCACGGTGGCGTAGCCGTGCACGGCGGCGTTGGGCGCCTCCGCTCGGCGCGCCCGATCGTAGAGCGAGGGGTTGGTGTCCTCGACGATGGCCTGCGAGTAGTCCGGGCCTGCCAGCAGGAAGAGATGCAGCGGGTGGTCGTAGAGGAACTCCAGCGCCAGGGCCAGATTGCGTAGGAGGACGCCCTGGGGCGGGGGGCAGCAGCCGATGGCCATCTCCGTGGCCATCGCCGACGTGGCCGAATGGACGCCCCCGCACACGCCGCAGGCGCGGCTCGTGATGAAGATCGCGTCACGGGGATCACGACCGATCATTATGATCTCGTAGCCCCGAAACAGCGTCGCCATGGAGCGGGCCTCGAGGACCTTGCGTTCCCTGAGATCGGCGATGGAATGGAACGCCAGTGCGCCCGCAACGCGGGTCACGGGGTCGTAGTCGACCGACCTGAGGTGCCCGTTCTTCCTGAGCAGCTCCTCGATGTCGCTATGCGAGAGCTGTTTCGGGACGCCCTGGCCCCCCTCCCAGCTGACGCCGTAGGGATCCGCGACCCCCGCCTTCAGCGACGGAACGCCCTGGGCGTCGAATTCGATGGGGAGGTTCTTGAAACACATTCGGTCACAGCTCCTAGAGCTTGAACACCCGTGCCGTGCGTCCCAGATGGCCGTGGGCCGACCGCAAGCCGGCCAGGAGCTCCGTCAGGGCAGCGTTTATCGTGTCGAGCTTGTCCGGAAGGGGCGTCGTGTGAGTCGCGACCGCTTCGAGGCCGTCCGCGATGCCGGCCACGCTTTTCTTGGCGTCGAGCAGCGCAACGGCGATCGCGGTCAGGTAGCCGGCCAGGGCCACGACGACAAGCACGACAGCCAACAGGGTCAGGTTCAAAAGCATCGCGGTCGTCATCCTGCCCGGTCTTCCACCACCGAAGCGATGGTGTCGAGCTTGGTCGCCACGTTGGCGGCCACAGGGAGCATCTCTCCTTCCACTCCGATGGTGGTGTCGAGTGCCACGATGTTGGCGGTGTTGCCCGCGATGCCCTGCGCCGCTGTGAGCGTCTCGCGCGCGTAGAGCTGGATGTCCCTGGCCGTTCGCCAGAGTCGATGGAGCAGCACGACGGCCAGGGGGATGAAGACCAGGAACGTGAGTACGACACCGATCCACCACAGGACGAAGACGCCTCGGGGCATGGTCAACCTGCCTCCTGACGCGAAACGGCCTCGATCACACCCGCGAGGTTGGTGTCGATCTGGACCAGCCCGTCCCGCACGGCGATCAGGCCTTCGTTGAGCCGGGTCACTTCGGGTGCGAGGCCGCCGGTCTCGGTCTCGATCGCCCGAACGCCCATCCGGATCTTGGCTAGGAGGCTCGTCGGCCCGCCCCCCACATCACCCAGGATCCGGATCAGGAGCAGCAGGTACACGGCGAGCGCACCGAACAGAGCCACGACGCCGATCAGCGACAGCGCCATGAGCAGGGTCATCGTATCCACGGCACCTCCGTCATGGCGCCCATCCAGAGCTCAGCACGCAGCCCGGACAACCGGGGCACTCTTCGGCATGTCCGTGGATGGCGGCAGTGGCCTCGACCACACCGCCCGCGGATTCGAGGATGGCCAGAGCCGTCCGGTTCGTCCGTTTGAGCAGGGCGATGTGGACGGTGTTGTTGGCGATCTTCTGACCCGTGTTCCAGATCTCCTGCACGCCGTCCCGGATCTGCCTGGACACCGACACGATCAGGGTCAGGAGCAACGCCACGACCGCGAGCACGACCGCGAACACCCCCAGGCTCGCCAGCCAGACCTGCTGAATCGTCTCGGGACTCGCTGAGCTCATGGCCCGCGCACTCCGCCGGATCCCGCGTGGGCCTCCAATGTCTCCGCCAGCGCGCCTCCGTCGCGCTCGATGGCAGAGACCGTTTCCAGAAGCTGCCCGGCAACCGCGTTCGTGGTCGCGAGGTCCCAGATGGGAAGCGTGTCTTGTCGGATGTGCTCGGCAGCCTCGAGGGCGCGCACCGCGTGGGCCAGAATGCCCCGAGCGGTCACCAGGATCGTCACGAGCAGGCCCGCAGCGATCAGCACGACGACTGCGGCGACGCCGAGCCAGAGGGTCCACGCGCTCCAGAGCTGCGCGTCGCTCATCGCGTACCTCCCTTCGACGTGGCGCCCGCCTCGCTTCGATCTCCGTAGTCCTCGTACGTCCCCGGCCGGTCCCCTCCCCAGTAGCGGCGTGCCTGGCCCTTGGGCCGACCGGGACGCTTCGCCCCCATGAACTGAAGCCGCTCGTAGAAGAACTCCTCCACCCTGTCCAGAACCGACGGTGCGCGCACGTGGCCCCAGCCGGACGGCGCGTCCGCGCCCCCGACGTGCCACCGACCCTTTGTGTTGAGGGCACGGTTGGTCAGCCGGCGAAGCCGCCGGATGACGCTGCCGTGCGTGCGTGACGCATACGAGGAGAACGTCGATCCAGGCGAACGCTTGTAGAAGGGCGAGAACTTGTCGGGAAAGCTCGGCATCGTGCACCCGATGCACACGCCGCCCGCCTCCATGCACCCGCCCATGTGATTGATGGCGCCCCGCCTCACGATGTTGCAGTTGACCACGGGACCCCAGCAGCCCAATTCGACCAGGCATTCCGGACGACCGTACTCGTGGGCGAACACGCCTTCCTCGTAGAAGCCCGCACGGCTGCAGCCCCGATGTACCGTCTCACCGAACAGCCACGAGGGCCGCCCCAGCTCATCGAAGGTGGGAAGCGGGCCCAGGCCTTGGAGGAACAGCAGCACCGCGAACACCGTCTCGGTGAAGTTGTCGCCGACGGGTGCACAGCCAGGCACGTTGATGACGGGCAGACCGAACGCGGAGCGGAAGTCCTTGCCCAGGAACTCCATGAGTCCCATCGCCGCGGTCGGGTTACCCTCGGCGGCGGGGATGCCGCCCCACGTCGCGCAGGTCCCGATGGCGATGACTGCCGCGGCACCGGGCGCCAGGCGCTGGATCCATTCCGCAGTAGGTACGGGCTGTGGGTCGTCGAAGCCCTCGCGGATCTCGACACCCATGGCGGACCAGTACCCACCGGTGCGCGCGGCTATGCGCTCGTCGGCGACCGACCCCTCCAGAACGACCACGTACGGGGCGTCCAGCTCGCCGCGCCACGCCTTGTGATGGTTGGCCATGAACGCCTCGCCGGCCTCCACTGCCAGCACCGGGTGATGCAAGATCATCTGGGGCATGGCCGGGACCGTGCCGGCCAGCAATCCTTCGATTCCCGGGTTGGTGGCTCCGGTGACGGCGATACTGCAGCCGTCGCAGCTCATGCCCGCGAGCCAGAACACGTGGATGGTGTCGAGAGGACCCGACGACCGACGTTCGCGAACGGTCGCCTCGGAAGGGGTCGCCTCGTCGAGATCAGAGGCGGGCGGTGCTTGAACAGCGTCCATGAGGACTCCCGAGCGCGTTCGCGTCGTCGGGGAACATCCGACTATCGATTATACGGCGCGGCTCCTTCGTGGGGCAACGAACCGGGTCTGAGGATGTCGGCTTCGCCTTCCGCCCCAGGGAACAGGCATGCCACGGCGTGGTCTGCGTCGAGGTGGGAGAGCAGGTCCGGCACCCGCTCGACGCATGCGGTCTGCGCTTTCCAGCACCGCGTGCGGAACGCGCACCCGGAGGGCCGGCGAGCCGCGCTGGGGACTTCCCCGTCCAGGATAATGCGCGCAGCGGAGCCGCGGTCCCGAGGGTGATCGACAGGAGTCGCGGAGAAGAGCGCTTGCGTGTAGGGGTGTGCGGGACGAGAAAAGACCGTCGTCGCGCGTCCCTGTTCGACCACCCGACCGAGGTAGGCCACGGCCACTGTCTCCACGATGGCGCGCACGACGGACAGGTCGTGACTGATGAGCAGGTAGGCCACACCGAGCTCTCGGCGAAGCTCGTCCAGCAGTTGAAGGAGACCCGCGCGCAGTGCGGCATCCAGGGCCGAGAACGGCTCGTCCAACACCAGGAGTCGCGGCTGGAGGGCCAGCGCCCGCGCGATCGCTACCCGCTGACGCTCGCCGCCCGACAGCTCGTGGGGTCGGCGTGAGGCATAGAACCCAGGCAATCCGACGCGCTCCAGGAGCTCCCGGGCTCGAAGACGCGCCTTGGTACGTCCGATCAGGCGGTGGACGCGCAAGGGCCGAGCAACGGCCCAGCCGACGGACCGTCTCGGGTTCAATGACGCGTGGGGATCCTGCCACACGACCTGGACGATGCGACGGATCTTCCGCAATTCGGACGGGGAGGCCGTGAGGACGTCGCGCCCGTCGACCCGGATCCTGCCCGTGGCACCGGCCTCGAGCCCGACGATTGCACGAGCGATCGTCGACTTCCCGCAACCCGACTCCCCGACGAGGCCCAGCGCTCCTCCTTCCCGAATCAGGAGGTCTACGGACGCTACCGCGCGCGTCCCGCCGAACCGTACCGACAGATCCTGCACTTCGAGGGCCGGGGCCTCTCCGGCCGTTGTATCGACCCCGAGCCCTGCGTCGCCCGGAGGAGCCACCACGGCGTGGACGTCCAACGTCTTCCCGAGCGTCGGCGATTTGGTCCTCGAGCGCCGATGAGTGGCGTCCCGTGAAGGCACGCGCCCTCGCACTAGAAACCGCGTCGCCGGGTGGCGGGCGTGATCGAACACGTCTCCGACGGATCCCGATTCCACCACCCGACCGGCGTCCATGACGTAGAGGCGGTCCGCAAGCTCCGCCACGACCCCGAGGTCGTGCGTAATCAGCAACACTGCCATGCCCCGGTCGGCCTGGAGTCCCCTCAGCAGTTCCAGCAGCTGTGCCTGCGTCGTGACGTCCAGCGCGGTCGTGGGCTCGTCGACGATGAGCAGGCTCGGGTCCTGGGCGAGGGCAGTCGCCATGAGAGCGCGCTGGCGCATCCCACCGGACCACTCGTGGGGATAGCGGGAGCTCCACACGTCCGGATCCGGCAACCCCACGTCTCGGAGCAGCGCCGCGGCCGTGCCACGCTCGCGAGCCAGCCTGGAGCCCCGGTTCCACGCTAGTCCTTCAATCACTTGAGCGCCCACCGGCATGCACGGATGGAGCGCCGAAAGTGGGTCCTGGAAGACCGTGCCCACCTCCTGACCTCGCAGGCGACGGAGCGTCTCCTGGTCGGCCTTCAGGACGTCAACGCCCGCGAAGCGGATCGAGCCTTGGGTGACACGGGCCGAGGGAGGAAGCAGTCCCAACACGGCCAGTGCGGTCAGTGATTTTCCGGCCCCCGAGCTGCCCACGAGCCCTACCACCTCGCCGCCACGAACGTCCAAGGAAGCGCCGTCGACGGCCGGGCCGTGACCGGGAGTATCGAATGTGACCACCAGGTTCTCGATGGACAGAAGGGGCGCCTGCTGCGCGTCGATCATTCGCCCGTTGCCCAGCGTTCGTTCAGGGCATCGCCCAGGAGATTGAGTCCAAGCACTGATGCGGCGATGGCCGCGCCGGGGAAGGTGGCCAGCCACCACGCGGACCGAAGGAAGGCCTGACCCTGACCGGCGAGAGCTCCCCAAGACACGACCGAGGGGTCGCCGAGACCCAGGAAGGACAGGCTCGCCTCGATGAGCATGACCCGGCCCACTGTCAGGCCAAAGAGCACCGTGACGACCGGAAGTACGTTGGGAAGGATCTCGCCGACTGCGACCTGCAGCTCTGTGGCGCCCGCGGCACGCGCAGCAGCCACGAAGTCGTGCTCCCGCAGCGACATCACCTCGGAGCGGACGACTCGGGCCAGCCCGGTCCAGGACGTGAGGGCGAGTACCAGCACGACCCGGTCCATCCCGGCGCCGAACATGGCCAGAACCAGGATCACCAGGAAGAAGCGTGGCAGCGCCTGAAAGAACTCCGTCACTCGCATCAGGACGTGATCGGTTCGTCCACCTCGAAGGCCGGACGCGATTCCGACCAGTACCCCGATCGCCGCCGTCATCAATGCCGTCGTCAGGCCGATCAGCCACGAAGCACGCGCGCCCCATACGATGCCGCTCCACAGGTCGCGTCCCAGGGCGTCCGTACCCAGGAGGTGCTGGAGCGAGGGCGGTGACAGCGACGGTCCGACGATCGCCAGGGGATCGAACGGACTGACCCACGGAGCGCTGATTCCGAGGGCCAGAGTGCCACCCGCCAGCAGCGCCCCCACGGCAGCGGAGCGAGTGCCACCGTCGCTGGAGCCCCGCAGTATGGAGACGCGAGCGTGTTCCGGCGTCGCCTCGCGTCGCACGTCAGACATAGCGCACGCGGGGGTCGAGGAGGCCGTAGAGGAGGTCGGTCACCAGGTTGGCGAGGACCACGACCCCCGCCACAAGTAGGAAGATGCCCAGCACCACGGGTGCGTCACGGCTTTGGAGCGAGGACAGCAGCAGCGTTCCCAGGCCCGGCCAGCCGAAGATGGACTCCACGACCACGGCGCCGCCGAGCAGGTAGCCAACCCGATGGCCGACCAGGGTCACGACGGGTAGGAGGGCGAGACGGAGGGCGTGGCGCGTCAGGACGATGCGGCCTGGCAGGCCCTTCGCATAGGCGGCCCGCACGTAGTCCTTCCCCAACTCCCGGGAGACGGTCGTTCGTGTGACCCGGGCCACGCCGGCCAGCTGCTGGCTGGCCAACACCAGCGCCGGGAGGGCCAGATGGCGAAGCGTGTCCAGCGCTGCTGCACTCCACCCGCCTGCGGGATCCGGGTCGCGCATGCCGAAGGCAGGGAAGAGTCCGACGCCCATCGCGAAAACCAGCAGTGCGACCTGCCCGACCCAGAATACCGGGGCGGCGTAGAGCCCGAGCGTAATGGCATTGGCGGCGAGGTCCCATCCCGATCCCCTGCGCAGGGCTGTCAAGACTCCCAGGAGGACGCCCACGGCGGAGGAGAACAGGAGTGCCGTACCGGTCAGAAGGAGCGTGGCTGGAACCCGCTCCCAGACCACAACGCTCACCGGGCGACCCTGGCTGCGAGACATGCCAAGATCCCCCCGGGCCAGCCGTTCGACGTAGGTGAGGAGCCGCGTAGCGATTGGCTCGTCGAGCGCGAAATGCTCTCGCATGGCCGCGTAGTACGCTTCGTCGCCGTGCTCACCCGCTAGGGCCAGGATCGGATCACCCGGCGCGGCCTGGATGAGGATGAACGAAACCAGGAGAATCCCCGCGACCGTCGGGATCAGCTGGACCAACCTCTCGAGGACGTATCGCCGCGTCACGGGGCACACCGCGCCTTTGCGGCGAAGTGGCCGTCCGCCGTGAAGCCCTGACACCGAATCCGGTGAGCCCGCGCCGAGCGGGTCTCCACCAGCCAGAAGTAGGGGAGGTCCTCGACCACGATTTCCTGGATTCGACGGTATAGCCGGCCCCTGTCCGCCGGATCCAGGCTTCGGCGCGCTTCGTCGAAGAGGGAATCGACGGTGGGATTGCGATACCCGGCCCCGTTCGAGAAGGGAATGGGTGCGACGCTCGCCGACACATACATTCGCCGCACCCCGATCTCCGGGTCCGGGCCATTGCAGTACGATACGATGTTGGTGTCGAAGTCCCGTTCGGCGAAGACTGCTTCGACGAACACCGGTGGCTCCAGGGGCCGGAGCTGCAGGTCGATTCCGACGGAGCGAAGCTGCGCTCGAAGCAGCTGGCCGTATTGGGTGAACGAGGGAAAGTGGGTGAACGCGAACCGGAGGGGCGTGCCCGCCTCGACACCCGGCACGTCCTCGGCTAAGCGCATCTCGCCGTCGAGGCGCCAGCCGAGCTGGTCCAGCAGCTCTGCGCTCACCTCGGGATCATGACGCGGCAACGCGAGCCCCGCAGCATGCGCGAACGAGATTCCCGACGAGATCGGGGCCTCGGCCACGCGTCCCTGCCCGAACAGCACCCGCTCGAGCATCTGAGGTCGATCGATCGCATGCGCGATGGCACGGCGCATCCGGACGTCCTGGAAGAAGGGCCGGTCGAGATTGAATCCCAACGTCATGACGCAGTTGCTTCCACCGGGACCTCGCGCGGACTCGACGAATCGGACGGAGGGATCCTCGGCAAGACGGCGGCGGTCGGGCCCCGGAACCGTGAAGATCCAGTCGAGCTGGCCGCTCTGTAGCGCGCTGACCTGGGTGCCTGCGTCGGGAACGAGATGCCAGACGATCTCGTCGATCTCCGGGCGACCGCCGTGGTAGTCCGGGTTGGCCGCGTACCGGAACCCATCGGCGCCGTAGCGCTCGAAGCGGAACGGGCCGGTGCCTACGGGCCGTCGGTTCGCCGGATTCGAAAGGGGATCCGTTCCTTCATAGAGGTGGGCGGGCAGAATCGGCGCCTCGGTCACGTCCAGTTGCTGGAGCAGCGGCGCGTAGGGGGAGTCGAAACGGAGCTCCACGGTCCAATCATCGACCTGATCCACCGACTCGAGCGCGCCACCCAGGGAAGCGCGCGAGCGGGAGTGGTACAGCAGCACAACCTCGCTCAACGAATAGACGACATCCCGCGCAGTGAACGGCGTGCCGTCGTGCCAGCGAACGTCGGTGCGCAGGTGGAATCGGACGCGCTTTCCGTCATCGAGGAATTCCCACCGCTCCGCGAGCGAGGGCCGCACCTCGAAGTCGGACGTGATCCGGACCAGCCCGTCGTACAGAATCTCTGAAGCCGTGTGGACTCCGCCGCTGGTCGTGATGGCAGGGTTCAGGTGACCGGGATCCTCGCTCAACGCCACGGCGAGACGCACGGGTCGATCGGGGTCCGACGCACCTCCTTCGGTGTCTCCGCACGCGGAGACCGGGCACACGATTGCCAGGACCAGACAGAGAGTCCCTGGCCTCGTCCGCACGCGATGCCGCGAGGATGCTTGCAAGTCGTGAACGTACAGCGTGACCCGCCAGTGAGTAGGAGACTCGAAGAACTCGCGGCATCGACGTTGAAGCCGCCGGTTTCGCCCTCGAGCTGCAAACGCACGCCGCCCGAGGGGCTCCGAACGCAGGGCGCGCAGCGTCACCGCACGACCCGAGCGACAGATCCGAACGAACGGTAGGAAGCGGGCCTGAAGCGGGCAACCGCAGAATGAGGGTGGCGCGGCACCCTGGGTTCGGGTACCGCGCCACATTACGATCCACCACATGCTAGCGATGGCGCAGGTCGGCGTCCCCGCCACTAGTATGTCGCCGGCGCGCGTGCCAGCTCGTTGAGATACCGACTGAGGCTCGCGAGCAGCTCATCGGACAACGCCTATGAAGTTGAGTGTCATTCCGTGGTTCCCGTTCGGATGACGCCACCCCGGTCCCTCGTGAACCGGCCCAATGTGGCCCCCCGTGGCCCCATACACGATCGAGTTGGACCCCGAGGCACCAGAAGCGTGGAGGCCTCGGTCGCCTGCACCGGCTTCGTCGGGGCTCGAGTGCCGGTTTCCTCGTCTGGCGTTATTGTTGTCCAGAGGCACACGATACGCACACAAACACCAGAACGCCGACCCGATACAACATCGGCCGACGCTCTAACTGGTTACGATTTGTCGCTTTACGCAATGAGCCGGGTGGGGCTCGAACCCACGACCTACGGATTAAAAGTCCGTTGCTCTACCAGCTGAGCTACCGGCTCGCGAGAAAGCTAGCGAGATCCGGCACGAGAGCAACGCGCTGAACGCGTCATCCAAGGCCAGCAGAGGCCCTGCGATTCGCCGGAGCAGAGCGCCGCCTTGCCCCAAGGCCCGACGTGTTCTGGCGGCTCCACCGCCCGCTCACCGGCGCGGCGGTTCTCCCGGCCTTCCCATCCCCCGCGCTCGACCGCTGCCGCCCACGTCACCGTCCGGTTTTCCGGCCGTTTCGCGCATAGAGGTGTGGATTCGGACCCCCGTCCGGGTCGCATTCTCGTGGGAGTGGCATCTGATGCATGGAATCCGCAAGCTGATCCGGGACGTCCACCGTCGGTCGCTGTGGCAGGTGGCAGCCATCTACATGGGTGGGGCCTGGGTGGCGTTGGAGGTGGTGAGCTTGCTGGCGGACACGGCGGGACTACCAGTGTGGCTGCCACCGTTCGCGCTGGCCCTGCTGGTGCTGGGCTTCCCGGTGGTTCTTGCCACCGCCTTCGTGGGAAGCGGGGGGTGGTACGAGGCTGAAGGTGGCCCTCACCCGACTCCCCACGAGGCCGGGGGCGGGCTGCCCGAGAGCGGCACGTCCCACGAGGCTGCCGAGGGATCGCCGGGCAGCGGTGGCGCGCTCGGCCCGTCGTCCAATTCTGCGCATCCCCCGGTGCACGGCCCTGCGGCTCAACCCCTCGGGGCCACCACCGCCGCCAGCGCGACCACCGGTCGCTCCCATGTGGTGGTCCGCCGCGCCTACGCCCGCCGCACGCTGACCTGGGGTGCGCTCGCGGCCGTCGCGGCATGGGCCATCGTGGTTGGCATGCCGTCCCTCGCCCCTGGATCCGACGAAACTGTCCAGGCCGCCCGAAGCGCAGCGTATGACGACACGGCCCCGTCAGCGGTCAGCGCGGCGCCCCCCTCTGTCGCGGTGCTGCCCTTCGTCAACCGCAGTCCGGACCCGGAGCACGCCTACTTCGTGGACGGCGTGCACGAGAACGTGCTCGTGGCCCTGTCAGGCATCGCGTCCCTGGACGTCACCGCCCTTCGCTCGGTGAACCGATACCGGGACACGGACCAGTCGCTGGCAGACATCGCGGCGGAGCTCGGAGTCGCCACGATCCTCGAGGGGTCGGTGCAGCGAGCGGAGAACCGCATCCGCATCATCACGCAGCTCATGGACGCGGCCAGCGGCGAGACGCTGTGGACCGAGACCTACGACCGCAGCTTGGACGACATCTTCGCCGTCCAGAGCGACGTAGCGCGACGGGTGGCCGGCGCGATGCAGGCCACGTTGACACCCGGCGATCTACAGCGCCTCGAGAGCCCGTCCACTCCGAGCGTCAGCACCTACGATCTCTATCTGCGTGGGCGTGAGGCCTATCACCGGATCTCCGCGTCGGACAACGAAGAGGCCATGCGCCTGTTCCGCCTCGCCCTGGACGAGGACCCTGAGTTCGCCCCGGCGTGGGCGGGCCTGGGCGATGCGTTTCTACAGGGAGTCCAGTACTACGGCGCCCCCCGCGCTTGGGCAGACTCGGGGCGTGTCTTGGCCACGCGTGCCATCGAGCTGGACCCGTCTCTGGCGGCCGCCCACAAGACCCTGGGGTTCGCCCACTCCATGGATCGCCATCATCGAGAGGCGCTGGCTGCGAACCTCAGAGCCGTCGAGCTCGACCCCAGCTTCGCCGACGCCGTCAACAACGTGGGCTTCTCCTACTATTATCTGGGCGATATGCCCAAGGCCCTTCAGTGGGTGAAACGGGCGCTGAGACTCATGCCCAACATCGTGCTGGTGCGGTCCAACGTCGGTGTCATCCGCCT
>JBDHHQ010000073.1:0-36794 GCA_039589315.1 Gemmatimonadota bacterium
CCGGGCCCCTTTCAAAGCACACCCGATTTCAAGATCACGGCATCGGGGGACAGGAGATTCCGAGAAGGCTCCGAGCTCATCCAGAGGCCCAAGCCCGGGATCGAAGGAATGATCCAGGTCCAAGGCAGACAATACGGTCAAATCGTTGGGAGGAGAACAGGGGCTGCGAAAACACTGGGGGTAGTCGAGTCGGCCGTGGTATGCGATGACGGCGTGCGCTCTAACAAACAATCGCTACTGGCGCGGTGGACGTGAACGGCTCAGGGGCCCCTCGTCGCCAGGACTCCTCGGAGCGATGAGCCTTGATCGCTCGCTCTGGTCACACCTACGGTGTTCACGTCGCTGCGCGCGTCAGCACTAGGCCGCGCAGAAGAATCGCAATCCGTTACGTAGCCAAGTCACTGATCGAGAGGGGATAAGCGTGACTGACCGCGAAGGGCATGGACGCCACGACCCGATGTCAGCGCCGCGGTATATGGATATTCCCACGTTCATGCGGACTCCGCTGATCGATGATCCGGCCGAGTTCGACATCGCCCTGGTCGGGATTCCCTACGACGGAGCGGTCACGAATCGCCCGGGCGCACGGCATGGGCCTAGGGAGGTGCGTAACGCGTCGAGCATGATGCGCGCGATCCACCCCACGTCGCGTATTAATCCGTATGAACTGTGTCGGGTTGGCGACGGCGGCGACGTACCATTTACGCGCCTATACGAACCTGAGTCTGCCCATCAGGACATCGAGAGGTTCATCTCCAGGTTTGCTACCGCTGGCGCCCGCACCGTGGCTGCGGGAGGTGATCACTCCGTGACTCTACCGGTGCTCCGAGCGGTGGTTTCGGACGGGCCGGTGGGCTTGATCCACATCGATGCTCATACCGATACGTGGGATGAGTTCATGGGATCGCGCTATAGCCACGGCGCGCCGTTTCGTCGAGCGGTTGAGGAAGGGCTCATCGACCCTCGCCGCACGATACAGATCGGGATCCGTGGTGCCCAGAACTCGACGGAGGGATGGGACTACTCGCACTCGAGTGAGATGCGCGTCGTGTTCATGGACGAGGTGACGCGGATGGCGCCCCTGAGGGCCAAGCGTTCGGCGCAGACGGGATGGGGTTTGCTGCAGACGGGCCGCAGCTACTGGGTTCAGGCCTTGTAGGTCGTGAATCTGCCGTGGATGCCTCACGCACCCGAATGTCCAGCGCCCGTTTAGCGCCCTTCGACCTGATTCCAGATCCGAGCGTAGCGCGCGGCCCCCCCGGCCGGCGACCACATCACCAGGGCTCGAGTGGGCGACGCACCCTCAGGAGTGACGTGGTTGACGAAGTCGGGAGGCGTCACGTGACCGAGCATGCCCGGTTCGAGGATCGTGCTCTCTCCGTTCACGACATGCTCAAGGGTGCCCTCCAGCACATAGAAGATCTCGGTCTGGTCGTGTTGGTGATCACCGGAGTTCATGCCCGGAGGGAAGGTCATGATGCCCACGTCCAACGGCACGTCCCTACCCAGCCCATCGAACAGGATCTTCACGCGAGTATCCCCGCTCTCGAAGACCGCCCCTTCCAGCGACTCTTGTGTGATAGCGCCCGCCGCGAACGACGCCGCGCAGGCGCTCACCATCGCAACGACCAGCACCACATGTTGGATCTCCTTCTTCATCACAGCCTCCCAGGATGGCGTTGGACCGCCAACGTGATCACGCGACAGGGGAGAGACAAGACGGTCGCCTGGTTCACAGGTAGAGGCCTTCGCCCGGGCAGCCATGCAAGTGTTTCCCGAGAGGGGGTCAAGGCCAACGTTTTGGAGAGCAAGACGAGCAAGCACCGGAGACCACCTAACCAGCGGTTGCTGCAGACGCGGTGGACGGGAGTCGGGTGGTGTAGGTCGCGCAGCAGAACCGAAGAGCCGTCAGGCGACGAAAGCGCCATGGGCCAACCGCCGTTGCGCAGGCCCTCCCATGACCCGGAGTCGTTCCAGATAGCTGGTGATTGCGCGATTCGGCTGCAACGCTGCTCCGTACTTCTCGTGTCGAACTGAACGGACGAAGACAGCCCAAAGCGAAGAGGACGGTAAATGGATCGGTCACAGCGACGAGTTCGGTGGCTCATGGCTCTGAATGCACTGACGTTGATCTCGTTGGGCGTGGTTCTATTCGTCCTGTTCTCTGGTCAGGGTCGCCTCAGGCTCAAGGAACTGAGCGCCCGGCGTGTCGATATCGCGGGTCCGGACGGACGCCCCGTCTTGGCCCTGGCGCACCGCACCGCGATTCCCGGACCTTCGATCAACGGCAAGAACTACCCGCCTGATGTCATTGAGAGTCGTCCGCTATTGTCAGGAATGATCTTCTTCAACGACCAGGGCGATGAGGTCGGTGGGTTGATCTACAATGGGATCACTCGCGGGTCAGGCTACTCCGCGGTCGGCCACCTCTCGTTTGACCAGTGGAGACAGAATCAGGTCGTAGCGATCCAATACAACGATAACGGACGGACGCGGCGTGCCGGCCTGAACGTGTGGGATCGCCCGACCGATCGGACAATGGACCAGCAGCTTGACCTCCTCGGGCGGATTCGAGGGGCCGAGGGCGAAGAACGGGATTCTCTGATGCGCGTCCACTCCGAGGCACAGGTTGCGGGTGACTACGGGGTACAGCGGCTCTTTGCCGGTAGCCGAGACGAGACCGCGCAAGTCGAGCTACGAGACACCGCTGGCCGAGTGAGGGCGCGGCTGAGCGTGGATGCGGCGGGTGTCGCACGCCTCGAGTTCCTGGACGAGTCGGGAAGGGTAGTCGCCACCTACCCTGGCGCGAGTGCCAGCTAACGAGCGATTGCTGCAGACGCAGTGAGCGAGAAGCGGCCTGGGAGGCTCCTCGTCGCGGTTGCTCCTCGGAACGATGAGCCCTGATCGCCTCCTAACACGGTATCGCTGCCGTCCAGGAAGTCTGTGGTGGCCATGCGCGATGCGCACGCGTAAGCCTTGGTGCTCCGTCCGCGGCATTGCAGAGAACGTTGGAGGGCAGCGCAGCGCTTGGTCCGTTCACTCCCACGGTGTTCACGTCGCTGCGCGGTGGGCGGGCAGGTCGCGCCGCGGAGATCTACTGGTTGGCACGGCGAGGGGGACGGCAGGCCAGGCGATGAACTACGCCCGCCTTCGGGCGGTAGATCAGGCCGTGGAAGACGCGCTCGAGAGTGCTATTCAAGCCCGGTGAGCAGGCCTGCGGTGTCCCCGGCGCCGCGCCGTGGCACCTCGTCGAATGACCCAGCCCACAAGACTTGGACCGAGAACAGCCCAATCACAAGGAGAGAGAAGTGAAGAAGTTCGTGCTGCTCCATTACGGATTCGAGACGCCCACCCCGGAGATCATGAAGGCATGGAGCACCTGGTTCGAGTCAGTCGCCGACAGGACGGTTGACAACGGTGGCTTCAGCGGCGGGCGAGAGGTCTCCGCCTCTGGAACAAGGGACCTCCCATGGGGAATGGAGTCCATCACTGGCTACACGGTGATCGAGGCCGAGAGCCTTGACGAGAGGCAGAGGAGATCGCTCGAGACAATCCCTATATCGCGAGCATCCGCGTCTACGAGGTCAGGGGTATCCAGCGCGCCTGACTGACGAGGAGCCCCAGGGGACTGAAGAGGCCTACGCCCACGTTCCGGACCCTAGCTCGAACTGGTTCGTTCCAGCGAGTCCCTGCGGAGAGACATCCGTCCGCAGGACCCGGAGCGGTATTCGAGAGCCTCGCGGAAGAAGTCGCACGACGTGGGGCGAAGTGCTGGTTCTGGAACGCATTGAGTGTTGGAGTTGGCTCAGGGAGTGATCCCAACCAACTTACGGTCGGCTCCGCCGAGCCAACGGCCCTCGCCCAGAGGAGGACAACCGATGAGCGACACAGGAGGACAACGGATGAGCGAGTCGCCCGGGGCCGTCGCTCGAACCTGGCTCCGGGCCTGGGACACCGGCGACCTGAGCCTGCTTCGTCTCGCCCCAGATTTCGTCCACACGAGTCCCTTCGGCCGTATCGAGGGCGCCGAGGAGTACCTTCGCATCGTCGAGCCCATGTCGCGGAAGAGCGTCCTCGGGATCACGGTGAGGGATGTGATCGAGGACGAGGGCCGGGCGGCCATCACCTACGATCTCGAGACTCCGGCAGGTAAGGTCGAAGCCTGCGACTGGGTCTTCGTAGAGCACGGCCGCATTCTGGAAGTGAACTCCTATTACGACAGCGTGACGAATCGCGCGGCTCTCGATAGCTGAGCGGGCGGAGCGATGAGCCTCGATCGCCTGCTCCGTTCACGCCTACGGTGTTCACGTCGCTGCGCGGTGGATGGAGGTCGCGCGGAAGAATCGCGAGCTCGTTACATGATTCCCTCTCCGAACGATTGAGTCAGATGATGCCAAGGCTTCGGCTACCGGCGGCGTTCAGTGCCGCCGTTCTCCTTCTCCTTCTGCTTCTTATCCGGCGGTCAGGTGCTCAAAGCGATGCTGGGTAGTCTGGACAGGGTCGTACGGGTCGTGAAGGTACTTGGGATGGTCAACGCCGACCCGGATTTCGTGGATCATCCGGCCGTGATCAACGGGTTCTCGGACCTGATCGTAGAGGTCTTCGGCGAGCGCGGACGGCACGCGCGGGCCGCGGTGGGGATGGCCTCGTTACCGCGTGGCCAGGCCGTGGAAATCGAAATGATCGACGAGGTACGCGACTAGGGAGTACATGTGACGCACCGCATCAGGTTGGTCCCAGGGTTTGTGGTTCGGCTTTCGGCGTTCTTTCCGATGTGGCGCGCGAGGGCGCAGTCGGAAGGAGACACACCCATCGAATTGAGATGAGACTTACCGTTGAAGAACATCGGGAGGCGATCAAGCGGTACAGTCACGTCAGGCCCGCTCGCGGCTCGAAAAGCAGGTTGTGCTCCACCCTGTGCCCCGGCACGCGCCGCACCTGCACGCTCGGGAAGGGCCATAGGGGACCCCATGTCGCCCACGGCCTGTTCAAGAAGGTCGTCGCTGTGTGGGAGTCGGACACCGGAGCTGGAGTATCCAAGGAGCCGGTAGGAAACGCTGCGCACGCCAAGTCACGAAGCGGTGTCGGGACGAGGAAGCCAATCGGTCTCCGGACCGGGAGACCAGTCGGGATCCTCGAGGCTCTTAGGGAGCGTGTCGTCGGCACTGTCGGTTCTGTGGAGGAGATCGCGTTCCTCATTTTCTTCCTTGCCTTTGTGGGGTTCGCCATCCATTGGTTCTTGCTACTGGGATAGACTGTTCGCTAGCACACAGGCCAAACCCGACACCATGCCTCTCGTCAGACGTCTTCGTGACCACGAGTGGCGAGCGTACCGCGATCTGCGGCTTCGCTCCCTGAGAGATTCGCCGGATGCCTTCGGTAGTAGATTCGACCAGGAAAAGCGACGATCTGACGCCGAGTGGGCGGAGCGGGTCGCGGCCGGGACCAGGTCCGAGTCGGTGCTTCCGCTGGTGGTTCCGGAGGAAGCGGATTTCGTTGGCTTGGCCTGGGCGAAGATCAAGTCGCCCGACCCCGATACTGCGCGCGTATCCCAGATGTGGGTTGTGCCCGAAAGGCGGGGCCGAGGACTTGGCTTTGAACTGCTTTCTACGGTCGTCAGCTGGGCTCGGGATGCGAAGGCGCGCCGCGTGGTCCTCCGTGTCACCTGTGACAACACGACCGCGCGACGGCTGTACGTCCGGGCCGGCTTCAAGGATCTGGGCGAGTCGGAGCCACTCAGGCCAGGCGCGAGCATGCGGTCGCAGCCCATGTGCCTCGACCTCTGAGGCAGTGCCGAGGGGCGTCCACTTCCGAAGACGTGGTGAGCGGACCAGTCGGCACATTCTCGGTCGACGCTGAGGCTGGTGACGTGACGCATCACCTCGAGGTCGCTTCGATCCCGAATTGGGTCGGAACCGATCACCTGCGGATGTTCGAGTTCGGGGACGGTACGCTCAGGTTGAGTACGCCGCCCATAATGATCGACGGTGTCGCTGCGGTGAGCGTCCTACTCTGGCGCCGCGACTGAGGCCGGCCGCTCCAACGGCCGTGCAAGGGAAGGTGGTCCGCTCCCATCCATGTTCTCCGAAGCCCCCGAGCTCTACGACCTCATCTATGGGTCCTTCAAAGACTATCGATCCGAGGCGGACAAGATCGCCGAGGTGCTCAGTACAGCAGCCCCTGAGGCCAAGACCGTCCTCGATGTAGCGTGCGGTACTGGGGAACATGCGCGGCATCTGCATGCCGAACATGGCTACGTCGTCGCTGGCCTCGACATCGAGCCGGGGTTCGTGGCAATCGCTCGCTCCAAGCTACCCAACAGGCGATTCTGGCACGCCGACATGGCCGGTTTCGACCTCGGCGTCCGGTTCGACGCCATCCTCTGCTTGTTCAGCTCCATCGCCTACCTCTGCGAGTTGGACCAGGTCGAGCAGGCCCTCCGCTGTTGCCACAGGCACCTCGAACCGGATGGTGTCCTACTCGTTGAGCCGTGGTTCGAGCCCCACTCATGGGCCCCAGGACGTGTCTACGTTCAGACGTCAGAGTCGGAGAATCTCCGCGTCATCCGGATGAGTCACTCCAAAGTCGCGGGCCGGATCTCGAAGCTCGAGTTCCACTACTTGATCGGCACGGCCGAGGGCATCGATCATCGTGTCGAGCGCCACGAGCTCGGGTTGTTCACGACGGCAGAGACCCTCGAGCGCTTTCGGCGCGCGGGCTTCACCGACGTCACCCACGACCCCGAGGGCCTGACCGGCAGGGGGATGTTCGTTGCGCGCGTCGATCGGGCAGAGAGCCACAAGCCTTGATGGCTCGCTCGGTTCACAGCTACGGTGTTCCCATCGCTGCGCGATGAGCAGGTCGAGTTGCGCCGTCGGATCGCGAAGCCGTCAGACAGCGCCAGAACGTGGCTGTCCGCAACGCCTTGCCCCTGGAGCGAGATCTATGACTGAGCCTGACGAAATGGGGGATCTGGTGGCGTCGCTGGAACAAGCGGCCGTCCGAGCTGACGGAAAGGGCCAGCTCAACATCAGCAAGCTACTCCGCGCTTCTGCAACTGCGCTTGTCCGAAGGGCAGCGGCGGCGAGAGGCTATCCCGATGAGTCTGAGCTGCTTGCGGCGGATCTCGCAGATCTCGCGAATCGGCTCAAGGGAACCGGCATCGATCCAGCCTTCAGCGAGCGACTGCAGCTGGGCGCGAAGTTGGTCGCTCGCGGCCAGCAGAGCTACATCGACGAGTTCCCCGACCCTTACGTGTGCCGCCGTTGCGGAGCGATCGAGGCGAACAATCCCGTATCCAGTTGCGACACGTGCGGCGCTCACGAGCTGACGTTTGAACGCTTTCGGCCGGTCTACTGGATGACCGTCTATCGACCGCACGAGGTCATGGAGCGGCTTGCCGGGAATCCGCCCCTCTTCCAAGAGGCGATCGATCGGATGCCTGACGATCGCCTGGAGTGGACCCCCGCCGAAACAGCATGGGCGGCGGTCGACGTGCTTCGTCACGTCCGCGATGCACAGTCCGTGTTGGCGCAACGCATCGTGCTCATTTTGGACGAGGATGACCCGCCACTGGAGTTCCAGGCGGTCTTCGAGTGGACGAATCAGGGGACGGGGCGGGCGGAGTCGGCTCATTCGATCCTGGACGCATACATCGCGTCCCGGGACGCCTCGTTGTCACGTCTTCAAGCCATGGAGCCTGACGGCTGGAGCCGCACGGGCGTCCACGAGGAATTCGGGCGAGTCACGCTGATCGAGCAGGCAAGCTACTTCGCGGCGCACGAGTTGATCCATCTGCGTCAGTTGGAACAGCTCCGGCGCGCCATCGCCTCGAGCGAGGACTAATCAACACCGGGCGCGTTACATGGCGCTGAGACTCGAAGGCATGTGCCCGCTACTGCAGGTCTTCGACATGCCCACGGCCATCGCGTTCTATCGCGATGTCCTGGGGTTCGTGGTCGTCGATTCCGCTCCGCCCGGGGACGACTGGGACTGGGTCTGGCTACGTAGCAATGACGCCGAAGTCATGTTGAACACGGCCTACGAGGTGCCGTACCGCCCCTCCGCGCCGGATCCCGCCCGCGTGGCCGCGCATTCGGATACCACCGTGTACTTCGGCTGTCGCGATGTGGACGGCGCCTATGAGTATCTGGCAGGGCAGGGTGTCGAGCTCGAGCCCCCGACGACCGCCCCCTATGGTATGCGTCAGCTCTATGTCCGCGATCCCGACGGCTACAACCTCTGCTTCCAGTGGCCAGACGGCTAACGAGGTCACGGCCCGGGTGGGCTGATGAGTCGGACAACAGAATCGCAAAGCCGTTGGACGGCGCCCTGGGGCCGATCCGGAGATCCGACCAGGGCGCCCTCAGGTTGTCTTGCGCCTGTGCTATGGAATCGTCGGAAGGAAGGTTTCCATTTCCACCCGTTGACGCGCCAGATCTTCATCGACGACTCGAACGGCCTCCAGGAACCGTGGGTCATTCCGGACCGTATCCCAGGTCGGATCGATCTGGAGCATCCGGTAGTTGGGATATCCGGCGGTGACGGCGTCAAGCAGCCGAAGCAGCGCGTCCGCGGGGAGACCCTGGAGCATGAGCGCCTGAGCGGACGCGTAGAGGACCTGGGGTGAGGTCGCGGAGTCTCTTTCGAGTGCGGCGTCCGCCCTGAGCAGGGCTTCCGTGAGTAGATCACCGACTTCATCAGCGCGATCCTGCTGGAGCAGGGCCCAGGCCAGGAGCACTCGCGACTGGACTTGTTGCCCCCACCAGTCCCAATCGGGGTGATCCGTCACCAGAGCACGGGCAGCGTCTTCGACCCGCCGTGAGTCCCGCTGGCCGAGCCCAAGGCGCATCTCCAACCAGTGGACCTGGGGATCACCCGGGTCTCGTCGCCGGACGATCGAGAGGGCCTGCTCGGCCGCAGCGAACTCCAGACGCTCGGCCGCGTAGAGAGCCTCGAACACTGCGAGCCAGTAGTAGTCGGGGTCCATCCGTCTGACTTCGTCCATCCAGCGGCGGTGTTCCTCATCGAGGAGAAGATAGTACGTGTGGTCTGCAACGTGCTCGGCGACGAGTGGATCTGTCGGGGCCACCTTCCGTGCGCGCGCTATGAGCCTGAGGCCCTGGGCGTGCTGGCGACTCCACCACGCACGCGTCGACAGGCTGATCAGAACCACTTCCCAATTCGGCCGCAGGGCGAGGGCTCGCTCGTAATCCCCCAGAAGCCGATAGGCCATGGCGTTCTCGGGATCGACTCGCAGTGCCTGCCGCGCGTGGACTCTAGCCGAGTCCCGCATCTCGGGGCCATAACCCCCCTTTTGTGCCCTTTGCTGATAGGCCATGCCGAGCCAGGCCCACGCGTCGGCGTAATCCGGCGCCACTTTCGTGGCTTGAGCGAAGAACTCGAGGGCCTTTTCCACGTCTTCGGGCCCACCCTCGTACAGGTCCCGTCCTCGCAGGACGAGATCGTAAGCGTCGAGGTTCCCGGTGGGAACGGCACGAATCCGGCGGGTTTCGTCAGGCGTGAGCGCTGCGTGCAGAGCCGCCGCAATTCGAAGGGTGAGGTCACTTCGGATCTCGAAGAGATTCTCCGTCGTCAGCACTTCGTCGTACGTCTGGCCGAACAGATGCGCGTCAGTTTCCGTATCGATCAACTGCACAATGACGCGAATACGATCTCCAACTCGCTCCACCCCTCCTTCGACGATAGCGCCGACCCCCAACGCCTGACCGATCTCGCGCACGCTCCCCCCGTCGCGATACTCCATCACGGACGTTCGGGAGGTAACCGCCAAGTCTTCAATCCGTGAGAGTTGCGTGATGAGCTCGTCGTGTAGACCATCTACGAAGTACCTCTGGTCGGGGACCGAGCTCCGGTTTTCGAGGGGGAGGACTGCGACCGTGGGCTGACCGAGGGGTGTACGGCGATCGTCGGGGCCACGGTCGCGAGACGAAAGCCACCACACGCCGATTGCCGATGCCCACAGGACCGAAGCGGAGACAAACGCTGCCAGCAACCGGGCACGAAAGGCCCCGGTCGAGACCGGTTCGGCCCGCCGGACCCCGGCCGGCGTGACATCGAAGGCCCAGGCCAGGGCAACCGCGAGGGGGAAACCGAGCGCGAGCAGAAGGAGGACCAGCTGCGCCGTCCAGTTTGGGAGTGCGAGAATCCCGCCCAGCAGGTCCGCAGCTTCCACCAAAGCCCACGCGACGGCGCCATACAGCAGCGCGACGCGCACGACCTTGCGCTCCTTGAGCTGATCCCAGAACGACGGCCCAAGTGACATATCTCGAAGCTAGACCGGACTACGAGGCCCCAGCAAGCGCACGGTATGATGGGGGCAGCCGCCCATGCCGAACGGACTAACCGCTTGGCCGCAGCCCGCGGTGGTCACGCACCGGCCAGCGGCCGCCGCCGGGCGCGTGGGAGGTCATGGCCACCCCGGGCGCCGTTACGCGGTATCATCCATGCTGCTCGGACAGCCCGGTTGTCGCCCGGCCCGGTGTTGGCGCGCAGGACGCGATCCACTATCTGAGCGGTGTGGCCTCCCTGAAGTGGCCCCTGCATCGCTGGTACCTGGGGCTGCTCCGCCGCTACCTCCGAGCGGTGCTTCGAGGGCTCGACTATTACGTGACAACCGAGCGGGATGTGGCGCCAAATCACTGTGGGCGAGTCGGACATGTGTAGCCATCTGAGAGTCCAATCGGTCCTTGTCGCGTTGGCGATTCCGCTGTGGGGGTGTAGCCCGTCTGACACCGATCCCGTGGACGCCTACATAGAGGGTGTCATCGGCAAGCACCACATCCCTGGTCTTGCCCTCGCTGTGGTCAAGAATGGCGAGATCGTCAGGGCGGAGGCTTACGGACTCGCAAACATGGAACTGGATGTGCCGGTGACCCCAGAGAGCGTCTTCGAGCTAGCCTCCGTGACAAAGCCCTTCACGGCGACAGCCATCATGATGCTCGTCGAAGAAGGGAAGGTCCACCTGGACAGCCCCATCGGCACGTATCTCGTTGGAACTCCCGACAGCTGGCACGGTGTCACCGTGCGTCATCTGCTCGGTCATACGGCATCCATGTCGGCGCAGACCCGCGAACGAGACGACGCGAAGGACTACACGACTGCGGAGATGTTCGAGGCCATCACGCAATGGAAGCTGGACTTCGAGCCAGGAGAGCGGTGGCAATACTTCGATCTGGGCTACTTCCTACTCGGGATGATCATCGAGAAGCAAAGCGGACAACGATACCGGGAATTCCTCAGGGAGCGGATATTCGAGCCGACGGGCATGACGAAGACCACCGTGATCGACCAGTGGGAGATCGTCGAGGATCGTGTAGCGGGGTACACCATCCGGAACGGCAGCCTAGCTCACATCAGGCGTCACACTCAGATCGAGCTGCCTTCCAGCTTCGGTGTCTTGTCCACCGTCATCGATCTGGCCAAATGGGACGTGGCTCTTGCGTCAGAACGGCTCGTCAGCCGGTCCAGTCTTGAGCAGATGTGGACGCCCGTTCGGCTCGCTGACGGATCGACCTATCCATACGGCCTGGGGTGGTTGCTGATGGATCATCGCGGCCACAGACGCATTGCGCACAGCGGTGATACAGGGACGTACATCGGTCGCTTTCCTGAGCAGGGTCTTACGGTCATCGTCCTGACCAATCTGGGCCACGTACAACAGTTCGCGTGGCACTTGGCCCTGGGGGTGGCCGGTCACTACGACCCGGCTCTGGTTCCGCCGGACATGTTGAGCCAACGAACGGACCCAGATCCAGGGAGGACGGAGCAGCTGCGGGGATTCCTGACGCAGCTAGCCAGCGGTGTAGAGCCCGGTGGCATGACTAACGGGTTGCGTGCGATCCTACCTCGCGCAAGCCGACTCCGCGTGAGTAGCTTCAAAGGGATCGAGTCCCTCGATCACCTGGCGTGCGACCAAGTCCCGGAGGGTGGGCTGGAGCGGCTCGGCACGAGTGTAAGCCTGATCTGCCATTACAGGGTTACGACCGGGCAGGGCATGTTCTATGTCACGTTCTGGCTAACGGCGGATAGTAGGGTTGCGGACTTCATGCCGTTCCGAGACTTGGCTGGAGAGGGACTTGACTGGTAGGGTGACCATGACCATGAAGCGATTCGGAAGAGCGGGCTCACTCGAGGTGTGGCTGGCTGCCCTATCGCTGTCGTATCTCGCTGGATGCACGTCAGGGAGGACCGATATGGATCCCGAGAGACTCAGGGAATTCGCTGCTCAATACACCGCCGCGTGGTCCAGCCAGGACGCCGCCCGTGTCGCGTCGTTCTACAGCGTGAGCGGCTCGCTGAAGATCAATGACGGCTACGATCCCTGATCACGGGTCGAGCGCACATTCACAGGGTTGAGCGCACATTGCGAGCGCTCCACCACAGCACGGTTTTCCCATGAGTACTGTCGGCCTCGCCGTATTCGTGTTCCTTGCCTTTCTGGTGCCAGTACCCCTGCTTCATTGGCTTGACCTGCCGAAGCGCTCCTCGAGGCCTGAGCCGAAGTAGATGTACGCCGGTCACTTCGCCGCCGGCCTCGTTTTGAAGGCCAAGGAGCCACACGCTCCCATGTGGGGCATCCTCATCGGCGTTGGTCTCCTTGATCTGCTGTTCGGGCCTTTCGTGCTGGTGGGGCTGGAGCGCGCCTCGGTGACACCAGGTGCCTCGCCCGGATTCTCGCTGGATCACATCGACTGGTCCCACTCGCTGGTCATGTCAGTGGTCTGGTCTCTCCTGTATGCTGGACTCTTCATTCGCTGGGGAGCTCGAGTGGCTGGAATCATGGGGCTTGCCGCTTTTTCGCACTTTCTGTTGGATCTCCCCATGCATCCGCCGGACATGGCCCTTTGGCCGGGCTCAGACATCCATCTAGGACTGGGCCTCTGGCGAACTCTGCCTCAGGGTTGGTGGTTCGTGGAGTTGGCGGTGATCGTGCCCGCCTGCGTCTACTATCTGCGGAAGGCTCGAACGTCGACCGAGTTCGGGGGACGCGCCGTCGCCGTCGCCGTCGTGGTGCTCCTGCTTCACGTGACGAACTCCCCGTGGCTTTCCGCTCTGTAGTCGGCTGACATGGAGGAGGTGATCGGAAGCAGGCTCCGCGACCTCGGCTATGAGCTACCAGCTCCCAGAGTACCGGTCGCCAGCCACGGCTCTTACTCGGACCCCAGGGCCTCCATAGGACTCACCTCGGCGGCCCGCCAGGCGGGCACCCAGGACGCCACGATCGCGACGCCTCCAAGCAGCAGGCCCACTCCGACGAACGTCAGGGGGTCCAGGGCCGGCACTCCCACCAGTAGTCCCGAGATGAACCTCGTCAGAACCACGGAGCCGATGATCCCCACCAAGACGCCTAGCGCGGCCAGGCCGGCACCCTCTGCGAGGACGCCGGTCCAGACCTGATGTCGGGCGGCGCCGAGGGCGCTCCGGATCCCGAACTCGCGCGTACGGCTGCCGACCGAGAACGCGAGGACGCCGCCGATGCCGACGGCTGCGATGACCAGGGCCAGCAGCGCGAACCCGCCGAGAAGCATCGTGTTCAACCTCCGCGGCGCCACGGACTCGTTACCCAGGTCCGCGATCGTCGCGACGTTGACGATGGGCTGATTCGGATCGCGGGCTAGAACCACCTCGCGAACGCTGGGCACGACTGCGCTCGGAAGAAGGGCGTAACCTGACGATACGGGTTGTAGACCGCGTGGCCCGCGTCGGCGTCGAGCCCTCCGTCCCTGGTATCCGTGACCACACCGACGACCGTGCGCCACTCGGGACTCAGGCCCAGGAACTTGAACGTGTCGTCGGTCCATGCGATGCGCTGACCGATGGGATTGCGCTCACCGAAGTACGACCGTGCCATCGATTCGTTGATCACAACCACGCCCTGCGCATCCTCGAGGTCCGTGGTCACGAACTCGCGACCCCGCAGAACCTCGATCCGCATCGTCGCGAAGTAGCCGGGCGACACGACGCGGAAATCCGCTCTGGGGGCAGGCCCGCCGGGCGTTGGCTCATGCCCTTCGACATCCATCTCCAGACGAGTCGTAAAGCTGCCCCGGTTCGTGAGCGGCACCGAGCTGGTCAGCGCAGCCCCTTCCACTCCGGGCAGGGCGCGAACGTCGCCCAAGATGGCCAGGTATCGATCCCGGATTTGCGCAGGCGAACGGCCTGCAGTATTGGCGGGAATGTCCATCGACAGGATCTGAGCGGTTTCGAAACCTGGATCCACCTGGCTCAGGTGCATCATCGTCCGCAGGAGCAGCCCCGCGCCGATCAAGAGCACGAACGACGTTCCGATCTGGGCCACCACCAGCACCCGCTGGGCGCGTTTGGCTCCGGAGCCGACCGTGGATCGGGATCCACCACTCGTCAGCGCGCCACTCACGCTGTCACCGTCCGGCAACGCGGGCACCAGCGTGAAGAAGACCGAGGCCGCGATTGCCGCGAGGAGCGTGAAGAGGAAGACGGACGAATCGAGCGTGATCTCGGAAGCGCGCGACGTGAAGCGCTCTGCGAACGTGACGAGAAGGTCGATGCTCACCGAGGCCATGAGCAGCCCGAGCGCTGCTCCGGCGCCTGCCAGAACCATGCTCTCGACCAGGAGCTCACGGCGTAGCGCAATCCGGCTCCCACCGAGGGTGACCCGGATCGCCAGCTCGTGATCTCGCCGAAGCACGCGCGTCAACGTGAGGTTCGCCAGGTTGGCACAGGCGATGATCAGCACGAGGAACGCGGTGCCAAGCAGAATCAGTAGCGTCGGCCGCGCGCGCGCGGTGAGCTGTGCCTTGAGAGCCGTGACGGTGACCTCGAAGCCCGAGCCTGCATCGTACGCCTCGGGGTGGTCCGCGTGAATTCGCGAAGTGATGGCGGACACTTCGGTGCGGGCCGACTCGATGGTGGCCTGCGTCGACAGCCGTGCGAATACCTCCGTCATCCGATGGATGCGGTCATGGTTCATCGACGCATCCAGATGGTGCGGACTCGCAGCCATGTTCACGTAAATGTCGGTGCGCTCGGGATAGGGGGGCGCCGGCTCGGCGACTCCGACGAATGTCGCCGTGCGGCCATTCATCTCGACCGTCTTCCCGACGATGTCCGGATCGGAGCCGAAGACCGTCCGCCAATACGCATGCGACAGGACGATGACCGCCGGCGCGTCCTCTCCGTCGTCTTCGCGACCCACCGTTCGGCCGAGAGTCGCGGACAGTCCCATCACCTCGAAGTAGTTCCCCGTCACGATACCTGCCCGCACACGGCGGGGCTGGTCATATCCCAGCATGGTGAACGAGAGGGCCGAGAACTCCGCCACCGCCTCGAGGGAAGGAGATCCTTGACGGTAGTCGTCGATCTCGGGGACCGAGAACAGGGCGTTCTGGATGCCCACGAGGGGTGCCTGGTGGCGGAGATACACGAGGCGATCGCCATCTTGGTGAGGGAGCGGACGGAGCAGCACTCCGTTGACGGCGCTGAACATGGCCGTGTTCGCCCCGATCCCGAGACCCAGCGTCACGATGAAGACCAGCGCGTACGCAGGGTTCTTGGTCAGGCCGCGCGTCGCGTGTCGGATGTCCCTCGAGATCCCGTCCAGCATCGTCCCCACCCCTCGCCGATTCAGTTCGTTACCACCACCCAGGGCCGCCCGGCCATTCCCACTGCTTCGCCGCACACCGTTGGCGGTTGCCCAGCGCTCGCGCACGCGGCCCAGCCGCAGGGTCACGCCCGTGGCCACCGCATCCGTGCCTGCGTCCCACCAGAACCGCGCCGTGCCAAGCGCGAGCACACGGTACCGCGACTCGGTGCGCTGGCAGGTCAGGTGCCGGGCGAGCTCGCCCCCGAATTCGTCTCTGAACCACCGCGGATAGGCTCGGAGGAGCAGCCGATGGAACAGCGGTGGTCGCATCACGCGGGCCTGCGCACGACTGCCCGAGCCGCTTCGAGGTCGGATTCCAGGCGGACGATTTCAGCCTCGAGTACCTCTCGCCCGCGGGGTGTGATGGCATAGAACCGCCAACGCGCGCCCGGCTCCGCGTCCCCAGCGTCCTCTGGAGGATCGGTCTCCTCGATGAGGCCGTCTTGGGTCATCCGGCGGATGCCGGCGTACAGCGTCCCGGCCCCGAGGGTCACTGCGCCCCTGGTGCGTTCCTCGACCATCCTCTTGATGTGATAGCCGTGGGCGACCCCCTGCGTCAGGCTGAGGAGGATATGGAACGTCGCCGGCGTGAGCGGGCGAGTCGGTGGCTCGTTGCGCTGGTTCATTGGCACCCCGGTCCATGCGTCGGCGTCGCCGATGCAGTATCGACGGTCGATTATCGATGAGTGATTATCGATGATCGATAATACAGGAGCGGTGCGTGGGCGTCAAGATGGGCGGAATCTGGACTCGGGAGGGTCCTGGTCGCCACGCGCGTCTGGAGCGATGAGCCTTGATCGCTTCCTGCTTTCACACATACGGTGTTGAGGTCTGTGACCGCGTTGGGCAGCCCGGTCGCCGAGAGCTGCAAGGTCGATAGGATGGCCTGCCAGGCCACAACGGAGCAGGGGGTCGAGGTCGGCGCATGGACGTTACGACGGAGGTGGTGGTGATCGGTGCCGGCCAGGCAGGATTGGCCGTCAGCTATTTCCTCAAGGAGTCCCAGGTGAGGCACGTCGTCCTGGAACGTGGTACCATCGGCGATTCGTGGCGGTCACAACGCTGGGATTCGTTTTGCCTCAATACGCCGAACTGGTCCAACAGCCTACCGGGGTTGGAGTTTGACTCGGAGGCTCCCGGGGCTTTTGGGCATCGGGACGAGCTGGTGGCCTTCTTGGAACGCTACGCTCGGACCTTTGATCTTCCGGTTGAGCAGCGAACTCCTGTCACGCGCCTGGGGAGACTTTCGACAGGTCACTATGAAGCGCACACCGAGAAGGGTGCCCTACGGGCGCGGGCGGTGGTGCTGGCGACCGGCAGTATGAGTCGACCCCGAGTACCGGAAATGGCCAAGGGCCTGGCGAGTGACATCGTCAGTATCTCCGCGGGAGAGTACAGAAACGCAGACGTCCTCCCGCCCGGTTCGGTGTTGATCGTCGGGAGTGGCCAGTCAGGATGTCAAATCGCTGAGGACCTCCTCGCCGCGGGACGAGAAGTCTTCCTGTGTGCGAGCCGGGTGGGCCGCATTCCACGCGTCTACCGCGGCCGAGATATCTTGGACTGGTGGCGCGATATGGGTTTCTTGGACGTCAGAGTCGAGGAGTTGGAGGATCCATCCGCGCGGTTCGCGGCCCAGCCGCAGGTCTCCGGAACGAACGGAGGCCACACCGTCAGCCTCCAGTCCCTGGCCCGCGACGGTGCCACCTTGCTCGGGCGGGCGACCCGGGTACAGGGAGGCCGCGTCACCCTCGGTGGCGATCTCCTCGAATGCGTCACGTTTGCCGACGAGAAGTCTCGCTCATTCAAGGCAGCGATCGACGACTGGATCGACCGGCAGGCTGTCTCCGCTGAACCACCCGCGGTGGATCCGGGCGAACCGCCGCTACCGGACCTCGGCGGCTCAGACCGGCTCGACGAATTGGATCTGCGAGATGCCGGGGTCAGCTGCGTCATCTGGTGCGTCGGCTTCGATGCAGATTGGAGCTGGGTGAAGGTGGGCGTGTTCGACGAAGACGGCCGGCCACGACATCAAGGCGGCATAACCGATTCGCCCGGCATCTACTTCGTCGGTCATCCGTGGCTCTCAAAGCGCGGAAGCGGGATTCTGTACGGTGTGTCCGAGGACGCCAGTAGGATTGTCGGACATTTGCGACGCCACGTGCTCCGCGATCCGGCCGTCTAGACACGGCGAATCGTAGAACAGCTGCACCACCAAGAGGCGAACCAGGCCGCGCCAAACATGAGTGACTCGATGATCCATGACCCCACCATTCGGCTCGCCACGGCAGAGGACGCTGCCGAGCTCGCGCGTCTGCTCTCGCCCCTGGGGTATCCCATCTCTGCCACCGACGTCGCGATGGTGTGGGAGGCGTGGGTAGCGGGGGGCAATTTTGCGCTGGTGGTCCCCGGGGCGGACTCGCTCCTTGGTGCGATCACGCTACATCGCATGGTCGTGCTGCATCGAGCCAAGCCCGTGGGCCGCATCACCTCGCTGGCCGTCGATCCTTCGGCGCGCGGGCAGGGGCTCGGCCGCGCCCTGATGCAGGCTGCGGAGGACGCGATGGTCAAGTCCGCCTGTGGCCTGCTCGAGGTGACGAGCCACGTACGTCGCACCGAGGCACACGCCTTCTACCGGCACATGGCGTATGAGCAGACGAGCTTCCGCTTCGCCAAGGTGTTCGCTCCGTCGGCCACGGGGCACCGAGGAGTCGCGACGGACATTTGAGGAATGACGTTGATTCGGTATCGAGAGGCGATCGTCGAAGACGTGCTAGGGATGGAGAGCGTCCGTGCTCCAGACTCCGAGGCGGGCCCGGCCGATGTTCGAATGGCCAGGTATCTGCGCGGCGAGCACCACCCGCAGCAGGCGCTCATGCCTCGCGTCATGTACGTCGCCGCCGACACCGAAGCAGTCGTGGGCTATATCGGCGGCCATCTAACCCACCGCTACGGGTGCGACGGGGAGCTGCAGTACCTGTACGTCACCCCGTGCCACCGCCGATGTGGCGTCGCGTCCGGGATGCTACACGTTCTCTGGCGTTGGTTCCTGGAGCGCGACGCGTCACGCATCTGCGTCGATGTCGAGCCAGACAACGCGGCGGCGCGAGGGTTCTACCTGAGCCATGGCGCGACCTATCTCAACAGTCACTGGCTCGTTTGGCCGGACATCCGCGGGCCTTGATGGGTCGGATCGCGGGGTTGTGATGAGACAGGGACTGCTTTGGCGCCGGAGGCTGAAGGGGGTCGGGGCGGTCCGCAGTGGTGCCGCGGTTGGTGTGCCCCCAGTCTCCTGTGTTGCCAGGCACAGAGGTCCTCCGTGGCTCGGGTGCCAGAGGAAGTCGTCTGCGCGGTCGACCTGCTACGCGCTGTTGGCTCGCTCCATCTCCAGCAGCCGCTTCTTCCGCCAGATTCCCCCGCCGTAGCCCACGAGCTTGCCGTCGGCTCCGACCACGCGATGACAGGGCACGACAATGGCCAGGGCGTTGTCGCCGTTGGCGTTCCCCACGGCCCGTACGGCCTCGGGGCGACCGATGGAGTCGGCCAGGTCCTTGTAGCTGCGGGTCTCTCCGTAGGGGATGGCCCTGAGGGCCTTCCACACGCTCTTCTGGAATGGCGTCCCGGCGACGGCCAGTGGGAGGTGGAAGTCACGCCGACGGCCGTCGAAGTAGTCACCGACCTGATCAGCCACCCGCTCCACCAGGACGTTGGCGCCCGGGACGAACGCCGCGTTCAGCTTGGACCCGATGCGCTTGATCTGGTTCGCCAGCGCCCGCCGGTCTACGAACTCGAGCAGACAGAGCGCCTCGTCCGTAGCGCCCACCAGCATGGGACCCAGGGGCGTCAAGATCCTGTGCACGTGGACCACCGACCGTCCGGTCGTATCGGTGGGATTCGATCCGAAGTAGCGGCGGAAGGCTTCGTGGAACCCGCTCAGCGAATCGTAGCCGCTGTCGAAGGCTGCTCGAGTGACTTCCGCACCGTCCTTCATCCACCCCAGCGCCGAGCCCAGGCGGCGGGCGCGACTATAGGCGTGGAAGGTCATTCCGTGATGCCGTTGGAACCACCTTCTCACGCGCCCGGGGCTGAGCCCGTACGCACGGATGTCGGCATCGGTCCAACGTCGTGTCGGGTCGCCGTCCACCGCCGTCAACAGCGCCTGCAACCACTCGGGGGGCTGCCCGGCGTGCTCCATCGGGCGGCATCGCTTGCATGGGCGATACCCTCCGAGGAGCGCTTCTCTCGGGGATCCGAAGAACGAGATGTTCTCGTGGCGGGGCTTTCGGGCGGTACATGAAGGGCGGCAGAAGATGCCGGTGGTGCGTACCGCGGTCACGAAGATGCCGTCGAAGGAGGCGTCTCGTCCCAGGAACGCGTCCAGCATGACCGACTCGGGGGGCAGCATGTGTGTATCCATGGACCCAAGATGGCTCTTGCCGTGATGGAGCACTACCGAAATCCAGACGTCGAATTCGGACCCGCCCCCACTCCGGCTCCACCTCCGCTGTCGCGCTCGCAGCGGACGGAGCTGGACTCCGTCAGAACCCGCTGCTGTCTCTGGGCTCACTATGGTGGCGGAACCGCGAAGAGCGAAGTTCCGAGATGTCCAGGCTCTCGGCCTGGCCGCCGAGGGCGAGCTCGCACACGAGCATGCCGGCGGCCGGTGCGTGCATGAGCCCCGTGCCGGAGAATCCGGCGGCCGTGAGCGAGGAGCGTGCGCACACCGGCCTTGGCCATGTAATAGGCACACGCCAAACCGACGATTCCCCCGCCGACCACTACGACGTCGTGTGTGTCCTCGCGCATACCAGAGTCTACCCTTGGCGCAGTATGGAGAGGAGGGTCGTGGCGCAGATTCACCTGGCGGAGCCGGTGCACCGCGAGGGGGGCGGTGAAGTGCCAAGTCGTTGGCGAGATCCAACTCATACGCCGTAAACGACAGCTCGGGAAAGACGAGCAATCGGGTCCCTGCTTCCGCCGCGGCGTGAACGAGTCCAGCGTGCCGCTCGACGTTGGCGTGGATATCACCCCGGCGGTGGATAATCTGGGCGGCGGCCAACGCGCGACGGCTTGACATGTCGACACCAGCAGGCTCGTTGTGGTTCTTCACGGCACGGACCTGAATCGTCAGAATTCCGCGGTAAAGCCGCCGGCGACCGGTGCCGTTGCATGAGAATGCCGATCACGCAGGGGGCTCGAGCAGATGATCAAGGCAGCGGAGGGGCTTCTTCGGATTACCGTGGCCGCAGGGTTCACCGCTGGTGCCCTAGGGGCTGTGCCCCCCAAGCGCGGTGCGGCCGGACGGGACGAAGCTCGACCGCACTCGGCTTGCAGCTGGTGCTCGGGAGCCGGCATAGTGGTGAAAGGGGAACGACAGATCCACCAGAGAACCCGGAGAAGGAATGCGGAGTCCTGCTGAGAAGCCATTTCGCTTCCGACCCCTTACCCGGGTATGAAGACCCGAAGCGCCATCTTGGTCAGCGGAGTCATCGTGTCGACGCTCGCTGCGGCGTGCGCCTCGCCGCCCCCGGAGCAGGATATCAGGCTCGTTCTGGCCGGGCAGGCCCTGATCAAGAAGGACCCCAGGCTCCGTTGGGACGATGCATTCGGCTCGCTTCGACCCATTCTGGACCGCGCCGACGTCGCCTTCACGAACTTCGAGATGGCGATCATGTCCGACGAGGACCGTTGCGGCCTTCCTCTCGACTACGAGGTCTCCCTCGGAACACCCCGGTTGGCTGCCGGACGCCGTCCGGGCAATTCTGGCGGCCCCCACGCGGTGGCCCCCTCGGTCATGGGGTTCCTGGCCGCCCTGGGGTTCGACCTCATGTCTCTCGCGAACAACCATGCCTGGGACCTGGGGGACTGCGGGGTGGCCGCGACGCGCGCGGCGGCCGCAGCCCATGGCGTCACACACGCGGGCACGGGGCCCGACGTCGAGACGGCGACAGCCCCGGGTTACCTCACGGTCGGGGACCTGACGATCGGATTGGTGGCGGCAACGACGAGCCATGACGAGCGCGCTGCGATCGGACACGCCGTGAACGGCGTGTGGACCGGCTGGCAGGAGGACTGGGATCGTAATCTCGCTGCGGTTCGGGACGCGGCTGACCGAGCGGATCTCGTCATCTTCTACCAGCACTTCCAGCTCGATCTGGATGAGTTCTCAGGTCTAGCCCCTGGCCAGGCCACCGGCGACGGTCACATGTGGGTCGAGGATGTTGCGGCCTGGCAGACCCGGTTTGCCCGCGCTGTCCTGGATGCTGGAGCCTCCATCTATGTGGGGCATGGGCATCGAGCCTTCGACGGGGTCGAGGTCTACCACGGCAAACCCCTCCTTCGTCAATTGGGCGGCCTGGCCTACCAAGGGCTGAACCCCGAGCTCGGCGCCTATGACGAGCACCGCCCCTGGGAAGGCCTCCTCGCCGAGCTCACGATCCGGGGAGGCGTGCTCACGCGAATGGAGTTCACACCGCTCGACCTGGACGAAGGCGAGGCCTATCGGCCGGGTTTCGACGACGTGGAGTTCCTGTCACGCCGCGGTCTCGCTGAAGTGGCGACCGGGCCGCTCGCCGACTCCATCCTCATCAGGCTCCGGGAGCTCTCGGCCGCCTACGGAGCCAACCTGACGATCGCCAATGGCCGTGCCGCCGTGGATATCGGCTCCCAGCGGTGAAGCGCAGCTGGGCTGCACGGTCGCGCATCGAGAGGCGTCGTAGACGGGAGATCGCGGGACACAGCGGGTCGGCGAACATGCTCCAGCCATTCCGCGAAGCCGGATCGTTGACACCGGCCTCGTGAGGGAGTCCGGCGTGAGCTGCCGCGCGCACGACGAGATGACGCAGCCAACACCCAGCCACGCATCATGAACCAAGACGACTATCTCGTTTGGGCGCAGAGAGCCGCCCAGTGGGGGGCCGCCTATTTGTCGACGCTCCGCGACCGCCCCGTGCGCGCCCAGACCACGCCCGGCGCGACCGCCGCTCTGCTGCCGGCAGAGCCGCCCGAGCACCCGGAGGGCATGGAGACGATCTTCGCGGACTTCGAGCGTATCGTGCCTGGCGCGATGACACACTGGCAGCACCCGCGCTTCTTCGCCTACTTCCCCGCCAACGCGGCACCCGTCTCGATGGTTGCCGAGCAGCTGATCAGCGTGATGGCAGCCCAGTGCATGCTCTGGCAGACCTCTCCGGCAGCGACCGAGATGGAGTCCCGCATGGTCGACTGGATGCGGCAGGCCCTGGGCCTTCCGTCAGGTTTCGACGGAGTGATCCAGGACTCGGCAAGCTCTGCCACGCTGTCAGCCGTGCTCACGATGCGCGAACGGGCGCTCGCGTGGCGAGGCCTCGAAACGGGAATGGCCGCCGAGCCGCGGCTGCGGGTCTATGCCTCGTCCCAAGCCCACTCTTCGGTCGACAAGGCCATCCGCATCGCTGGAATCGGGCAGCGGAACCTGGTCAAGATCCGGACCGATGAAACGTGGGCGCTCGACCCCGCCGCGCTGCGAGCGACCATCGAAGCCGATCGCGCGGCCGGATTCATGCCCGCCGGGCTCGTGTTGTGCGTAGGAGGTACCTCGATCGGGGCCTCGGACCACCTGCGCGAATCGATCGCTGTGGCGCGCTCGGAGGATCTCTACGTCCATGTCGATGCCGCGTGGGCCGGCTCGGCAATGATCTGCCCCGAATTACGCGATATCTGGGAGGGCGTCGAGGGCGCGGACAGCATCGTCTTCAACCCGCACAAGTGGCTCGGGGCCCAATTCGACTGCTCCGTCCAGTTTCTGGCCGATCCTGGGCCCCAGGTTCGCACCCTCGGCCTACGCCCCGATTACCTGCGCACCCTCGGGCAAGACGGGGAGGTGATCAACTACAGCGAGTGGACGGTGCCACTGGGGCGCCGCTTTCGGGCCCTCAAGCTCTGGTTCCTCCTGCGAGCTCATGGGCTCGAAGGGCTGCGCGGGCGGATTCGGAACCACATCGCGTGGGCGCAAGAAGCCGCGGAGGCCGTCGGTGCCCTGGACGACTTTCGCCTGACGACGCCCTGCCGCCTTTCGTTGTTTACCTTTCAGTACGCTCCCGACGGCGAGAGCCCCGACGCGGCCACTGAGCGGTTGATTCGGCGCGTCAATGACGACGGTCGCATCTACCTGACCCAGACGGCCCATGACGGCAGGTTCGTGATCCGCTTCCAGGTAGGACAGTTCGACTGCACGCGAGACGACGTCATGCAGGCCGTCCGCGTGCTGCAAGAAGTCGCCGCGGGGATGTAAGGTGGTGCCCAAGGAGCGACGGGCGGATGAGCTCGACGAGCGCGACGTCTGGCGGCAACGCGCGGGATACGGAGGATACGTCAGTTGGACTCTGGTGGGGGAGGACACCTAGCAGAGCCCGTCGAGCGATCGCTGCCCCACCCAATCGTCGAAAGGTCCACCGACCCATGAGGTTCTTCATCATGCTGTCGTTCTTGCTCTTGGGAACCGGATGTGCCCCCGACTCGCCGGCCGACGACGTCGCGGATGCGGAGAGCCGCGTGCCGGAGATCGCTCGGACGTCGATCATCATCGATACCCATGTCGACGTACCGTACCGTCTCGACGAGCTGTGGGAGGACGTTTCCGAGGCCACGGAGCACGGCAACTTCGACTACCCGAGGGCTGTGGCGGGCGGTCTGAACGCGCCCTTCATGTCGATCTACACGCCTTCCGAGCTCGAAGCCGAGGGGCGCTCCCGAGAGCTGGCCGAACACTTGATCGACATGGTCGAGGGCATAGCGGCCGACTCGCCGGACAAGTTTCGGATCGCCTATTCGACTGCCGATGTACGTCGTGACTTCGAGGATGGCGTCATCTCGTTGCCGATGGGTATGGAGAACGGCTCGCCCATCGAGGGCGACCTGGGCAACGTCGCTCACTTCTACGAGCGCGGCATTCGCTACATCACCCTCGCCCACAACCTCTCGAATCACATCGCCGATTCGTCCCGCGACGACCCCCGGTGGGACGGCCTCAGTCCCTTCGGTGAGGAGGTCGTACGCGAGATGAACCGGCTCGGTGTCATGGTCGACGTGAGTCACGTGTCCGATGACGCCTTCTGGGACGTGATGGAGATCTCGGCCGTCCCGGTGATCGCTTCGCACTCGTCGCCACGGCACTTCACGCCCGGGTGGCCCCGCAACATGTCCGACGAGATGATCACCGCTCTGGCCGAGAAGGGCGGGGTGATCATGATCAACTTCGGATCGAGCTTCCTTTCGCAAGAGGCGAACCAATACCGCTATGGCCGACGTGATGCCTACCGCGCGTACCTGAGCGAAGCGGGTCTGCCGGCCAGCGATGTGGAAGAGGCAGCCTTCAACGCGCGGTGGTCGGACGAGCACGGCCCCTTTCCGTTCGCAGACCTCGAGCACGTCCTGGATCACTTCGACCACGTGGTCGGTCTCGTTGGCGTGGACCACGTCGGAATCGGGTCGGACTACGACGGCGTGGGGGACACGCTGCCGATCGGGCTCAAGGACGTGAGCACCTACCCGACGCTGATTCGCGGTCTCCTCGAACGGGGACACTCGGTAGCGGATGTGCGGAAGATCCTCGGAGAGAACCTGCTCCGGGTGTGGGGTGAGGTCGAGTCCTACGCCGCCGCTGCGCCGACAGCCTCGTGAGGGCGGGAGAATCGATGACGAGCAGAGCCGAGCGGGTCGCCGCACTCTACGACATACACGGCAACCTCCCGGCGCTCGAGGCCGTCCTTCGAGACATCCACGACGCGGGAGTCGATCACATCGTCGTCGGCGGGGACGTCATTCCGGGACCGATGCCGCGAGAGGCGCTCGAAACCCTGTTCGAGTTGGACGTACCGGTCAGCTTCATCCACGGCAACGGCGAGCGTGAGGTGCTCGCTCGTCTAGCGGGCATCGAGACGGGCGCAGTCCCGGAGCGGTTTCGCGAGGTCATCCGGTGGGTGGGACAGCAGTTGCCCGACCGGTATGTGGAGCTCCTCGAGAGCTGGCCGCCGACGCTCGCAGTCGACGTGCGTGGCGTTGGCCAAGTGCTGTTCTGCCATGCGACACCCCGCGACGACAACGAGATCTTCACCAGGCTGACGCCCGAGGACCGGCTCGTCCCTGTCTTCGAACCGGTGAGAGCCCGGGTCGTCGTCTGCGGTCACACCCACATGCAATTCGACCGTGCCATAGGAACCACGCGTGTCGTGAACGCGGGCAGCGTGGGCATGCCGTTCGGGGAACCGGGCGCGTATTGGCTCATGGTGGGACCCGACCTCGAGCTGCGCCGGACCAGCTACGACATCGAGGCGGCGGCCGAGCGCGTGCGCGCTACGGAGTATCCACACGCGCAAGAGTTCGCGGCGGAGAACGTCCTGCGGTCCCCGGCCGAGGCCGCGATGCTCGAGGCGTTCGAGCGGGCGGCGCTCCGATAATCGGGTGCTGCGCGGGGGCCTGGCCGCAATCGCGCAAAAGCCGCGCTGCTGTACCGTCTAGGCACGGTCTGTGGAGCCCCGCCAGGGGCGCGTTGCTCCTGGTTGCGCCGACCTTCGTCGGATGTGCAGGTTTGACGTAGCGTCGATTGGCGCGCTTTCGAGGAGAGCCGCGACGCTTGGGCCAGAACGCTCCAGGAAGGGCGGACTCGCATATGTTCAACAAGCTCGATGTGCACCGGATCTTGAGGCGGGCGGCAGAGATGGAGGGGGCGGAGGACACCGCACTTCTCACGGTCGAAGAGCTGCGCTCGATTGCGGGCGAGGCCGGGTTCGGGGCGCGCAGCGTCGATCGTGCGATCGACGAGGCGCAGAAAGCCGGGTCCGCACCGGTTCACCGTCATCCGGTCCAGAAGTCGGGAGTCGTGATCACCCACCTCTCCACGATCCGAACGATTCCGATCGAGATCAGCTCAGAGCAGCTCATGACGGCAGTGCGGCTCTTTCAGCCCTATCGGGAGGGGCCGGCCCAGGTCAACCTCGGTGAGCACGAGATGACGTGGCGCGATCGTACGGGCCTCAGATTCACAGTCACCACCGGTGCGGGGGTGACGCAGATCCGCGTCTTCGTTTCGAAGATCCTGGTTCGACGGGGCCGCTGGATGGGCTGGGTGAACGCGGCGGCCGATACACTGGAATCGCTGGTCTCCCTGGTGGCGAATGGGGACCAACCGCGCAAGGCGTCCCACGCGCAACTCCCACGAGCCGGGATTCCACCCGCCTGAATGGACGTGGAGCCACTGCCACACACCCATGAAATGCAGGACACTGCCGTTTGGCGAGGACATTGTCCTGTCGCTTCTGGTTTCGGTCGTCCTGGCGGAGGTGCGACGACCGTTGTCGTCGGCCTAGATAACGGGACGCCCGGCGAGTAGCCGCGTCCTCACGCACGGCAGATGGATCTCCAGCGCGCCTCGGCCGAGGTCCACATCGACGCGGACCTCGCCCGGGCCCTCCTTCGGGACCAGTACGCGCCATTGGCCGGCGAGCCCCTCGTCTTGGTCGACGAGGGCTGGGACAACGTGACGTACCGGGCCGGGTCCGCATATGCCGCCCGGATCCCGCGGCGCCGGGTCGCTGTCGACTTGCTCCTGAACGAGCACAGGTGGCTTCCGTTCATAGCACCGCGGCTATCCGTGGCGGTGCCTCGGCCGGTGTTCCCCGGGGTTCCGTCCGCACTCTTCCCCTGACCGTGGAGCGTCGTGGAGTGGGTCCCGGGCAAGACCGCTGACCAGAGTCCGCTTCCGCCCGGTCAGGCTCCGCGCCTGGCCGAATTCCTCCTGGCACTGCACCGACCCGCCCCCGCGGACGCTCCGTCCAATCCGTTCCGCGGCGTGCCGCTGGAGGGGCGGCAGGACGTCGTGGAGGAACGGCTGGCTCGGTTGGACTTGAACCAGTTGGCGCACATCTGGCGCACGGGGATCGAAGCGGCCCCCGCAGAGGACAGCATCTGGCTGCACGGCGACCTCCATCCTCGGAACGTCGTCGTGCGGGACGGGACGTTGGCGGGCATCATTGACTGGGGTGACGTGACGGCCGGCGACGTGGCGACGGACCTGGCATGCGCGTGGATGCTGTTCGACTCGGAAGCCGGTCGACGTGCCTTCCTGCAAGCGTACGAGCCGTCGGAAACATCGCTGATCCGAGCCGCCGCCTGGGCCGTGAATTTCGCAGCGGCGCTACTCGACAGCGGGGAGCCGCGGCACGTGCGGATTGGCGCCGCGGTCGTGCGAGGGCTGGTCGAGTTCGGTGGACCTCCAGGGGGTGCATGATTCGAGGCTCGATCATACTTGGAGACGACGACTCTGGGGGTCATCGACCGGTAACGTGGACGCATCGACCCCGCAACGGCAAGGGACTGTCGGAGGCACGCGCCACCGTCCCAGCGTCACAGCTCGCATTCGCCGAGCGGGCGCCTCCGCTTGCAGCCCAGGCCCTGGATGGACATCGTGCTTCAGGGCCGAGGCCCGAATCCGGCCTGAGCATGCGACAGCAGCGGCTCGAAGGGACGATGAGGAGCGTTTCGGTGCAGCGACCATGATCTGGATTCCGATTGTTCTGGCCTTCGGTCTCACAGGCGCCTTCCTGCTCCTGAGGTGGGGAACACGCTGGGGTTCAACACCAGCGGACCGCGCTCGGAGGATGCCCGGTGACGAGTGGCTGGAAGGTGGTCCCACAGCCCGCGTGGCCATGACGCGGGCCGTGTCCATTGGAGCGCCACCGGAGCGCGTGTGGCCTTGGATCGCCCAGCTGGGACGCGGTGCAGGGTGGTACAGCATCGATGCGCTCGACAACGGACGGCGGGTCTCGGCCTGGCACATCGTCTCGTGGATTCCCGCGCCCCGACTCGGCGACGCGACGGCGATCGGGTACGTGCGCCACATCGATACCGGCCGGACCCTCGCGTGGTGGACGGGTGGCGGGCACTTCAGCGGGGCCCAGGTGCGCCTGGTCACTTGCTTCCGGCTGGAAGCCGAGGGCGAGGGTACCCGTCTGATCAGCAGGATGTCGGCCGACGCGGCCGGAGCCACCGCACAACTGGCGCTGCTCATCTTCCGGGTTCTCGATTCGATCATGGCGCGCCGTCAACTGCTGGGCATACGGGACCGCGTCGAGTACGCGCAGGCCGAGCGTGCGGCTCCGAAGGACCCGGAGACCGGAGCGCGAGATCAATACCAGCAATACGAGGTGCTCTACGCGGCCGGAGGGAGCGCCGGGGTCGCAGGCAGGGAGCAAGGTGCTCGGTGGCGGCGGTCGGCCATCGAGGACGGCGTCCTCGACGAACCCGAGGTGGGGGGACCTGACTCGGAGGCGGAGGGAGCGGTTTGAGCAGGCCGGTTCTCCCCCGCCGAGACCTACTCTGCCCTCCATCGTCTAGCCTGCTCGAAAGGCACTGATCGAGGCGCTGCTTCCGAGAGGGGCCGAGTCCGACGATGGATCAGGCGGATGAGCTTCTCGCGGCCGAGTTCCAAGGAGGCGCCAGCCTCGCCGACCGAGTCGGGCGCCCAGGTCGCCTGCGTGGCCTCTTTGCGTCCTTGATCGAGGAAGACGCCCTACCATGACCTTGAAGATCTGCATCGCGGGTGTGACTGGCTGGACCGGCTCGGCGATCGCCCGGGCGGTTCTCGGCTCTCAGGATTTCGAGCTGGTCGGTGGGATGGCTCGCCGGGCGAACGGGCAGGACGTCGGCCACGCGCTCGGAGAAGACGCCTGCGGTGTCCCGGTCGTCAGCACGATCGAGGAGGCCCTCGTCCCCGAGACCGACGTCGTAGTCGACTACACCCATCCCGCGATCGTAAAGGCCAACGTCCGCTTCGCCCTGTCCCGAGGTGTGTCGGTCGTCGTCGGCACCTCCGGACTGACTGGCGACGACTACGCGGAGATCGAGGGGCTGGCGCACCAGCACGGAGTGGGAGTCATCGCCGCCGGCAACTTCTCGCTCACCGCGGCGCTCGTGAAGCACTTCGCCGGCATCGCCGCCCGACACATCCCTCACTGGGAGATCATCGACTACTCTCACGGGACGAAGCCCGACGCGCCCAGTGGCACCGTTCAGGAGTTGGCGGAGTTTCTGGGCAGGGTCGCCGAAAACGAGCTCGGCCATCCACTCGACGAGACCATGGGAGCGAGAGATGCCAGGGGCGCCACGATCGGTGGAGCCCAGGTTCACGCGCTCCGGTTGCCGAGCTACGTGCTCTCCTTCGAAGCCATCTTCGGACTGCCCCACGAGCGCCTGTCCGTCAGGCACGACGCTGGTTCGGGTGCGGAGCCATACGTAAACGGGACGCTCCTAGCGGCCCGGAGAGCCGTCACCACGCGCGGTCTGATTCGCGGTCTCGACACGCTGCTGTTTCCAGCGGTCGATCCGGAAGAGACCGGGTCGGAGCGGATTACATGAGCGTGGAGGGGGCGGTGCGCCTGGCCGGTGGGCTCACTGACGGCGCAAGCCGGAGCGGGGTGGGGGAATGGTGAGACGGTCGCCCTGGATGCTGGTGCTGAGAGGCCTCATCGGCGCGGTGTTTCAAGTAGCGCTGTTCGCCACTCTCCTGCTCGTTCCGGCCGGGACATGGCAGTGGCCACGGGCTATTCAGTTTCTGGTGGTCTACTTCATCGTCTTGTCGGTGTCGATCGTCGCGCTCGGGGTCCTCGCGCCAGCTAGCCTCGAGGCACGCCTCGGAGCACCGACGGCGAAGAGCCAACCGGTCGCGGATCGTGTGGCTACCGCGCTCATCATTCTCGCGATAGCCGCCTGGTTCGTCTTCATTCCCATCGACGTCTTCCGCTTGCAGCTGCTGCCACCGATGTCCTTGGGCGTCTCCGTGCTTGGAGCGATCGTCGCCGTGTTCGGATACGGGGTCACGTTCGCCGTGTTGCTGCAGAACGCGTTCGCGGCGCCCATCGTCAAGGATCAGTCGGACCGGGGCCAGCAGCTGGTTGACACCGGACTCTACGGCTTCATCCGGCACCCCTTCTATCTGGGCATGCTCCTGATGTTCGCGGGCATCGCGCTGTGGCTGGAGAGCTACGCGGGTGTTCTGGCACTGATCGTGGTGTTCGGAGCTCTGGTTACGCGGGTGACGGTCGAGGAGCGAACCCTGCGGGAGACCCTGCCCGGGTACTCAGCCTACACCGAACAGGTGCGGTACCGGATCATCCCGTATGTGTGGTGACCGGGATCACGCGCAGGGGCGGGCTCGGCTGATGGCTTCGAACCGGGGTCAGAGGCGGCTCTAGGATGTCATGGGAAGGGTGCTCGTCCTCGGTCCAGGCGGCGCTGGCAAGACCACCCTCTCCCGGCAATCGCGGCGGCCACCGGCCTACCGCTGACTCATCTCGACATGCACTACTGGCGTGTGGGGTGGGAACCGACGCCTGCGGTGGAGTGGGAGAGCGCGATTGCGGCCCTGGCTCGCCGGTTGACCGACCCCAGGCTCGATCCGACCTGAGCCTGCCCACAACGACGTCGCCGAGCACATCCGGCCCGCACTGCAGAGCCTCGCGGGACGAACGGCGTAGGAATGATCGGCGAGGTACGATCCTCGGTCGCTTGCCTGGTCCGGTCGTGCGATGCACCCTTCCGCGGAGCGACGGGAGCTGCACGAGCGCGGGTGCGTGTCAGGCCGTCTTCTCGAACGCCAGCTCTCGCAGTCACGCCGATGGGGGTGCACATGGTTCGCCGACGACCGGTACCGACGTTCGCGGCCTGCCTTGGGATCTTGGCGCTGGCGCTGTCTTGCGACGCTCTGCCGGAGCCAGAGGGCAGCGCCGGTCAGGTGGCCCCGCGGGTCGAGCGCCTCCCCGGGAATCCGATGATCCGCCCCGAGATGCTGCCGGGTGATGCCGGCGAGAACATCAACGGCCCCTCTTTGATTCGCGTCCCGTCATGGGTCGACGGCGCGCTGGGCCGGTACTACCTCTACTTCGCGCACCACGCCGGGACCTACATACGGCTCGCCTACGCAGACGACCTGGCGGGGCCCTGGGAGATCTACCAGCTCGGCACGCTCCGCATCGAGGACACAGTCTGCAACGACGTGAGCGAGCCGTCCTGGGCGGGCTACCGTCATGTGGCCTCACCCGACGTGCACGTGGATGCGGCCTCGCGCACCATACGAATGTACTTTCATTGCCCCGCCTACATATCCGGACCGCGGGACCGCAGAGAAAGCTACCGACAGGTCACGCTGGTTGCCACGTCGACGGACGGTCTGAGCTTCGAGGCAGGGACCGAGCCTCTCGGCAACTCCTACTTTCGGGTCTTCGAGTGGGACGGATTACGCTACGCACTGGGCATGCCCGGAGTCTTCTACCGATCACGGGATGGCCTGGGCGGGTTCGAGGAGGGGCCCACATTGTTCACGGCGGACATGCGCCATTCCGCCGTCAAGGTCGAGGACGGCAAGCTCCGCGTTTTGCACACCGTGGTAGGCGAGAGCCCAGAGCGCATTCTCCTCTCCGAGATAGAGCTGGGCCGAGACTGGATGACCTGGTCGGCCACAGATCCCCTGGTGGTACTCGAGCCCGAGTTGGATTGGGAAGGCGCCGACCTGGCACGAGTGCCCTCGGTTCGTGGAGCGGCGATGGAGCCCGTCCGACAGTTGCGGGATCCGGCCCTGTTCGAGGACGAAGGACGTAGCTACCTGCTCTACAGCGTGGCGGGAGAATCGGGAATTGCCATCGCGGAGGTTCATTGGCGGTGAGCATGCCGCCGGCGCTCGATCCGACCGGGTCCCAGGGCGATGTCATCTAGCCAGGTGCCGAAACGACCTGACGAGGCCGGTGAGCTCGCCCGCGTCAAGCGTGAGTGCGATCGCCATCTGGGGAGCGTCTCAATCCCCGTGCTTGCCCCCATTGCGACGAGACGCTCCGGGAGTGAGTGACCTCGGCCACATCGAAGCGATCACGTTCGACTTCTACAACACACTCGTTTTTCACCGAGACGGGCGGGGGCGCGGACGACTCCTCGTCGAGTATCTGGTGACTCACGGGTTTCGGCCGGCACCGTGGGAACACGCCGTCTTGTACGACGTCTTCGAGACGCACGACGCACACTATTCCCCGGAGGCATCCCAGGAGGCGCGGGATGAGTATTACGCCCGCCTCGCTCAGCGAGTGTTCCGACGCCTCGAGCTTGGAGCGTCCGAGCGGGACGCGCCCCGGCACGCCACGGCGCTGTGGGAGATCCTGGGACCCGCCTGCCTGGGCGTCTTCCCCGAGGTAGCGGGCACGCTCCAGGACCTGCGGGGCGCGGGATACCCGTTGGCCCTGATCTCGAACTGGCAATGCGGCCTCCGCCACTTCTGCACGGAGCTCGGCCTGTCGGAACACTTCGACCACATCCTGGGCTCAGCGGACCTCGGTGTAGCGAAGCCGGACGTGCGCATCTTTGCCCATGCTTGCGAGCGATTGGGTGTGGCCGCCGACCGCGTCCTTCACGTCGGCGACACACTGGAGGACGACTACCTCGGTGGGAGGAGCGCAGGGCTTTCCGTCGCTCTCCTCGCAAGGGACGAGGGATCGGAACCTGCCGTGGCAAGGGTGATCAGCAGCCTCGCCGAGGTGCGCACGATGCTCCCCGGTCAAACGGGGCAGTAGCTCTACCCGCGGTATGCGGGACCGGATGCCGTTCTCGCTTGCAGCTGAGCATCGCGAAGCCGCAGCTTGCACGGAGCCGGTTGGATGTCATCGCCAGAAGGTGGGAGAAGGCCATGGGTGCGAGGGGCTGGAGCGCGGTAGCGGGAGCTCTGTTGATACATGTGAGCGCCAGCATGGGACTCGCACAGGCTCCGAAACGCGGGATCGAGCTGGTCGATCTGACGTGGGTCGAAGCGGAAGAGGTGCTCGGACCCGAGACCATCGTCGTGATACCCCTCGGCGCCGCGTCCAAAGAGCACGGTCCCCATCTGCGTCTGGACAACGACCTGCAGATGGCTGACTACCTGAAGGAGCGCGTGCTGGAGGCCGCGGACGTGGTCGTCGCACCCACGATCTCCTACCACTTCTATCCCTCATTCCTCGAATACCCGGGCTCGACGCATCTCCGCTTCGAGACAGCGCGAGACGTGGTGGTGGACATCGTCGAGAGCCTGGCTGGGTACGGACCTCGGCGGTTCTATGTCCTGAATACGGGCGTCTCGACGCTACGCCCTCTCGAAGCCTCGGCGCAGGCGCTCGAGGGCGAGGGCATCGTCCTGCGCTTCACGAATATCCTGGAGGTGGCCGGGGCGGCCGAGGATCAGGTGCGCGAGCAGGTGCGGGGGACTCACGCAGACGAGATCGAGACGTCGATGATGCTCTACATCGCGCCCGAGCGGGTCGACATGGCCCTCGCCGTGCGCGAGGACAACCCGAGAGGTCGTGGCGGCCTCACGCGCCGAGCGGAGGGGGAGGGGACCTACTCCGAATCGGGTGTATGGGGCGATGCGACGCTGGCCACGTTGGAGAAAGGCCGCATCGTCGTGGAGGCCACCGTCGCGGGCATCCTTCGTGATATCGAGGGTCTGGCAGCGGCCGAACTGCCCCGCTAGTAACGGGGCTACCAACGATGACACAGATCGTGATTCTCGGCCGCGGAGACGAAGCGACGCTTGACGCGGTGGCTCCGGACGTGTTCGACCTTCCGGTTCAGGCGGAGCGCGCCGTCGAGTTTCTGGCGGATGACCGTCACCACATTGCGGACCAACCGTCCTGCGATGCGACTATACCACTCTATCGGCGGGCTCGAGCCGTCCTCCGAGACGGTGATGTTCTCGTTTCGGCTTGGAGAGCGCGACGGTGCGACGGGAGTCGGCAATGGCCGTGACGGATGGCTGCGGTCCGCGCTGACATCAGGCAGGGGAGGGGAGCGATGAAGAAGACCGCGTTCACCATTTGGGTCGGAATGGGGATCGCTGTGGCCTGTGCCCCGGATGACCCCGCCGGCCAGCAGGAGCTTCAGCCAGGGGAAGCCCAGACCGCGGATGCGGAGTTTGGCCGGCTGAACCCACTCGCCCCACCCGAGACCGAACACTGGGGGCGACTTGCGGGGGTTTGGAGCTGCACCATCCCCACCACGACCCCGGATGGAGCGCCAGGGCAGAGCCGCGCAACGTGGACATGGCGGTACATCCTCGACGGCCACGCGGTTCAGGACGTGTATGTCGGCCACCGGGGCCAGGGGCAACCCGACTTCTACGGAACCGGTGTGCGCATCTACCACCCCGGAACCGAGACCTGGGAAATCAGCTGGATCGCCAACTCGCCTTCGACGGGGATTGCGCCCAGGATCACCCGCTTCACGGCCACGTCCGAGGGCGGAGACATCGTGATGAGGCGCGCCGAGGGCGATCCGGAGTGGCGGGTCGTGTTCCACGACATCGGTGACGACACGTTTGCCTGGAGAAGCGAACCCTCGGGGCAGACGATGACGTGTGCTCGATAGCGCCCTCACCCTCGTACTGACCAGCCGTGGCCGCGTCCCCGGTCAGCGGCTCCGAGTGGCGCATTCGCCTCCGGGCCAACAGGTTGACGGGAGACCGCTCGTCGGCGGGTCGGAGCCCGATGAGGGGCGGTTTCCATTGTCATCGTAGCGTCACTCTCCTCTGCCGGGCCGTGGCCCTGAGCGACGGGTGTGTTCCGATGACCTTCAGCCGCGGCCACGGCCAGACGTTCGTGGAGCTTGCCATGAGGCGTGCGGATCATCCTCTGCCCGAGTGGGTCGACCGAACGGACGTGCCCGCCGGGCCCATTGCGGATCGGCATGCCCCGGACCGGAGATGCGTCCTTCAGCGCCGAGTCGCCCTGGCGCACGCGATCCTGGTCGCCTTCTCGGCGAGTGCCGCAGCGCAGCAACCTTCCGCGAACGAGACGGGATTCAACGTTGTCGGTCGCACATTCGTCGCCATCCAGGTACGGGACGAGGCGGCCGCGGCGGAGTGGTACACCGGGGTCTTCGGCCTCGAGGAGGTGAACCGCCTGGAGTCTGCGGACGGCCGGTACTCGATCCGCATCCTGTCCGGCGGCGGACTCTCGCTGGAGCTCATTCGTCACGAGGGCGCAGGCCCCCGAAGGCCCGAAGCACCGCTGGGTCTCTTCAGGCTGCGTGGCCGCGGGGTGGACACCGACCGGACCGTGCTTACCGATCGAGCCCTACAGGCACGCACGTTCACGTTCCGAGACGTCGAGGGGAATCGGTGGCAGGCGTTCGAGGCATGTGGTGGCGACTGTGGCTCGTAATGCGTCGACGAGGGCGGGGAGTGGCGTCTCCTGGCTCGGTCGCTCACGCCCTGCTTCGAGATGGTAATCTCTCGCGGGCCATGCTGACCCTGATGGACAGGCGCTCATACATCCTCGCGCCGATAGCGGTCACCCTGCTCTTCGGGTGTGCCGATGGCGGGGACGGGCGGGCGATCGCTGAGCCGAGCATCCGCCTGGCGATCGTCGGCCAGGCGCTGATCGAGCATGACCCCCGAGACTACCTCGAAACCCCCATGAGCACGGTGCTGCCCCTCCTCGGCCAGGCCGATGCCGTGTTCACGAACCTCGAAGTCGCCGTTTCGGGCCCCGGGTGTGCCTGCGTGCCCACCAGGGACGACGTCTACTTCCACGGGGCCCAACCGAACGTGCTCGACTTCCTGGCCGAGATCGGTGTCTCGCTCCTGGCATTGTCGAACAACCACTCGTGGGACTACGGGACTCAAGGCATCCTGTCCACTATCGATGAGGCCGAGAAGCGGGGCCTGATCCACGCGGGCACCGGCATGAACGTCGCCGCGGCCACGGCTCCCGCTTATCTGGACCTCGACGGCTTCCGGCTGGGGCTGGTCTCGCTGGCCACGGTCAACTCGCCCGATGGGGCCAGGGCAACGCCCGCGCGCGCCGGCGCAAACATGCTGGATCCGGGTGACACTGCCGCCTGGGACCGCAACATCGCGGCGGTCCAGGCCGCTGCCGCCGAGGCCGACGCGGTCCTCGCATACCAGCACTTCCAGATCGACGCTGAGCCAGGGTGGCAAGAGCGGTGGGCACGCGCCACGATCGACGCGGGCGCGGACGTCTATGTGAGTCATGGGGAGCCTACCCTCGCGGGCGTCGAGGTGTATGGGGGTGGGCTGATCCTCTACGGCCTGGGCAACTTCATCTTCCACACCAGGACGGAGCTCGGTCGCTATCCGCCGGACGTG
>JBDHHQ010000074.1:0-42722 GCA_039589315.1 Gemmatimonadota bacterium
CGGGTGTTGGCGACATCTGCCGTAGGATCTGCCCCGAGGACCAGGAGGTCTGCCCACTTGCCCGCCTCCAACGTCCCCACGTCGTCCAGCCCCATGCAAGCCGCGGCATCCCGGGTCGCGGCGATGAGCACCGCCACGGGATCCATGCCGGCCTCGGCCATCAAGTCGAGCTCCCGGTGTTCGAAGTACCCCTGGAACCGTCTGGGCGGGCCCGAGTCGGTTCCCATGGCCACTCGGATCCCGGCCTCGTGGACCCTGCTCAGGTTCTCTGTCGCCTTTTGAAGGGCCAGCTTGTACGCCTGGGCCGCGCTGCTTGCGCGCACGGACTCCTGCAGCCCCGGATCCCTCAGCGCCTCCACCACCCCGGCGTCCGCGTGCTTCAGAAAGAACGGGTCCGAGAAGAACTCGGGCTCGGATTCGTAGATGAACGTGGAGACCTCGCGCATCAGGGTGGGGGCGTAGCAGACGTCCCGCTCCCGCATGGCCGCCAGGAAGGCGTCGTCGACGTCCTGGTCGCGGACGCTGTGACCGATGAAGTCGGCGCCGGCGTCGAGCAGGAACTTGGCGTCGTCCAGGTAGAACACGTGGACGGAGACCGGGAGCCCGGCCGCGTGTGCACGTTCGATGACAGCCTGCTGGACCTCCCGCTTCATCTTCTCGACGGTGCCGAGGTTGTCGTCGACTCTGAACTTCACGAAGTCTACGTCCATGTTGATGTTACGGTTCGTGACTTCGAGCGCTTCTTCGGGTGAGTCTCCCACCACGACAGCGCCCGCGACGTGGAGGCGGGCACGGTCCAGGTCCGACGTGGCCTGGGAGTCACGGACCCGGACTCCCGCCTCCTCGTCCCCTCCGAGGCTCACGACGGTCGTGACGCCGTAGCGGGCATACAGGCCGAGGTGGTCGAGAACGTTCGCCTCCGAGTAGTGCCCGCCCTCCAGCCCCAGGGTCCCACCCACGTGTCCATGAGCGTTGACCATTCCCGGGATCACGTAACGGCCGGTCAGGTCCACGCGGCTGGCGTCATCCGGCACCTCGACATCGCCGCTGGCGCCTACGGCCGCCACTCGCCCGTCCCGCACCAGGATGACGGCGTCGGGCAAGGGTGGCGCACCGGTCCCATCCCAGACGGTCGCGCCGACGAAAGCGGTCACGCCGCCCCGGTCCGCGGTCTGGCCAGGTTCGTCGGGCTGGCCGCCCTCGGTGGACGGGCTGTCCTCCGTTTGGCAGCCCAGCGTGAGCGTGAGAATCAACAGGAACGGTCCGGGCCTGAGCACATCGACCTCCACGGCTCTACCTTGCGGGATGGTCGCTGGGAGCCCACGGACGCGACGCGGGCGCCGTCGGGCACGACCACCGTCGGGACCGGGAATGTGGCCTCGGGTGGGCCGATCCGCCACGCCGGCCACCAAGACGTAGTGGGGAAGCCCTTATGCGCGAGATGAAGGACCGAACGAGACGCTGGAAGGAAGCCTCGTCGATGCTAGGGACTGCCTTCGCCGTCGCGGTGGCGGCGTTGAACGCGAGCCTCGAGGCCCAGGACTTCGAGTCCGGTACTCCCGAGTCCGGCGCGGCTGCCTTCTACTCCAGCTTTCAGCGCGGGCGCTGGGCAGAGATGGCTGCAGCGCTTCATCCAGATGCACTCAGCCTCTTCCAGGACCGGCTCCTTCAGGTCGTGCGCGCCGACGAGACCGGTCAGGTGGCTCGTCAAGTGTTCGGTGTCGGGCCTGCCGAGCTGGAGACGATGCCCACGGACGCGCTGTTCACCCGGCTCCTCCGCGGTGTCCTCGGCTACGCTCCAGGCATGATGCAAGCGATGACGAGCAAGCGCGTCGCCATCATCGGCCACGTGTTGGAAGACCCCGAGGCCCGAGCGGCCGTGGAGGGCACCCTGCCCAGGGACAGCCCCACCGCCCACGTCGTGATCCGCTCCCGTGAGCCTCTCTCCGGCACCGCTCCCTCTCGCGTCGGCGTGTTGAGCCTGGCCCGAGACGACGGCGTCTGGAAGGTGACTCGGTCCGAGGAGCTCGACGTGATCGCCACCGCCCTGGTGGCGGTGCCCACACCCGGCGAAACCAGCGAAAGTCTGCGAAACCCCGAGGATAGCAGGAGTCGCCCGACCCCAAGGAGTAAGCCATGAAGCGGTTCGTGTGGATCGCACTGATTCTGCAGGTCGTGATGGTGGTTGCCGGACACTTCTCGACGGCGGTGGTCAACCTCTCCGCGATCCTGGGCACCGGCATTCCGTTCGTGGTGGCGCTCTGGTACGGCGCCGCCAAGAAGCCACCGTATACCGCAGGGGCCAAGGGCGGATTCGTCATCGGCATCGTGGGCGCCGTGGTCGGCGTCCTGGTGGCGATCCTGATGGGAGACCAGCCCTGGTCGCTCCTGGCGTTCGCACCCCTCTCCTCCGGCGTGACGGGGCTCCTCGGGGGAGTCATCGGAGCGCTCATCGGCGGACGCAACTCCGCCTAGGTAGCGGTGCAGGAGTCGGTGCACGACTCGACTGCACGCCAGAGGCAACCCCCGCGTTCGTCTCCGCCATCGTACCGGGTAGACAGGCGTTGACGCCTCGATCCCACGCTTCTCGATCCGGATCGACCGGAAGACATGCAACGGAGAGACCAGAGATGAGCGACCGAACCTCCACGCGGCTCACGCTGCTCGCCCTGGGCGCCACGGCCTTGGCGCTGGCCGGATCGACCGACCCGGCCCTGGCCCAGGAGCCCGAGGAGCAGGAGCAGGAGCGCTGCGTGTGCCCACGCGGCCCACGGGTAAGCGTGTTCGGCCCGGGGCAGGGCGTCAGCTTCTTCGGCCAGCGCGGCCGGCTGGGCGTCTCGGTCACGACCGACCAGGATGACGCCCAGCTCCGCGGTGCCGAGATCATGGACGTTACCGAGGACGGGCCCGCCGACGAGGCCGGCCTCAGGGAGGGAGACGTGATCACGGCCATCGACGGGCAGAGCCTGTTCGACCCCCTCCCCGACCGGGCAGACGAAGAGGAGGTGGACCTCGACCGCTCGGTGCCCGTGCAGCGGCTGCTGGCCCTGTCGCGCCGACTCGATCCGGGGGACACCGTACAGGTGACCTACCTGCGAAACGGCTCCGAGCAGACCGTCGAGCTGGTGGCCGACGACGTGAGCCCCGCATTCGCCTGGATCGGTGAAAGAGGCCGCGGCGCGACCGCCTTCCGCTTCGACCCCAACGACTTCGATGACGAGCGGATCCGACACCGCCTCGAAGTCGTCGTGCCCGAAATGGAGAGGCTCCGAGACCTCGCACCGCGTCTGGAAGCTCTTGGACACGCCGCGCCGGGACTGGCATGGGAGGGCAGGGGTCGCGTGGCTGGGCTGAGTCTGGCGCCGATGAACTCGGCGTTGGGCGAGTACTTCGACGTCGAGCGTGGTGCGCTGGTACTCGATGCCGACGAAGACTCCCCGCTCAATCTGCGAGCGGGCGACGTGATTCTGAGTATCGACGGCCGCGACGTGGATGACGCGGGTCACGCCCGTCGGATCCTCCGCTCCTACCGGGACGGCGAGAGCGTCAGCATCCACATCGTCCGCCAGGGCGATGAGATGACCGTCGAGGGAGTGATGAACTGACGCCTGCCAGGGAATCACCTCCCGGCAAGGGCCTGGGCGGCGCTCTCCGCTCTGGCCCTTGCCCCTTCGGTGCGCCACCCCTGGCTGCGTGATCGGGTATCCCTCCCCCGGCGATGATCGGCGGCTCTCCCCGAACGAATCGAAGCGGCTGCTGCTTTTGCGCGAATCGAGCCGGACTCCGATCTTGCTCGCCTTCATCCGTGGAGGGCCGCCGGCCAACGGGGAGGGCGCTTGAGCGAATCTGAGGAGCTGCGCAGGGCCATCGGCCTACCCTGGGCCACCGCCATGGTCGTGGGCACGATCATCGGCGCGTCCATCTTCGTGCAGCCATCCGAGATCACGGGCCTGGTCCCCTCCCTGACCGGAGTGATTCTCGCGTGGGGCGTTTCGGGGGCACTCACCTTGTTCGGTGCGCTGGTCTGCGCGGAGCTGGCCTCCATCTACACGGGCTCCGGGGGGGTCTACGTGTTCCTCCGCGAGGCCTTCGGCCCCGCCCTGGGCTTCCTCTGGGGATGGGCCATGTTCTGGGTGATGCACTCGGGGATCATCGCCGCGATCGCGGTGGTCTTCGCTCGCTACACCGGTTTCTTCGTTCCGCTGAGCGACACGGGAACCCGCGCCGTGGCCGTGAGCGTGATCCTGGTCTTGTCGGGCGTCAACTACGTCGGTGTCAAGCACGGCGCCGGCCTTCAGGCCGCGTTCACCCTGGGCAAGCTCGTGGCCGTCGCGGCCATCATCGCGTTGGGGCTCGCCTTCGGGTCCCGGGTGCCGGAGCACTTCGCGGGGGGTGGCGACTTTCTCGAGACCACGAGGCCCGGCGACTTCCTTCTGGCCCTCGTGGCCGGACTGTTCGCCTTCGGCGGCTGGCACATGGTGACCTACAACGCCGAGGAGACGCGCGATCCGGCACGGACCATACCCAGGGCCCTGGTAATCGGGACGCTGATCGTGACCGCCTGTTATCTGGCCCTGAACACGGTATACCTGTACATCCTGCCCATGGAGCGAGTCGCCTCGTCCACGAGGGTGGCCGCAGACGCGGCCGACGCGCTGTTCGGCTTCGGTGGTGGAGCCGCCATGGCCGGCCTGGTCATGTTCTCCACCTTCGGGGCGGTTGGGGGAATCATCCTGGCGGGGCCTCGCGTCTATTACGCTATGGCGCGCGATGGCCTACTGTTCCGCGGCCTCGCCGCTGTTCACGACCGGTTCCGCACTCCGCACCGGGCCATCGTGCTGCAGGCGGCGTGGTCCTCGGTGCTGGTGGTGACGGGTACCTATCGCGCGCTGTTCACCCGCGTGATCTACACCGAGTGGATATTCTTCGGACTCCTGGCTGTCGCGCTCATCGTCCTCCGTCGGCGACCGGGGGTCGAGCGCGGCTACTCCGTATGGGGATATCCGTGGGTGCCGGTCGTCTTCGCCCTGTCCGCGTTCGCCATCGTCATGAACCAGCTCGTAGCGGATCCCCGCGAAAGCCTCGTGGGCCTATCCATCGTCGCGGCCGGCCTTCCCGCCTACTGGTGGATGGAGCGCTCCCGCCGAACGCCTCCGATCGAACGAGGTACCGCATGACCATCGTCGACTTCCACAACCACTACTACCCACCCACCTACCTCGACGCGGTGGAGCGCGGCCCCACCAACATCCGTTTCGAACGGGACGATGAGGGCAACCCGGTCCTGCACTACCCCGGGGACTATAACGTCATCGTTCCCGGGCATCGCGACGTCGCGTTGCGCCAACAGGTGCTGGACCGGGCGGGGGTGGACGTGCAGGTCCTGACGTTCACGACTCCCGGGACGCAGTTCGAGAGTCCGGAGGCCGCGGTCCCCCTTTCGGCCACCGTGAATGACGCTCTGGCCGAGATTGTCACCCAGCGAGGCGACCGCTTTCGCGCCCTCGCCACGCTGCCCATGAACAACCCGGATGCTGCCGTGGCCGAGCTGCGTCGGGCCGTGGACGTCCTCGGCTTCCCGGGCTTCATGTTGCTGTCGAACGTCAATGGTGTGGCATTGAGCGACGAGCGCTACCTGCCGCTGTATGAGGCGGCCAACGATCGGGACGTGGTCTTCTACATCCATCCCTACTACCCGGTAGGTGTGGAGGCCATGACGGAGTACTGGCTCATGCCCCTCATCGGCTTCACCTACGACACCACTCTCGCAGCCGCCAAGATCGTGTTCAGTGGCGTTGCCGAGCGTTTTCCCCGAATCCGGTGGGCATTGTGCCACCTGGGTGGGGCGATCCCGTATCTGGCCGAACGGCTCGACCGGGGTTGGGAGGCGTTCGCGGACTGCAGGGTCAACATCGATCGGCCGCCCAGCACGTACCTGACCGAGTTCTACTACGACACGGTCAACTTCGACCCGCGGGCGCTACGGCTGGCGGTGGACTTTGCCGGGGCGGATCACGTGCTGGCCGGGAGCGACTATCCCCACAAGATCGGCAGTCTGGAGAAGATGATCTCGAGCGTAGGGGAGCTGGGGCTCCCGGAGGCTGACCACGCCGCCATCATGGGTGGAAACGCGATGCGGCTATTGGGGCTCGAGTAGGGCGCCGTCGCCTTCAGCCGGCAGACTCCTGGTCGCTCTGGGGTGCCCGTGCTTTCTCCATCAAGCCGATCATGGTCTGCAGCTCGTCCCTGGTCATGTGACTGAGCTGTGCCTTGAGCGTCTCGCCCAGGGGAGCGTCCAGGGAGCCCACCAGCTCGACCCCCTCGGCAGTGGCCCGGGTCAGCACGACCCGGCGGTCCTCGGAAGAACGTTCCCGCTCGGCCAGCCCCTTGGACACCAGACGGTCCGTGAGACGCGTGATGTCCGGTACGTGCGAGACCATCCGCTCGGAGATGTCGTGGCACGGGAGCCCCTCGGGGTACGCACCCCGCAGAATCCGGAGCACGTTGTAGGTGGACGGGGACAGGCCATGCTCCTTCATCAGCAGCTCGGTCGGTCGCCGCAGAGCCTCGGCAGCGCGCTGGACGTTCAGGACCGCCTCTTCCTCGATGAGCCGGAAGGGCTTGGTCTGCTTGAGCTCGGACACGAGCAGTGACTTGGCCATCCAGTGCCTCTCCGTTGGCGGGTGCACGCGGAACGGCAGCGTTCCCGGGGACGCAGAAAACACGATATTTGTTGCAACAATAAAACGCAAGGGAGAAGTTCGCAGGATCGGATCGGCGTTGACGGCAGCGGGACCCGTCGTCACACTGCTGGCCACACGTCCACAGCGAGGAACGGAATGCCCTGGATCGAGCAAGTTCCCATCTCCGAAGCCAAGGGCTTCCTGAAGAAGCAGTTCGACGCCGCGCTCGCCAGAGCCGGTCGCGTCTGGAACGTCGTGCACATCATGAGCGTGAACCCCCGCACCCTCGAAGCGAGCATCGGCTTCTATGGGGCCATCATGATGGGCAGATCGCCCCTCAACCGCGCCCAGCGGGAGCTGCTGGCCACGGTCGTCTCGGCCGAGGTGGATTGCCACTACTGAACGCAAGCGCACGCGCACGACCTCCGGGAAGAGGTCCAGGACATGACAGCGGGGGAGGCGGACGCGTACGTGCACGCGGTGGCGAGGGACTGGCGGACCGCACCCCTCACGGAGGTAGATCGTGCCTTGTGTGAGTTCGCCGCCAGGCTCACACACGACCAACACGCGATGAGCCCAGAGGATCTCGACGCGCTGCGCGCCCACGGACTCGACGACCGCGCTCTCCATGACGCGGTGCAGGTGATTGCCTACTTCAACTACATCACGCGGGTCGTGGACTCACTCGGAGTCGAGCCCGAGGATTTCATTCGCCCCTGGGGCGTCGAGTAGCGAGCTACCGCCCATCACCATCCGGAGGCTCCGCCATGGTGCGATTTCTCCTGGCCACGATCTCGGGCTTCGTCCTCTGGACGAGTGCCTGCACGGTGGAGCGGGTCGGTCGATCACCTGCCGAACCGTTGCGCGAGCTCTTCGAGGAGACCTGGGCGTACGAGCTCGCCGAGAATCCGCTCCTCGCCACCACGGCCGGAGTCGACCAGCACAATGATCGGCTTCCTTCCGTCACGCTAGCGGATCTGGAGCGCCGAGATGCATACTGGCGCGACGCGCTCCGGAGGCTGGAGGTCGTTGATCGCGACGCCCTGGGAGCCCGGGACCGCATCAACTACGACATGTTCCGGAGCCGCCTCGAGAACCGGATCCGCGACTACGAGTTGGGCGGCCACCTCATACCGCTGACCGTCGACGACGGCTTTCACATCTCGTTCGCCCGGCTGCCCTCCCAAATGCCGATGCGGCATGCGGAGGACTACCGCTCCTACCTCTCGCGCTTGCGCGGCGCGCCTGCGTACTTCGAGCAGTACACCGACCTGCTCCGCGAGGGGGTGGCCCAGGGGATGACTCTGTCACGGGTCATCCTGGACGGATACGACGTCACCATCGGCACCCACGTGGTCGACCGTGCGGAAGCGTCCGTCTTCTGGGCTCCGTTCGAACGCTTTCCCGGAGCCGTGGCGACGGCGGACAAGGAGCGACTCAGCGGCGAGGGCGCACAGGTCATCCTGGAGTCGGTCGTGCCCGCCTATGAGCGATTCCTCGCCTTCATGACGGACGAGTACATTCCGCAGGCGCGGGCTACCATCGGTGCCTACGATCTTCCCAACGGCCGGGACTTCTATCAGCACCAGATCCGGGTCTTCACCACGCTGGACCTCACTGCCGAGGAGATCCATCAGGTAGGCCTCGACGAGGTGGCCCGGATCAGGATCGAGATGGAAGGGATCATCGAAGGCCTCGGATTCGAGGGGACCTTCGCCGACTTCCTGACCTTCCTTCGGACCGACCCGCGGTTCTACGCGGAGACCCCGGAGGAGCTCCTGAGGGAGGCGTCTTTCATCGCCAAAGAGATGGACGGGAAGCTGCCGTCGCTCTTTCGCACGCTTCCCAGGCTCCCATACGGCGTGAATCCGGTGCCCGATCACCTGGCGCCCAAGTACACGGGCGGCCGATACGTAGGGGCGCCTGTGGGCGGCACGTCGGCTGGGTTCTACTGGGTGAACACCTACGCACTGGAGAGCCGGCCGCTCTACACCCTGACTGCGTTGACCCTCCACGAGGCCGTCCCGGGCCACCACCTCCAGAACGCGCTGCGGCAGGAGCTCGACGGCCTACCCGACTTCCGCCGTTTCTCGTCGAACAGCGCCTTCGGCGAGGGATGGGGCCTCTACTCCGAGTACCTGGGGATCGAGGCGGGCATGTACAAGACTCCTTACGACGACTTCGGGCGGCTCACGTACGAGATGTGGCGGGCCTGCCGACTGGTCGTGGATACGGGCATGCACGCCCTCGGTTGGACTCGGGAGCAGGCGCTGGACTTCATGGCCTCGAACACCGCTCTGTCACTCCACGAGGTCCGCACGGAGACGGATCGTTACATCTCCTGGCCGGGCCAGGCCCTGGCCTACAAGCTGGGGGAGCTCAAGATCAAGGAGCTCCGGCACCGAGCCGAGGCCGAGCTGGGCGAAGCCTTTGACGTGCGAGCCTTCCACGACGCGGTGCTGTTGAACGGCGCGATTCCCCTTCCGGTGCTCGAGGACGAGATCGACCGGTTCATCGAGCGGAACCGAGAGGGGCCGTGATCCGTCAGTGTCGGGGTCGAGGCGGTCGATCAGCGATCCGTTGGCTGTGCCGGGCTCCCAACGCGGTGAGGCTGCCCCCGACGACCCACCTGCGACGTGCCGGGCATTCTCGACCCGACAATGGAAAGGCGGCGCCCCCCGGGGAGGGGAAGCGCCGCCTCTTCCGCGACTCGTGCCGCGGGGGCCGGTCAGGGCTCGAGGAGCCCTGCGGCTGGCCGCTTGGGCGGGAGTCGACCAACGCGTCACGGGCAATATGCAACGGGCCTTGTCGAAAAAGCCAAGCAAACATTTGACGGGAGCCGAGTCGGGCGTTCGGGCGCTGTCCTTGGGTCCGTTTCGGCTGTCGGCTCCCCTGCAGCACCCCGGCCCGGGACGTGGGCGCCGGTTGCCCCTCGTGACCCCCGGCGCAGGGCCGTGTCCGGTGAGCCGCCGGCACGCCAGGCCCGCGTGGATGACATGAGCCTGGCCGTCCAGGCCGCGTTGGCGGTCCTCCCGATCGGGTTGGCGGCGGTCCTGCTGGTGGGGTTCCGGGTCGCCGCGAAATGGGCCATGCCCGCCGTGTACGTGGCCGCCGTCGTGGTCGCGCTGGGGCCCTGGGGCATGACCGGCGACCGGGTCTTCGCGTCGTCCATCCAGGGCCTCTTCATCGCAGCCGACATCCTGATCATCATCTTCGGGGCTCTGCTTCTCCTGAACACGCTCGAGCACTCCGGCGGGGTGGCCGCGATCCGGAGGAGCTTCCACTCGGTGAGCGACGACCGCCGCGTGCAGATCGTCATCATCGCTTGGCTCTTCGGGTCCTTCATCGAGGGAGCGTCCGGATTCGGCACTCCGGCGGCCATCGCGGCTCCCCTGATGGTGGCCATGGGCTTCCCGGCGGCGGCGGCCGTGATGATCGGCATGATGATCCAGAGCACGGCGGTGACCTTCGGCGCCGTGGGCACGCCGGTGCTGGTGGGCCTGCAGGGTGGGCTCGGGGGCGAGGTGTTCGACGCGCAGCTGGCGGCGGCCGGCCTGTCCATGGCGGAGTACCTGAAGCTGGCCACGAACCGGATCGTCGTGCTCCACGCGGTTCCGGGCACGCTCATGCCCACGCTCATGGTCATGATGACCACTCGCTTCTTCGGCGCGAATCGGTCGTGGACCGAGGGGTTGTCCATCGTGCCCTTCGCCCTGTTCGGGGGGGTGGCCTTCACCGTGCCCTACATGCTGACCGGCTGGCTGCTGGGCCCGGAGTTCCCCTCGCTGCTCGGCGCTCCGGTCGGTCTGGCCGTGGTCACGTTCGCCGCCCGCAAGGGCTTCCTGATTCCTCAGGACTCGTGGGGCTTCGCGCCCCGGGCCCAGTGGGCCAGCGACTGGGTCAGCGGGCTGGAGGTGACGGGTCCCGACGCGGAGCGTGGCCGGCCCATGTCAGCGGCCTCGGCCTGGTCACCGTACGCGCTGGTCGCTGTGCTCCTGGTCCTCACCCGGTTGCCGAGCCTTCCCGTGGGAGAGTGGCTCCGGCGTGTCGACTTCGTCTACGGAGACATCCTGGGCACCGGAATCACCGCCGCGACGACGCCCCTCTATCTTCCCGGCACGATGCTGCTGGTCGCGTCTCTGGCTACGATCGTGATCCACCGCATGCCTCGGGGGGCGTTTAGACAGGCGTTCGGCGACTCGACCCGCGTTCTCCTGGGCGCCGGTTTCGTCCTGATCTTCACCGTGCCCATGGTGCGGGTCTACATCAACTCCGGTATCAACGCCAACAGCCTGGCCAGCATGCCCATCGCCATGGCAGAGTGGGTGGCGACCACGGTCGGCGGGGTCTGGCCCCTCTTCGCCGGCGTCACGGGCGCACTGGGTGCGTTCATCGCGGGCTCGAACACGGTCAGCAACCTGATGTTCGCGGCCTTCCAGGCGGGCGTGGCCGACCGGCTCGCTATCTCCGGCTTGATGATCGTCTCTCTCCAGGCCGTCGGCGCTGCCGCAGGCAACATGATCGCCATCCATAACGTGGTGGCCGCGTCGGCTACGGTGGGCCTGCTGGGGCGGGAAGGCTCGACCCTACGGAAAACCATACTCCCAACGGTGTATTACCTCACCGTGATCGGCCTCCTGGGATTGCTCGCCGTCTACGTGATCGGTGTGCCCGATCCGATGATGAGGCCATGAGCGAGAACGCCCCCGAGGGTCGCGTGAGCGGCCTCGCGTGCCAATGACAGAGAACCATGACGAGCCCACGCGCCTCACCGAGGCCCAGGCCGCACGCCTGTGGCGTCGTGCGGCCGAGTTGCAGGCCGAGGCGGCCCGGCGACTGGAGGATCGCTCGAAGGAGCTGGCGCCCAGGGGAGAGCCTGGGGCCAGGGAGGATCCGGACGGATATGAGATGAGCCATGTGGTCGGGGCCGCGGTGGAAGCCGGCATCTCGCCGGAGTTCGTGGAGTTCGCGGTGGCCGAGCTGCGCAACGAACGCCGGCTCGCCACCAAGGACCGGGACCTGATCGACCGTCTCGCCGACGCGCTGTTGGGAAACCCGCCAAGGAGCGCCGAGGTGTCGCGGGTAATCCGTGCGTCGCCGGACCGCGTCTTCCTGGCCATGCAGCGCGTCTTTCCCGCCGAGCCGTACAGCCTGGCTCTCAAGGACACGCATGGATCTGACCCCCTCACCGGGGGCGTGCTGGTATTCGACGTGCCTGCTTGGACGGGGTTGGAGAGCTCGGAGAGGCTCGCCTACCAGGCGCGCGGTTGGGCAGACATCCGGCGGCTCTACGTGACCCTCACGCCCCTCGAGACGGATCCGCCGTCCTGCGAGGTCACGATCCGCACGCCGCTCCGCCACAGCCGGCGGGTGAACTTCTGGGGCAGCGCGGTAATGTCGGGTTTCACCGGAGCAGGGGGAGCCGCCGCCGGGCTGGCCCTGGGCCTGGCCGCGGCGGGGGCCGCTGGACTGGCGCCCATCCTTGCAGGCGCGCTAGCGGCTGCCTCGGCCGTCACCGTGGGCGGAGCCGTGGGAGGTGGGGCCGCCGTGGGGTACCGCTCCCTGTACAGGTTCGGCCTCCGCAAGGGACTCCGCGCCCTGGAGGGCCTGCTGGCTGCCCTGGACGTCGGGATTCGCACCGGATGGAGCTTCGGCCCTCAGGCCGGGAGCCCCCCGACGCTACCTGCCCAGCCTCAGGCCGGCGGTCCCGCCCGAGAGGGTCCGGAACCGTCGTAAGCCTGGAGCGCGAGCGGTGACACCCCCAGGTGAGACGACCTCAACTGGGCGGGCGCCGGCGTGAATGATGGGATGATGCCGGCATGCCGAGCGGGCGAGCGACCCTCGGTCGTTCGCCCGGCCCGAGCGGCCGCCCAGCGTCCGATCAGCCGCCCAGGAGTAGGCCTGCCGTTCCGAGCCCGCCTACGATAACGGCCATCATCCACAGTCGTGGGTCCGCGTACCAGGGCCGGAGCGCCCTCCGCACGGCGGTGAGGTTCCCCGTGTTCAGAGCGATGGCCATACCGCCGTCCGGCGCCTTGACACCGTTGATCAGGCGGTCCTTGAGCAGCTGGTTTACGGCGTGGGTATGCTTTGGATCTCCCGGATCGAACCCCGCGATCTCCCCGGGAGTCGTGAACCCGTCCGGATTCCGCTCGTGAACGCTCTTCAGGTGGCGGAGGATGCTCTTCCTCGGCGACATCGTTCCCCTCGTAGGCATCAGTTGTTCGGAAGTCTGTGGAGGCGAAGGGAGCACTCCCGCCGTCGTCCCTCCATCCCCCATCGTGCCACTCGGCCCTCACTACGAGACCCGTGGTCGGAAAGTTGCAGCCGACATTGCTTAGACGCGAGGAGGCGCCGAAAGGTTTCCCGGGGCCGCCGGCCGCCGACGGCATTCAGTCCCCGTCGAGCAGCGCAGAGGTCCGTCGAGCGCGAGCGACGGCTTTCGCCTTGATCCGGTCGTGGACCTCGGGGTAGCGCTGGGAGAGGTAGCGGAAGGAGGCTTTCGACAACACGTAAACATCGCAGTAGGTGAGGGCTTGGACGCTGGCGGTGCGGAGCTCCCCGGTGAAGAGCGCGATCTCTCCGAAGAAATCCCCTCCGGCCAGGCGCGCCAAGCGCTGCCCGTCCGGGCCCAACACATCCAGCTCCCCCCGGACCACGAAGTACATCTCTTCGCCGTGCTCGCCGGTCTCGACGACCCTCTGTCCCGGGGTGAGGACCTCGGGGTGGAGGCGTAGAGCGGCATCCCTCAGGAACTCGGGGTCCGCCTCGCGGAAGAGGTCGACGCGCTCGATGACCTCCCGCTTCAGGTGCAACGACACCTCGCCCTTCAGGCCTTTGGGGAGGGCCTTCAGGAAGTCGCCCTCGTCATACCCGAATCGGGTCTTCCAAACGTAGTAGTGGTAGTCGTAGATACTCTGCTCGATGTCACGGGGCAGGTTCCAATACCGGGTGGCCTGGCCGAGTTGCTCCACGTGGTCGAGAAAACGGGCCGTGGCCGGATCTCGCTTCGACAGCGCACTCGCGATCACCCCGACGAGATAGCCCAGGAAAGCCAGGCCCAGGATCATCGTTCCGATGGCGAATAGCTTCTGTGCGAAGGTCTCCGGTGTGACGTCGCCGTACCCCACGGAGGTCACTGTCGTGACCGTCCAATACACGGCGTCCACGTAGGCCTCCACTCGGGACGCGCCCGGCTCGGCACCTCGCAGGTCGAGCCAGCCCAGGCTCAGCCAGTGGCCGCTGAGCGATATCCAGTAGACGCCGTACAGGAGAAGGAGCCGGGATGAAAACCGGAGCCCGAGCCGCCTCCACAGGTGCATGAGAAGGACCACCTTGACGAGCTTGACCACGCCGAGGAGCCCGAGGGCCGGATCCTGGAAGATGGCGCTCAGTGGAAGCCAGGCCACCATGTCGGCAGCGAGGGCCCACCGAGAGAAGCGCGATTCCGCCATCCTCGTGAAGGCCGGCGTGCTGTCGCCGATCTTGAGCAGGCGAGTGGTGACGAGCGTGTCGGTCAGAAAGACCGCCGGTGCGAACCAGTGCAGGAGGAACAGCGGGTGTCTGGGCCCGAGGTGGAACACGATGTCCGCGGGGACGAACGCGGCGTAGACGGTCGCGACGCCGGTCACCAGGAGCTGCCAGCCGAGAAGCGAGCCCAGTCGCCTCCTGGGGCGCTCGCGCCCGGGTTCGATCGTGGACATGGCGGAGTAGCTCCTCATGACTCGGTTCGAAAGACCGGCCAACCCTCTCTCGTGTCGCGGCGTATCCCCTTCTTCAGCGTCAGGCCCCGGACGGTGGTAGTCAGGACGGGACCCGCGTGTCAAGCGTCGCCGCCCCGCTAAGGTTCGGCGTTCACGGTGTCGATCCCCTGAAAGGACCCGATGCCCCCCTGATCGCGGAAGGAGACCGGTGCCGGCCGAGCGGTTCGAAAGGCCCATCCCACGCAAGGCGATTGCGTTGGCCGGCTTGAGCCTGCTCTTGCCGGTGGTGGTCACGTTCCTGTACCCGGACGCCCGACAGGGCGCCGGAACCCTGGTCTGGCTGGCGGCCGTCATCCCGGCTTTCGTGTTGTCCTACTATTGGGGTTGGCTGGGCTCCGCGGTGGCGCTGGCCAGCGGAATCGTAGCGCTATCGGCGACCACCTTCGCCGTGCTCAGCATGGGGGTCAGCGCTCCGGAATGGGACGTGCTTTGGGGCGTCGTGGCCGCCTATGTGAGCGTGACCATGGGCATCGGCTGGCTGAGCGACGGCCTGAACAAGGGTCGGACCGAGGCCGAGACGCTGGCCATGACGGATGCCCTGACCGGTCTGGCCAACCGGCGCTTCGCCCACCGGTTGCTTGAACAGGCGTTCGCCTTGGCCGCCCGGGGCATGCCCCTCTCAGTCGTGCTCTTCGACGTCGATCACTTCAAGGACTTCAACGACCGACGCGGACACGTGGCCGGTGATGAAGCGCTCCGGACCCTGGGGAACGTTCTGAACCAGGCGACCCGCAAGAGCGACCTGGCCGTGCGCTACGGCGGCGAGGAGTTCCTTTGTGTGCTGAACAACTGCCGGAGCGGTGGGGCGCTCACGTTCACGGAACGCGTCCGGCGACAGCTCGCTACGACGGAGCTGGCAGAGGCGGGGCTTACCCTGAGCGCCGGCGTCGCCCGCTACGAACCCGAGATGGAGACCTACGAGGACCTGGTGGCTGCTGCCGACGAAGCGTTGTACGCGGCCAAGTCCGACGGGCGGAACTGCACGAGTGTCGCGGCCCCGGGCAGGCCAGTCTGCGATCCGCACGTCGTCAACCTCGTGGAGCAGTCCCGACGGGGCGAGGGTCGAGCGGCTACTCCCTCATAGCCGGTCTCGCAGCCAGTCCAGGAGCACCTTCAGCAGCCTGCGGATTATGGTCCCCATGAGATCCCCTTCGCGGCGCCGGAGCCGTGGCCGGCCCGACACGACGAGTGCGTGTGGAGTGTACGGCCGGCGCTGGGACCGGCCACCGGTGTCTGCGCCTGCCGTCCCGGATTCACCGGAGCCCCAGGTCGAACTTCTTCTCTCCCGCCGTGACCGCGAGGGCCAGCCGGCTCTGAGAGGGAGGAAGGGGGCAGGTGGCGAATTCGGTGAACACGCATGGCGGGTTATACGCCTTGTTGAAGTCCAGGATCACCCACCCGTCCTCGTCCGGAGCGTCGACCCACACATACCGGCCAGCCTCCTACGTGCCCGGACCGTTGGTCTGGTCAGCGAAGATCACGAAGAAACGGTTGTCCGTGGGCTCGCCCTGAACATCCAGGCGATAGGTCTCGCCGTCCACGTCGAAGACCAGAGCGCCGGCCGAGGGCCGCTCGTCGACGGTGCCGAGGATGTTCGGCACCCGCATGGTCTTGACCGGGTCGTAGGCGTCCCACCGCGCCGCCACACGCCAGCGACGTTCCACGGCATAGTGGTCGATGCCCTCGAACGACTCTCGCAACGGTGCCTCCGCGTCCATCAGGCGGACCCCTCGACGGTCCCGGCGCTGCATGACGTACCAGCGAAGCGAGCCGAGCGACAGCACGGTGGAGTCTCCCTCTACGTCGGTGGTCATGCGGATCCGTCGCAGCGCCGCGCCATCGGCCAAGACTCCGGATCCGTCCTCGATGGTGACAGCGACGCTGTCGGCGAAGACGGTGAGCACACCCAACCGCTCCGGAAGGTCGTTACCCGGAAACACCAGGTCGTTGTCCGCGCCCCCGCCGAACGTGTTCTCGCCCTCCCTCAGCCAATAGAGGCCTACAAGCGAAAGCCAGTTGTCGGGCTGCCGGAGATCCGCGTATCGCCACTCCCGCCACGCCTCCACGTCGGCTCGGTGCGCGGACTCGGAAGGTGTCGGGGGAGGGGTGGGACGACAGCCCTGCAGGGTCAGCGTGGCGGCCCCGAGGACCCCGAACCTCGCCACTGTCCGGGTAATGCCCTCGCGCGCAGGCTGCCGCGATCGATCGGTCACGGTCCCAATCAGACTTCCGGGCATCTTCGGCCCCTCTCACGAGTTCCCCTGTCACTGGACTGAAGCTCAGCGCCGGAGGAAGGGCGCGTCAAGCGCCGCGACAAAGTCGCGTCGGTGACCGGCGATCTCCGGCCGGAGCGAGCGTTCTGCGCTCGGCCGGCTCCCGTTCCGGGAACATGTGCCTTGCCAGCGGCGGCCGGCCTCTTCAAGCTTCATACACGAAGCGCCCATAGGGGGGTGCGCGCGAACGAGCCAATCACAAGCGGCGGGCCTGGTGCCTGGACGTTCCCCCGCGTCCGGAACCGGTGCCACTTCCGTCTCGTCGGTTTCCTCTACGATCCGTCCCTGGAAACGCCTTGGCTGTACGTCTCTTAACCCTTGGAGAGCTTCGCGTCCTGCAGGACGGGCAGGAGCTCAGGTCGCTTCCCAGTCAGCGTCTTCGCTGCGCTCTTCTCGTGTACCTAGCTGTAGAAAAGCAAGTTACGCGAGATCAGCTCATGGGAATTCTCTGGCCAGATAAGGCGCCGGACAAAGCCCGGCACTCGCTGAGTCAGACGCTCTATGAGCTTCGGAAGGAGTTGGGCGAAGATTGGCTGGAGGTCACGGGCGAAGTCCTCCGGACGACGGACGCCATGGCGACGGACGTCGAGGACTTCAGGGCAGCGGTGGAAGGGCAGCGGGACACGGAGGCCCTCGATCACTACGGCGGAGGCTTCCTGGACGGAACCAGCCTGGGAGGCACGCGCGACTATGAGGGCTGGATCGACCGCACGCGGGCCAGGTTGGCGCGGGATCACCGAAAGGCCGCGGCTCGCGCCGTCGCGAGCAGGGAGCAGCGCCAGGACGTCGAGGGGGCTCTGGACCTTGCCCGGCGGTGGGTGGACCGGGACCCCCTGGATGACGAAGCGCAGCATGCACTCATCGCCTTGCTCGCCCGAGCGGGCCGGCGGTCCGAGGCCCTCCGGCAGTACGACCGCTACGCAGCCCTCCTGGAGCGCGAGTTGGAGGTGGAGCCCCTGGAGGGGACCCGGGAGCTGATCGCCGGAATCCGGCGCGTCGGTCGGGGCACCCACAGCCAAGGTGAGCCCGCGGTGAAGCTGCCCGCTCAACCGCCCGCGGCATCCCCGCCGCCTCCGAGCCCTGAGTCCCAGGCCGGCCGGCCTGAGGGGCCGAGCGACGACACCTCGACGAGCGCTCCGGACTCGATCCCGGACTCAAACCGGCGGCGTCAGGGTCGCGAGAGCATGCTGGACGGCCTCATCGCTCTGGCCGATGAGCTCCGCCGGCGGCGGGTGAATCGGGTGGCCATCGGATATTTGGTCGTCGGCTTCGCAGCTCTCGAAGGCGCCGATCTCATTCTGACGCCGCTGGGGGCGCCCCCATGGATTCAGGCGGTGCTCGCCGTGCTGGTCGTGCTCGGGTTCCCGGCGGTCCTGGCCATTGCGTGGGTCTTCGACATCACGCCCCACGGCCTGGAGGTGACCCAGCCGGCGCCAGGCGGCAGCTCGGCCCTGGCCGCGGCAGTCGCGAAACGGGGGCTCCTGGCGATCGTGGCTCTGTCCCTCCTCGGGCTGGGGGCTGTTTGGAGTTGGCAGCAGGTGCGGGAGGCGCCGGTCTTCGATGTCAACCGGGTCATGGTGTTTCCCCTGGTGACGCCTCCCGAAAGCCCGGTGCTGCAGGCGTCGGTGGGGGAGGACGTGGCTACGATCATCGGCCACGCGCTGGACCGTACAGGGCCTCTACGTTGGATCGACGGCTGGTCGCTGCTGCCGCCGGAAGAGCGAAATGACGTGCGGGAGCTCACCAACGACGAGGCTCGTGCGCTGGCCACCTCCCGCGCCTGCGCCTTCTATGTCACGGGTCGCGTCGTTCACCTGGGCGAGCGGTCCACCGTGTTCCTGGATCTCTGGGACGCAGAGGGCGACTCCATCGTGGCGGTCGGCGAGGCCAGCGGCCCGTCGGGTCGATCCTGGGAGGCCGGGTTGCAGGCCGTGCGACCGCTGCTGCCCAGCATCGTCGGCGAGGACATTCCGGGATTCGGACAGGAGGTCCTCAGTCGCGAGCCGGCGGCCGTCGCGAGCTTCCTTCTCGGTGAGCGCGCGTTTCGACGGGGCCGCAGCGACGCCGCGCTCGCACACTATGACGCAGCCGTGGCCGAGGACTCCGTCTTCGTCATGGCCACGATCCGGGGCGCGCAAGCAGCAGCGTGGGCTCACCGACCCGACGACGCCGAGGCCCTGCTGGGAGTGGCGCTCGCCCTCGAGCTTCGCGAGGTGGATCGCCATTTCGCGTTGGGTATGCAGGCCTATCTCGAGGGTAGGGGAGACAGTGCCAAGGCCGCCTTCGACCGTGCGGTGGCGCTGGACGACGCAAGCGCCATCGTCTGGATGCAGCTGGGAGAGGTCCACGCCCACCTGGCGCCGAGAACCGCGCAACCGGACTCGGTGGTTCTGCACGCCTTCGGAAGAGCGCGGGAGATCGATGACCACGGCGTCACCACGCTCTTTCACGTCCTCGAGCAGAATCTGGCATGGGGACGCCTCGAGGAGGCCGAGCCGCTGCTGCAGGCGTTCATGGCCCAGGTGGACGACCCTACGCTCGAGAAGCCCATCGAGATCATGAACCGGTGCGCGCGCCGTACCATGACCGTGGATGAGTGGATTCCGGCGTTCGTGGCCGATCGGCAGGAAGCGTTGTGGGCCGCGAAGAAGTTCGCGGCAGGTGGACGGAACGTCGCGTGTGCGGAAGGTGGCTTCAGGGCGGCTCTTCTGGCGCCGTCCGGACCGAGCCGACCCGATCGGCAGGCTGCGTTCCTGGGACTCCAGGCGATTCTGCTCAACCGGGGCGATACCGTAGCTGCCCGGGAGCTGCTGTTCGCCGCCACTCGCTCCTTCGAGGAGGCCCAGGCGCTCGTCCGAGATCCGGCCCGAGCCGCCGAAGTCGTAGGAAAGAGCTTCGTGACGCGACCGAGCGACGACGGAGTGCCGAATCCCCTGGAAGGCCGCGCCATGTCCCTCCTCCTCGTCGAGGGAGCCATGGGGGTGGACCTCGGCCAGGCGCCGGCAGAGATGGCCGGCTCGCTGCGGGAGCGCCTGGGCCCGAACTTCGCGTCCGCTCACCCGTCCAACTTCGAGCTCTGGCGGCTCGCCATCCATGAGGCCCACCGTGGGAACGCTGAGGCGCTGGAGGAGATCGCTGCAGCGATGGAGGCGAACGCCGTGGCGGCCGCGGTACCCCTCGCCGAGCAGCTGGCCCAGGCCGTGCGAGGGCACCAGGCCCTGGCTCTAGGCGACACCGTAGGGGCCCTCGGTCGGCTGTCGGGCCTCCGATCGTGGGGCAGTCGCACCCACATCGCATGGTCGTACGCCGACCCTCTCCCCTTTGAGCGCGTGGTCGAGGCCCGGCTCCGATTGGCTGGTGGCGCCACCGAGGATCTCTCGGAGGCCTTCGCCCTGGCGAGCACCCTTGACGGAGATCCTCTCGGATACACCCTGTACCTGGCTGAGAGTCTGGCCATACGCATCGAAGCTGCCGAGGGCCTCGGGCTCACGGCACAGGCCCGACAGCTTCGGCAGCGACTCGCTTCACTACGAGGCGAGACCCTCGACGTGACGGGCAGTTGAGCCCCCAAACCCGGAGGAAAGCATGTCATTCCGCCCGATCTTCTTCGAGCAGGACCCCCCCACGGACGACGATGGCGAAGGCCGAGACGGCCCCGGCGACGTCGAGAGCTTCGGAGCCGGTCGGGAGGGTCCGGGCGGCGACGACGAGAGCGACAACGGCCGGGAAGGTCCGGGCGGCGACGACGAGAGCGACAACGGCCGGGAGGGTCCGGGCGGCGACGACGAGAGCGACAACGGCCGGGAAGGTCCGGGTGGCGGTGACGACGACGACAACGGTCGGGACTAGCCGGACGGCGACCACCTGGAGGTGAGAGTCCCGTCAACCAATCCGTGGACGTCGAGAGTTGGCTGGTCCGGGCGGCAGCGCCGTCGCCCGGGTCGGGCCTCCCCGGGGCCGAGGGTTGCGGAGCTTCCTCGGGGTGTCCGATCCCGAGGCAGACGGACGCAGGCGCGGGCGGGTCACGCGTCCAGGCGCATGAAGAGGTTGTTGAGCGACTCGGATAGGGTAGGGTGGGAGAACACCCCGTTGTAGCACCGTAGCGACTTCACCCCCTTCGATCCCGAGCACGGCCGCGCCCAGGATCTGATGGGTGGCAGCGTCCACGACGGCTTTCATGAATCCACGGGTTTCGGCGGTCTCGATGGCGCGCGCCACGCGAGACATCGGTAGGCTGGCGACGCGCACGTCGTAGCCCTGCTCCCGGGCCTCGGCCTCGGTGAGCCCCACGCGCCCCAGCTGCGGATCCGTAAACAAGGTGTAGGGCACCATCCGGTCGGCCCGGGAGGCTTGTCCTCCCTCCAACTCGTTCGCGCGGACGATCCGGTAGTCGTCGTAAGCCGTGTGCGTAAACGGTGGACCCCGGTTGATGTCGCCCAGCGCCCAGATTCCGGGCGCGCTGGTTTCGAGCCGATCGTTGACCACGATGAAGCCGTGCTCGTCCACCTCGATTCCGGCTGCCTGTGGGTCAAGCGTATCGGTGTTGGGGGTTCGTCCGATGGCGACCAGGAGGTGCGAGCCGGTCGCTTCGAAGCCCTCGCCGTCCCGAGCGAATCGCGCCGTGATCGCCCCGTCGAAGTCCCTCGACACCGATTCGACTCGAGCGCCGAGCTCCAGGCGAACGCCTTCGCCGGTCAGGATCTCGGCCACACCTTCGGATACGTCCGAGTCCTCGCGCGGGAGCAGCCGGGGCGTGAGCTCCAGCACTGTGACACGGGCGCCGAACCGGCGGAACATCTGGCCGAACTCCAGCCCGATGAAGCCGCCCCCCAGGACCAACAGGTGCTCCGGAACCTCGACGAGCTCCATCACCGAGGCGTTGTCGAGAAATGGGACGTCCTGCAGTCCCTGAATGGGGGGAACGAGGGCCCGGGCACCCGCGTTGATGAAGATCCGCTCAGCCTCGAGGACGCGGTGTCCGCCAGCCTGGAGCTCCACCGTCACCTGCCTTGGACCGCTGAACCGGGCCTCGCCCATGATCAGCTCGACCAGCTCCCTGCGCGTCATGCCCCGGGTGCTGCCGGCGCTCCAGGAGTCAACGATGTCTCGCTTCCGCTTGCGGACCACCTCCATGTCGACGGACACCGGGCCCGTGCTCACCCCGTACTCGGCCGCTCGCCCGGCCAGGTGGGCGACGCGTGCCGAGGCGACCATGGTCTTGGTAGGCGTGCACCCCTCGATCACGCAGGTCCCTCCGACGCGTCCACGCTCGATGATGGCAGTCTTCAAGCCATGGTCGTCGAGGGCCCCTGCCAGGGGCTTACCCGCTTGGCCGGTACCGATGATGATCGCGTCGAGCTGCTCGGGTTCCGTCATGCGGTGGAGGCCGGTAGTTAGCCGGCCGTGCCCACGGGAGAGGGAGACGTCGCAGGTGCGGGAGCCAGTCCGTCGCGGTGCGTCCGCTCGCAGTGGTCCTTCAGGTTCTTCAGACTTCGGGAGATGCCGCGGCGAGCCATCCAGATGAAGAGCCGTAGCCGGATCGCGCCCCACAGCTTTGCCAACCCCTTGGCCTGATTCCCCGCACTCCCAGCCACCAAGGTGGCGGTGAGATGTGTCCGGCCGTTCCTCTCCTCGAGGCGGTAGTCGGTCACCAGGCTGACTCCCGGACCGACTTCGCCGCTTTCGACGTAGTGGAACCCCTCCGGCGTCGCCTGGTGGTCGACCGTCACGACGTGAACCTCCAGGTCGTCGAAGACACAGGTGTGAGCACCTCCCACCCGGTTGATGGGCTTGTCTCCGACCGTGTCCCTGAGTCCATCCGCCCACGCGAAGCGCTTCCGGAAATCCGTGACGTAGTCATGAACCAGTTCGATCGGCGCGTCGATCTCCTGGGTCAGCGACCGGGCGCCGTGGGGGACGCTGAGGGGCCGGCGCAGGGGTGGTTCGGGCACCTGGGCCAGAAGCACCCCGAGGGGGACGTAGTGTAGCCGGACCTCACCGAACTCGTCGATCCGCTCGACGTGCGGATGGAGCCGCACCCAATCGTCGACGGGCGCAACAGGGGTCTCCTGCGTGCCCAGGTACGCTGAGGAGAGGAGTAGGTACTCGTCGCCGGGCACGTCGTTCTTCAGCAGACGATGCGCGAGAATCACGTCACTTCCCATCAACTTGAGGAAGTCATGGATCCGCACCTCGTCGAGCTCACCGTAGTGCGTCACGAACTTCAAGCTCAAGCCAGACGCTGCCGTGCAAGCGCCGCACTGACACACGCGGTCCCGGTCGATGATCTTGAGAAACTGGTGGAAGTCCAGAAACGTACGCCGCGCCTGTGCAACGAGCTCCTCCACGGACGGGGGGCGCCCCAAGCGGTAGAAGAGGACCGCGTCGCCCTCGATCTCAGACAGGGCGAGCCCCAGTTGATTCGACTCCAGAATCACCTCGATCAGCTCGGAGATGATGTGGCTCGCGTGCTGGGCCTCCGTCTTCGTCACGAAGCGGGTGAAGCCGCTGATGTCCGGGATGAAGATCAACGCCGTGTCGGCCATAGAGCTCTGCGTCGTCGAGGATCGTTGCGAACGGCGCCGCGCGTCAGGCGTGCGGCACTTCCAGGCTGAGCGGTATGACCGTCTCGCCCCAGTGAATCCGGAGCGTGGCCTTGTAGCCGTCGACCGACGGAAAATACACGGCCAGGCTCTCCATGTGCTCTCCAGACTCTGGAGTCACGTCCAGAACGAGCGCCTCGGTCCCCTGCGGGTACGGCTGGTGGAACATGTCCCACTCGGTGCTGAAGACCAGCGGCCAGGTGCCCTCTTCAGTGGGCGTCACCCAGATGGAGTATCGCCCTGCTTCGAGGAGGGTCCCGTTCACCAGCACGTCGTCGGTGATCTCGATGTAGGTGGCCCGGTTCGCGCCCGGGGTCCAGGTCTCGCGCCAGGGGATCACCCGGCCGAACAGCCCGTCCCTCCCGCGGGCCACAGGCCGGAAGTAGTGGACGGACACCGACGTCGTATGGATGTCCTGTGAGACAGACGCCGCCTGGCTGGGTCGGGGCCCCTGCTCGGGCAGCTCGATCTCGTCGGCGCCCGTCGCAACGTCCGCACGGCCGCAGCTCGACAGCGTGAGGCAGGCGGCGGAAAGCAATGCCACAGCGGGGAGTAGCGAGCGAGATCTGGTCATTCGTCTCTCCGGCGTTTGGAACCGAGACCCACGGAACGAGAACCTCTTGCCAGAATCGGGTGGACAGGTCGATTGTTCCCAGCCCTTCCCGCGCGAAGCTCGCAAGGGTCGGCGGTAGACGCGCCGAGAGGTGGGGACTTCCCCACGAGACGGGACGCGTTCCTCCCGACGGTCGCTCGGCCTTGTCCCCAACAGCTTCGGTGAGACCTCCGGTCCCGAGCGCCGAGCCGAGGGATCACGCTCGGGGTCGGACCCAGGGCGCGGCTGAGGGGCACTCGAGCAGCGTCCGGGGGTTGAGGGGCGGAACGCGGGCCCGCACGGCCGGGCCGTCGGCGAGGGGCGGGATCGGGACGCCAAGTGTCCCAGGGCCGTCCGGGACGAACACCGAGCCGCCATGTCCAGCTCGGGCAACGACGCGGCCGACTGATCGAAATGGGGATGTCAACGTGAAGAGACCAGAGGCCACCGAGGCGGTGCACGGTCACCGCGCCCGGACGGTCGTCGCAGCGTTGGTGACACTGGCCGCCGCGACGGGTCCCGTGTTCGCCCAGGCGCCAGCCGATACGACTCGGCAGGACGCCGCCAGTGACACGACGCCCGTGTACGCGGTGGACCCGCTGATCGTGACGGCGACCCGAACACTGCGACCCGTGTTCCTGGCGCCCATGCCCGTGCAGGCGATCACGCCGCAATACCTGAAGGAGCAGGTGCCCAACACGGTGTCCGACCTGTTTCGGGGCATGACAGGACTGGACGTGAGCGGGGTCGGGGCGAACCAGGTCCGACCGATCATCCGGGGTCAACGAGGCCAGCGCGTGCTCCTCTTGGCGGATGGCATCCGCCTCAACAATTCGCGCCGCCAGCAGGACTTCGGTGAGCTGCCGGCGCTGGTGGACGTGTCCTCGGTGAACCGGGTGGAGGTGGTCCGGGGGCCGGCCTCGGTGCTCTACGGCAGCGACGCCATCGGCGGCGTGGTGAACATCATCACCGAGCCGCAGCAGACGGACGCCCTCCACGGAACCCTGGGCTACCGCTACGGGAGCGAGGCCGATCAGCACAAGGGCAACGCCCGCGTGGTTGGAGGATTGGGGCGGTGGGATCTGGCCGTGGGCGCCTCGTGGAGGGACGCCGGGTGGTATTCGGCGCCGGCCGGCAGCTTCGGCAACATCACCCTGACCGAGGCGACCCAGGTCCAGAACACCGGGGTCCAGGATCGCAGCATCGACGCACGTCTGGGTTACCGGTTCACCTCGCGCCACCGCGTCTTCGGGAAGTTCGAACGCTACGAGGCGGACGAGGCCGGCTTCGGATTCGTCGATCCCGATGCCTACGCGCCCGGCGAGCCCTCCATCGAGATCCTCTACCCCTTCCAGGACTTCACGAAGTTCTCGTTGGGCTACGCGGGAGCTGAGCTCAACAGCGTGCTGGCGGACCGATTCGAAGCCGTCGGTTACGTTCAGCAGAACAAAAGGCGCCTGGACTTCAACCTGTTCACCCTGTTCGGCCCCGGGACTCCCCCCGGAGCCGGCATCGCTATCGAGACCGAGAACTTCACGGACATCGGGACGACCGGTTTTCGTCTCGAGGCCAGGAAGCTGGCAGCCTCGCCGCTGCTCCTCACCTACGGCTTGGACTTCTTCCGGGACGACTCGGAGAACACCGACGTCAGCGACCAGACCGTGCTCGGCTTCGGTCCGCCCATGACCGAGACGGACTCCACCCCCACGCTGCCCAATGCCACCTACCGGGCCATCGGCGTGTTCCTCCAGGGCGAGCTGGCAATCGGACCGCGGGCCACCGTGATCCTCGGCGGGCGCTACCAGGACACGCGGGCCGAGTCACAGGTCACGGAGGGTCTGGACAACCAGGCCGAGACCGACACCAACCGCGCGTTCGTCGGTGCGTTGAACGCGATCTACGAGGTCACCGAGGGGCTGAGCCTGGTGGGAACGCTGGGTCGGGGCTTCCGGGCCCCCAACCTCATCGAGCTCTTCTTCGAGGGTGCCACCCCCGAGGGGGGTGGATATCAGAAGCGAAACACGGACCTCAAGCCCGAGAAGAGCCTCAACATCGACCTGGGGCTTCGCTACCGGAACCAGTGGGTCTCGGCGGAAGGGTTCGTCTTCCGGAACCAGATCGACGACGCCATCCGGATCGCGCCACTCGACGAAGAGATCGGCGGGTTTCCCGCCTTCACCAACGTGAACGTGGATGACCGCCTCCTGTTCACGGGCGTGGAGATTTCGGCCGATTTCTTCCTCCCCTCAGGGTTCACCCTGGGCGGGAACTTCAGCCAGCTCACCTCCGAAGAAATCGTCGAACCCGGGCCGGACGAGGTGGTGAACCCCGTGGGAGACAGTTACTCCTCGAAGCTCGGTTGGCGGGGCCGGTGGGACGAGGCCCGGGACCGGTTCTTCGTCGAATACGTGGGCCGCCACAACGGCGAGCGCAAAGAGGTGGTCCTGATCGAGAACCCCATCGGGGAAGTCCTGCCGGCGTTTACCGTCCACGACGTCCGTGCCGGCGTCACCTTCCTCCGCACCCCGGACGGGCGGCCCCAGAGGGTCGTCCTGGGTCTGCAGAACATCACGGACGAGCTCTACGCGGAGTTCTCGAACGCGTCGTTCTTCCGACCGGAGCCGGGCCGGAGGGTCACGCTGGCGCTGGAGCTGGCCTTCTAGCGGAGTCGACCGACGGGGCCCGGGCTCGGAGCGAGGTCGATCGCAGGACGCAGCGTGACGAAAGAAAAGCCGCCGACGGGCCAGTGTGCCCGCCGGCGGTCTTCGCGTACCACATCGGCGTCAATCGTACCTGTCCCGCTCGACGTCGGGCGCTGGCGTCAGGGGCGCCGACTCTCGAACACGGTCACGTTGCCGGCCCCGTCGAAAGCGAGGATGTCGTAGGGCTGGGGGTTGGCTCCTTCCATCCCCGGTGAGCCGATGGGCATGCCAGGAACGGCGAGCCCCGCGATATCCGGGCGCTCCCGCAGGAGTCGGGCAACGGCGTCGGCCGGCACGTGACCCTCGATCACGTAGCCCTCCACGATCGCGGTGTGGCAGGATCCCAGCTCCGGCGTGATGCCGGCCTGCGCCTTCACGGGGCGGAGGTCCGTCTGGTCATGAGCCTCGACCTCGAACCCGGCTTCCTCCAAGTGCGCGATCCACTCCGAGCAGCATCCACATGTCGGTGCCTTGTAGACCTGCACGGTGGTGGCGGCCCCCTGGGAAGCGCCGGAGAACACGATCAGGCCGCCAGCCAGGACGGCGGCCCCGATGGCCACGGGTGTCAGCAGCTTTCCGATCTTCATGCCTCCAATTGAAACCAACCATCGGCCGCTGAGCAAGTCCTCACGGTCTTACACGTTCTAAGGGGATTGAAACCTTTTCGAGAGACATCCCGTCAGAGTATGACAGAGGCACCGAGTTCGGGCCTCCGCACCTCGCTTGGAGGCGGGGATCGCGATAAGGGTGATTCGGGACGATGGGAGGGGTACGATGACCACGACTGCACACAGTCAGAGAGCGTTTCATTTCGTCGCCGCCGCGATCCTGGGGCTGGCGGCGTTTTCGTTGCCTGCCGGCGCCACGGCCCAGGACGGGTGGAGCGTACAGCGGGCCGAGAGCATGGAGGCCGAAGCCCAGAGCCTGTCCGATCAGCGGCACAAGTGGGAGAAGGCCGCCTGGTTGTACAGGTCGGCGGCGTCACTTCGGCCACAGGGTGACCTGGTGGCCGTCGAAGATCTGCAGTGGGCGGGGAAGCTCGCCTGGTACACGGGGGATGCAAGCCAGGCGCTGACCGACCTCGAGCAGGCCGCCGAGCGTGCGATGGAGGGCGGAGACGTGTTCACGGCAGCGAACCTGCTGGTCGACGCCGCCTGGGTAGCCACCCGGAGTGGCAAGCACGAGAGGGCGACCGAGTTGTCCCGACAGGCCCAGGTCCATGCCGCCTCGCCGATCCTGTCCGACGAGGTAAGGCGGCGGGTCACGGATCGGGTGATCGACCTGGCCGCCATCACGCAGGTAGCGACCTCGGACGCGGGAGGCTCCGACCGCTGACCCCCCACGGGCCGCTCAGGCGGCCCAGCGGTCACCCCACCCCCCGGGCCCCCACGGGTCCGGGGGGTTTCGCGTGGTGGGCCATGAGGTGACGTCCACCGAGCCACGATACCGGGCGCCGGTTGCCAGCGCGACGCCCGTAGACCGCAGGCCGGCGGTCCCCATACATTCGGCCCGCATCCGCTCCCGTTTCCCCGACAGTCGAGCACCCGAGATGGCGCCGAAGATCCCAGAGCCTCATAGGACCAGGGTGGCCGCCTGGGCGGAGCTAGAGGACCGCAGGCCCACATACGCTCTCGTGGCGGATGTCGACCTGGTCGTCATCCGCTACGACGAAGAGGTCTCTGTCCTCTACGGCCGGTGTCTGCACCGCGGCGCACTGCTCGCCGATGGCTCCATCCGGGGCGGGGATCTGATCTGCGGGGTCCACAACTGGGACTATCGCTTCGACAGCGGTGTCAGCAGCTACAACCCAGACGAGGCGCTACCGAAGTTCGCGGCCGAGGTCGACCTGGCCGCAGACGCCGTGTTCGTGGACGAGCGCGAGATCCGGGACTGGGCCCTGGCGCACCCGCAGCCGTACGACCGCGACGCGTACCTGGGCTTGTACGCGGACGGCCATGGAACCCCGGCCGAACCTCACAACAAGTACATCCAACGCCTGGCAAGGGACGGCCTGGAGAAGGTCGGCGACCATGGGGCCGTCTCGGCCATGGGTGTCCCCTTGACGGAGCTTCCGCGCTGGCCCGACATCCAGATCGTCACGGCGCAGCTCGCCCGGCGCCCGCTGGCTGACGACGACGCGGTCGGCACCGAGCTGGTCATCGGTCCCAACGCTAATAGACCACTCGAGCTCAGTGTTCCCATTTTTATCAGTGACATGAGCTTCGGAGCACTGAGCGAGCCTGCCAAAGTCGCCCTGGCCACGGGCGGGGAGCTCGCCGGGACGGGGATCTGCTCGGGAGAAGGCGGCATGCTTCCCGAGGAGCAGCAGGCCAATTCGCGCTATTTCTACGAGCTGGCCTCTGCCCGCTTCGGCTGGAGTCTGGGCAAGGTGGCCCGGTGCCAGGCCTTCCACTTCAAGGGCGGGCAGGGAGCCAAGACGGGAACGGGTGGGCACCTGCCGGGCAACAAGGTGATCGGGAAGATCGCCGAGGTCCGGGGGCTGGAGCCCGGTCAGCCGGCCATCAGCCCTCCCGCGTTCCCCGACCTGGTCGAGCCGGCCGACTTTCGCGACGTGGCGGATCAGGTCCGCGAGGTCACCCACGGGATACCCGTGGGCTTCAAGCTCTCGGCCCAGCACATCGAGGAAGATCTCGACTTCGCGCTGGAGATCGGCGTCGACTACGTGATCCTCGACGGGCGGGGCGGCGGGACCGGTGCCGCACCCGTCGTCTTCAAGGAGAACATCTCGGTCCCTACCATACCTGCGCTGGCTCGCGCCCGGCGCCACCTCGACCGGAGCGACGCTGCCGGAGTCACGCTGATCATCACCGGTGGTCTGCGCACTGAGTCGGACTTCGTGAAGGCGCTGGCCCTCGGGGCCGACGGGGTTGCGGTCTCCAACTCGGCGCTCCAGGCCATCGGCTGCCTGGCCATGCGAGCCTGCCACACCAACAACTGCCCGGTGGGCATCGCCACGCAGCGGCAGGACCTCATGGCGCGCCTGGTGGTGGCCGAATCGGCCCGCCGCCTGGCGCGGTGGTTCGAGGCCACGGTGGAGCTCATGCAGGTGTTGGCCCGGGCTTGCGGTCACAGTCATCTCAACCAGTTTCGGCTCGACGACCTGTCCACCTGGGATCGTGACATGGCCTACCTGACGGGCGTCCGCTACGCGGGGGTGATTCCGCCGGGTTCGTAAGGGCCCGAACGGTCTGGTCCCGCCCGCGGCGCCTCCCCAGACGCCCCGGTCAGCGCTGAGCCTCGGCGCGCGCTCACTCTCCCACGGCGTGGGCGGGTGGAGGCGCTCGGAGCGTGCGAGACATCCGCGTTGCTCGTCCCCCGGAGGGGCTGAGTGTGCAGCACGCCGGGACTGATTCGTCCTCTCTTTTGAAGGTCACAAGACCGGACGCCCACAGATGGGCCTCACGGCCAACCGGGAGAGGATCATGTTCCGCACGACAATGAGACGGACGCTCCGGCTCACAGGAGCGATCTGCATACTCATGACGATCGCGGGGGGCGCCGCCGCCCAGGAGGGCCCTACCTTCCGCTCGGACGCCTCCGACCGCGAGTCGGTCACCATCACCGTCTACAACCAGAACTTCGGCCTGGTGAGAGAAACGCGACGGTTGGCGTTGCGGCCCGGGCGCCTGACCCTGGAGTTCGCCGACGTGGCGTCGTCCCTCCAACCCGAGACGGTCCACATCACGTCCCTGTCGGGCGGGACGCTTGGGGTGCTCGAGCAGAACTACCGGTACGATCTGCTCAGCCCCCAGAAGCTGCTCGAGAAGTACGTCGGGCGCACCGTGACGGTCTACCGCTGGAACAGCGTCACTGGCGAGGACGAAGCCCTGCCGGCCGAGGTCCTCTCCGTGAACCAGGGGCCCGTGCTCCGGATCGGCGATGAGATCACGTTCAACTACCCCGGGCGCTTCGGGTTTCCGGAGGTTCCGGACAACCTCATCGCCGAGCCGACCCTCCTGTGGCTTCTCGACAGCCCGGCGTCCCGGCCTCGCGTCGAGGTCTCCTATCTGACCCAGGGGCTCAACTGGAAGGCCGACTACGTCATGGTCCTGAACGAAGACGATACCGAGGGCGGCCTCACCGGCTGGGTGACGCTCACGAACCAGAGCGGTACCGGCTACGAGGACGCCACGCTCAAGCTGGTGGCCGGCGACGTTCAACGGGTCTCCGGGGACGTGCGGCGACGGGACGAGCTCATGGCTCGGTCCGCCCTGGCCATGGACGCGTCGGAGCAGGAGGCGTTCCTCGAAGAGAGCTTCTTCGAGTACCACCTCTACACGCTGGGTCGGCCCACGACGGTTCGGCACAACGAACAGAAGCAGGTGACGTTGCTGGAGTCTGACGGATTCGCCGTGGGCAAGCGCTACATCTACTACGGGGCCAGTCACTACTACCGGAGCCAGTGGGGCGAGCCGTTCCAGAACCAAAAGGTGGGAGTGTACCTGGATTTCCAGAACAGCGAAGACAACGATCTGGGAATGCCGCTTCCCAAGGGTGTCGTCAGAGTCTACAAGCGGGACGGGTCAGGGGCCCAGCAGTTCGTCGGTGAGGACCTGGTCGACCACACGCCCCGGGATGAGCGGGTGAGGATCAAGATGGGAGAAGCCTTCGACGTGGTGGGAGACCGGCGCCAGATGGACTACGACGTGCTCTCGAGCTGTGTCGTCGAGATGGAGTGGGAGATCGACCTGCGCAACCACAAGGACGAGGACGTGACCGTCCAGGTCGTGGAGCCCGTCGGGGGAGATTGGACCATTCTGACGTCGAGCCACGAGGCCACCCGTGTGGACGCGTGGACCTTTTCCTTCGACGTGGACGTCCCGGCCCAAGACGAGACGACGGTCACCTACCGCCTCCGGGCCCGGTGGTGCTGACCTGGCGGCGGCGGAGCAGGGCTCAGCGCAGGATGAAGCCCCCGGCGAACGGGTCCTCGGGGTCGATCCACAGCTCGTTGCGGCCCGTGATATGGGCCGAGCCCTCTACGTCGGGGATCACGCCGGCGTAGGGACCGAAGGTCGCCTCACCGGCCACCCGTCCGGTGAAACGGCTCCCCAGGATGCTCTCGAACACGAGTGGCTCGTTCAGGCCCACCTCACCGCGAGCATGGTGGATGGCCATGCGGCCGCTCACGCCGGTGCCCGTGGGTGACCGGTCCACCTCGCCGTCGGCGAAGATGCACACGTTGCGACTGTGGGCGTCCGGTCCCTCGGCGGGACCCACGAAAATGGTCCCATACAGGAAGCTCAGGTCCGCCTCGAACGGATGCGCGATGGGGCGTTGTGCGACGATGGCCCGCTTGATGGCGCGCCCCCGCTCGATGAGGTCCCCGTGGTGCTCCGGCGTGACGGAGACTCCCACGGCCTCGACCGGAACGTATGCGTAGAAGGCCCCCCCGAACGCGAGGTCATAGGGTACCGCGCCCAGACCGGCCACCTCCACCGACTGTTCCAGCGCCACGGCGAAGGACGGGACGTTGCGGAAGCTGACGCGGTCCACCTGACCCCGCAAAACAGTGGCTCGCGCCGTGACCAATCCCGCCGGCGTGTCGATACGCAGCTCGGTCACGGGCTCCGAAGCCGGTAGGATGCCGGTCTCCAGCACCACCTTCGTGACGGCGATGATGCCATGGCCGCACATGGTGCTGAAGCCCTCGTTGTGCACGAAGAGCACCCCGAAATGAGCGTCCGCCGTGATCGGCGGCGTGATGAGGCAGCCGTACATGTCGGCGTGTCCACGGGGCTCCCACATGAGGGCCGTGCGCAGGTGGTCCAGGTGCTCCCGGGCGTAGCGACGGCGCTCCAGGATGGTGTCTCCGACCAGGTCAGGGAAGCCGTCCACGATGACGCGGAGAGGCTCGCCTCCGGTGTGGGCGTCAATGGCCACGATGCGCAGCCAATCGTCCGGTGGGGACCACCGGCGAGCGTTCTTCAGGTTCATGGGCAAACAGTCTGGGGCACTTGCCGCTTTCACGCCACACGGTAGAATGGCCGGGAGCCAACTGTTCGAGCAGGAGGGACCCATGCGCATGCTTCTCGCCGCCGCCCTGACCATCGCCACCGCCCTGCCGGCGTGGGCCCAGACGACGCCCACGGAGCGGGCTGCCGCGGCGGAAATCCTCGATCAGATCGATGCTCTCCAGGAACGGATCGCGCCCCGGGAGGCGGCGCTGGAGTTGGCTGGGCGACAGGACGCGGAGCGAGACCGTATCCTGGACCGGGTCGAGGAGCTCTGGCTCGACGAGATGCTGGCGCTGAGCGATCACATCGGCGAGAACCCCGAGGTCGGCTGGAACGAGTTCGAGACCGTGGACACACTGGTCCGCGTGATAACGGGCTACGGCTTCGACGTCGAGGTGGGCCAGGCCGATCTCGAAACGGCGTTCAGGGGCACCTGGACTTCGCCGGCCGGTGCCGACGGACCCACACTGGGTATCATCGTCGAGTACGACGCTCTCCGGGGAACCGACGAACCGTTCCACGGCTGCCAGCACAACGCACAAAGCCCGGTGGGATTCGCCGTGGCTCGGGCGCTCGCCGAGCACATGGAGCGCACCGGCGCTCCCGGCCGGATCCTCGTATTCGGCACGCCGGCCGAAGAGGTCGGGCCGCCCGCCAAGACCATCATGTTCGATGCCGGAGTGTTCGACGGGACCGACGTGCTCATCCGGAGCCATGGGTCGGACGAGACGGCACGGGGCCGGGCGGGCTTCGGAGTCTGCTGCCTCAACATCAACGAGGTGAAGTACACCTTCACGGGCCGGCCGGCCCACCAGCGGGCGTCCTGGCACGGCCGGAACGCGCTGTCGGCGGCCGTTCAATTCTACACCGCCGTCGACCACCTGAGGCCGACCTTCCGACCCGAGGCTTCGATCCAGGGCGTCATTCCCGAGGGAGGCGTGGCCCCGAACGTGGTGCCGGACCGGGCTGTGGTGGACTACTACATCCGCTACCCCGACGAGGTGTATCTGGAGCACATGAGCAAGATGATCGACGCCGCCGCCAGAGCCGCCGCCATGGCCACGGGCACGGTGGTGGAGATCGATCGATACGGCGAGTTCCGGGACGGGATCACTCTGGGCAGCCTGGAGGAGCTGACCTTCGCGTATGCCGAGAGGCTGGGCGCTCCGAGGATCAACCCCGAGCAGCAGCGTCCGGCGGGCTACGAGGAGACCGGCTTCGTGACGAGGGATATCCCCGGGGTCGGCGTGAGTGTCTTCAGCTCGTCGGCCGCGGGCCACTCCTATGATCGATGGCTGGACTCCATGACCGACGTAGGGCACACGGGATTCCTCCACGACGCGAAGATCATGGCGGCGGTGCTCTACGACTTCCTGCATGACGAGGAGCTGAGAGCCACGGTCGCCGAGGAGCACGGGATCCTGTCCGGACTGTTGGACCAGTACCTGGCCAACCTGCGCTCGGAGTACGCCGACGAGATCGGGGCCGGGGTGACCGAGCAACGCTGACCGCCGACCGCGACGGCGGTTGGGCAACAGGCCCGTAACCCCTCGGCACTCAGGTCGTAGTAGCGCTGTGACAAGGACAGCGGGATGGCCCATGGTACGGCTGTGGCGGGACCCGACCGGCCGAGCGTCGGTGGAGCTGCGGTCGTCCGGGTCCTTGTGTCCCCGTTCCGGGGTTGATCAGCTTCTCCACGGGCGGCCCCCTTCCAGCGGAGAGACCAGAGCGATGCACCTGAAATCGAAGTGGATTCCCACGCTCCTGCTGGGACTCGTGACGGCTTGTTCGTCGGGAGGCCAGCAGGAGGGCGGAGAGGCGTTCGGCCAGACCGGTCCGTCCACCGTCACGGTGGAGGTCAACAACCGCAACTTCGCCCGGGCCACGCTGTGGTGGCACTCCCGGGGGTCGCGCCAGCGGCTTGGCGTGGTTGAGGGCAACAGCACCGATATGTTCACGGTCGAGCGCTTCACGGTCAGCCAACCGGTCCAGATCGAGATCAACCTGACGGCGGGCCAGCGGTGCATCACCGGAGAGCTGATCACCGATCCCGGCGACCAGCTCTACCTCGAGATCGCACCCAACTTCCGGGACACGGCCGGCTGCGTCGGCTGAGGGTGGGGCAGGGGCGCGCACGACCAGACCTCTTGCCCGGGGCTGGACCGGACCGGAGTCACGGCCCGCCCGCGTCGCTCACCCAGGTGTTGTTGGAGCGGTCCACGTCCGGAAACCGAAACTCCGGGTCGATCTCGACCCGAACGACGCGGCCGACGTCGGCGGGGAGGGAAACGGTTACGCTGGTTTCCCCACTGAGCCACGCCTCCACGCCCACCTCCCGCTCCAGCACGCCACCGTCGGTGGTCTCCACCCGGAGCAGCACCGGCATGGGGGCAAAGCCCCGGTCCTCCACCGTGATGACCGGACCGGAGGCACCTTGCTCCACGTCGGCCACCGCCTGGTCCAGGGCCCACGTCTCGTAGTACCAGGTGTTCCAGAACCAGTCCAGGTCCTCGCCCGCCTCGCGCTCGACCGCGTTGAAGAGGTCCCAGGGACTCGGATGCTTGAATGCCCAGTCGGCGATGAAGCTCCGGTACGCTCGTTCGAAGGTCTCGTCCCCGAGCAACCCACGCAGGGTCAACAGCAGCGTGGCCGGCTTGGGGTAGGACGCGACGCCGTACTGGAAGCCGGGCCCGTACAGGTCGCCGTGCGTCATGAGCGGCTTCTCCATCTCCGTCCGGGCCGCCATGAGGTAGCTCTCCCGCTCTGACGCATGGGCGTCGGTCCCTGGCCAGTACTCGGGTCGGCCCTGGTCCTCCAAGAACGTGGTGGAGCCCTCGTCCATCCATGCGTGGCGTCGTTCGTTGGTGCCCACGATCATTGGAATCCACATGTGGGCGAGCTCATGGGAGGTGACGTTGTAGAGGGATGCGGCCTCCTGCCCCTGGTATCCGCCGATGAGCGTCAGCATCGGGAACTCCATGCCGCCGTCGATGATGTCGGAGCCCTCGACGGACGTCATGTGGGGCCACGGATATGCGAACCCCGTGTAGCGGGAGTGGTGCTCGATGGCGTGCTTGCCGAAGAGCGCCTGGCCGTCCCACAGCGGGGCGCGGTGGGCACGCCAGAAGGCATGGATGAGCACCCGGTCGTCCGCCCCGTCGCCGTCCCGGTCCGGGACGACGGCGCTGGTGGCGTCCCACGTCTGGACGTTGGAGGCCGTCCAGGTGAAGTCCCGCACGGTGTCGGCCGCAAAGTGGTAGACAAGCCGTCCGGAAGGGGGTGCGGTCGTCACCGTGCCGGCACCCAGCTCTTCGGCCGACGCCACCCGCACGATCGTATCGGCCGAAGCCGCGGCCGCGAGCCGGTCGCGGACCTGGGGCGACAGAACCTCGTCGGCATTCAAGAGCTCACCGGTGGCCATCACCGTCCAACCGGCCGGCACGTCCAGGCTGACCCGGTAGTCGCCAAATCCGTCGTAGAACTCCGCACCGGCCATGTACGGTTCAGCGTCCCAGCCCCGGAGGTCGTCGAGGACGGCCATCTTCGGGAACCAGTACGCCAGGAAGTACACCTCCCGGTCCGAATGCCCCATCCGGCCTGCCCCGTTTTGAGGCACGACGAACGTCCAGTCCACCTCGAGCTCCAGCGTGTCGCCCGGTTCGATCTGGTCCGGCGGTCGCACGGCCATGAGGGTGCCGTCCACGGCGTATCCGGGCCCGTCCGCTAGACTCCCCGCGCTCACGGGCGACCCTGCCACGGTCACGCGTGTCAGCGTAACCCCTCCCGTCACCTCCTGGGCCTCGTTCCGCACCGCGCCGGGGGCGTGGAGGTTTTGGTAGAGGTTCACGATCACGCCGTTGAGCGTGTGGGGGGATTCGTTCTGCCACTGGATTCGTGCCTGGCCGCTGATCTGTCCGGTCTCGGGCTCCAGTCGGGCCTCGATCTGGTACCGGGTGTGGGGTTGCCAGTACGTGGGCCCCGGGCGGCCGTCGGCCGTACGCGTGCCCCGCTGAATCGCCGTGCGGTAGAACGGCGGCGGTACCACCGGTCCGGGGATCGGGCGGTCGGGGGTTACCCCGTTCTGGCCGAGGGCAGGCGTCGGTACCAACGTGCCGACGAGGATGGTGGCCGTCACGAAGGCGGGCGCCAGCGGCGGGATGGGGGAGATTCGGCTCACGGTACGGGCTCTCCAGCTCGAGTCCTGAATCCACCAGGGGTTGCCACCACCCAGTCACCCCCGGTCGGGTGTGGGCCTCCTTGGACCCGCCCTTTTCTGACAGGTTCCGGTGTGCCCGGCCCCGGGGAACCGATCCAGCATCTACCGGGTTGGAGCCGTACAGTGTACTGTTGAAGCCAGGTGCCGGGACGACCCCGGTGTCCGACCCGTCGAAGAACGGACGCGACCTGTGGATAGCGACATCCGGATGTGTAGCTGTCGGTGTTGTTGCCGGGAGGCCCGAGGGCCTTCCAGGGGTCGCGGTACGGGGTCGGGCGACTAGCCGACATCCCGGACGCAAACGGCCGATGGCCGCGACCCCGGAGGAAGAGGGGTCGCGGCCGTTTCTTTTGTGGTGGTGGAGAGACCGAAATGCGCGTGATCGCGAGCAAGGCTGCAGTGGACGAGGCCATCGGCAACACGCCGCTGGTGCCGCTCCGACGGGTTTCACCGAGAGGGGCGGCGCAGGTGTGGGTCAAGGTCGAGGGGTTGAACCCGGGGGGTAGCGTGAAGGACCGTCCGGCACGAGCCATCCTCCAGGCCGCCGAGGCGGCCGGGCTCATGGGAGACGGTCGTGCCCTCCTGGACGCGAGCTCGGGCAACACCGGCATTGCCTTCGCCATGCTCTGCGCGGCCCGGGGGTACGACTGCGTCATCTGCTTGCCGGACAACGCGAACGGCGAACGCAAGCGGCTCCTGGCCATGTACGGCGCGACCGTCGTGCACACGCCTCCGGAGGACGGTTCCGATGGTGCCATCGTAGAGGCTCGAAGAAGGGCCGCCCACGATCCGGACCGCTACTTCTACGCTGACCAGTACAACAACCCCAACAACGTGCGGGCCCATTACGAAACCACCGGCCCGGAGATCTGGAGGCAGACAGGAGGTCGCGTCACCCACTTCGTGGTCGGTTTGGGGACGTCCGGTACCTTGATGGGCGTGGGGCGCCGCCTCCGGGAGTTCGACCCGTGGATCCGCGTGATCGCCGTACAGCCCGACGCGCCGTTTCACGGGATCGAAGGATGGAAGCACATGCCCACCGCAATCGTGCCGGGTATCTACGATCCGGATTTCGCGGACGAGACGCTCACGGTGCGGACCGAAGCCGGCCAGGCAATGGCCCGACGTATCGCCAGGGAGGAGGGCCTTCTCACAGGGTCGTCGGGGGGTGCGAATGTCGTGGCGGCTCTGAGCGTCGCGAAGAAACTGCCGCCAGGAGACCTGGTCGTGACCGTGCTGCCCGATCGTGGAGAACGATACCAACACGAGCAGTGGTGGAAGGAGTGAGACCGATGGTCCGGATCGAGGGTTCCGAGCTCAGGGCAATCCTGAGCGAAGCGCAGATGAGTTACCCCGAGGAGTGCTGCGGTGCCCTGCTCGGGCGTGTCGACCGCATGGCCGGGCGCAAGGTCGTCCGGGCGGTGCCCATCTTCAACGGCCGCCAGGACGAGCGTCGACGGCGCTACCTGATCGGTCCCGACGAGGTCAGGACCGTGGAAGGCGCCGCCGCTCGCGGAGGCCTCGACGTGCTGGGGTTCTACCACTCACACCCCGATCACCCTGCGATTCCGTCGGCCTACGACCGTGACCACGCATGGCCCTGGTACACGTACGTGATCGTGCCCGTGAGGGGTGGGGAGCCGGGCGCGCCACGGGCGTGGCGGCTGAAGCAGGACCGCGGGGATTTCGACGAAGTACGCCTTCTGCCCAAGGAGCGACAATGACCGTCGTCGTACGGATCCCCACGCCCCTCCGCCCGTTCGCGGGAGGCCAGGCGGAGGTCGCCGTCGGCGGTGCGACCGTGGGCGAGGCGCTGGATCACCTGGTTGCGGAGAACCCCGATCTGCGGGCGCACCTGTACACCGAGGACGGCAGCCTGCGTAACTTCGTCAATGCGTACCTGAATCAGGAAGATGTCCGGCACCTCGGTGGGGGCGCGACTCCGGTCCGGAGCGGCGACGAGATCACCATCGTGCCCAGTATCGCCGGGGGCTCGGGCGCGGCCCCCGCTGCCCTGGAGGACGCGGTGGCCAAAGCGGTCACGCTGTCACACGAAGAGATCCAACGCTACAGCCGGCACCTCATCATGCCCGAGGTGGGCATGGAGGGGCAGAAGAAGCTGAAGTCGGCCAGCGTGCTCATGATCGGCGCCGGGGGTCTGGGGTCTCCACTCGGGCTCTACCTGGCGGCGGCCGGGGTGGGGCGGATCGGCATCGTGGACTTCGACGTGGTCGACTCCACCAACCTCCAGCGCCAGCTGCTGCATGGCACGAAGGACGTGGGGCGACCGAAGCTGGATTCGGCCGCCGATCGACTCCGGGACGTCAACCCCCACGTGGAGGTCGTGCTCCACAACGTGCGGTTGACCAGCGAAAACGCCCTGGACGTGCTGGAGCCCTACGACGTCGTCGTGGACGGCACGGACAACTTCCCGACCCGCTACCTCGTCAACGACGCGTGCGTGCTTCTCGGAAAACCCAACGTTTACGGTTCGATCTTCCGCTTCGAGGGGCAGGCGTCGGTGTTCTACGCCAAGGAGGGCCCGTGCTACCGGTGTCTCTTCAAGGAGCCGCCGCCCCCGGGCCTCGTCCCGAGCTGCGCGGAGGGTGGCGTGTTGGGAGTGCTGCCGGGCATCGTGGGCTCCATCCAGGCGCTGGAGACCATCAAGCTCATCCTCGGCACGGGCGAGCCGCTGATCGGGCGCCTCCTGCTGTTCGACGCTCTGGGGCTGGAATGGCGGGAGTTGAAGCTCCGGAAGGATCCGGAGTGCCCGGCCTGCGGTGAGTCTCCGACGGTCACTGAGCTCATCGACTACGAGGAGTTCTGCGGCGTGCCGGGCGTGGAGGACGCGAGGTCGGCGGAAGAGGACGCCGTCCCGGCGCTTTCCCCCCTCGAGCTCAGGGAACGCCTCGAGCAGGGCGACGATCTCGTGATCCTGGACGTCCGCGAGCCCCACGAGTGGGAGATCGGCAACCTTGGGTCACACGGCGCGCTCCTGCTGCCTCTCGGGGACGTCCACGACAGAATGAACGAGCTCGACACGGCGGCCGAGATCGTGCTCATGTGCAGGTCGGGGAAGCGGAGTGCCAAGGCTCTCCTTCAGCTTCAGAGCGCAGGGTTTCGGAAGCTCTGGAACCTCGATGGAGGCATTCTGGCGTGGTCGGACGACGTGGATCCCAGCGTTCCCAAGTACTGACGGGCGTGTCGGGGTGCCCCACGCCGAGCTCGTCGCCGCCTTGCCGCCATGGGTGTCGCGCCGAGACGCCGGCGGGCTTCGCGGCGGTCCGCCGCGTCCGGATCGTCGAGCCGGACGTGCGGTCTTCCGGTGGCTGCCGCTCGAGGAGCTTCCTGCCTAGGGCACCCACGTCGTCAGGTCCGCCGCGGGTGCCCGGGGCTTGGGGTCCGGCACCGCCGCCGGCTCCCCGATCTCGATGACGGCCACGATGCGTTGTTCATCCGGGAGGCCCACGGCGGCACGGGCGCGTGGGTCGTCCATCACCGCCCCCGTCTTCAGGTGGGTCCCGAGCCCCCGGGCCTCGGCGGCCAGGGCCAGGTTCTGCACGCCCATGAAGGTGGCGGCGTAGTCCTCTTCTCGGATCTCCGGATCGTCATCCAGCGTGACCGCCACGACGATCATGGCGGGGAGCGCTTCGTGAGCTTCAACGACCTTCTCCACCACGGCGCGCGCGGCGTCGGGTTCCTCCACTCGCTTGGCCTTGCGAGCTCCGAGCGCGGCACCATAGCCGCGGCGGGCCTCGGGGCCCAGGACGTAGAACCGCCACGGCTGGGTCATGCGGTGGTTCGGTGCCTGCGCAGCCGCGGCCAGCAGCGTTTCGATGTCGTCCCGGGTGATCGCGCGGTCGGTGAAGCTCTTGATGGAGCGGCGGGAGAAGATCAGCTGGTCCATGATGGTCACTTCCGTTTTTGCGGCGCCTCGGTCCGGCGCAGACTCGAGGCGCACGGCGATGGGTTCAGGGTGGGCCCGGCGGTGCAGCGACCCGGGTCCCGGCGTGGTGGTGCTGCTTCGCGCACCCGTGTTACGCCTGCACCAGTGCGCTACGAGACCGGCCGCTGGGTGAGTCGGTACTCGTCGAACCAACCCAGGATGAACTGCACCTCGGCGATCAAGTTGCTGCTCCGGCTGGCGATGCCATGGCTCGCGTCCGGAATCCGCACCATGGTGGCATCCACCCCCTGGATCTGCGGTGCCCCGTAAAACTGCTCGGTCTCCGACATCGGTGTCCGGTAGTCCTCCTCGCCCGTGATGAGGATCGTAGGCGTGGTGACGTTGCCGACTTTGGAGATCGGCGAGCGCGCCATGTAGGCGATCTGGCTGCCGTCGGGCGAGATCTGCGGATCCATCGCACGTTCGAGCTCGAACACGTCGGCGGGCGTGAGCAGGTCCGCGGGCTCCTGCGCCATCGTCGCGGCGGCGGCTGAGAGCAGGATTACGAGAAGGGCAGGCACGGTCCAGCCGCTCATGCGATCCTCCAGGCTGAGCTATGGCGGCGCGATGGCCGGGATTATCACGGGCCGTGGGCCGAGACGCAATGAAGGAGCGGCTCCACGGCCCGACAGCTGGCTCCGCGGACCACGGCCGGCGCGGGCTCAACCGCCCTGCAGGGCTTCCAGTCGGGCCTTGGCCCCTCGATGCTCAGGGAGGATCTCGAGCGTCCGTTCGTAACGGGCCATTGCCGCCTCCCTGTCCCCGGTCTTCTCGTACAACTCTCCGAGCATGTATTGGATGGACGGGGATTCGGGGTGATGCTCCTCGTTCACGAGCAGCATGGCGATGGCGGCGTCCTCGATCCCGACGGCGCCCAGCTTGCGGGCCAGCTCATTCATCTCCCACTCACCGAAGTCGTACGCTCCGAGGCCGAAGTAGTCCTCCCGTAGCTCGGCGTAGAGATCGACGGCAGCGTCCGGACCCTCCGTCTCGATGGCATCCCAGAGAACCATCTGGAGGGTCTGAGGCTTGTTCAGGCCGTGGTGGCAGGTCACGCACTGCACAGGTGTGGCCGGAACGTCCCGGTCCAGCATCTCGGGCAGGATCTCCTCGTTCAGCTCGTCCACGAGCTGGAGCATCCACCGCGCCTTGCGTTTGTTCTCGTCGTCGTCGCTGGCGAAGTCCGTCTCCGGGCCGGCCTCGCCCTCCAAGCGGACGTGGCAGTAGGTGCACCGCACGCCCAGGGCGAAGCTGAAGCCCCGCATCACCTGCACCAGCGAGTCTCGTGAGATGTCCTGCGGGAAGTAGTGGAGGTTCGTGAACTCCTCGGGGATCTGCATCTGAGCGGCTGCGGGAGTGGCCAGCGCGGAGGCCGGCGCGGCAAGGGCCGCGGCCAACACCACCGTCCGCACGATCCCGAGCCGTTGGTAGCACCGTTCGGTCATCAACGTGTCCCTCCGAGTGGAATCTCCCTGACCGAGGCGGAGGAGCTTCGGTGCTCGCGCACGGCCGGTCAAGTTCTTGCGTGGGCTCGACGGCTGCGCACCCGGGGCAGCCGGCGCGACGCTGCGGCACGGGGGGTCACGTTCGGGCCCCGTGGCCAGAAAGACCGCGAAGTCCGGGGGTTACGGGCCGTGGCTTCCGCTGCCCCGCGCGGGCGCGCTTGTGCGAGACAGGGGTGCGGCGACTCCGGGCTAGCGCCCCCACCGTCGGTCAGCCGTCCGAGACGTCCACCGTGTTGTTCTCCGGATTCCGGTCGACGAGCTTGTTGAAGGGGTCGATGCCGGCCCTGAGCGGCGCCTCGTCCACGACCAGCTCGATCACCGTGTCCGCGTCGGTCACCCGGTGCCGCTCGAGCGCCAGGACCTTCCCCTCGGGTGGGTCTCCCTCACCCCGGGGACCGAACACGCCCACGTCGATCCAGTCGTCGATGGCGATCTCGGTTTCCGCGCCGGTGCCGTCAGCCC
>JBDHHQ010000075.1:0-22313 GCA_039589315.1 Gemmatimonadota bacterium
GATCATTCCTTCGATCCCGGGCTTGGGCCTCTGGATGAGCTCGGAGCCTTCTCGGAATCTCCTGTCCCCCGATGCCGTGATCTTGAAATCGGGTGTGCTTTGAAAGGGGCCCGGGGGGACCGTTAAGAGAGACTTGTCATCGGCTTTGACAGCACGTCATCCTTTCCGTCGTATACGAGCGTCAACGGACTTGGAAACAGCAGCACCGCGAGGCGGCGACCGACGAGCTGACGGTGTTTCGACACGGAGGTGGCGGTCAGCCGGATGAGACAGGATTTCAGGGACGGGCTCCGGGGGTTAACGCGACGCCCGGGATTCACACTCCTCGCCGCGGGGACGCTCGCAATGGGTCTGTCGACGAGCGCGGCGGTCTTCACCTACGTGAACGCGTACGCGCGACCGTTCCCGGGCGCCGGGGCGGACGACCTCCACCAGGTCTGGTTCGCGACCCAGGACGCAGGCGTCGGGCAGAGCTCCTTCGCTGCGAGCGTGCGGCGCGACCAACTCACGGGAATCGCGTTCGGCGAGGCCGTGGCCGGGCGCTTCTTCTCCGTCCTCGGCGTAGAGATGTCCGCCGGGCGGGGATTCTCACGAGACGATGATCGCCCGGGCGCGCCTCCCACAACCGTCCTCTCGCACGCGTACTGGGTGAGCCGGTACGAAGCCGACCCCGACGTGCTCGGCCGGACGATTTTACTCAACAACGAGTCCTACACGATCGTCGGGGTCGCAGGCCCCGACTTCCTTGGATCGAGCGTCGCGTTCCGCCCTCAGTTCTGGCTCCCATTCGAGCAGTTCCTGCGCGTGTATCGGGCCCGTACAGACACCCGAGAGAACCGCGCCACCGGCGCGGTGATCCCGATCGTGCGGCTCTCCGACGGTGTCTCCGAGGCCGACGCGAGCGGCGCCCTGCAGGCGTTCGCCCGCGATCTCGACAGCCGGGCTCCTCTTTCACAGCGAAGACGCCGCTTCGTGCTCGAACCCGCAACGTGGATCAGCCCCGAGACGCGCGCCGCCGAGGCATCGACCACACGAATCATGATGGCAGCGGCCGGGTTCCTTCTGATGCTCGCGTGCGCGAACGTGGCCAACCTCGTGTTATCCGCTGGAGCCCGAAGGCACGCCGAGATGGCGGTCCGAAGCGCGATCGGCGCATCGCGCCGGAGACTCGTCCAGCAGCTACTCATCGAGAGCCTTCTCCTGTCCGCGCTGGCCGGGGCTGCGGCGCTGGCGCTCGCCGGCCCGGTGGCCGGGAGGTTGAGCTCTTACTTCGCGCGACCGAGCGTCTGGGGAGCGAACGTGTCCCGCGACATCGTGGTCGATCCCCGAGTGATGCTTTTCGCTCTCGCCGCCGCCGTGGTGACGGGCCTGGCAACTGGTCTCGTCCCCGCGCTTCGGGCCTCGGCAAGCAGCCCGGCCGAGGCCCTCCGGTCGGGAGGTACCCGCTCTTCTGCCGGCCGCAACTTGCGCTCGCGGCTCCCCGGAACACGCCACCTGCTAGTGTCAGCCCAGATCGCGATCTGCGTCGTGCTCCTCTTCGTGGCAGGCCTTGTGCTCCGCACGCTGGAGACCGCCCGCGGAGTCGACCCCGGGTTCGAGACCGGTCGAACCCTGGCCAGCTACGTGAGCACCAGCAGCATGGGCGTCCCCGTCTCGGCGCGGCATCAATTCTTCGAGGAGCTCATCCACCGATTCGAGGGTCTCCCGTGGGTCGAGGCAACGACCGTGGCTGAGAACGCGCCGCTCTCCGGACACCCTACGCAGGAGCTCGTGCCGCAGATCGGAGCGGATCCGGTGAGCGTCACCGTGGCCCGGGTGTGGCCGGGCTACTTCGAGGTCATGGAGATGGACATCCGCCGGGGGCGCGCTTTCCTGCCGACGGACACCGTCGACGCGACGGGTGTCGTCGTCGTGAACGCGTCGCTCGCAAAGCGCCTCGCGGCCGATGGGGACGCGGTCGGGCATACGCTGTGGTGGGCCGGAAGGGGCGACCAGCCAGATCGGAGCTTCGAGGTGGTCGGCGTCGTTCGCGACGCGAAGCAGGTGACGCTGCTCGACGACCCCGGCCCGGTGGCCTACTTCTCCTTGCCGCAGGAGTACTCGCGGCCGGGTAATGCGCTACTCGTCAAGGTCCGGGGCGACCCGACGGCGGCCGTCGAGGCGATGGAGCGCGAGCTGCGCGAGCTGGATACACGCATCGCGATCGTAAACACCCTCCCATACCGGGATGTCGTTCGGGGCTTTCTCTATACGCAGACCATGAACGCCGAGCTCTTCACGGTGATCGCCGGGCTAGGACTTCTGCTCGCTGCGGCGGGTGTCTTCGCCGTGGTCGCTTTGGCGGTCGCTAGCCGCAGACGTGAGATCGGAATCCGCGTGGCGGTAGGTGCCGATCGGCTTTCGATCACGAAGTTTGTGCTCGGCCCGATTGGCGGCTCCGTGCTCGTCGGCCTGGGTACCGGACTCGCCGGGGCGTTCGGAGCGACGAAACTGGTGGGAAGCCTGTTGTGGGGTGTGGCTCCCGCGGACCCGCTGGCACTCGCCGTCGGGGTCGGCGTGCTCCTGATCGCGGTCGGTCTCGCCGTCCGGATCCCGTTGCGAAGGGCCACGGAAATCGATCCCATCGCGGCTCTCCGTGCGGAGTGAAGCGGTGTAGGTAGGCCGTGCATGCGGACGCGAAATGCCGTTGCATCACGGGTGGGACGCACGGTCTACCGTTGGTGCCCCACCATCATGTCGTGCTCCGCCGTACCCCAACGTACAGTGAACGGACATTTGTCGCCCCGGTGATGGGGCGGCCCTCCTCGCCAGTGCGAGCGCCGTCTTCTACATCCCGCGTAGCGACGAAGAGCCCTGAGCCGACTCCCGTCCACCGCGACAGTAGCGATCGCATGTTACCTGGCGACCACGACGACCGCACTGATTCGGCCCTCAATTGGTCCGGGCCCGAAGCGAGCTCGAAGGGCGTCAGCTGCGACCTGCGTGGCTTGATCGAGACCCTTGGGGTCTCTGGCCAATATCTCGTTCCGGAGCGGCGTGCCTTGACAATAGGCGATAGCCGGAATGTCAGCGCTAGCTGCGGGACTGACGTCGTCCCGCTGCGTGAGCGTGCATTCTGAGAAGCCGGCAGCGTTCAGGTCGGCGCTGATCTCTGCCGGAGACCCGTGACCATGTGGTGTGCGCGACAGAAAGAGGGGTGGATCCTCGGGGTAGATCGCACCGACAGCCTGCGTCACGACGTCGGCAAACTCATTATGCTGAATACTGTTCCATACGCTGAATAGGAAGCAGCCACTCGGCCTGAGCACCCTACGAATCTCGCGATAGGCCGCGGCGCGATCAGGGAAGAACATGGTCGAGAACTGACACACGACCAGGTCGAATGAGTCGGCTTCGAACGGGAGAGCCATAACATCGGCCTGACGCCAGGTCACGGGCCGAGCCGTCCCCACGGACTGCCCGTGGGCGACCATCGCATCGTTCAAGTCGGTCGCGACAACCGAGCAATGTCCTGGCAGCGCCCTCGCTAGCGCCCGCGTGACGACTCCGGTTCCACAGGCCACCTCGAGCACCGTCGTGGGCGCGAAGGACTGTGCCCGTTCCGCCAGGTCGTAGGCATAGGGCTCGAAGATGAGTGGCACCAGGGTCGATTCATAGAACTGCGCCACGTCCGAAGTGAACGAAGAGTCGATGGGGGGCTTGGTCACTGTCGCATCATGCCTCGATGGGGATCCATACTCGTCGGCTACTCGCGAGCTAGCGGACCCTGCGATTCTGCTGCGCCACCTAGCTGCTCACCGCGCAGCGACGTGAACACCGCAGGTGTGAACGGAGCCAGCGATCAAGGCTCATCGCTCCAAGGAGCGCCGGCAACGAGGAGACTCCTGAGCCGATTCCCGTCCGCCGCGTCTGCAGCAGCAAACGCGTGTGAGAGCGCATCTCTGGCGGAGACTTAGGAGCCATGATCGGTCTCGAGCATCGCCAAGAGGTCGTCGACCTCCGCAATGACGACGCCAAAGCCACCGGTGAAACCGGCCTGGTCCAGGCGGAAGCCGAGTCGGATCGCCATGGCCTGCATCGAAAGGTTGAGCTTGCGGTCCAACCTAGGCTCGGCAACTGCAGTTCGGGCTACGGCTCCGACGGGGTGTATCCATGAGGCGTCCGTACATCTGAGCGGAGAGTCGTCGAGGCAAGTGTCGCGGATGAACATCTGGAGGTCCGCCGGTACGATGCTGCGTACGACCTCCCGGTAATGAGCTTGGTCCGCACTATAGTCCACTGGGTCTAGCTGGTTCGCGACGTTTGCATAGAACCTGCTTAGTGAGCTTCTCAGGCTGTCACTCCGCAGGACACGCAGGTTGCCGGTGCTGATCAGATCGTCATATGCGCTGCGTGCTACCACTGGGTCGGTAATCCGACTCGCCTGAAGCAACGAGGCCAGAAACCCTAGGGTATCCGCAGGCAGGTCGGCGAGACCGGCGAGGATCGGCTGAACTGCCCTCCCATGCTCGAGCAGCATCTCATAATGCTCGGCGTTCTCGATGATGTGTTCCCGAGTCTCGCGAAGGTCGGCGATAATCCGGGCCACATACACGCGTTCGGCCTGCCTCTCCTGGCGACCCTCCCACCACGCGTCGATCCCGAACGCCAAGAGGATGCTTCCAACGATCACCACGCCTTCGGCGAGTACGCGCAGCGACGGAAACTGACGGCTCATCACATCCTTGAGTCCGGGAGATGTGCTCTAACGGATTGCGATTCTGCTACGCCGCCGGCCCGCACACAAGCGCGATCGGCTGGCTCGATGAGACCGATTTTCCGCCTCATGTACCTTAGGGGACGAAGGAGAAGACGTCGTTAGGACTGTAAACCATGTCCTCCGTACGCTCTGCAGACCACATCCCCACTGTTGAATCAGCCCGCCAGTTTCCGGCTCGATTGCCGTCTTTCTGGAGACGGTAAGCAGCCAGATTGTGGGACTCTGGATCGTTCGAAACGAACCCGTGGTCGAGTGGGGTGGCGCCGTGATTGAATCGCAGGTCCTTGAAGGTGGATCAACACGGATCTGGAACAGTGCGAAGTGCCTCCTCTGACCACAGAGTGGCACCGCGGAGGAGGCCCTCTCCGGGAGTCCGTCCCACCTCCTTCAGTGCGGCGCCATCCCCGGAGCAACCGAATCCCTCGAAGCTGAGAGACTCGAAGTACTCCAGCTCCTCAGACCCACTGGCGTAGTGGACAGTGATCGACCGGCCATTGCGAGACCAGGTCGCTTCTCGCAGCACCGTATCCACCGCCACGGCAGCGGCAGACCCAGGCTCCCAAAGCCGTAGTACGACCCGCGCTCGGCCATCGGGTTTGAGGAGCAGCTGTGTAACGGATTCGGACTCGGTAACCGTTTGATATGTGCCAGACACCTCAAGCGTGGACTGACCGCATGCCAAGAAACTCATGAGGACCGACAGAGTTGACACGGAGGAGAGCTTCACATGACCTCGAGGGCTGCACCTTTTAACGACTCTGCGATTCTGCTGCGTGACCGACCCGTCCACCGTGCGGCGACGTGAACACCGTAGGTGTGAACGGTGCAGGCGATCAAGAACTCTTGCGGCTTGGCGGAACCGAGGCTGTCGGCGCCTATCCGTCGCAGGCAGGCATTACTCCCTCGGTTCGTACACGATGACCTGGCCCGTCAGCCTCTTACGGTCAGATCGAATCATGGCGACTCCGAGGAGCACCGCGACGAGGAGCCTCCTGAGCCGATTCCCGGTCACCGTGTCAGCAGCCGCCGCCCGTTGGGTAGAGTAACCGCCCGCCCCAGCCTACCGCGACAGAAAGACTGTGATCTGCTCTCTCGTGTCGTTAGCCACGGCGAAGTCCATCCGTCCGTCCATGTCGAAGTTCCCAGTTGCAAGGCCCCAGGGGCTCCCGTCGACCTCGAGGCGAGTCAGCACCGGCGAGTCACCTCCAGATAGAACCGCCACTTCGCTTCCGATGTAGGACGCTACGAGGACCTCAGCGCGCCCGTCGCCTGTTATGTCCACCGTCGAGCTCTTTGTCGGACCCATCGCGATCTCATACTGGCCGGCGGCGGTGAACGAACCGTCGGTATTGCCCCGCCAGATGGCCAGGGAGCCCACGCCTTCCCCCGAGGCTGCTGCCAGATCATGCACTCCGTCGCCGTCAAGATCCGCAGCAACGACCGAGAACGGACTGAACGGGGCCCGCGGCGAGTCGTGCTGCGTGAACCCACCCGACCCGTCCCCCAGCAGGACCGAAATGTGGTCCGGATTCGGGGTCACCAGGTCGAGGCGCCCGTCTCCGTCGAGATCGGCCAATGCCATACCTCGGTATGGGTCGCCACCTACATTGACCGAGGTGGACTTCGCGAACGTACCGTCGCCGACACCGGGAAACGCTCGGATCGACTGAGGAGTGCGGTCGTCGACCAAGAGGTCGGCGGTCCCATCGTTGTCGATGTCGCGGAGCCGTACCGCGTGAGGATGAGGGGCCACGTCCACAGCGAACTCCGAGTGGTCTCGACGCTCGAAGCCGCCCCCCGAGATCCCGAACAGCAAGGTGACATAGTTCGTCTCGTGGTTGGCCACAGCAAGGTCGGTCAGCCCATCTCCGTCGAGGTCAGCTCCGGCCACATCCACCGGATTCTCGCCAGCCGCCACGGCGGACGAGAGGTCGAATTGCCCGTCGCCGCGGCCGTGCAACACCAAGACGCTTTCCCCACCGACTACGACCAGGTCCAGACGTTCGTCCCCATCCAGGTCAGACGCGAGCACGGCACGGGACGGGACTCCGACTTCGACCTCGACACGATCGAACGACACCTGCGCCCCCAAGTCCTCTCGCGAGGCCGAGCACCCCACACCCGCCAGACCGAGTGCCGCACATCCAGCTGCCCTCCACATCGACCTCATCTTCGTCCAATCTGCTCCCGACTCTAGCTAACGGCTCTGCAATTCTGCTCCACACCACACTGCTTGCCCGCGGCGTGAGGTGCAAGCCGAACGGCGCGGTCCGCTACGATCGCCGCGACAGCAGGAACTGCTTGGTGGACAGCATCGGTTCAGGTCATTCGTCGAGCTCCGCAAGTTCCTCTGGCGTGGGAGGGCGATGGACGGGGTCAGGATGATCGAACGGCTCAAGCCAGAGGCGACGGCCCTCGTGGGGCAGGCGGGCAAGCACAACACGAATGTCGTCCGCGGTAAGGTGGTGAACGCGATCCGTGCCCGGTGCAGCCTACCCGGACAGCAGCAGTTCCTTGTCACGCGGCCCGTGGTTAGCAGGAGCCCTCACGTGATAGTTCTGCGATGCGTGTCCGCACCCAAGGTGCCTCCTCGTGAGCCGGCCAATTCAACAGCCAGGCCCGATAACGTTCGATGAGCAGCGCAGACTGGGCGCCCCCGTCCCCATCCTCGCATGCCGCAGCGTCCAGTAGACGTACCAGGCGGAACTCGTGATCCCCGATCACCCAATGCTTCGGATCTCGGACTCGGCCTATCCAATTCTCCGAGGGCCGAATCGGGCTGGTCTCTGACGCAGCGACAAAGTGACCGGGATTCTCGATGATGTGACGATGATTCGGAGTGAGTTGCTCCTCCGGGATACCAGCCAGGTTGAGGCGTCCTTGGTAGAAGAACATGTCGTCCACGCTTGACGCGATCTGAAGGTCAGCCAGGTACAGGAGACCGAACGTATCGTCGCATTGAGGACCGTCGACAAGACTACCACTCACCTCAGCGGGACTATGCCGGACCATTTCTCGTTGACGTTGGACAGCATCCTGAGACAGGCAAGAGTTGGCACGATCCGACGAACACGCTGCCGCCGCGATGGCGCACAGAGCGATGAGCTGTTGCGTTCTCAAGGAGTCCTTCCGGTCACTCCGCTAGGCCGCCCAACGGATTTGGGATTCTGCTGCGAGACCATGACAGCTTACCCCACCAGCGTAGCTTGCGGCCACCCAGCCTACCGCGACAGCAGCGATTCCCTGTTAGAGTGCGAACCGTCCAACTCGATGAGGTAGAGACGATAATGGTCGCCCTCGGTCCGCCTGCCCGCGTAGACGATGGACCGACCATCCGGGGACCAGGCGGGTTCGGTGACCCTGTGGAGCCCTCCGGCCAAGCGCCGCTCTTGGATGCCGTCGGAACGCATGACGTGAAGAGCCCGCGAACCGTCGTCCTCGACTCCTACGAACACGATTCGCTCTCCATCCGGCGCCCAAGCCGGGCAGAAGTCATGCCCCGGCCCGAACGTCAACCGCCTGAGCACGCGCGTCTCGAGCGAGAGCGCGTAGATCTCGTCATCCTGACCTGAGGTGTCGCGCCGCGAGAAGAACGCGAGGGTCTCCCCGTCAGGGCTCCACCTCGGCCAAACGTCCCGGCCCGGCGGGATGGGGGCGTCCCGGACGAGCCCTGTCTCGAGGTCCAGGATCTGCAGCCTGAGGTCAGGCGACTCTCCTACCGAGAATGCGATCTCCGTTCCGCTCGGGGACCAGTGAGGGAAGGTCTCCGAGCCCGTGAGCTCGACTCTTCGAGTGTCGCCGCTGTTGAGGTCCGAGATGTGGAGATCGGAGCCGGACCCTGTCGTTCGGACGAATGCGATCCTGGATCCATCCGGGGACCAGGTAGGGGATCGCTCATCCTCGGGGGATGACGTGACCGCGGCGATCGATCCGGACTCAGTATCCAGGAGCAGGATGTCCCAGTTCCCGGATCGGGTCGATTCAAACGCGATCTTCGATCCGCCGGGGCTCCACGAGGGAGCGCGGCTCGTGAAGGCAGGCGGCGTTAGTGGACGCGACTCCCCCTCTTGCATGGCCAGCCCGCCGAGAAGCCCCAGAATCACAAGTGCATTCATCCGCATCCTCGGCCGCCTAGTCCATCTCGCACTCTAACGGATCACAGTTCTGCCGCGCGACCGGCCCGTCCACCAGCGCAGCGACGTGAACACCGTAGCTGTGAACGGAGCGAGCGATCAAGGCTCGTCGCTCCGAGGAGCACCGCGACGAGGAGCCTCCTGAGCCGTCCCCCCACCGCGTCTGCAGCAATCGCTTGCCAGACCGTGTCTCCCCCGCCTACCGGGTAACTCTCTCCGGGTAGCTGTGCGGCACGTGCTCGGCGCCGTCACACCTCCTGGCCGGGCCCGAAGTTCTTGTCGATAGGGCTAGCTTTTTCACCTCGCGACGGTGGCGCGGGCAGTGGCCAAGCTGGACTGCGGTCGTAGCGCTGTCCTTCAGCGTCATCTACGTTACCTGTAGAAGACGTGCGTGCCCTTGACCGTCGAGACGAGGAGAATGGAGAGTCTGCGCGGCCGTCTGCTGATCTCCAGCGGTGGCCTGTACGATCCGAACTTCCGCCACACAGTGGTCTTGGTCGGGGAGCACAACGCCGACGGTGCGCTAGGCGTCGTCCTGAACCGCGTCCTGGACGTTACGGTCCAGAAGACCCTTCCGGCCCTGAGCGAGTTGGTGCCGCCCGGCGAGCCGCTCTTCCAAGGCGGTCCGGTCCAGCCAGCCAGCCCCGTGCTCCTCGCTGAGCTATCGCACCCTGAGTTGGCGGATCTCCTGGTGTTCGGGTCCGTGGGCTTTTTGGTGGGCGACGTCTCGCCGGACATGGAGACGAGTATTCTGAGGGCGCGGGTGTTTGCGGGCTACTCGGGCTGGGGGCCGGGCCAGCTCGAGGCGGAGATGGCCGTCCACAGTTGGATCATCGAGCCGGCGCGCGAGGATGACGTGTTCACCGATGCGCCCGACTTGCTCTGGAGTAGGGTGCTCCGGCGGAAAGGACCGGAGTACCGGCAACTGTCCCGGCTGCCGTACGACCCGTCAATGAACTGACGGCCGTCGAATCCACGCAGCACACCGCTTCCGTCTCACGTCTTGCGATTCTGTTGCGCGGCCTACCCGCTGACCCGCGTAGGAACGTCAACACCGTCCTATGAACCTCCCCCGCTTCTACGAATGTCCGGCGGGATACGCCACTCGAGGTTGTTCGGCGGTGTCACCGAGAGCTCCTCAGGTCTAGGCATCGTCCTGAGCTGGGGGGTGAAGTCGTACGGGACGACAGACGGACGGGTCGTGCCTCCGCGATTCACGTATTCCCATACGATCTCGCCGTCTGGACGCACTTGGAAGAGCCTCCCTGTGTTGTCCTCCGCTATGTACGTATTGCCATTGGGCAACCGCTTCTGCGTCCCCATGCTCTTGCTGAAGAACTTGAGGTTTGCGTAGCCCTCGGTCTCGTAGATCCAGACGATCTCCTTGGTGAGCGGATCCATCTCAATGATGAACGACTGACCAGTGTGCGTTCTGTGCCTGGTGAAGAGTCCATTGTCGAACAGAATGATGTTACCCGCCCCGGGCAGTCCCTTCTCGATCATCTCTGCCTCATGGGCGTGTGCCATGCCGCCCTTGTAGTCGTGCGTTCCCTCCCAGACGATCTGGCTCGTCTCCTTGTCGATGATGTACACCATGTCGATGTTTCGGGCGTTCAGTAGGATGTTGCCAGGCCTGAACCTCTGGTCTCCGGCGTCGAACCACTTGTTCGCGGGAAGAGGCGCGACCGAGTTCACATGCAGCCAATCGCCTTCGGGAGTGGCGGGTGAGAACCGGTTCAGATCGAGGTGTTCGTGCGCATGCCATTGCCACACGACCTCTCCATCGAGGTCCACCTCGTATAGGTCCGCGCCGAGTTGTGTTTCGCCGCTCCCCCTCAATCGTGGGCCCCACCACGGCGCGATCTCGACGTCCCTTACCCGCTGCTGGAACTCTTCAGGTATCGGCTCGTGAGCGATGAGCAGCCGATTGTTGTTGGGCAATACCCGCAAGTCGTTGACAGACCCGATTCCCTCGTGCGTCCACACGACGTTCCCGTCCCAGTCGTATTCGTAGATCGTCTTGTTGGGACCCACATATACAAGGTGGCCGTTGGGTAACAGCCGACTACGCTTGTTGAAGAACGGAGGTACGTCCCACGTGTGGACCACGTTGCCGTTCATGTCGATGAGCCGGATGTCGCTGGGGCTATCGCCGGCGGCCGCGGCTCGCACTTGCGCGCTCGCATGATTCCCCATCGCACTGTGGTCTGATATCAGGATGTAGCTGCTGTATGCCTCAGCAGGATTGTAGATCGTTGTGCCGGTGGGGAAGACACTTTGAGCCGACGTCGCCTGGGTCGGAACGGCCGCGGCTAGCAAGGCAGCAAGGAGGGTCGGAATCGTCTTCATGGTTTTCAGGTGCTCCTGGACAGGGACTCCCTCGACAGCTTCTTGGAGTTCCGCTGCGCCCCGGACAGCGAAGACGCTCCCAAGCGTTGAGCGCATCGTGATCTCTGGCGTTCAGCTCGAGCTGCAGGCGGATTGTTCCACCCACTGTCTGACGGCTTTGAAACTCTGCTGACCTTATGAAGCGGATGGCCTCCCAATGGCCGACGCGCGACGGTGTCTCCTCTCCAGACCTGCGGCTGTCCACCAACAGGAGGCCATCATGCACGTCGCAGGAATAGACGCTCACGCAACGTACCTCGTCGTCGCGATCGTGAGCAACGACGGAACCCTCGTCCAAAGGCCGCTCCCGTGACTCTGCTCCGCACCGTGCCCGGCATTGGCTCCTTCCGTGGGCTCCTTCTCGCCACCGAGATCCTGCAGATCGCACGGTTCAGGACCCCCGCCAATCTGGTCAGTTACGCCGGCCTTGCGCCTCGCGCGTCTCGTTCCGGCATGACGGCCCGGTACGGACCCATCCCCGCCGGGGCCAACCGTTGGCTCAGGAACGCGTTCGTCCAGACCGTCGTCATCCATCGACGCCGAGCACCCGAGAGTTGGCTGTACCGCTACTACGATGAGATGAAGGCGCGCCTCGATTGGGGGGTCGCTCGCATCGCCACGGCTCGCAAGCTGGCCCGGGCCGTTCACGCCATGCTTCGCACCGGCGAGGTCTGGCGTCATGCTTGAATTCAGGATCCACGGGGTGAGCTCCCGGTCGCGCATGTCGCTCCGACGACCTCTCTTCTGCTGACTGAGCCCCCCACCTCGCATAGGAGATCATGGGACGTCCCAATCGCTCTAGGGGCGAAACCCGAGGTGCTCGAGTCGGGGATCCGGCTCGCCTGAGATCGGTCGCGTGATCCGATACGCTTCATTACGCCACAGGTGGCCTGGGGAATGACACGCACTATCAAGACCCGCTCTGGCCGGCTCACGCAGGCCCCGGGAGAGCTGCGTCCTCTTGACGGGGTCCGCTTTATAGGTGCGTGGCCCGTCAGGACACAAGCTAAGCGTATCAACCCTCGTCCAGCCCCTGTTCGGGGCTGACTACGGCCAACGCGATAGTCACGCCCACGGGCTCAATCGCACTCTCCCGGACCCGCCAAACTTCGGAGGGTCCCGAGGTCGTCATCCACGGCGTCCCGCGCTCGGCTCTCGGACCAGTTGAAGCTCCTCCAGTCCGCAGGTCGCTCAGGGCCCCACAGGCGTAGGAGCCCGCTCGCCACCAAGCACTGTGCCTCATCCGACAGCTCGCTGAGGCGGGCGACCAAGAGCGGGGCTGCGTCACTCCCGAGCGAGGCGAGGTACTCCACGTCCACCCCACCCAACTCCGCGATTCGGTCGAGATTGTGACGGGCGACCAAACCGGCAGGATTGATGAGCTGCAGCGCACCGACCAGGACGAACGCCGTGACGAGGCCGCCAAACGCGAAGCGGTCGCGACGGCCGCTCAACACAGTCGCCCCGAACCAGACCACGACTACCGTCAACCACACGAGTGCCGCGGTCACCACGACACGCAGCTCCGTGAGGCCGTAGGCGGTCTGGTAGACCAGCATGCGTTGGATCGCGGAGGCCACGATGATCAAGAGGAGAAGGAGGTGGACGCCCGCGAATCCGGCGAATACCGAACGTGCCTTCAGACTGCGGTCACCGAGCAGGACGTGGGTGGCGAGGAGCCAGGGGATGGCCAGCGCCACCGCGGCGACGAGCTGGAAGAAGCCGGCACGGGCGTAGGCAGCGTACGTGAGAGCCGGAGTGACCTCGACCCAGGAGCCTCCTCCGAACAGGTAGCGGAATTGGACGATCACGAAGCCCAGAAACAGGAGATCCACCAGGCCTAGGGCGGTGGCCACCTCGGCGATCCCAAGAGTCGGGCGGGCCGGCTGGAGGCGTCGAATCCCCTCCAACCTCGTGCCCGACGAAACGCCGACGAGATAGCCGCAGGCGAGCCAGGAGAGGACGGCTATGACCACCAGGTGTGAGGCGAAGGCCTGCAAGTCGATCCTTACGAAGTCTCCGACAATCGTGGCGAACACCTCGTCAGCCGAAATGAAGAGCGCTCCGAAAACCACCAGCGGGACGAGTGCGAGGAGCACCCCGCCCAAGGCAGTTCGCACCACGGTGCGTGCAGTCCCTCGAGATGTGTCCGTTCCCAGCTCACCCCAGTGCTCGCGGTCGATCAGTCGAGCGCTTCCGAACGCCGAGTGAAGCCCGGCTCCGGCTACGGCCTCGACAACGTCCAGGGTCCCGGACCGCCTGATCCAGGCGCGCCCCGCGTCGAGAGCCGGCAGCGCAAACGCTGTGCACGCCGCCAGGAGAATTCCGAACCGAAGAAGGTCCGAGCCCCGCCACAGCAGGGCGGCACCACAAAGCAGCCCGACTCCGATCCATATCGACGCCTCCCGGCTGAGGGGCGATTCACCGCTCCGAGCTACTAGCCAGACGGAGGCGGAGAGTCCCACGAACAACAGGAAGAAGTTGAGGCCGGGACCCGCGGACGCCCGAAGAAGCTGGTCTCCGGCGAAACCCATGCCGATGCTAGCCGCGAGGATGGCGGTCACAGGCAAAGCGCGGTCGTTCATGGTGTGGCCCTCCGTTCGCAGAGCGACGATTCCGTAGCTCGGCCTGGTCCTCGAGAGAGTCCTCCGTATCGCCGATCACGAGCGGCAAAAGCCTGAACGGCAGAAGCGAGATCGGCCTCGCGGAAGTCCGGCCACAGGAGGTCGGTGAAGAACAGCTCGGCATAGGCCGCCTCCCAAAGCAAGAAGTCACTCAACCGCTGTTCTCCGCCGGTGCGGATGAGCAAGTCCACGTCGCGCGTACCCCGCGGTGCGTGGATGGCCTGAGACAAGTGTCGCTCGAAGGCCTGGCGGGTCGGGCGTACCCCTTCTGCGAGACGGCCGGCCGCCGCCAACAGCGCATCGCGGGCCGAATAGTCGATCGCGACCCGGAGGTGGAGAGAGGTCCCTTCGCTCGTTCTCTCTTCGACCTGCGCGATCCTGCGTCTGAGAGAGCCCGGAATCCGGTCCCGACGCCCTATGACGCTCAGGCGCACACCACTGTCCGTCAGGCGGGCGCACTCGGAGTCCAGGTGTTTCTGGAACAGGCGCATCAGGTGACTCACTTCGCCCCGCGGCCGGCGCCAATTGTCCGAGGAGAAAGCGTAGAGCGTAAGCGTGGTGATGCCCAACTCCGGTGCGGACCCCACCGTTCGTCGGACCGCCGTAGCTCCGGCGACGTGGCCCGCAGCCCGGGGTCGACCTCGTTCGTGAGCCCAGCGGCCGTTCCCATCCATGATGATCGCGACATGGAATCGGTCCCGGCCTGCGCCCATCCGCTCGGAGGTTCCCGGCAAGGCTGGTTTCGGTTGTTCAGGCTCTCCCCATCGCGAATCCAAAGTACTTCGTATCATAAAGTGCCTCCCGAAAAAAAAACCGACGCCTATTCTCGTACGCGCTCGATCAAGGCTTCCATGTGGTCCAGATATCGCTGGAGCGCCTGTCGTCCGGTCTCTGTGAGGCGATAGTCCGTCCGCGGAATCCGACCCTCGAAGGACTTGCGTATCTCGACGTAGCCAGCCTCCTCCAGCCGCCTGGCATGAACGCTGAGGTTCCCGTCCGAAGTGTCGAGACGCTCCTTGAGCTCGTTGAAGGTGAGAGATTCCTCCACCGCGAGTGCGCTTACGATCCCAAGGCGGACGCGCACATGGATGATCGGGTCGAGTGCGACAGGATTGGTCTTCGCGGTTTGTACGTCGATGCTCACGGTCGATCCCTTGACCGGGGTCAGGTTCGGGGCCTTGCGGCGGGCCCGCGCACCCTCAGCCACCGTGCCTCCTCGCAATAGTCGTCCCGAAGAGGATGTGCAGCCCCCCGAATCCCACGGCCATCAAGAGATCACCGGCGGCAGGCATCGCGAGAAGCGCAAACACTCCGAGGACCATGAAACAGATCCCCATCACGGGGACGATCTTGACCGAAAAGGTGCCGGCCGTTACGACGGCGGCGCCGTAGAGGAGAAGCCATACCCCCGGAAGAAGTGACTCAGCTCCGCCCTGCCAAAGCGCTACCGTCAGTACCGCTCCAGCGAGAGCAGGCGGCAGGAAACTCAGTAGGAACTTGCGACCCGCTCCGGAAAAGACGGGAAGACCCGCTCGGCGCGCCTTCCGGTGGATTGCAACCGCCCCGATCGCCACGGCGAGCAACGCCTCGAGGGTCCAGACTAGAAGCCAGCCGTCAGCGGTCGGCTGGCCTGAAGCGAGCGCCGCGGCAGCCAGTGCGGTGAGTCCCATTCCGACGCCACCCCATCCCGGAACCGCCGTGAAGGCGGCGCCCCGCTCCATCGTCCGACGGATGAAGCGCAAATCCTCCATGGCTCGGTCGCCCAAGGCGATGGGCTCCGAGCTCTGATGGACTTGAGAGAGTCTCAGCATGATACAAATGTCGGCCGAAGCATTGGGGCCGTCAAGTACTTTGTGCTGCAAAGGACAGCAAGCCCCTCGTTCCGCTCCGCCAAGACGGAGCCCTCCGAGTCCGAGACCTTCCGACCAGACCCTGGTCCGAGGCGTGGGCCCGCCTGCTCTCATCAACCAACGGCTTCGCCGTCACCCTCACGCCCCTGCCAGCTCGCCGGCATGTTGGGCCGTGACCGGCACTATTACCAGACTGAACACGACCCTCGACCGTCGTCGAAACGTCCTGTAGCGCGCCATCTGCTCGGGACGAGTAGACCGTTCACGCCAAGCCAGCCGCCATTTGCCGGAAGATCGCCGGGTTTACCGTGACCACGGCCTGCGGCAGTTGACGGGCCCGGAAGAAACCGAGCCAGGACGGCGGCCACTTCGGCCGCGTCGATCTCGCCCAGACTCCAGGCCGCATCGATCCCGTCGGCGTCAAAGAACGATCGATAAACGGCCATCCACTCGGGACTACCGCGCCACAGCGAGAGCTCGTCGCAAAGAGTCTCGCCAAAACGGACAGCAGCGATTCCTTATTAGACAGTGCCCCCGTCAGACAACACAAGTCCTCAGTCGTCTCATGGCGATCCGCCGAGTCGCCCCATCGTGGCCAGATCTACTCGGATCTGCAGCGGAACGGCATCGTCCGAGAATAGTTCGCCACGGAAGGCGCCGATGTGGACGTGGGGGTTACGGGAGTCGCCGTTGTTCCCGATCCTCGCGACCGGTTGGCCGGCCTGCACGCCGTCCCCTTCGCTCACCACGACCTCGCGCACGTGAACGTACGCCACCTGAACCGCATCGCGATCCTCCTCGAGGCCGCACCTGAAGAGCATTGCGCTGAGCGCCCCGAGCCAAACTCACCCGGGATCGTAGACTCTGGGCTAAGGCTCAGGATGAGTACCACCCTCCCATGGGGCAAGCAGAGGCTCCCTGAGAGCTCAACGGGATCTGCCGTAGGGCGCCCTAACGGCCCAACGTGCACACGAAGTCGCAGATCGCTTTCGCCGATCAGAGCGTAGTGTAGGTCAGCTTCTCGGCAATCTTGCCGTCACGTACCGTGAAGATGTCCACGCCGCGCGCGGAGCCTTGGCTCCCGTCCGGCTGCGGCCACTTCATCGTCCAACGGCAAGCGCTCCGGTCTCCCGCGGCGAAGATGTCGTCTACGTCGATTGTGTAGCCCGGGAAATGTGTATCCAGCGACTCCCAGACCGCTCGCACTGCCTCCTGTCCCTCGTGGCGGCCGAAGCTGACGGCCTCAGGAGCGACATGCTCAAAGACGCAGTCCTCGGTCATGTCGGCCATCATGCCATCGATATCGCGCGTGTTGAATCCACCCTCGAAGCGGGTGATCAAAGCGAGAGTCGCTTCCGTGATCGTGGTGGTTGCGGTGTCGGTCATGAGCTGTCACTCCGGCGTGAGGGTGGTCGAGGCGCCATGTTACCTCATGGGGATCGCTGAGACAACAGCCCTTTTGGCGGCAGGAAGCCGCCTAACGCCTGACAGTGCGAACGACCTGCCGTGGCCGACTTCACGATCTCCCCGTGCCGGAGACCTCCAATGGTAGGTTCTCGCGACGTAGACCTGATCGGCAGCATCGGTGGTAGAAGGTCCAAGTGCACAGGAAGGTAGTAATGAAGAAGTGGCTGAGACGCATCCGGGGTGCAATCGGGATGGGCCTGACCTGGGCAGTCGCATGGTTCGGCGCGGGTCTCATGCTCCTGCTGGTAGTCGGTCTTGACGCCGCCGCCGTCCCGCTTCCCCTCGGTTTTGGGTTCTTCGGCTTTCTTGCTGGCGCCACGTTCTCGGGGGTGCCCGGGATTGTCGAGGGCCGTCGCAGGTTCGATCAGATGTCGCTTCCGCGCTTTGCCGCGTGGGGGGCCGTTGGGGTTCTCTTGCTGTCCGCGATCTTCGTCGGGGCCGCGGCCCTTGCAGGGGAGACACTGGAGATTGTGGTGTTGGGCCCCGTGTTCGCACTGGCGGGTGCGGGCTCCGCTGCTGGTTCGCTGGCACTGGCCAGAATGGCGTAGGAGCGAGAATCGCTCGACGCCAGTGCGGACGTGGCCGAGGTGGGGCTTACCAGCGGTGAGGCGCAGGAGCTGCTTGGAGGCAGGGGCTGACCTCTCCAGGTGGATCCAGTCCGCAGCCTCGGAGAACGTTGCTCGGCCAGTTGTGTGCGGGTGGCCCGGGCAATGCCCAACGGACTTGCGACCCTGCTGCGCGACCTAGCCGCCCACGGCGCGGCGACGTGAACACCGTAGGTGTGACCGGAGCAAGCGATCAAGGCTCATCGCTCCGAGGAGCACCGTGCCGAGGAGCCTTCTGAGCCGTTCCCGTCCACCGCGTCTGCAGCAATCCGCTTGTGTTGGAGCGCAGCTTGTCCTGCGAGCCTCAGAAGCTGATCCACACGCCGCCGTTGAAGGATCTTCCTTCCAGCGGTGCCCATACGTCGGTCGTCCACCGACCATCCGGTGTTTGAGCGGGCCGGACCAGAGCGTCCCACCTGGTCTGCCGAGTGTCGAGGATGTTCTCCGCGTTCAGGAACAGCCGGAAGACACCGAAGCGGCGATCGACGAGGAATCCGAGAACGATGTGGGACTCGGAGGTCGACCGGTACGGGTCTTCATCCAGCGACTGGAGACCTGTGTAGTAAAGCTCCACCCCGAACCGTCCCGTGGGCTGTTCATAGGCCCCGACGATCCCGACTGCGTGACGCGGCGTCAAGGGGACGTCCCGGCGGCCGGCCCCGGTGGGCATGGGCTCCGTGGATCGCAGATAGGTGTACGACGCTACGAGGTGGACCGATCCCTGGTGAAGCGCTGCGAACACTTCACTGCCCCAGGTACGCACCGGCTCTTCCGCGTTGCGAATCGAAAGAGTCCCATCGCCGGGCCGCAGGGTCTGCACCGGATCGTGGATCGCCGAGCCGAAGGCACTGAGGTTCACTTCCACTGGTCCCACGTTGCGTCCCACGTCGATCATCGCGCTGCGGGCCCGCTCCTTCACCCACGGGTCCGTGGATACGAGGCGGGACAGCCCGACGGCTTCGGTTTCTTCGGTGAACGGCGTGGGCGCGAAATATCCGGCTCCCGCGGACACCCGCACGACCCATCCAGACCTGCGGCCGAGGACCGACACCCTGGGACTGAGCGCCCCCTCGTAGCGGCTGTGGTGATCGTAGCGCAGGCTCGCCGCGACGGTGAGTTGGTCCGACACCTCGAACTCGTCCTGCAGGAAGAGCGCCGGCACGGTGTAATCGTATGACCAAACGGGCAAGTCGCGCGCTTCGTACCTGTCCTTCTGGAACGCCGTACCGATGAGCCACAGGTGCCGCCCGTCCTGTCCTTGTAGAACGAGCTCCGCGAATGCGGTGAGATGCTCGTCTCTCTCCCGGGTCGCGCCGAATCGGTGATCATGGCCCTGAACGGAAGCGGACGCCCGCGCCGATAGGCTGAGTCGATCGGAGATCAGCTTCCGGCCGTTGAAGCCCCCGTCGAGGCGTCGGGTCTCGAGCGCCTCCCGGTAGGGTGTTCCCGCGGGAGTAACCCGTCCCGGCAGGGTGCCGCCGGTTCGGTCCTCGAGCATCGCTCCGATCGTCACATTGGCGGATCCTCCCTGCTGGTCGTTCCAGAACAGCCGGGGACGCAAGGCGAGTCTTCGGAAGCTGGGCACGTCCGCCCATCCGTCGCCGTCCACATCGGCATGGTCTTGCCGATGAGCGCTGGCCAGAAGTGTGTACCCCCACCGATCCGTCAGCTCGTCGGCCAACCATCCCACGGCGTCCGTCCCCCCAAGCGTGCTCAGGTTCAAGAGAACCTCCCGAGCTCGCTCCGGGCGACGCGAAATGAGATTGACGACCCCACCGAGCGCGGTTGGCCCGTAGAGCGCCGAGGCGGCTCCCTTGATCACCTCCACCTGGGCCAGGTCCATAGGCGGCACCTGCAGCGGGCCGAGCGCACCCGCCTGACCGCCGTAGAGGGGCAGCCCATCCGAGAGGATCTGCGTGTAGCGACCGCGTAAGCCCTGGATCCTGACACTGGCGCCGCCCAGGGAGGGCGCGGTGGGCTGCACCCGCAGACCCGCGGTCTCATTGAGGAGCATCGCGATGTCACCGGGCGTCATGAGGAGCTTCTCTTCCACCTCCTCTCGGGACACGACTTCGACGCGGATCGGCTGGTCTTCGATGCGCCGCACCGTTCGCGCGGACGTCACCACGATGCCTTCGGTTTCCACCGCCTGCGCCGCCAGCCGGACCACGACCAGCGTGTCCGCAGGGGCGCTGAGAAGAAGGGTGACTCGGGAGGGCGCGTACCCGATCCCCTCCGTCTGAATCACATGCTCGCCGAGCGGAAGCCTGAACCGGGCGGTGCCGTCGGCGTCGGTAAGGCTGCTGGTCCCCGCGACCGTGACCCTGACTTCTTCCACGGGGCCGGCCGAGTCCTCCGCCCGAACCGTGACCGTCGCGATCTGGGCTTGGGATACGTTGGGGACGAGGCTGACAAAGAGGATTGCGAGAGCCGCTGGAAAGGCCCCCGAGATCGTCAGAGGGCGGTACCGCAATGAGGGCATTCCAGGATGTTGTGGGCGGTTTGTGAGATCACTCGATCTGCCACGGACAGGAGGACGGAGACGCTTTCATCGGAATGCCGGTAGTAGGCAAATCGCCGGTCGGGCTCTCGAGCGACGAGGCCGCAGCCCAGCATGCAGGCCAAATGATTCGATGTATTAGGCTGCGTCAGTCCCGTGCGGCGAGCGATCTCGGAAACCGTCAGCGGACCGCTCGAAAGATATCATAGGTCTATCGAAGTTCTCGGTCGATGGCGTGGTATGGGCGCACCTGCCCCGGGGCTGCGCCCTCTCGACTTGCTTCCGCTTATAGATGCTGCGCGGCTGGCCCGGTAACAAGCGAAGCGTATCCCACAGCTAATCATGGAAACTGGATCTCGTCAGCCGCGTCGGGGCCTTCGTAGAATCTCGGGTTTTGCTACGTACAATGACTTACAATGGTGATGAAGCTATCGTGCGTCGGCGGTTGAGCTACCCAGAGATTTCCTCTGACCCAAGCCAAGTCAGCTCACCTCATCGTCGGTACTTCGTGGTGGCCATAGGAGGAGGACGAGGTGCGGCGGTCTGAGCGCGCGGGCAGGGCTACGTAGAGCGACCCGACGATATCAGCGGAGCCCTCCGGCTGTCGTGAGTCGACGATTGAGCAACCAGGGAGCGCGAGATGAAACCGTGCGTCCTTCTCGCCGCTCTGATCCTCGTTCCGCTCCAGAGCGCCGCAGCCCAAGCCCTGGACGTCGCCGTAGCCGGGTACGGCCTGAGCCTCGGCGACTCTAGCCGCCTCACCGGCATACGGATCAACGTCATGGACCGGCGGGTCGAACGGGTCAACGGCCTCAATCTGGCCCTTTGGAATCCAAGCGAGAGTCCGGACGCTGAATACAATGGGATGATGTTGGGGATCATCGGCTCCAAGGCCCGGAAAGTCCATGGACTCGCCTTCGGCGGCATCGGCGTGAATGCCCGGGGGCGCCTGTTCGGAGTCGCCGCCGGCCAGGAGGATGAGGTCGCGGACGATGCCCCCCCTCTCGTGGGACTGGAGGGACAACTGTTCTTCTACGCACTCCTCGTCGTCATGCTGATCGTTCCGTTGATCATGGCCCGGGGACCGTCGGACCGATCCCCACCCGTCGCCGGGAACGTTGCAGGTCCCGTTGAGGGTTCCCGCTTCAGCTCAGACCGGGAGCGCCGCCTTTGGCTTTGGACCCTGGTCGTCTTGGTGGCAATCTACTCCACGTTGAGCCCTGCTCAGGAGCTGGCTGTGGCACTGCGGGAGCGAAACCTGTTGGGGGTAACGACCACCGCCATCCTGCTCCTCGTGGGGGTCGTCATTGCAGTGCATTGGACGAAGACGCGTCCGGGCCGGGCCGAAACCGGGGCCGCAGTCGGTGTAGTGGCCGTCTATCTCACGACGTTGATCCGGATGCCTGTTCCGGAAGCACGCTCCCACCTGTTCGAGTACGGCCTCGTGGCCATGCTCATCTACCACGCTCTCAGCGAGCGCCGCCGGAACGGTCGTCGGGTCCCGGTCCCAGCCCTGCTCGCCCTAGTAGCAACGGCCCTCTTGGGTTGGCTCGACGAAGGCATCCAAGCGTTCCTCCCCAACAGGGTCTACGACCTCGTGGATGTCGGGTTGAACGCCGCCTTCGCCACGATGGCGATCGCAGCGACCCTCGTCATAGGGTGGGCCCGAAGGTGGGACGTCATGACTCGCATACGGCGGCGGCTCACCGAACGATCGTGAGAGGGGGCTTCCTAACGGACTTGTGATTCTACGGCGCGACCTACCTGCTGACGCGCGCAGCGACGTGAACACCCTCGGTGTGAACGGAGCAAGCGATCAAGGCTCATCGCTCCGTGGGAGCGCGGCGACGAGGAGCCTCCGAGCCGTTCCCGCCCACCGCGTCTGCAGCAATCGCTTGATACTCATGCAGGCCCCCTCCTGGACCTCTCAGCGAGAGGAAGGAAAGATCAGAGCGCCACTGCTCGATTCATCCAACCCAGGAGGGGA